>DATCPI010000123.1:0-15380 GCA_036570165.1 Candidatus Dormiibacterota bacterium | reverse complement strand
TGTCATGTGCGGATAGACGACGCACAGCACCGCGTTCGCGGCAATCACCGCGTCGACAGCATTCCCGCCGTCCCGAAGCACTTGCGCACCGACCTCGGACGCGGTCCTGTGCGGGGTTGCGATGACGCCCTTAGTCACGCGAGAAATCTAGCTTGAACGCTGGCTTCCGCGTGATTTGACATGTGCGCGGAAATGGGTGTATCCAGGGCGCGGATACCACGAATTCAGCGCACTCGTCGCCTTCGAACCTTATCGCGGGGTGATGAACTCGATCGCTCCCGGCTGGATCTCGAAGAGTGCGGGAAGATAGCCCGGCGTCTCGCCGTCGAGGTCGATCCGCACCTTCTCGGTCGAGGTGATCGAGATCCGCTTGCCGTACATGAGCTGGATCTTCGGGTTGTGCTGATCCAGGTGCTTGCCCTCGCGAATTGCACCGAGACCGCGGATGCTCTCCAGCTTGCCCGCGTCACCCACGAGGATGACGTCGAACACCCCGTCGGTTGGTGACGCGGCCGGTGCCATGCGCATGCCGCCGCCGAAGTACTGGCAGTTCGCCACCACCACCTGCTGGGCCACGATGTCATGGCTGCCGCCGTCCACGTTCACGGTCATCGGCTTGTTCTTGTAGGTGAGCAGTGTCGTGAAAGATGTGAGCCAGAAGGTTGCCGCGCCCAGGAACTTCGGGCCGTTGTTCACCCCGTGGGAGACTTCGCCCCCAATGCCGGCGTCAGCGATGTTGATGAAGTGCCTGACCGCCGTCGCCCCGTTGTCGTCCTGATACGTGACACATCCCGCGTCGAGTCGCCTGACGAGTCCGCCGGTGATGACCCGGACGGCCGCCCTCGGGTCGAGCGGAATGCGCAGCGTGCGCCGAAAGTCTCCACCCGTTCCCAGCGGAACCATGGCCAGCTTGGTCGTTGTAGGGATGGGCGCCCCGTTGCGGAAGAAACCGTTGACGACCTCGTTCAAGGTGCCGTCTCCGCCGACCGCGACCACTAGCGGCCGCGACTGCCTCACCGCACGCTGGGCGATCTCCGTGGCCTCGAGAGGCGCCGTTGTGACCGCGGTCTCGTACTGGAAGCCGGCCTCCGGAAGCCAGCTCTCGATCGCCGCCCATTCCCGTCCTGCTCGGCCGGCACCCGAGGCTGGATTGACGATGAACAGGACCGGGGCGCCGGGCCGGCTGGCTATGGTGTACCTCCGACGGCATGTGGGTTCATGACCCCCCTGGGGTCAAGGCTGTCCTTGATCGATCGCCACACTCGAATCCAACCTCCCATCTCATCGGCCATCCAACGGGCGCGAACCTGGCCCACCCCGTGGTGATGGCTGATCGTCGCACCAAGCTCGAGGGCGATGTTCATCGCGCCCTCCCACGCCCGCCCGTACGCCTCGCGAGCGTCCTCCTCAGTTGCTCCGGAGCCGCCGAACGTGAAGTACGCGCAGCAGCCCTGCTCGTAGGCATGACTGAAATGGCATAACGCCAGTCCACCGACGGCTATTGCGGTCTTGACCCGTGCGTGCAGCTCGGGCAGCACGGTCCAGGGCGCCGCCAGCTCGATGGTGTCCAGGTAGGCGCCGGCCGGTTCGAGGAAGGATTTCATCCGCTCCGCAGAGAGCGAGAAGCGGTGGTCCTGCCACCGCTGCCAGGGAGCTTCGCCGAGATCGGTCGCCGCACCGATCAGCGTCTTCACCGCGTCGGTCTCAGCCGCGGCCACGCCGGGCAGGCCCGCTGCGGCGACGACCAACAGGCATGCGCCATGGTCCAGGTCGTAGCCGTTGAACGCGGTGTCATCTGCGTCGTAGAGCCGGAGGACCAGGGGTCGCATGCCGGACTGCATGATCGCCCGCATGGCTTCGAGGCCGGTGGCGAGGTCCGGAAACCCGTAGCCGCCGCCGATCATTGCTTCGGGCAGGCGATGCACTCGCAGCACCGCCGCGACCACCACGCCGAGCGCACCCTCCGACCCAAGCCACAGCTGATGCAACGCGGGACCCACCGCGGATCGAGGTCCCGGCCTCGGCGCCGCAAAGGTCCCGTCGGGAAGAACCACGTCAAGCCCGAGCACCATGTCTTCGACGCTGCCGTAGCGGCTGGACTCCTGACCGGAGGAGCGCGTCGCGATCAGGCCTCCGAGGGTCGTTCCCGGCAGTGAGCTGGGAAAGTGGCCGAGGGTCAATCCGCTCTCGTTGAGGTGCTTCTCGAGGACGAGTCCGTTGACTCCCGACTCGCACCGGCATATGAGGTTCTTCTCGTGGACCTCGACGATGCGGTCGAACGCGCTCATGTCGAGCACGACCTCGCCGGCTTCTGGCGAGAGCGCGCCGCAGACGCCGGTGCCGCCGCCCATCGGGGTCACCCTCACCCCGTTCGCGCCGGCCCAGCGCAGAATCGCCGCGATCTGCTCGCGGTCCGCGGGCCTGGCAACCAGCACGTCTGGGACGGGCTTGCCGGCGCGCTGGTCCATGATCGCGAGCGGCCACATGTCTCGCACGGGCCGCGAGTCGAGCGCCGCGGCGCCGACGATCTTTTCGAGCTCGATTCTCATTAGGCGCCCTGCTCGCGCCCGGTCGCTGCTTGCTTGGCCGCCCAACGCCCTGCGAGCCAGCCGGTGAGGATCGGCACGCCGAAGCCACACGGGCCGCTGTAATCCCAGCCGCCGAGGACCGCGCCGGCGGCGTAGAGGTTTCCATACGGCGCGTCACCGTTTTCGTCCAGGGGATGAAGGCGCTTGTCGGTCGAGAGTCCGGTGCGAAGGCCCTCCGCCGGATCCAGGTACTGCAGGTGCTGGAGTCGGGTACCCATGCGGGTGACCGGTGTTCCGTCGTGAAATACGGCCAGCTTCAAGAGCGGCTCGCTGGCTACCCGCGCGCCGTCCAGTCCGCCGCCAATGTGGTGTCCAGGGGCGAAAACGAACGCGTCGGCGCGAAACGTACGGTCGCTGGTGCGAGCCGAGGCGATGCGGCCCCGGGCAGCTTCAAAGGACGTGACATGTCCTCGCACGATGCCGAGCGCGAGCACCTGCTGCAAGCGCCAGCCGTGAGGCGAAGGCGGTGAGGCAAGCAGCTCGAAGCTGCCCTGAGGCAGATTCGTGAATCCGGGTGGATAGGCGTTCGACACGGTCCGAGTCCGCGACGGCTGCGGCGCCCGCCGCCCGTACAGATCGGTGACCGAAGCGGCCTGGGGAAGATCGGGGATGCTCACCTCCTCCGGAAACGCTTCGATGGCGTACAGCTCCTTGAGTGCTTGGGCCGTCGAGGCGGCGTCGTAATCGCCGACCTCCTTCACACCGACCACCGCCACCCGCCGGCCGCTGAGAGCGCGCAGCTCGCCGCCGGCCACCGAGGACGGAACAAGGTTGGCCGGCCTGGCCAGCCCATGGATGTCCGCATACAAGCCTCGGGTTCGCCATGAACCTTCGAACTTCAGGCCTTCTTTCTCGAGCGCGAGCTGGAGGGTGTGGATCGCGGTGTCCAGCTCGGTCGCCAATCGAACCGAATCGAGGCCGAGCCTGCTGATCGGATGGTGAGGCTGGTGGGCGAGAACCGCGTCGAGGTCGTCGATCACCTCCATCCCGCCGGCGTACAGCGCGGTCGCGCCCGGAGCTTTCGCGACGACGGTGACCTCCGCTCCATCGCGGCGAGCCGCCAGTGCGGCGCAGTACCCCGCGATCCCACCCCCGATGACTAGAACCTTTGTCATTGGCCGACGATCCGGCGCGTGTCGGCGACATCCTGCTTGAGCTGGCCCACGAGGTCCTCAGGGGTCGGAAATTTGATGTCCGGGTGCAGGTACCGGACGAAGCGCAGCTCGATCTTCTTCTGGTAGAGGTCGCCCTCGAAGTCCAGCAGGAACGCCTCGACCCGCAGCTGCGTGCCGCCGAACGTTGGGCGGTAGCCAACCGAAAGCGCGGCGACAAAATCACCCTCCGGCGAGCGAGCTCGACCTGCGTATGCGCCCAGGGCCGGGATCAGCTTGTTGGGTTCGACACCGATGTTCGCGGTCGGGAAGCCGAGGCGCCTGCCGACCCTGTCCCCCGCCTCGACCGGCCCGGCCATCGCGTACTCACGACCGAGAAGGCGGTTCGCCTGCTCGACGACGCCGGCGACGATGAGCTTGCGCACCTCCGAGCTGTGGAGCTCGCGGCCATCAACCTGGAATGGAGGAACGACGTCGACCTTGTGTCGGTGGTCGCGAAGCCACTGCGCGTTGCCGGTCCGGCCGCGACCAAAGGCGAAGTCGTAGCCGATCACCCAGCGCCGAAGGTCCATCACCGTGGAGAGCCGGTCAATGAATTCCTGCGGCGAGAGCGAGGCAAGCTCGCGGTCGAACCTCACCACGACGGCGTGCTCCACGCCCGTCGCCTCAATGAGCGCCAGCTTTTCCTGGAGAGTGGTGATCGACTGAGGACAGTTGGCCGGGTCGAGGACGCAGCGTGGATGCGGCTCGAACGTTATCAACGCCGGCTGCGATCCGTCCACCTTGGCCGCAGCGACCAGGTGCTGGATCACGTCGACGTGCCCGAGATGCACGCCGTCGAAGCTGCCGATCGTGAGCGCCACAGGCCCGATCGGGCTCGTGGGAAGTCCGAGATGGACTTTCAGACGATCACCTTCAGACGAGCACCTTGTCGGGCACGAAAGTGCGCCGCAGGGGATCGGCGTGTCCGAGTGCAACCAGGCGTCCGGCCGAATCGTGGGCGCGAAGCAGGCCCTGGCCCGGTTCCGGAAACACGCGCACCGCGCGGCCCTGGCGGACCATGGCCTCCTGCTCGACGTTGAGCTGGACCTGCTCCATGTCCGGCAGTATGACTTCGGCCGGAAGCAGCCGGGCGCGCACGTCTTCGGCTGTGTTGAGCTCCGCGGTGCGGGCAGCCGAGTCGATCGTCAAGCCTCCGTAGGCCGTCCGGACGAGCCGCCCCAGATATCCGCCGACGTTCAAGCCCCGCCCGAGATCGCGCGCGATGGAACGCAGATAGGTCCCGCTGCCGCAGCGGATCTCGACTCGGGCCACGGCATTCGGGCCTGCCGTGAATTCGAGCAGCCGCGACTCATACACCTCGACCTCTCGCGCTTTGGGTTTGGGCTCGTCGCCGCGGCGCGCGAGCTTGTAGGCGCGTATGCCCTCCACCTTGACCGCGGAAAATGCCGGCGGCTCCTGAAGGATGCGCCCCGAAAACGCCGACAGGCCTTCGAGCACGTCGGCGGCGCTCAGCCCGCTGGGATCCCCTACCGGCTGCAGCTCAGCCTCGGCATCGTCCGTCGCGGTGGTGAAGCCGAGGTGGATGTCGGCCACGTAGGTCTTGGGAAGTTTCAACGCGAACTCCGCAAGCCGAGTCGCGGACTCGAAAAGGACCGGCAGTACGCCCGTGGCCAGCGGGTCAAGCGTCCCGGCGTGTCCGACGCGGTGGGCGCCGGTCAGCCGGCGGAGACGGTTGACGACCGAAAACGAGGTATCGCCCGCCGCTTTGTCAACGTTGAGGATTCCCGTGGGGAATGTAGGTGCGCTCCGCCTGGCCTGCTCAGTTTTGAGGAGAGGTGGCAACGATCGCCTCCTTGGCGGCCGCCAGCACCATCCGCGCCGCTTCGTCCATCGGACGCTCGATCTCCGCGCCCGCCGCGCGGATGTGCCCGCCGCCCCCGAAAGACGCGCACAGCGCGGCAGCGTCGACCGCCCCACGGCTCCGGATGCTGATCTTCGTCAGCGAGTCGTTGACCTCCTTGAACAGGATGGCCAGTTCGAGGCCGGCGATGCTGTTGAGCGTGTCGATGATGCCCTCGGACTCTGCCATCACCGCGTTGGCTTCCTTCAGCATTCGGCGGGTCACCTTTGCCCATGCAAGCCTGCCTTCCATCTCCACCCGCATCGTGGCGAGAGCGAGACCGCTCAGCTTGAGAGTGGTCTCCGGCCGCATCTTGTAGACCATCGTCGCTATGTGGCCGGGATCAGCTCCGAGGCGGGCGAGCCTGGCCGCGTCGTCGAGCGCCCGAGGTGTCGTGTTCTCGTGCCGGAAGCCGCCGGTGTCGGTGAGCAGCGCGACATACAGGTTGGCCGCCATCGTCTTCGTGATCGGATAACCGAAGTGATCGAGCATTTCCATGACGATCTGTCCCACCGCCGAGGCATCCGGCTCGATGACGTTGACGTCTCCGAACCTTGAATTCGACGGGTGGTGGTCGACGTTGACGATCGTGGCGTGCGACGCAATCTGCTTGACGCTGCTTCCTGAGCGTTCGAGGTTTCCCGAGTCGAAGAAGAACACCAGCTGCGGGTCGACACCGTGCGGAGGTTCGGCCTGGATGTCTTTGACGCCCGGCAGAAATTCGTACATCTGTGGCAAGGGGGGCGGGATGAGCACCCATACGTCTTTGCCCGCCGTGCGCAAAGCCTCAGCGAAGGCGAGGCTGCACCCGAGGGTGTCACCGTCGGCATCCTTGTGACCGAAGATCAGGATCTCCTGGTTGGCGTCGATCAGCTCCTTGATCTCGTCGTAGACGTCGGTGGTCTTCTTCGCCGTGGCTATGACTCTCCCTCCCCTTCGGCCCCGTTGTGAGGCAGCACCTCTTTCAAGAGCTCGGCGATGTGGACGCTGTACTCGATGGAGGAGTCGAGCTCGAAGCGAACGTCGGGGGAGAACTTGAGGTTCTGGAGCCTGCGTCCAAGCTCGTGGCGGATGAGGCCTTTGGC
The DNA here is from genome assembly GCA_036570165.1 of Candidatus Dormiibacterota bacterium. Lineage (GTDB taxonomy): Bacteria > Chloroflexota > Dormibacteria > Dormibacterales > Dormibacteraceae > Palsa-870. The sequence goes on along the minus strand of DATCPI010000123.1, from coordinate 8,692 downwards.
CGACACAAGCCCGGCGAGCGATTCCCTCTGCTGCTCCGGGTTTCCGAGCACGCTCACGCGCACGCGAGCCGACCTGAGGTCGGGCGACATACGAACCGAGGTAATGCTGACGAACCCGATCCGCGGGTCCTTGAGCTCGCGCCGAATGATGGACATGATCTCCTCACGCACTTGCTCTCCGACCTGGTCCGCGCGGTAGCTGGTCATGACGACCTCCGCAGTCAGCAACGCTTTCGCAGGCTGACTAAATTTCTTCTCGCTCGAGTCGGTATGTCTCCATCGTGTCGCCGGGCTCGAACGATTCGTAACCCTCGACAGCGATTCCACATTCCTGCCCCGCCGGCATCTCTCGAACGTCTTCCTTGAAATGCTTGAGAGAGTTGATCCTGCCTTCGAAGATCTGCTCCTTACCCCGCAGCAGCTTGACCCAGCCTCCACGGCTGACCTTGCCCTCCAGGACCCGGCTGCCGGCAATGACTCCGAGCCGGGGAATCTTGATCGGGGTGATGACCTCGACCTTGCCCTCGCGGATCTGACGGTACGTTGGTTCGCGTAGGCCTTTGGCGGCTCGCTCGACGTCTTCCGTCAGCTTGTAGATGACGTCGTAGTACCGAACCTCAACCTTCGCCCTCTCCGCCGCCGCGGTTGACGCGGGAGTGGGCTTGAGGTTGAAGCTGACGATGATTGCGTTCGACACGCCGGCAAGGAGAAGGTCCGAGTCACTGACCGCGCCGACGCCTGTGCCGACGATCTTGATCGCAACGACGGGATCCTCGATCTTTTGCAGAGCGCTGAGCACTGCTTCCAGCGTGCCCTGCGCATCCGCCTTGACGACCAGGCTGAGCTCCTTGACCTCGCCTTCCTTCGCCCGTCGCGCGAGTTCCTCGAGCGTGATGCGGGGGGCAAAGTCCTTGGCCGCTTCCTGGGTGCGCTTCTCGGCCAGCTTCGTCAGGGCGATCTGGCGCGCGACCTTTTCCGAGCCGACGACCTGGAAGATGTCGCCCGCCTGCGGCACCTCGCTCATGCCGGACACGACCACGGGGGTTGCAGGTGGCGCATCCTCGACGCTGCGACCGAGGTCGTCCGCCAGCGCGCGCACGCGGCCGTAGATGTGACCGCACACGAAGTCGTCGCCAACTTTCAATGTGCCTGCCTGGACGAGCACCGTCGCGACCGGACCTCTTCCCCGCTCCAGGTGAGCGTCAACGATGGTGCCGATCGCGTTGCGGTCCGGGTTGGCCTTCAGCTCGAGAATGTCGGTGGACAGGACGATGGTCGTGAGCAGGTCGTCGATGCCCTGCCCGGTCTTGGCGCTGAGGTGCACGCACTCGTGCTCACCGCCGTAGTGGCGGGTGACGATGCCCTGAGAGGCGAGCTCCTGGTGCACCCGGTCGGGGTTCGCCCCCTCCTTGTCGATCTTGTTGATGGCGACGATGATCGGCACCTTGGCCGCCCGCGCGTGGTGGATGGCCTCAACGGTCTGCGGCATCACGCCGTCGTCGGCCGCGACGACGAGCACGACAACATCCGTGACTTGAGCGCCACGGGCGCGCATCGCGGTGAACGCTTCGTGGCCGGGAGTGTCGATGAAGACCACCGGATGGCCATCGGCCGTCTCGATCTTGTAGGCGCCGATCCTCTGCGTGATGCCGCCCGCCTCTTTCGCCGCGACTCGCGTTTTGCGGATCGCGTCGAGGATCGAGGTCTTGCCGTGGTCGACGTGACCAAGCACCGTGACGATGGGCGGTCGGACGACGAGCTTGGCCGGGTCTTCATTGGCGAGCGAGAAGAGCTCCAAGCGCGACGTCGTGACGACGTCGCCTTCGCCTTCGGCAGACTCAACGGCGACCACGTCCTCGCTTAACACCGGTTCGACGGTGAAGCCAAATTCGTCGGCGACGATCTCCGCCGTCGCGAAGTCGATGACCTGGTTGATCGTGGCCAGGATCTTCGAAGCCATGAGTTTCTTGATCACCTCGACCGGGCTGACCCCGAGCTTCTCGGCAAGGTCCTTCACGGACAGCGTCGGCGGCAGCACGACGCGGCGGTCGCCGTTGGCTTCGATCTTGACGGCGGCAGTGGTTGGCTTGAACGCCGAACGCGCAGCTTCGATCGCCCCCGGCGCCAGGGGCGCGGCAGCGTTTCGCGTCAGTCGCCGTTGCTGGAGAAAGTTCACCAGCTCCTTTTGACTGATCCCAAGTTCGCGTGCGAGTTCGTGTGACTTCATGCCCGAACTCATGATTATGCCGCCCAGGGCGAATTCGAAACCTGAGGGCGGGCCGCTACCGGGTCAGTTCAGACCAGAGCTCCGGCTGGATCGAGGTATGCAGGGCGCGGTCCAAAGATCGCTTTTTGCGGGCGGATTCCAGACAAGCAGGGTCGTCATGGACGTACGCGCCGCGCCCGGTCGCCCGGCCGGTCTGATCAATCGCCCCGCCGCCCTCTGCCCGGCGCACAATGCGGATCAGGCCCGCTTTGCCGGCCTCCTCGCGACAGCCGACGCAGGTCCGCACTGGCTCACGCCGCTGGTTCGGGCTCATCCGTTTCGCTGGGCTTGATGTCGATGCGAAAGCCGGTCAGCTTGGCCGCGAGGCGAGCATTCTGTCCATCTCGCCCGATGGCCAAAGACAGCTGCCCTCTTGGCACCAGGACTGTCGCGGTCCGTGTCGCGCGGTCGATCGAAACGCCCTCCGCCTTCGCCGGACCGAGAGAGGCGGCGACGAAGACTTCGGCGTCGTCCGACCACGGGACGATGTCCACGTGCTCGTTGCCAAGCTCGCTCAGGATCGCGCGATGCCGCACGCCCTTGGGGCCGACGCACGCACCGACCGGATCCAGGCCCGGCTCGGTCGACGCCACCGCGACCTTCGTCCGGAGTCCTGGCTCGCGCGCGATGGACTTGATCTGGACGGTCCCGCCTTTGATCTCCGGCACCTCGGCCTCGAGCAGGCGGTGGACGAACGATCGAGCAGCGCGAGAAACGCGGACCTGCGCCTGCCTCGGATTGCGCTGTGCCTCGAGGATGACGACAAGCACCGGTTTGCCCGGGTGCAGCTGCTCGCCCGGAATCTGCTCCTCGGGCGGCATCACACCCTCGATGCGTCCCAGGTCGACAAAGACCGTGCCGGCCTCGAGGCGATCGACCACGCCGCTCGCCAGCTCGCCCTTGTGCTCGGCAACGTCGCGCATCACCTTCTCGCGCTCGAGCTCGTGGATGTAGCGAAGCACCGCGCGTTTGGCAGTCTGAGCGGCCATCCGCTTGAAAGGCTCGGACGGCAGCGTCTCGATCATCTCGGCTCCGTCGGGCCGCACGGTGCGGCTTCGCACGTCGAGGGCGCCAGTCTTGGTGTCGAGCTTCACGGTCACCAACCCGGTCGGGTTGAAGGCGCGCACATAGGCGACGGCGAGCGCGCTTTCCACCGTGTGCAGCATCTCCTCAAATGGAATGCCGACCTCGGCGCAAAGCGCGGTCAGCGCTTCGCCCAGGCTCTCCGTGGACGGCTCAGAAGGAGACCGCGAGCCTGCCCGCGACAACGTCACTCCACCCGATATGAACTATCACCGGTGCACGCCCGCGAGCACCGAGGGCCTGCACCGCGATGCCGGCCTCGTCGACCGCGACTAGCTGGCCCTCGACCACCGTCTCCACCTCTCCGGTGCAATAACGCACGTTGACCCGCTTGCCGTTGAACCGCTCGTACTCCTCGCGGTTGCGTAGAGGACGCTCGGCGCCGGGAGACGAGACCTCAAGGTCATAAGGACCGTCGATCAGCTCGGAGTGATCGATCAATGGCCCGACGACGCGGCTCACGCGTTCGCAGTCTTCGATCTTGATGGGCTCATTGCGGTCGATCGAGATGCGCAGCGTCCGTCCCGCGTGACCTGACTGGTCGAGCGAGTACAGCTCGTAACCCATGTGCTTGACGGTGGGTTCGAGCAGCTCTCTGATGGACGGTATTGGCCAGGTCGGCATGTGAGGGTGTCTGATCACACCTTACCAGCCGAGCCTTAGGCCCGTGCGTCTAGCGGAGGGGCTGGAACCGCCTCCAGACAACAAGCAGCGGCGCGGCGTTGAAGATCGAGCTGTACGTCCCGGACACGATGCCGATGAGCAGCGCCAGCGCCAAGCCCTTCTGAGTCGAGCCTCCCGCAATCAGGATCGCCACCAACACCAGGACGACGGTGAAGCTCGTGATGATGGACCGCGCCGCCGTCTGCATGATGCTGAGGTTCACCACCTGCTCGAACGAGAGCCGCTGGCTGACCCTGAGGTTTTCGCGGATCCGGTCAAAAACGACGATCGTGTCGTGGACCGAGAAGCCGACCACCGTGAGCACGGCGACGACGAAAAAGCTGTCGATCTCGCCAATCTGCCAATGGAGGAACATGCCCATGATCGAGAAGACGCCTGTCAGCAGGAAGACGTCGTGCAGCAAGGCGGCAAGGGCCGAGCCCCCGAATTGAAAGCCCGCTCGCCATCCTCCCGGCAGATTGTGGAAGCGGATCGCGAGCAGGAACAGGATCGCGACGGATGCCAGGACGACGGCTAGCAACGCGAACTGGATCGTCTCCCCGGCGATCGTGGGGCCGACCTCGAGGACCTGGCGCACGTCGATCGGTCCGACTTTGTTGGCGAGATCCTCCTCGACCACCTTCTGCTCCGCCGGAAGCATTGGCCGGGCTCGGATGATGAATCCGCCGCCACCGGTCTGGATCACGGAGCCGGTGATGTTCTGGCCGTGGATCGTCTCCGCTGTGACCACCTGTTCAACCTGTGCGACAGATGGTTGGTTGGCGAAGTTGACGGTGAACTCGGTGCCGCCCGCGAAGTCGATGCCGAGCAAGAACCCTCGTGTCGCCATCGAGTACACGCCGGGGATGATGATCAACAGCGAGATCGCGAAGAACAGGTTGCGCCGGCCGATGATGTTGAGCCTTCTCACGCGGGGCTCGGGCCGAGTTTCCACCGCCGGACTCGCGTCGGGAACGATGTCGGCAGCTTGCCGGCCCGGCGAAACGTCAGACACTTCGGACACGGTCAACTCCCATGAGTGCCGGCCGGCGGAACGCGCTTCCCGTCATCACGATTGCAAGCAGGTTGTGGGTCACGATGATCGACGAGATCAGGCTCATCACGACACCGAGTCCCAGCGTGAGGGCAAAGCCCTTGACTTGCGAAGGCCCGACGAAGCCGAGGATCACGCAGGTGACGAACGTTGCGGTGTTCGAGTCCCGAATGGCAGGCCACGCGCGTCTGACTGCTGCATCGACGGCAGCCGGGATGGTGCGGCCCGCACGCACCTCTTCCTTGAAGCGTTCGAAGATCAGCACGTTGGCGTCGACGGCCATTCCGACCGAGAGGATGAACCCGGTTATGCCGGCAATCGTCACAGTCACCGGGATCACCTTGAAGAGGGCAATGACGGCGCCGGCGTAAAAGAGCAGGGCGACGCTTGCGAGCAGTCCGGGCACGCGGTAGTACAGGATCATGAAGATCACCACGATCGACAGGCCGAGCAAGCCGGCCGCCAGGCTGAGCTTGACCGACTCCGCGCCAAGTGTCGAACCGACCTGGATCACGTCGAGAACATGGAGGTCAACGGGCAGGGACCCTGCGTTGATGCCGGTCGCGAGGTCCTGCGCGCTCGCCTGGGTGAAGCCGCCGCTGATGACCGCCTGGCCGCCGGCAATCTCGCTGAGGGTGGTCGGGTTGGTCAGCAGCTTGCCGCATATGGTGTCTGCCGTCTGGGCGGCCAGGCAGGCAGTGTCGTATGGCTGCGACACCTTGGAGGCGTAGGCCGGATCCTCCCAGCTGTCGAGGTCCTTCTGCGTCAGGTCCAGCCAGATGGCGAGGTGTCGCTCCGGGCAATCGGTGCCCGCGCCCGGGCAAGCAGCGACGTTCGCGCGAGTCAGATCGGCGAAGATGCCGGCACCCCGCGAGGTGAAGCTGATGTTGACCACCCAGCCCACGCCGCTCTGGTCAATGGTGGAGGTGGCGTTCTGGATGTCGTCTCCGGTCAATCCGACGAAGGCCGGTTTGTAGCCGGGTTCCGGCCCGCTGGTGACCTTGTCGTCCTTCACCCACTTCGTATAGACGAGCTTGGAGACCGCGCCAATCGTCTTCTGCGCCTGATCGGCCGTCACTCCGGCGAGGTCGACTGTGATGCGGTTGAAGTTCGAACCGCCGCCACGGATCTCGGGCTCGCTGACGCCCAATGAGTTGACGCGCTTGTTGATCACGTCGATGGTCCTCTTCTGGACGTCGGCGCGCGATTGTCCTGGCGGAAAGTTGACGAGCTCGTAGTCGATGTGGGTTCCACCCGCGAGGTCGAGTCCGCGGTGGATATAGAGCTGCCAGCCGCCGAAGTTCGGCGGCAGGCCAGGGACGTTACCCGTCAGCGGGTAATGGTTGGCTATTCGATAGACATAGCCCGCCCCGTCGACAAAGATGGAAAAGACCAGCACCACCACGATGAACAGGCGGACTGGCCAGCTGAGGACTAACTGCACGGCAGCCGATCAGTCTACGGAAGCCCCGCTTATCGCTGCCGGAAGAACAGGTTCAGGACGACGGTCAGAACTATCGAGAGGATGATGCTGGTGGCGATCGGGATGTAGATCGTCACGCTTCCGCTGCGAAACGCGAAGTCGCCCGGCAGGTGGAACCGGCCGAACAGCATCAAGCCCCCGCCGATCACGGCCAGCAGCACCCCAAAGACGAGCAGCAGCCGGCCGGCGTCTTGCATTGTTCCTACAGTAGGCCCGCGACACGACCAACCGGGCCGGCGTCAAGCGCCAACTGTGCCCGAATGGGGGTATCCGATGCCTAGGGGCCTACAACAGGCGGGTCTGCTGCGGTCCGGGGTCGGGCGGGGTGATGCCCAGGTGCCGGTAGGCGAGCTCTGTCGCCACTCGGCCGCGAGACGTCCGGGCGAGGAAGCCGATCTGGATGAGGTAGGGCTCGTGCACGTCCTCGATCGTCTCGGGCTCCTCCGACAGGGAGGTCGCGATGGTGTCGAGGCCCACCGGACCGCCCTTGAACTTCTTGATCAGGGTCTCGAGGAGCTGACGGTCGAGCGGTTCGAGGCCGATCTCGTCGATGTCCAGCATCGCCAGCGCTTGTCTGGTGATGTCGACAGTTCCCCGCCCATCGCCCCGAACCTGCGCGAAGTCACGCACTCGCCGCAGCAGGCGGTTGGCGATGCGCGGCGTTCCCCGCGCGCGGCGAGCTATCTCTGAGACGGCGGCTGGGGGGACCTCGATGTCGAGGATCCGCGCCGACCGGGTCACGATCTTCTCGAGCTCCGCCTTGGTGTAGAAGTCCAGCCTGTAGACGGCGCCGAAGCGATCGCGCAGTGGACCGCTGAGGAGCCCCTGGCGCGTGGTTGCGCCGACGCAGGTGAAGTGAGGGAGCGGCAGTGTCGCGGCGCTTGCCCCCACCCCCTTGCCGAGCACTGCGTCGAAACGGAAATCCTCGAGCGCAGGATAGAGCGACTCCTCGACGACGGCGTTCAAGCGATGGATCTCGTCGATGAAGAAAACGTCGCGGGTCGTCAGGTTGAGGAGGATCGAGCCGAGCGCGCCCTGGTGATCGATCGCCGGACCGGAGCTGACCTTGATCGCCACGCCAAGTTCGTTGGCGATGATGTGGGCGAGCGTGGTCTTGCCGAGCCCCGGAGGACCGCACAGCAGAACGTGCTCGACGGGCTCGCCCCGGCGGCGTGCCGCCTCCAGCAAAATGCTCAGGTTCTCGCGCACCTGCTCCTGACCCACGTACTCGGACAGCAGTCGCGGGCGGAGCGTCAGGTCGAACTGTTCGTCGTCGGAGCTGGCGTCGAGGACGACGTCACCTGTCACTTGCGGCCCAGGGCCTTGAGCGCGACCGCCAGCGCTTCTTGCGTGGATGGCGTCGTCTTCCAGTCCACCGATTCGATGCCGGTTCTAGCCTCCTGCGACGAAAAGCCCAGGTTGCGCAGCGCCGACTCCACCTCTTTCGGTACCACACCGTCGCCGGCGATCGCCGCCGCACGCGGCACCGCCTCGAGCTCGGCAACGGCGTCGAGGCGCGGCTTGAGCTCGATGATCACCTTCGCCGCCGTTCGTGGGCCCACCCCGCTCGCCCGCCTGATCGGCGATGCATCCTCGGCCACGATCGCACGTTTCAAGACGTCGAGGCTCGCCGCGCTCAGGATGTTGAGCCCAACCTTGGGGCCAACTCCATCGACCTGGATCAGCATCTCGAACATGTCCAGCTCTTCGACTGAGACGAAGCCGAACAGAGCGAGCTGGTCTTCTCGGACCTGGGTGTGGATGTGCAGGTCGATCGCCCCGCCTGGAGGCGGAAGCTGCTGGCGAGTCCCGGTCGCGACGCTGACCATGTAACCGACGCCGCCGACATCGACCACCACGAAGTCAGGTCCTGCGCGGCGTACCACCCCGCTCAAATGCGCGATCACTAAAGTTGCGCCCTGCGCGCGCCCGGCGAAACGGCTCTGGTGAAGCGTCGGCTGCGGGCGTGACAGACAGCGATCGCGATGGCGTCCCGCGCGTGGTCGTCGAGGCGACCCTCGGGCACCTTCACCTGGGCGGCAAGCATGCGCGCGATCTGCGCCTTGTCCGCGTTGCCGTAGCCCGTGAGGATGACCTTGACCTGGCTCGGCTTGTACTCGAAGACAGGGACGCCTCGTTCCTC
>DATCPI010000122.1:0-36041 GCA_036570165.1 Candidatus Dormiibacterota bacterium | reverse complement strand
GCGCTGAGGCGGATCAAGGAGGCCAACGCTCCAAAGCAAGCCGACGAGCAGCTTTCCCGTCGAGGGATCTGGATGCATTGGACCGACGACGGCATGCTCCAGCTCAAGGCCCTCCTCACGCCTGAGGATGCCGCGGTTGTTCAGGCTGCGCTGGAGTCGATTACCGGCTCCCGGCCGGTGCCAGAACCAACGGACGATGGGGTGAAGGATCCGGCTGACGACCGCTGGGCGGCCCGCCAGGCGGACGCCCTCGTGACGATGTGCGAGCACGTGATCGCGGGTGGGGCGGAAAACCTGATCGCGTCGACTGCAGCTCGCCAGGTGGTCGTGCACGTCGACGCCGGCGTGCTCACAGGAGAGCTGAGCGAAGGCCGCTGCTTCGTCGACGGCGGCGCTCCGTTGTCGGCAGGCGCGGCGCGACGGATCGGCTGCGACGCCGAGGTGGTCGGAGTGGTCGAACGGAATGGACTGCCGATCGACGTCGGCCGGAAGCAGCGCATCGTTCCAGAGCGGCTGCGCCTGGCGCTGCACGTGCGCGATCGCTTTTGTCGCTTTCCCGGTTGTGGAGTACCGGCGCACCGGACGGAGGCTCATCACTACGAGCACTGGGCGCTCGGCGGCGAGACCAATCTCGACAATCTTCTCCTCCTGTGCGGCTTCCATCACCGCCGTCATCACGAAGGCGCGTACCGGATCCGCAAAACGGCTGACGGCTATTCATTCGAGACCGACGATGGGCATGTAGTCGGGCGACCCGCGCGCGACCCGATCACGCTCGATAGCAATCTCTTGCTCGCGCAACGTCCGGACATCGGCCCACGTACACCCGAAGCGCTGTGGGGCGGCGAAGAAATGCAGTTCAGTTACGCCGTGAGCGTGATCTGGGATGCGTGTGAGCTCGCCGAGGCTCGGGCGGCACCTGCCGGCTAGCAGTTCGCCGGCTAAAAAAGAAGAACCGGGCTCGGCCCGGCTCTCCTGGAAGTCAACGTCGAAGTCAGTTAGTCGCTGCTCTCGGTTTCGTGCTCGGCGGTGACGGTCTTCGTCTGGCCGTTCACGGTTACGGTGACTTTGTGGGTGGTTTCGACCTGGTCCGACTCGACGTCGGCGACCTCAACGTCTGCGTCGTCTGCGTCGTTCTCGTCGACCGCGGTGTCAGCGGTCTCTGCCGCGAGCTCCGCCTGGTGGGCCGCGGTGATGATGATCGTGATCACCGATCCGGTGTCGGGTGTTGGCGTCGTCGGCGGCGTCTGAGCGAAAACTGGCGCGACCGCCAGAATCGCGCCCGCGGCGGCTGCCGCTGAAGCGTGCCCGATCTTGGACAGATTGATTTTCGGCAACTTTGTTTCTCCTTGGAAGTTACGAGTTAACAGCCTAGAAACGCCTGGCCGGGGGAAAGTCGGAAGTCTCTAGTTGGACGGCCCCGAGTGGCTGGATGATTCCGAAGGCTCAGATCGCTCCGTAGGTTCCGGGCTCTCCTTCGGCTCGGGAGCCTGGGATGCGTCGTGCTCACTGTCGTGCGTGGGCTGTGCTGGGGCGGCTGGAGCGCTGTGTGGAGTCTCCGGGCTTGGTTCCGGGCTCGGAGCCGCTTCGGGGGTGTGTCCGACGGACTGCATGGTCGAACCTGCGCGTTCCGCCCAGACCACCGGGTTGGCGCTTCCCGTTGCGGCGGTCGCGGTGACCGCAAGAAGCACGATGGTCGCCGCGGCAGCAACCAGGGCAGGCCCCAGCGGCCAGACCCTGGCGGCGCCCATGACCGTTGACGCGTAGCGGGGGTTCGAAGACGGCGGCGTGACCCGGTCGAGGGCGGCCTTCAGCCGCCATTCGAAGCCGCGGTCGATCGGGTCGTGTTCAGTGTTCGGCATGTGAATTCGCTTCCTGCTCTGAAGACAACGCCGAACTCACCCCAAGTGAGAAGCCATCCGAATTGGATTTTTCGAGCATTCGCCGAAGTCGCTCGGCTGCCTGGCTCAAACGGGTGCCGATCGTGCGCTCCGAGACGCCCAGCGAGGCGGCGATCTCCCGGTTGTTGTACCCGTGGTAGTGGCGCAGCACGATGGCTGCGGCCAGCTTCGGAGGGATCGAGCGCAGCGCCGTCAGCAGGTCGGGCCTGGTCGCGATGTGGGCGGGGTCGTCCCCGGCGGCAGGCCTGCCCAGCCGCCGCAGCAGCTCTCCGACCGTACGCAGCTGCGAGCTGCGCCGGTACGAGATCGCGCGGTTGACGGCGATCCGGTGGATCCAGGCCTCGGCGGGTGCGTCAGGCCGCCAACGTTTCCAGGCCCGGAACGCCTTGACGAAGGCATCCTGGGCGCAATCCTCAGCTTCGGCGGGATCTCCCAGGATGGCCATGAGAGTGCGGTAGACACGCGGATACGCGGTCCGGTACAGGCGGTCGAAGTCCTCTCGCGAGCCCGGCTGGTAGGTGTCCTGCGGCAGATCCGGCAGGGCAGACACATTGGCTATAACGCCAAAGGGTACCCAAGCCCTGTGGTCGGACGTGTCCCAGCTAGAGTTGGGGAGTGCCCATCGTCTGGACCGAAGACCCAGCGGCCAACCTTCTGCTCGAGACCGATCCGCTCGCGCTCTTGATCGGGTTGGTGCTCGACCAGCAGGTCAAGATGGAGAAGGCGTTCGGGGGTCCCTACGAATTGAAGAAGCGACTGGGACACCTGGACGTCAGGAAGATCGCGGCCATGGACCCCGAGAAGTTGAGCGCTGTGTTCCGCGAGAGGCCGGCGCTGCACCGGTTCCCCGGCAGCATGGCGACGCGCGTCCAGGCTCTGTGCCAGAAGATCGTCACCGACTACGGCGGCGATGCGGGCTCCGTGTGGAAAGAGGCTCGCGACGGCGATGACCTGGCGGCGCGGATCAAGAAGCTGCCGGGGTTTGGAGACATGAAAGTCAAGATCCTGGTTGCGATCCTGGCCAAGAGGTTCGGCGTCAAGCCGCGTGGCTGGGAGAAACACGCCGCCTCGTGGCACACCGTCGCAGACGTGGATTCGGTCGAATCAATGGCGCAGGCTCGCGAGGTGAAGCGGGCGATGAAGGCCAAAGCTCACATAGGGAACGCTAAATAGATATCTGGTAGGGTTTGGCATCCGGCACGGCCACAGTGAGTCGCGCGGATAGGTAAGAGGAGACTAGATGAGCCGAGCGCGCGCAGGGCGCATTTCAAAAGACGCGATGCCCACCCGGAAGGAAGCCCGGGCCCTGGCTGTAGACCATGCCCTGATCCCCGTGTACAGGGAAGTGCTGGCCGACATGCTGACCCCAGTCCGCGCTTACACGCTGCTGTGCCCGCCGGGCACACCGGGCTTCCTGCTCGAGAGCGTGGAGGGAGGTGAGCGCCTCGCGCGCTACTCCTTCATCGGCTCGGAGCCGAAGCCGCTGGAGCTGGACATCGACGATCCGCTGGCCGCGCTGCGAGCGGTGGCCGCCGAATCGACTGCGCCGGTCAAAGGCGTCCCGCGGTTTCATGGCGGAGCGGTGGGCTATCTCGGCTACGAGACCGCGCGGCACTTCGAGCGGCTGCCGGTCGCGGAAGGCGCGCCCCCGCCGATGCCGGAGAGCGCGTTCCTGCGCGCCGAGGACCTGGCGGTTTTCGACCACGTCACGCGCCGGCTCAAGCTCCTCACCATCCACCGGCCCGACCGCGAGGACTACGACACCGCGGTCACACGAATCGACGAGATGGAGCGGCGTCTCGCGTCGGATCAGATGGCGGCATATGCGCGCGGCAAGGACGGGGCGCGGTGGGAGTCCAACGTCACGCCGGGCCAGTACCACGCGATGGTCGACGCGGCGAAGGAGCACATCCTCGCGGGCGACGCTTTCCAGATCGTCGTGTCGCAGCGCTTCCGCAAACCGCTCGAGGCGAGTCCGTTCGACGTCTATCGCTGCCTGCGCGCCATCAACCCGTCGCCCTACATGTTCTTCCTGTCCCTGGGCGGTGATCGCCACGTGGTGGGCACGTCTCCCGAAAAGCTCGTGCAGGTCGAGGGCCGGCGCGTGGAGACGCGGCCGCTGGCGGGGACACGACGGCGCGGCGCCGACCCCGCCGAGGATGCAAGGCTCGAGAAGGAGCTGCTCAGCGACCTGAAGGAGCGCGCCGAGCACGTGATGCTCGTCGACCTCGGCCGCAACGACGTGGGACGCGTCGCGCGCCCTGGCACCGTGAGCGTGGACAGGCTGATGGAGGTCGAGCGCTACTCGCACGTCATGCATATTTCCTCGACGGTCAGCGGACAGCTGCGCGACGGCTGCTCGTCGCTCGATGCGCTGCGGGCGGCATTCCCCGCTGGGACGGTGTCCGGTGCGCCGAAGATCCGCGCCATGGAGGTGATTGCGGAGCTCGAGCCCGACCAGCGCGGCGTGTACGCGGGATCGTTGGGTTACGTGAGCTTCGGTGGCAACCTCGACATGGCCATCACGCTTCGCACCATCGTTATCGCCGACGGGGTCGCCTACGTTCAGGCGGGCGCCGGCATCGTTGCCGACTCGCAGCCCGAGCGCGAGTTCGAAGAGACGCTGGAGAAGGCAGGGGCGATGTTCAAGGCCATCGAGATGGCGGAGCAGATGTGATCGCCCTGATCGACAACTACGACTCCTTCACCTACAATCTGGTGCAGTACTTCGGCGAGCTCGGGGTCGAGCCGCGGGTGTTTCGCAACGACGAGGTCGAGGTGAAGGAGCTTGCTGAGTACGACGGCATCGTCATCTCACCGGGGCCCGGGACCCCCGATGACGCGGGAGTGTCGACGGACGCGATCCGCGAACTGAGCGGCAAGGTGCCCATCCTTGGGGTGTGCCTCGGCCATCAGTGCATGGGTCAGGCTTTCGGCGGACGCGTGGTGCGCAACGAGCCGGCTCATGGCAAGACGTCGTGGATCAGGCACGACAACTCGGGCGTGCTCGCCGGGGTAAGCGACCCGTTCGAGGCGACGCGCTACCACTCGCTGATCGTCGAGCGCGATTCGTTGCCTGATGAGCTCGTGATCACGGCGTGGACCGCGGACGGCACGGTGATGGGGCTGCGGCATGCCAAGCACCCGACGTACGGCGTCCAGTTCCATCCCGAGTCCGTCCTGACGAAAGAAGGCAAGAAGATCCTCGCCAACTTCCTTCGCCGGGCGGAGAAGAAGTAAGACGGTGATCGAGGCGATAGCGAAACTCGTCAGGTGCGAGCCGCTGACCGAGGATGAGGCCGCGTCCGCATTCGAAATCATCATGCGCGGCGACGCGACCCCGGTCCAGATCGCGGGCTTCCTCGTGGCTCTTCGCATGAAGGGCGAGACGCCTGACGAGATCACCGGCTTCGCGCGCACCGCCCGCGCGGTGGCGACGCCGATCCAGGTCGAGGGCGCGCTGCTCGACACGTGCGGGACCGGAGGCGATGGGCTCGCAACCTTCAACATCTCCACGCTGTCCGCGATCGTCGCGGCGGCATGCGGCGCAAGAGTCGCCAAGCACGGCAACCGCGCCGCTTCCTCGATGTGCGGCTCGGCCGACGTGCTCGAGCAGTTGGGCGTGAAGATCGACCTTGGTCCGGAAGGCGTGGCGCGCTGCATCGAGGAGGCCGGCATCGGCTTCCTCTTCGCGCCGGTGTTCCATCCCTCATTTCGCTTCGCCGGCGTGCCGCGGCGCGAGCTGGGGCTGCGGACGGTGTTCAACGTGCTCGGCCCGCTATGCAACCCGGCCGGCGCGAAGTACCAGGCGCTCGGGGTTGCGGACGGCTCGATGGCGGCCAAGATGGCCGAAGTGCTGATCCGCCTCGGCGTCGAGCGCGCGATCGTCTTTCACGCCGGCGACGGCATGGACGAACTGTCGGTGAGCTCGCCTTCGCACGTGATCGAGATCGATGGGAGCCGCAAGGAATACGAGCTCGATCCTCGAGAGCTCGGCCTGGCCGGCGCCCCGGTCGAGTCGATGCGGGGTGGGGGTCCGGAGGAGAACGCTCGAATCGCTCGCGAGGTTCTTGCGGGGGCGAACGGGCCACGACGCGACGTGGTCCTGCTGAACTCCGCGGCGGCGCTCCGGGCGGCGGGTTTGGCCGCCACCTGGAAAGAGGGCCTCGGCATGGCCGCGGAGGCCATCGACTCAGGCCGGGCGGGCGAGGTTCTCCAGCGCTGGGCGAAAATCTCCCAGGAGTGACCGTCCCTCGTGACGAGGATTTGCTCAGCCGCCTGGTCGTAGAGGCCAGGCAGGATCTGCAGCGGCGCCGCGCCCTGGTTGCGCAGGACCAGTTCGAGCGCACGGTTGCCATGTACACGCCCAAGGATTTCGCCGGCGCGCTGCGCGCGCCCGGCCTGTCCGTGATCGCCGAGATGAAGCAGCGAACCCCGAGCATGGGAGTGCTCGTCGAGGACTACCGCCCCGCAGACCTGGCGCACGCCTACACGGAGGGCGGCGCGGCCGCGCTCTCGGTGCTGACCCACATGGCGAGCTTCGGCGGGCGTCCCGAGCACATCGTGGCGGCACGAGCCGCGACCGACCTGCCGATCCTGCGCAAGGACTTCGTGACCGACCCGTACGAGATCGCCGAGGCCAGGGCTGCTGGGGCGGACGCAGTGCTCCTCATCATGGCTGCGCTCGACCGTACGCATCTCGCCGAGCTGCTCGCCGTCGCACGGAGCAGGGGCCTCGCCGCGCTGGTCGAGGTCCATGATGAGGCGGAGACGCGCGTGGCCCTAGAGGTCGGCGCGACGCTGATCGGTGTCAACCACCGGGACCTGCGCACGTTCGAGGTCGATCTCGGCCTAACCGAGCGGCTGCGCAAGCTGATTCCGTCCGACGTCGTCGTCGTCGCCGAGAGCGGCATTCACGACGTCGCAGCCGCGCGCAAGGTTTACGAGGCCGGCGCGGATGCGATCCTGGTCGGCGAGGTGCTGATGCGTGCCAGCGACCCGGCCGGGAAGATCAAGGAGCTGACCACATGGTCAGAGTGAAGATCTGCGGTATCCGCGACGCGGCGGGAGCTCAGACGGCGGTAGATTCCGGCGCTGACCTGATCGGCTTTCACTTCTGCTCCTCAGCGCGGCACATTTCGCCCGAGGCGGCGAAGGCGATCGTCGACGGCCTTGCCGTGCGGCCGAAGACCGTCGGGGTCTTCATCGACCAGTCGGAGGACGAGGTCCGGCAAATCGCCGAGTTCGTCGGCCTGAGCCTGCTTCAGCTGCACGGCTCGGAACCGCCCGGGTTCGATGCCGGCACTCCCGCGATCAAAGTCTTGAAAGTGAAGGACGGCAAAATCCCAAGCGCGGAGGGATGGCCTGACCTGGTGATGCTCGACTCGTGGTCGGCCGACCAGCGCGGCGGAACAGGGCGGACGTGGGACTGGGAGCTCGCCCGTCCCCTGATTTCCAGCCGGAGGGTGTTCATCGCCGGCGGTCTTGAACCGGGTAACGTGGGCACAGTCGTGAGCGCTTTCAAGCCCTACGGTGTTGACGTTTCGAGTGGAGTCGAGGCCTCGATCGGGGTCAAAGACCCGGACAAGGTCCGCGCGTTCGTCCGCGCGGTGCGCCTGGCCGAGGGGCTGATGTGATGCAGCGCCCCGCCCAGACCCATCCCGTCGATGGGCGCTTCGGCGCCTACGGGGGCCAGTACGTTCCCGAGACCTTGATGAGCGCGCTGATAGAGCTGGAGGGGATGTGGCACGAGGCCAAAGCCGACCCCCAGTTCCAGCTCGAGCTGGCCGGCCACCGGCACGCGTTTGTCGGCCGCCCGACAGCGCTTTACGCGGCGACGCGCCTTAGCGAGCACTTCGGCGGCGCGCACATCCATCTCAAGCGCGAGGACCTGTGTCACACCGGGGCGCACAAGCTCAACAACGCAGTCGGCCAGGCGCTGCTTGCCTTGAGGATGGGCAAGAAGCGAGTCATCGCGGAGACCGGGGCGGGCCAGCATGGAGTGGCCGCGGCCACGGTATGCGCGCGGTTCGGTCTCGAATGCGTCGTGTACATGGGCACCGAGGACATGCGCCGGCAGTCGATGAACGTCAGGAGGATGAAGCTGCTCGGTGCCGAGGTCGTCGAGGTGACGAGCGGCACGAAGACATTGAAGGACGCGACGTCCGAGGCGATCCGCGACTGGGTGAGCAACGTGCGGTCGACTCACTACATCATCGGCTCGGTCGTGGGACCTCACCCGTACCCGGAGATGGTGAGAGACCTTCAGCGGGTGATCGGCGACGAAGCGCGCGAGCAGTACCTGGCGGTCGACGGCAAGCTGCCCGACGTCGTGGTCGCATGCGTGGGCGGCGGATCCAACGCGATCGGCATCTTCACGGCCTTCCTCGATGACAAGGAGGTGGTGCTCGTCGGCGTAGAGGCCGCCGGGAAGGGTGTGAAGAGCGGCGAGCATGCGGCGTCGCTGGTCGGCGGGCGGCCCGGCGTGCTGCACGGAAGCTACTCGTACCTGCTCCAGGATCTCGACGGCCAGGTGATGCCGACGCATTCCATCTCGGCGGGGCTGGACTACCCCGGCGTTGGTCCCGAGCACTCTTTCCTTCGTGACCTGGAGCGGGTCGAATATGTGGCGGTGACCGACAAGGATGCGCTGGCCGCCTTCAAGCTGTGCACACGCCTCGAGGGCATCATGCCGGCGCTCGAGCCGGCGCACGCGCTGCATCACGCGGGCGAGCTGGCGCGCGCAATGGGGCCCGGCGGTCGGCTTCTGGTCTGCCTGTCGGGCCGGGGCGACAAGGACATGGATTCGGTCGATGGTGTCTGAAACCGCATCTAAATTAGAGCTGGCCGTGCGTGCGACCGGCGACCTGAAGCTGATCGCCTACATGATGGCCGGGCATCCGACGAAGAACAAATCGATCGAGGCGGGAAAGAGGCTCGCCACCTCGGGCATCGCCGTGCTGGAGATCGGCATCCCCTTCTCCGACCCGCTCGCCGACGGTCCGGTGATCCAGCGCGCGGGACAGATCGCGCTCGAGCAGGGCATGAACGTCGGTGCGGCGCTGGAGGTCGCGGGGACGGTCGCGAACGAGGGCGTCCCGGTCGTCCTGATGACCTACATCAATCCGATCCTGGCGCACGACCCGAGGCGTTTCGCCGCCGCGGCCGCGCAGGCCGGCGTGGCCGGCGTGATCATTCCCGACCTTCCCGTCGAGGAGTCCGAACCCGTGGCCGGCTGGCTGCGCTCCGCCTCGCTCGACACCATCTTCATGGTCGCCCCGACCACGGCCGAGTCGCGGATGGAGTCGATCTGCGAGCGCTCGAGCGGGTTCGTGTACTGCGTGACGGTGACCGGGATCACCGGCGCGAGAAAAGAGCTGCCCGAGGGTATGAAGGAGCTCTTCGAGAAGGTAAGGCGCCACACGACGCTGCCGATCGCCGCCGGTTTCGGCATCTCGCGCCCCGAGCACATGAAGGCGCTGCGCGGCACCGCCGACGCCGCGGTCGTCGGCAGCGCGGTGGTGAACGAGATCGATCGGGGCGGAGATCCCGTTGTGCTGATCAAGGAGCTCTTGAAGGCGTGCCGGTGAGGGGGATCCGCGGCGCGACGACCGCGGAGGCGAACACGGCGGCGGCCATCACCGAGGCGACGGAGGAGCTGCTCCGGGAGCTCGTCTTTCTCAACAACATCGACACTGCCGAGATCTGCTTCGCCTACTTCACCACCACGCAGGACCTGACCGCCGAGTTCCCGGCCTTTGCGGCGCGCCGGCTGGGCTGGCTGGACGTTCCGCTTCTCTGCGGCCATGACATGGACGTGCAGCTGCCGAACCCGCGTGGCGTGCCCAAGTGCGTGCGCGTCCTGGTGCTGTACAACACGCCGCGGCCGCAGTCGGCCATGCGCTTCGCGTACATGCGCGGCGCGCAGGCGATCAAGGCCGACCTTGATTACTTGCGGGAGACGTTGACGAAATGATCATCGTCATGTCGCACTCCGCGACGGAAGGGGAGATCAAGGCCGTCGTCGACCGCGTCCACGAGATCGGGCTCAAGACCGAGCTGTCGCGCGGCGAGGAGCGGACGCTCGTCGGCGTGATCGGCGGAAACGCCTACGCGTTCAAGGAGGCCTTCTCGCACCTCGGCGGCATCCACGAGATCATCCCGATCACCAAGCCGTTCAAGCTCGCGAGCCGAGAGTTCCGGCCGGTCAACACCGTGGTCGACGTGGGCGGCGTGAGGATCGGCGGTGACGAGGTCGTGATGATGGCCGGCCCCTGCTCCGTCGAGGGAGAGGAGATGCTCCTCGAGACGGCGCGCCACGTCGCCAAGCAGGGCGCCAAGGTGCTGCGGGGTGGCGCGTTCAAGCCGCGCACGTCGCCGTACTCGTTCCAGGGCCTGGGCGAGGCGGCGTTGAAGATGATGGCGACGGCGCGCGAGGAGACCGGGCTGAAGGTGGTGACCGAGGTCGTGGCCCCGGGCGACGTGGAGCTGGTCGCGCGGTATGCGGACATCCTGCAGCTCGGCACGCGCAACATGCAGAACTACGCGCTGCTGCAGGAGGCGGGGCGATCCGGCAAGCCGGTGCTGCTGAAGCGAGGCATGTCCTCGACCATCGAGGAGTGGCTGCTCGCCGCGGAGTACGTCCTGTCGCAGGGGAACCGTGACGTCATCCTGTGTGAGCGTGGCATCCGGACGTTCGAGACCGCGACGCGATTCACGCTCGACCTCAACGCGGTACCGCTCGCCCGCGAGCTGTCTCACCTTCCGGTCATCGTCGACCCGTCCCAGGCGACAGGGCGCTGGTCGCTCGTCGGGCCGATGGCGCTGGCCGCGGTGGCGGCGGGCGCTCACGGCTTGATCGTGGAGGTGCACCCGACTCCCAACCAGGCGCTGTCGGACGGCGCCCAGTCGCTCGACTTCGCGAGCTTCGACCGACTGATGGCCGACCTGCGCCGCATGTTGGGTGCGATGGCAAAACAGCTGGCCTGATCCGATGACCACACTCGCAGTGGTCGGGCTTGGCCTCATGGGGTCGTCATTTGCTCTGGCATTAAAGGAGGCTCGGCCGGATGTCGTGCTCGTGGGCAGCGACACGGATTCCAGGACGCTGCGCAAAGCGCTGGACCGGGGCGTCGTCACCAGCGCGAGTGCGGACACGAGCATCGCCGACATCGCCGACGTGGTCGTCATCGGCGCGCCGATCAAGGCGATGCGCGAGGTGTTTGCGCAGCTGGCGGGCAGGACGGACGGAAAGGTCGTCACTGACATGGCGAGCACGAAGGCCAGCGTGATGGAGTGGGCGACGGCGGCCGGGATCGACCTCGTCGGGGGCCATCCGATGTGCGGGAAGGAGAAGTCCGGCATCGACGCGGCGGATGCCTCGTTGTTCAAGGGCGCACCGTGGGTGTTGACTCGGGACGAGCCGGTGCTCACCGAGCTGATCGAGGGAGTGGGCGCCCATCCGATCGTGATGGACGCAGAGATTCACGACCGCCTTGTCGCCGGCGTGAGCCACGCGGCATTCTTGCTTTCGGTGGGCTACGTGCTCGCCGTTTCGCGGCGATCCGACTGGCCGGAGGCCTCGCGCCTCGCCGCGGGTGGCTTTCGCGACATGAGCCGGCTGGCCGCGGGCGACCCGGAGCTTTACGCGGGGGTGACCAGGACGAACCGGGCGCATCTTATTGAAGAGCTGGATGCGGTCACCGCCGTATTGGCGCGGCTGCGCCGGCACCTCGAGGATGACGATCCGCGGCTGGTCGAGCTGTTCGAGGAGGCTCAGGCAGTCCGGGAGCGGTGGGCGAAAGGGTGATCGCAACAGTCAGGAGGGCACGGCGGCTCGAGGGCGAGGTCAAGCTTCCAGGCGACAAGTCGATCTCGCACCGCGCGCTCATCCTCGGCTCCGTCGCCACCGGCCAGAGCAGCCTGCGCGGGCTGTCGCCCGGAGCGGACGTGCAGTCGACGGCCCGATGCGTGCAAGAGCTGGGGGCGGGGTTCGATGGCACAACGCTCCAGGGGTGTGGCCTGCGCGGGCTGCGGCGTGCGGCGGGGCCGCTCGACTGCGGCAACTCGGGCACCACGATGCGGCTGCTGTCCGGGCTGCTCGCGGCCCAGGATTTCGAGAGCGAGCTGGCCGGTGACGAGTCGCTGTCGCGCCGGCCGATGGACCGCGTCGTCAAACCGCTCGTCGAGATGGGCGCCGCTGCCACGTGGCCGCCGCTGCGAGTTGGTGGCAAGACGCCGCTGCACGGTTTGACCTACGCGATGCCCGTGCCGAGCGCTCAGGTGAAGTCCGCCATCCTCATCGCGGGGTTGTTTGCCGACGCGCCCACCTCGGTCGTCGAACCGATCAAGACGCGCGATCACACGGAGTTGATGCTGCGGGCGATGGGGGCCTCGGTCGATGTCGACGGCCTGCGCGTCCAGGTCGGCCCGGCGACGCAGCTCGGTCCGCTCGACCTCGACGTTCCCGGGGATCTCAGCGCCGCTGCGTTCTGGCTTGTGGCCGGCGGCCTTGTTCCGGGTTCGCGGATCCGGATCCAGGGCAGCGGTGTGAACCCGACGCGGACAGCTTTCGTCGCGCTGCTCAGATCGGCGGGTTTCAAGATTCGCGAAACCAACAAACGCGAGGTTGGCGGCGAGCAGGTCGCGGACCTGGAGGTGACTACGGCTGCCGCTCTGCGCCCGATTCAGGTCCACGGAGGCACGGCGGCCGAGATGATCGACGAGCTGCCGGTGCTCGCGGTCGCGGCGACGCAGATGCCAGGTCGGAGCGTGATCTCGGGCGCTTCTGAGCTGCGCGTGAAGGAATCGAATCGGATCGCGGCCATGGAGGAAGGGCTCGCCGCGATGGGCGCGGACATCACGGCAGTAGAAGATGGTTGGGTGATCAACGGCCCGCGATACCTCGAGGGCGCTCGGGTCAGCTCGCAAGGCGACCATCGCGTCGCTATGGCGCTGGCGATCGCAGGCTTGATGGCCGACGGGAAGACCGAGATCGAGGGCGCGGAGTGCGTCGAGATCTCCTATCCGGAGTTCTTCGACCATCTTGAGTACCTGTGGCGCGCAAGCGGCGACCAGGATGGGACTTACTGATTGCTGAAGATTCGCAGCGAGATCGACGTCGAGCCGGTCGCGTTCGAGCTGTATGAGCTCGAGGTCACGCCTCCCCGAGAGGACTTCGAGCTTGAGGTCGCCCGCACGATCCAGGTCGCCAAGTCAAACGAGGTCCCGCCGGTCGGACGCGCGCGCGAGCTCTACCGCCGCTTCGGCCTCGACCCGACGCGTGTGCGGCCGTCGTCGGAAGCTTTGTTGCGGCGCCTGAAGAAGGGAGAGCCAATGCCCCGGATCAACTCGCTTGTCGATGTCGCCAACGCGATGTCGGTGCAGCTGCAGGTGCCGGTCGGTTTGTACGACCTCGACAAGGTCAAGGGCGACGAGCTCGTGATCAGGCTCGGTGCTGAGGGCGAGGGATATACCGGCATCGGAAAGGAGCACGTCAACGTCGCGGGCCGCATCTGCGTGGCCGACGCTGAGGGACCGTGCGGCAACCCCAGCGCCGATTCGGCGCGCACCATGATCACCACCGAGACCGAGCGTGCGGCCTGGGTGTACTTCCTGCCCGTGCGCGAGGATGACGTCGATCGCACGGCGGAGCTGATCGCGGTGTTCGGTCGCGGCCTCATCAGGATGCTCTGAGTGTCGGAACAGGTCCTGTGTGTCAAGCGGGAGGACATGTTTCCCGACGGCGCATGGCATGGATTCGTGACCAGTGACCTCGACCGTCACCAGGCGGTGATCCGCGAGCACCACTTCTTCATGGCACGCGACTCCGTGGAGAACGACCCGGCCTACCAGCAGATCATTCCCTACGTCGTGTTCCGCCACGACAACCATTACTTACTCACGCACCGGCTGCGGGCCTCTTCAGAGCGGCGCCTGCGCAAGCAGTATTCGCTTGGCATCGGCGGCCACATCAACCCGGGAGACCTAGAGGCGGGTGATCCGATCCTCGACGGATTGAAGCGGGAGTGGAGCGAGGAGGTCGTGTACGACGGGAGCTTCGAGGCGCAGCTGCTCGGGCTCCTGAATGACGATTCCTCGCCGGTCTCCAAGGTGCATCTCGGGGTGGTGTTCCTGGTCGACGGCGACTCGCCGAACATATCGATACGTGAGACCGACAAGCTGGCGGGCGAGCTGCTGACGCTCGACGAGATGCGAATCTATTACCTGGGCATGGAGTCGTGGTCGCAGATGGTGTACGACCGGCTGGCCGGGGTTAAAGCGTGAAGCTGGAAGCCGTCGAGCTGCGGCGCATCCGCCTGTCGCTGGTGGCGCCGTTCGAGACGTCGTTCGGAGTGCAGACCGAGCGCGACATCTTGCTCGTGAAGGCTCTCACCACGGAAGGCGAGGGTTGGGGCGAGTGCGTGGCCACCGAGGACCCGGTGTACTCACCGGAGTACGTCGAGGGTGCGCAGCACGTGTTGATCCATCACCTGTTGCCTCGGCTGCTGGACCAGGCGGGCCTCGAAGCCGAGCACGTGGCCGGGCTTCTGCGGCCGGTGCACGGCCATCACATGGCGAAGGCCGCGATCGAGACGGCGATCCTTGACGCGCAGCTACGGGCGCGTGGCGAGCCGTTCGCGAAATACTTCGGGGCGGTGCGCACCGCGGTCGACTGCGGTGTCTCGGTGGGCATTCACACATCGATCCCGGCGCTGCTCAAAACTGTCGGCGGGTATCTCGACCTGGGCTACCGGCGGGTCAAGCTGAAGATCAAGCCGGGATGGGACGTGGAGCCGGTGCGCGCGGTCCGCGAGCGATTTGGCGACGTGCCCCTTCAGGTCGACGCGAACACGGCCTACAAGTCCACCGATGGCCCTCACCTGGCGCAGCTGGACGAGTTCGATCTGCTGCTGATCGAGCAGCCGCTGCCCGAAGAAGAGATCCTCGCTCACGCAGACCTCGCCACCGTCGTCCGCACGCCGATCTGCCTCGATGAGTCGATCACGTCGGCCGGCGTCGCCGCTGATGCGATCCGGATTGGAGCGTGCAGGATCATCAACATCAAGCCGGGCAGGGTCGGTGGCTACCTGGAGGCGCGCCGGATCCACGACGTGTGCGCGGCGAACCACGTGCCCGTGTGGATGGGCGGGATGCTGGAAACGGGAATCGGCAGGGCGGGCAACGTTGCGATGGCGGCGATGCAGAACTTCAGCCTCCCGGGAGACACGTCAGCCTCCGACCGCTACTACCGGCGCGACGTCACCCAGCCTTTTGTCCTGCGCGACGGCCGGCTGGACGTGCCAACCGGGCCGGGGCTCGGCGTGGACGTCGACCTCGAATTTCTCGAATCGATCACGTACTGGAAGCAGACGGTCGGTAGGGCTCTCTAGTCCAGGCGCCTCAGGCGGTGGGAAATTGGTGCTGAAGGGCGGCCCCTGGGAGATGGAGATCGTGCCCAAGCGGGGCGGGCGCATCACGTCGGTGCGCCTGGATGGGGAGGAGCTGCTGGAGCAGGGCATCGGCGTGGACGACCCTTCCGCTGTCGGGTTTGTCGAGGGTGGCGCGGCGGGCTGGGACGAGATGGTGCCGAACGTGGACGCGACCGACTTGCTTCCCGACCATGGGGAGGCGTGGCGGGTGCCCTGGGCGGTGGGTGCGAAGACGGCTGATTCGGTGTACATGCAATGCGCCGGTCGGATCGTGCCCTTTGAGCTGGGGCGGAGGATCAAGCTGGGCGACGACGTGATGCGGGTGACATACGCCTACAAGAACCGCGGGCACATGCCCCAGTACGCGTATTGGTGCGCGCATCCGCTGTTCAAGTTCGAGAGCGGGATGGAGATCGGGGTGCCGGGCGGGGAGGCTCTCGCCTCGCTTGAGGAGGGGACGAGCACGAAGCTGTTTCTCGCTGCGGGCTCGATCGACCGGGTGCGGCTGGGGTGGAGGTCCGGCGCTGCGATCGAGCTGGCGTGGGACGCTCGCTTGACTCCGTACGTCGGGGTGTGGGCGTGCAATGGGGACCTGGGCGGATACCGGCAGATCGCGGTCGAGCCGGCGACCGGGGGGAATGACAGGCCGGACCCGGAGGTGCCGCCGCCGGTGCTCGCGCCTGGAGGTCGGCTCGAGTGGTGGATGGAGGTGAGGGACGCGCGAGCTTAACCGATGACCGTCCTAAACTGACACGCGTGTCCAAGCTCCTGGGGATGCGTTGCCGCGAGTGCGGCGCTGAGTATGAGCTGCAGGCGACTCACGTCTGCGAGATGTGCTTTGGGCCGCTGGATGTGGTGTACGACAAGGCCGCGCTGAAGAAGGTCGTCAGCCGGCAGCGCATCGAGCAGGGGCCCAAGTCGATGTGGCGATACCGCGACCTGCTGCCCATCGAGGAGTCGACGCCTGTGGTCACGCTGGGCGAGGGGTTCACGCCGCTCGTCAAGGCGGACCGGCTGGGGGCAGAGCTCGGGCTCCGGAACCTATACCTGAAGAACGACAGCATGAACCCGACCAACTCGTTCAAAGATCGCGTGGTTTCGGTTGCGATCAGCTGGGCGCGGGCGAATGGTTTCGAAACCATCGCGTGCGCGTCCACCGGAAACCTGGCCAACGCGGTGGCGGCCTACGCGGCGCGGGCCGGCCTCGAGTGCTTCGTGTTCATTCCAGTCGACCTCGAGCCGGCGAAGCTCACGAGCATCGGCGTCTTCGACCCTAACGTGGTGGCGGTTCGCGGCAACTACGACGAGGTCAACCGGCTGTGCAGCCAGCTCGTCGAGTCAACCCCGTGGGCGTTCTGCAACATCAACATCAGGCCCTTCTACGCCGAGGGTTCCAAGACGCTGACGTTCGAGACCGCTGAACAGCTTGGATGGAAGCTGCCCGACGAGATCATCATCCCGATCGCGAGCGGATGTCAGTTTGTCAGGCACCGCCAGGCGGCCAAGGAGCTGATCGAGTACGGGCTGGTGCGCGAGGATCGCGTTCCCAAGTACACCGGCGCCCAGGCGCTCGGCTGCGCCCCTGTCTACAACGCGTTCCATTCGGACACCCCGGAGCGGGTGCTGCCGGTCAAGCCGGATACGATCGCCCGCTCGATCGCGATCGGCAACCCGTCCGACGGCATGTACGTCAACCGGATCGCAATCGAGACGGGCGGTGTCGTCGAAGCAGTCACCGAAGAGGAGATCGTCGACGCGATCCGCCTGCTCGCCCGGACCGAGGGCATCTTCACCGAGACCGCGGGAGGCGTGACGATCGGGGTGCTCGCGAAGCTCGCCAAGGCGGGGCGCTGGAAAGGAGACGAGGTGGTGGTCGCGTATGTCACCGGGCACGGCTTGAAAACCGCGGACGTGTTAGCTTCGGCGAACGGCCATGCGCGCCGCGTGGAAATAGAACCCACGCTAAAGTCGTTTCGCGAACAGGTGAAAATCTAAATATGCCGCAGTTCCGCATCCCGGGCCCGCTGCGCCGTCTTTCGGACGGCCAGGTCACCGTTGACGTTCAGGCGACCGACCTCGCGACCGCGATCGCCGCCCTGGACGCCCGCTATCCGGGTTTCAAGGATCGCCTGCTGGATGAGAGCGGCGAGCTGCGTCAGTTCGTCAACGTGTACCTGAACGACGAGGACGTGCGACTAGGGGCCGGGCTGGCGGCGAAGGTTCACGAGAAGGACGAGATCTCTATCGTTCCCGCCGTCGCCGGGGGCGGCTTCCGACCTTAAACTCCCGCTTATGGGGAGAAGGCGGCTGAAGCTGATCTTTGGCCCGGCCATGGTCAAGGAGCCGGTGATCTACCAGCTCGGCAAGCAGTTCGACCTGGTCACGAATATCCGCCGGGCCGACGTCACGCGCGACCAGGGATGGGTGCTGCTCGAGATCGCCGGGGAGCCTGAGGAGCTTGATCGGGGGGTGGCTTACCTCGAGTCGCGGGGCGTCAAGGTCGAGCCTGCCGAGGGGGATCTGGTTGAATAATCGGATATACGCGTATATACTGTCGAAATGAAGATCAACCGAGTCCGCAGGGTCGGGAACAGCAAGGTGCTGTCTCTTCCGCGCGAGCTTGAGCAAGCGGGCTTCGTCGACGGCGCTCAGATCGTGATTCAGGAGCTTCCAAGCGGGGAGGTGCGGCTGCTTCCCGCGGATCACGTGAGAGTGATGGTGCGCGACTACGGTCGACGTGTTGTTGCCGACAACCGGCGAGCACTCGACATCCTGGCCGACCACGACCGACAACGCTGAGCGGAAGGCCAAACACAGATTTCGTCTATCTGGAGACCGAGGACGTCCTCGGTCTCTACTCCGAAATATTCAGATGTTCAGTAGTCGAAGCTCGCGATCAGCTTCGCAACCTCGCGGGACTCGAGGGGGCGCTCGCGCGTCCAATGAACTACGCGCAGTACCAGGCGGCTGATTTTGCGCTGCAGGCGGCGGTGCTGGCGGTTGGGATCGCCGAAACGCAACCCTTTGTCGAAGGCAACAAGCGCACGGCCTTGGCCGCAATGCTGACGTTCATTGCGATCAATGGATACGAGTTGATTACGAGCCAAGAGCAGCTCGCCGGCTGGATTATTCGTGTGAGCGCCGAGTTGGACGAGGATGGTCTAGCCGCATTGATTCGAGCTGCATTGGTGCCGTCTGGGCCCAGCTGATCAGCGCTTGGTCATCAAGAGATGAGCTCCTGGCAGCGGCTTGGTGGCGGGCGGTAGGGCGGCGATGATCTCGAGCAGGCGCGGTCCGACATCCTTGGTTTCGGTCCGGAAGGGTGAGAACTTGTCCTTCTTGTCCGGATGGGCGCGAAAGTGAAGCTCGACTCTGCGACCGCGACGCGCCGGCGCCTGAGAGGCGAGGCGGTTGAAATCCGGCGCCGGCACCAGCCACCACACGACCGGTGCGAGGTCGAGGATGAGCACTACCACGTAAATCCAGGCTGGGTCGTCGGGGATCGAGTTGACCGAATAAGTCGCGTTCGACTGCACGAAGCCCGACGCTCCTAGCGAGAAGCAAGCCTTGGCCTGCAGCGAGACGAATGCGTTCTTGCCTTTGACGGCAACGACCAGGTCGCGATGGTCGTCGTCGGCGTCGACTTGAAAGGGCACCAGCTCGCCGCCGGTGGTGAGCATCGCGTAGACGGTGAGCATGTACTCGCCGATGCGGCCGGCCTGCACGTCGCTGAGCTTCACCGGATCGCAGCTTAGCCCCAATTACGATTGTCGCCGAGATGCGGCGCAGCGAGGGCGCACGGTCATAAGGCTCAATTACTGGCTCAACCCGTGGTGGCGTGAGAGGTGCTGGCTCGACTCGCCTCGATCGTTTGACGAGTGCCGGGCCCTCGAGAGGGAGACCGGGATACTTTGGGGGCCGGTCCTGCGAAATCTGGTTCCCACGGCCGACGGTATGATCCTGCGGCGGCGCGAAAGGTGGCTGCACAACAGTTTCCGAATGCTTGCCGACGTAAGGCTGCGGCCGGGTGGTCATGGCACCCAGGTGGAGATTACGCTGCGAAGCCAAAATTCCGCCGCTGTATTGGTGACCTTGTGGCTCGGATTGGTCGTTCTGGTCACCATCGTCTTTTTCGGCAGCGTGTTGAACGGCACCAATCCGCCAGAACTCTTGGTGGTGATGCCTTTCTTTCTGTTCTTCGGTCTCGGTTTCATGGCGGTGGGCCGGTTGCTCGCCCGCTCCGACCGCGCAGCGCTGCTCGAGTTTATCGCCCGGGTCACCGGCGGGCAACGCTATGCGGACGCGCTGTTGCCCCCGATGTAGCGACGGCTCGGATGGTAAGTTGCGTCCGATGAAGATCGCGGTCGCGATGTCGGGTGGTGTCGATTCTTCGGTGGCGGCCGCGCTCCTGCAGGCACAGGGCCACGAGGTCGTCGGAGTCACGCTGCAGCAGTGGCCGCGCGATGACATGGAGGAGTCGGCGAAGCACGGGGGGTGCTGCTCGCTCAATGCCGTGGAAGACGCGCGTCGTGTCGCGTCGCTGCTCGGCATTCCTTATTACTGCTGGAACCTGGAGAAAGAGTTCGGGGAGCGGGTGATCGAGCCCTTCCACCGTGACTACCTCGAGGGCAGGACGCCGAACCCATGCGTGAGGTGCAACGCGTTCGTGCGCTTCGACCTCATGCTCGGGAGGGTGCTCGAGCTCGGCTTCGATCGCCTGGCGACTGGCCACTACGCTCGAATCGTCAATGGCGCCGAGCTGCACACAGCGGTGGACGACGCCAAGGACCAGTCCTACATGCTCTATCACCTCGACCGCGAACGACTCGGGCGCATCCTGTTCCCGCTCGGTGCCATGACGAAGAGTGAAGTGCGCGAGCATGCGCGAGAGTTCGGGCTGCCGGTCGCGAACAAGGCCGAGAGCCAGGAGATCTGCTTCATCCCGCGCGGAGAGACGTCGCGCTACCTCGCGGAGCGGCTTCCGGTGCGGGTCGGCGCGGTCGTCGACTCGGAAGGAAAGGAGCTCGGAACGCATCGCGGCACGGCGCTCTACACGGTCGGGCAGCGCAGTGGTTTCGGTGACCTGGCCGAGGCCGGTCCCTGGTACGTGCTGCGCATTGACGCGCCTTCCAACAAGCTGGTCGTCGGGCGTAAAGAGCAGCTGGCCGTGCGAGAGGTCGAGCTGCAGGACATGACGTTCGTCGACGGGTCGGTGCCGGAACCGATGAGGTGCGAGGCGAGGCTTCGGTACCACGCGGCGCCAATTCCCGGCGTGTACGGCGCGGGATGGCTGTCGCTGGACGAGCCGTTTTTCGGCGCTGCGCCCGGCCAGGCCGCTGTGCTCTACTCCAGGACCCGCGTTCTCGGCGGGGGGATTATCGCCTCCGCGTCTTGAGCGGCAGCCCCAATCTCGTCCTGGCGTTGCTTCACTGGATCGAATATCTCGGCCTGCTCGGCGGGCTGGGTTCGATCGTCATCCGGCGTCTTGCGCACAACCGACCTCCGATTCATTGGGCCAACCCGCCAATGCACCTCGCGTTGGGGGTTGCTTTCCTGGGCGGCGTGGCGGTGGTCACGGTGGAAGGCTTCCATGCCGGGTCGGTGCCCGGATGGGCGAGTCTCGCCCGGGTCGCTGCGGAGGGACTTGCATTCGTCCTCTGCATCCGCGGCATTCCGCTCGTCGCCCCGGTGGCGGCTCTCGCCGCGGCGCTGCTGCCGTTCGCCGGCCACGCGGCAGCGGTCGAGCCGGCGGCCGGGGCTGAATTTGCCGACGCGCTGCACGTCCTGTCCGCTGGCATGT
Source organism: Candidatus Dormiibacterota bacterium (assembly GCA_036570165.1). Taxonomy (GTDB): domain Bacteria; phylum Chloroflexota; class Dormibacteria; order Dormibacterales; family Dormibacteraceae; genus Palsa-870. Next base: position 14,910 of record DATCPI010000122.1, on the reverse strand, counting down.
GGGCGGGTGGCATCCTCGCCCTGGCCACTCTGCAGCCGCCCGATGGATGGCGGGGCGGCGAGGCGCGAACGCTCCTGGATCGCTTTGCCGGCGTCGCGCTGATCGCGTTCGCCGTGACGGCGCTGACCGGCGTGCTGCGGGCCACCGAGCAGTTCCACGGGCTCGGCGACCTGTGGCAAACGCCTTATGGCGTGGTGCTCGCGCTCAAGTCGGTGGGCGTCGGGATCATGCTCGTGCTCTCGTCGCTGGCGTGGCGGCGCGGGCTCCCGGTGGCCCGCGTCGAGGCGGCACTGACGGCCCTGGTGGTCGCGGCGACGGCGCTGCTGGCCTCCTTTCCGACACAGGCATAGAATCCGGGGGTGGCCACCATCCGCGAGGTCATGAAGACAACGCTCTACTCGGTGGACCCGTCCACCACGGTTGGTGAGGCGATCTCCCTGATGGCGCAAAACCGGATCGGGTCGGCCTTGATCATGGAAGGAGGCCAGCTGATCGGCATCTTCACCGAGCGCGACACCGTGCGGGCAATCTCGCAATCGCACGACGCGCCCACGCACGAGATCTCGTCGTGGATGACGCGCGACCCGAAGACTGTGAGTCCCGACATCGAGGTTGACGACGCCCTGCGGACGATGCTCGACAACGGGTTCCGCCACCTGCCGGTGGTGGAGAAGGGAGAGGTGATCGGCATGGTGTCGATGCGCGACCTGGCGGAGCTGACCACGGACTGACCATTCGGTAAAGTTCAACGCCCTTGGGTCTTCGTGCGCTGAGGCGCTATCTACCGTATCTGCGGCCGTACTCCGGGCTGGTCGTCGTCTTCGGACTGGCGCAGGTCGGAAGCCTCGCCGCGGCCGCGTCTATCCCGAAGATCATCCAGTACATCATCGATGGGCCAGTCACCCATCACCGGCTGGACCAGCTGGTCCAGATGGCCGGCCTTCTTGTCCTGATCGGTCTTCTGGAGTTCGTCTTCATCTACTTGCGCCGCAACTACTCGGGCGTTTTCTCGCTGCATATGGAGACCGACCTTCGCGACGACTTCTACGCGCACCTCCAGGGCCTGCACGTGGGATTCCACGACAACTGGCAGTCGGGACAGCTGCTATCGCGCGCCATCGCGGACATCGGCACCGTGCGACGCTTCGTGAGCTTCGGCCTCATCTGGTTCATGCAGACGGTCGTCACGTTCGCGGTGGTGTTCGTCCTGATGATGCAGCTGGACTGGAAGCTGGCGCTGGTCGTCGTCGCCTGCATGCTGCCGATCGCGTACTTCAGCAACAAGTTTCACGACAAGTACAAGGTCATCGCGCGGCGCCTGCAGGATCAGCAGGGCGACCTGACCACGATCATCGAGGAGATGGCCACCGGGGTCCGGATCGTCAAGGCCTTCGGTCGCATGCCGTTGATGCAGAAGCGATTCGAGGACCAGGCCCGGCTGCTGCGGGCCACGAGCCTCGAAGGAATCAAGGCCCGCTCCGTGCTGTGGACGCAGCTCAACTTCCTCCCCAACCTGTCGCTGGTCGCTGTTCTCCTGCTGGGTGGATTCAACGTGGTGCACGGGACGCTCACGATCGGCGGCCTGGTCGCGCTCATGAGCTACGTCTTCATGCTCACGTGGCCGATGGATGCCATCGGCTGGGTGTTGTCGATGAGAGAAGAGTGCGTGACCGCGGCCGAGCGCTTGAACGAGGTGCTCGACTCGCGTCCAGAGATTGCCGACCGCCCCGGGGCGCGAGCCCTCGAGCGGTGCCAGGGTCGAATCGAGCTGCGCGACGTCGGGTTCAAGTATCCCAAGTCGGACCACTGGATCCTGCGCCACCTGAACCTGGTCATCGAGCCGGGTGAGACCGTTGGCATCGTCGGCCGTACCGGCAGCGGCAAGACAACATTGGCTTACCTGCTGCCGCGTCTGTACGACGTCGACGAGGGCAGCGTGCTGCTCGATGGCGTCGACGTGCGTGACCTGCAGCTTCGCTCGCTGCGTTCGCACATCGGCGTCGCGTTTGAGGACCCGATCCTGTTTTCAGCATCTGTCCACGAGAACCTCGTCATGGGCAGGCCGATCGCGTCCGACGAAGAGCTGAAGGGCGCGATCGACGTGGCACGGGCCGGATTCGTGTGGGACCTGCCCTGGGGTCTCGAGACACGCGTCGGCGAACAGGGCTACACGCTTTCCGGCGGGCAGCGACAGAGGCTGGCCCTGGCGCGGGCAGTGCTAGGTGCGCCGCCGGTCCTGGTGCTGGACGATCCGCTCTCGTCGGTCGACGTGCACACGGAGGCCGTCATCGAGGAGTCGCTCGCGCGAGTGCTCGCAGGGGTCACCGGGCTTCTTGTCGTGCACCGGCCTTCGACGCTGGCGCTCGCGGATCGGGTCGCGCTGCTCGATGGCGGAACCATCGCGGCTGTCGGAACGCACACCGAGCTGATGAAGTCGAACGACCTCTATCGCGCGCTTCTGTCGCAGGAATATGAGCAACAACCCCACGAACTCGGAGGCTTCGCCGTGAGTTCGCGGGGGCCCCATCAAGGCGCGGAGGGGGTGCCGGCGTGAGCGCCCTCAATCCCGCCGGGCGCGCGCAGGGCGCACTTTCAAATGATCGGTGGCGTGGCGTTGCCTCAGAAGAGATTGACGAGTTCAATCCGTCTGTTGCCGGCCTGCTGCGGCGGCGCAGCCGCCGCCTGCTCACTACCCTTGCCCGCCCGTATCGCCGGCAGATCGCGCTCGCGGCACTGCTCATCCTCATCCGCTCGGCGGCGTACCTGGCGCTGCCGTACCTCGTCGGTCTGGGCATCGACAAGGGCATCCGTCCCGGCGGAAGCGGCAACCTGACCACGCTCGAGGTGATCGTCGCGGCCCTCCTTGTCGCGCTGGCGATCAATGCCGGGGCGAACTACGTGTTCCTGCGCCTCTCCGGCAGGATCGGGGCCGACCTGCTGTTCGACCTGCGCAAGACCCTGTTCGCACACGTGCAGGAGCTCTCACTCTCGTTCTACGAGCGCTACAACTCGGGACGCATCATCTCGCGCCTGACCTCTGACATCGACGCGCTCAACGAGCTGCTCGCGACCGGTTTGACGTCCGTCATCACGTCGCTCATCTCGGTGGTTGCGATCACGGTGATCCTCATCCACCTCGACACGCGCCTCGGCCTGGTCACCCTCGTTGCAATGCCGCTGGTGCTGGGCTTGACGTACTGGTTCCGGAGCAACTCCGCCCGTTCCTACCGCGCTGTGCGCCGCGCGATCGTACTGGTGATCGTGCACTACGTCGAGTCGTTGGGTGGCATCAGGGCGGTCCACGCATTCCGGCGCGAGGCCCGCAACCAGGAGATTTTCGAGGACGTCAACGGCCGGTACCGAGACGCCAACATCTGGTCTAACCGCCTCGCGTCTACGTTCGGGCCGGCGATCAACCTGCTCGGCCGGCTCACGACCATTTCCGCGCTCCTGTTCGGTGGCTACCTCGTCGTCCAGGGCCAGATGACTCTGGGTGTGCTGACAGCGTTCGTCCTGTACCTGCGACAGTTCTTCGAGCCGATGCAGGACCTGTCGCAGTTCTACAACGTGTTCCAGGCCGCGGGCGCCGCGCTGGAGAAGCTGGCCGGAGTGATCGAGGAAGTGCCCACCGTGCCGGAACCCCCGACGCCCGTGAGCATGCCTGAGGTCAAGGGAGCGATCGGTTTCGAGCATGTCACTTTCGCGTACCGCGAAAAGCCGGTGCTGCACGACATCGACCTGCACATCCCCGCCGGGCAGATCGTCGCCATGGTGGGGGAGACGGGGGCGGGGAAAACCACGATGGCGCGCCTGATGGCGCGGTTCTACGACCCCACCGTCGGGCGGCTCACCCTCGATGGCGTCGATCTGCGGTCGATCGGCGTAGGAGATCTGCGGAGAGCTGTCGTGATGGTTACCCAGGAGAGCTTTCTCTTTTCCGGCACGGTTGGGGAGAACATCTTGTTCGGGAGGCCGGGCGCGTCGCGGGAAGAGATGATCGAGGCCGCGCGTGCGATAGGCGCGCACGACTTCATCAGCGCGATGCCGAATGGCTACGAAACAGGCGTGAGGCGCCGCGGCGTCCGCCTCTCATCGGGTCAGCGCCAGCTGGTTGCTTTCGCGCGCGCCTTTCTCGCCGACCCGCGGGTGCTGATCCTCGATGAGGCGACGTCCTCGTTGGACCTGCCGTCGGAGCGGTTGGTGCAGCGGGCGCTGCGCACGCTCCTGCGCGGGCGCACCGCGGTGATCATCGCGCACCGCCTGTCGACGGTCGAGATAGCGGATCGCGTGCTGGTAATCGACGATGGGCGTCTCGTTGAAGATGGCGCGCCTGCGGACCTGCGCGAGGGCGCCGGTCGCTACGGTCTGCTGCACCGCGCGTGGGTCGAATCGCTGGCTTAGGTGCCGGTCGCGCGCGGGGCTCTTGTTGCTTCGTGCTTCTTGTCGGCGATGAAATAAATCTCAGATCCATCCGGAGTAATGTCATCAGGTCCTCGTCTCACGTCGTTGCCACCTCAATAACTGCGACGCGCGTCAAATGAAATGTGGCCACACACTTGAATGATTTGGCGCGGTGATGCAGAATGGCAACGTCTCGATGTGAGACGCAGCGCGCAGTTGCACCACTCGGGTCGTATCAAACGCGAAGGAGGTTAGCTCATGGCAGCAAAGAAGAAGGCCGCGAAGAAGCCTGCAGCCAAGAAGAAGGCCGCAAAGAAGAAGAAGTAGTTTCTTCGCATCGAAATTACGCCGGGGTTCACGCGAACCCCGGCGTAGTTGTTTTCTCGGACTCTTAAACGAAGAGCACTCCGACCTTTACTCGCCCTTCGACCACCGTTGGCCCGCCGCCCCACGCCGATGCACGCGCCGTGCCCGGCCTGGATTCAGCTGACGTTCAGGCGGTGCTTGTGTCCAGGTAGAAGCGGCGCCAGCCCACCTTCTCGAAACCGAGTTCGGCCAGGATCGGCGCCGACATGTGGCCGCCCCAGACGGTGAGGCCGCCCTCAACTCCGGCATCGTGCGCGAGCTTCAACCGCTCGGCGACCATCGCGTGATAGATCCCGCGACCGCGGAATTTCTCGCGCACCGCACCGCCGTTGAGGATGGCGGCCGCAGGAGGGAACAGGGTGAGCCCCGCCGAGCCTGCCGGCTCGCCGTCCATCGTGGCCAGGAGTAGGCGGCGATTGCCCGCCGCGACAAAGTTGAGCCTTCGCCTTTCCTGCATCGCAACTAGCTGAGGGTCGTCGCCCCGCAAGGCAGACTTGAATGCCTCGGCGTTGACGGCGTCTGCCTTTCTGAACGTCTCGAGGTCCGCGAGACCGTCCAGGATCTCGAGACCCGGGATCTCGTGAGCCTCCACCGTTGCGTCGATGGGCAGCACCATCACCGCGGCTTCGTCGCCGTCCCAGTGAATTCCAGATCTAACGAGGTTGTCGCCGAAGTCGGGTGGCTCGGTTTCCGGATCCAGGAGCCACATGAACGCCTGGTGGTGAGGCGCGAATGCCGCGCGTCCCTCACGTATAACTTCCGCAACTTCGTCCGGACGGCAGCGTATCCACGAGACGTTGTTCGGTCCGGGAATCGGGAAGTCCGGCTGGAGCACGATCTCGTAGCGGGGCGTGACGGTGACCTCAACCCCGGGGCCGGCCTGCGTCCGGTGGTGCCTGGCGAACTCGATGAGCGCCTGCGATACTGCCGGCATGCGTACATTCTCGCGGGCGCTGCAGCGCTGGGACCCGATGCGGGTCGCGGCAGCCGCGCTCGGCCTGGCTCTGGTCCTCTTGTTTGCGGGTTACGCGGTCGGCGCGACCACCGCGCCAGCCACCCCCGGAGGCGTCGTCTCGGCGGTCGCGCTGCTCGCCATAGCCGGTTCTGGGCTCCTGTATGCTTGGCGCCTTGGAGTCGGCGGCAGTGCCGACTAGCCGGTAAGACCACTCTCAGCAACCACGGAGTGCCGATGGACTCCCTCCACGCGATTGGCTTCTACGTGTCCGCCGCAATCTCGGTTGGTGGCGGGCTTGCCCTGGCATTCCTTCCGGGACGTGGATCTCGCGGCGCCGCGCTTGCGGTCGCAGGCCTGGGAATCGCCGGCCTCTACCTTTCTTTGTCGGCGGGTTTCGCAGGCCTGGTGGCGCTGGTCTGTTTCGCCGGGTGCGCCCTGCTGCTGGCAGCGCCGCAGTACCGCGTCATCGAAAGCGCGGTGGGGGGCCTGTGGCGCCAGGCAGCCGCCGTGGCGGCCGCCGGGCTGTTCGCTATCCTGGCCTACGCCGCGTGGCGGGGCGATTTCGTCCACGCGATCTACTACAGCGGCGACATCGGCAGCGCTTCAGTCGGCAGGCTGCTCTTCGCCCATGACGCGCTGGCGACCGAGGCTGTGGGCGCGCTGGTGCTGGCAACGCTGGCCGGAGCGACCGCGATGTGGCGCGGGCGGGGTCGCGCAAGATGAACGGAAAATGAGCGCGGGCCTCGTGCCTGTGCTGTTCGTCGCCTCGGCGCTGGTCGCGACCGGCGTATTCGTCGCGGCGTGGAAGCGTGACCTGACGGCCGCACTGGCGTGCCTTCCGTTGATCTTTGGCGGAGCAGGCGTCGCGTTCGCGGCGGCCTCGAGGTTTGCCGCCGCCGGCGGGCCGCCGCTGTTCGGCCAGGAGATGGCTTCCCTGCTGGCGGTCGCAGCCCTGGCGCTGGTCACGCTCGGGGTGGGGATCGCGGGCCGGGGGACGCCGCGCTGAACCTCTTTCTAGCGGCAGCAGGTATCGCCGCCGCGGCTTCGGGGTCGCGTTCGTCGGGTTTCACCTTCGACCCGGCGAGCACGCTCGGGTGGGCGGTGCCGTTCATGGTCATCGCGCCTCTGACCGCATTCATCGTCGCCCTGACGAGCGTCCGCACCCGCCGTTCGTCCGCGAGCCTCGCGATGTTCGGCGTGGTCGTGACGATGGTCCTTACGCTGCTCGTCGGTTGGGGCCTGGTGAAAACGCAAACCCCGTTTCTCCACGCCTACCAGTACATCAACATGCCGGTCGCGTTCAGCGGGCCGGTCAACTTCACGAGCTTCGCCGTCGACATCGTGCTGCGCGTCGACCACATCACCGTCGCGGCTCTCGTCGCCATCGAGCTCTGCATGATCGGCGTCCTCGGCTGGCACCAGGTGATGGGCCGGTCGGAGCCAGGTCCGGCTCGATTCCACGCGCTGGTCAGCCTTCTGCTCTTCGCGTGCGTGGGCGCGCTTGTCAGCTGGGATCTCGCCGAGCTGGTCGCGTTCTGGGGACTCGCCGGAGCTGTCACGTACCTCCTGCTGGCACATCGATGGGGTAATGACGAGGCGGCAATTCGCGCGCGGTTGGCGCTCGCGCTTCCATTCGCCACCGACCTATCGTTCCTGTGCGGCGTCGCGTGGCTCTACTCGCGGTACGGCGTGCAGAGCCTAACCGCGTTGGTACCGATCCTCCACACGAACCCAGGCTGGACGGTGCGCTCGCTTGTCGTGGCGTCGATCCTCCTGTTCATCGGCGTGGCGGGCCGCCTAGCGCTGTGGCCGCTGCATTCGTGGCTGACGCAGACTGCGGTGACCTCGCCACCTGCCGCGCTCGCGCTGGCGCAGACCGTGTGGTCGGTGGTCGCCATCGTCGTCCTTTACCGCCTGATGCCGATCTTCGTCGCCTCCAACCCGGAGACTGTGCGGGCTTGCCTGTACGCGTGCGGGGTCACGGCCGTCGGTGCTCCGCTGCTGGCCCTGGCTGGAAATGAGCCCAGGCGGATCGTCACCCTCCTCGGCGCCGGCGCCACCGCGGTCGGGGCGGCCATCGTGATCCACGGATTTCAAGTGCCCTACGCGACCTTTGCCATCGCGGGAATCGCCTGCGTCCTCGCCATCGCGCCCGCTCGCGCCGCCGGCGTGCTCGTGGCGTCGGCGATCGGGGCCGCGATGCGCACCGACAACCTCGCCGAGATGGGGGAGGCGTGGGCTCGCATGCGGCTGAGCGCCACCGCGCTGCTGCTGGCGGCCCTCGTGCTGGCCCTCGGGGCGTCGGGAGCTCTGGTCTTTGGAGTGAGCTCTCGCTCGAACCTCGGGCTTGCGCTTGGCGAAGCAGTGCTTCTGTTGTCCATCGGCGGGGTCCGACTCTTTCTCGCGGTCGCGCTGGGCCCGCTGCGTAGACGGCGCACATTCGAACCCGATCGCGTGCGTGAGGCGCCGCGGCCATCCCTCACCTGGGTCTACTGGCTTGGCGCGGGTGGAGCCGCCTTTCTCGTGGCGGCGCTGGTTCGCGGCTGGCTGGACTTGCTCGACGGCAGCAAGCATCCGATGCCGCCGGCCGGCGCTTACGTGCTGTGGCTCGTGGTGGCACTGATCGGATTCGCCACGGTCGCGATCGCCTACTTCGGCAACAAGGAGAGCGCGCTAAGAGCTTCGGGTCTGGCAGGTGCGTGGCTCGCCAGGCTCGGCCTTGCAGGCTCGAGGAGCTTCACCCGCTTCATCGTCGCGCCCGCGACCGAGATCGCGATTCGGATCGGGGACCGCTGGATCCCCATGGGCGATGCTGGGCTTGGGAGTGCGCTGGAGACCACTGGGCGGTTTGCCGTCATGGGCGCCCGACTGCCCGTAGTCCCGATCGTCGTCGGGCTGGCGGTCGTCCTGACGCTGGTCGTGGGACTGGCCTCGCCTGGGTTGTTCAAATGACGTGGCTCGCGATCGCTGGACTTGCCATTCCTAACCCGACGCCGGCGCCCGCCGTGCCGGGCGCCAACATCTTTTCGTCGCCGATCCTGCTGAGCCTGCTGGTCTGGGTTCCGGTGATCATGGCCGTCGCGATCGCCACCATGCCGAGCCCGCGTGGCCGCTTCGACACGTTGATGAAGCAGATCGCGTTCTTCACCAACGTCGGGTTGGTGTTCGTGCTCTGGATCGCCTACAACCAGTTCGAAACGTTCCTGGGCACGGCTCAGTACGAGGAGAAGCTGCCGTGGCTTGCCGCAATCGGTGCGACGTATCACCTCGGGGTGGACGGGCCGGGGATGACCATGCTCCTCCTCTCCGGGCTGATCGGCATCGTCTCCGTGCTGGCATCGCTCGGGATTCGCGAGCGCGTGCGCTCGTACTTCTGCCTGCTGCTGCTCACACAGGCGAGCGTCAACGGGGCGATCGTCGCCCGCGACATGTTCGTCCTCATCCTGTTCTGGAGCGCGTCGGCGATTCCGATCGCGCTCCTGATCCTCGGCTGGGGAGGGCCGAGACGCAACGCCGCGACGTGGAGGCTGGTCGGCTACTGGGGGATCGGCACCGGTGCGCTGGTGGTCGGGACGATGACGCTGTACGTGGCGACCGGCGGCGCGAGCTTCGACATGGACGTCCTTCTGAAGGCCACCAACATCAGCACACGCGTGCAGGTGATCGTGGGTCTCCTCATCATCGTTGCCGCGGCCACACGGCTTCCTCTGTTTCCTTTGCACGGGTGGGCTCGCGACCTGTATGCAGAGGCACCGATCGGCGTGACGGTGGTGGTGGCGGGGAGCGCGACAAGGCTCGGCCCCTACCTTCTATTACGTGTGCTGGTCGCGGCGGAACCGACGGCCGCCCACCTGCTGGCCCCTTTGCTGGCGGCGCTCGCCGCGCTGACCGTCGGCTATGCCGCCGTGGCGGCGCTGCGCATGGTCGATATCCGGCACTCGGCCGCCTACCTGGCGATGATCCCGGGCGGGATCACAGTCCTCGGCCTTGCGGCGCTGTCGCCGCTTTCGATCGCGGGCGCGGTGTTCTACTTTTTCGCGGGAGGCCTCGCGGCTGCGCTTATCGTCGGCGTGTGCGCGACGCTTGCCGAGCGGGCGCAGTCGCGCAGCCTGCTGGTCCTGGGCGGGCTGGCTCCTCGCATGCCCATCCTGACCTGGCTGTTGATCATCGGCGGGCTCGCGATCCTCGGCGTGCCGCTGCTTGCGACGTTCCCGGCGGAGCTCATGACGTTTTTCGGCTCCTTCAAGACGCAGCCCATCGGCGCCTTCGCGGTTGCGGCGGGCCTGGCGATCGCGGCGGTCGCGCTCGCGATGCTGCTGCGGCGTGTGCTGTTCGGGGTGCCGAATCCCGACGCTCCGGGCGTGTCCGACGCCACGCTGGGCGAGTCGTGGTACTTGGGATTGCTCGCGGGCGCGCTGCTATGGGTCGGCCTCTTTCCGGCCGGTCCCAAGCTGCCGGGAACCGACTCGCCGATCTTTGACCCAGGCTTGGTCAAGACCATGGCCGCCGGCATCAGCGAGATGACTTCGCCTTACACGTTGCCGGCGCCGACGCCACCGGGGCCGGGGCAGTGAAATATCTCCTTCTGGTCCCCGAGGCTCTGGTCGCAGCATCGGCGGTGCTGCTGCTCCTCGCCGGCCGGTTCGGGTGGGTCGGGCCCTCGGTACGCCGCTACCTCCCGGCCGCAATTGCTGCCGTGGTGCTGATCGCGCTCGTCGTAGAGCTGTGGGCCGGTGCGACGCTTGCCACTTACTTCGGAGGCGCCCTGGTCCAGGACCGTTTCGCCCTGTTCGCCAAAGCGGCGGTGCTGCTGGCCGTCATGCTCGCGTTCGCCGTCGTGGACTGGACTGCCGAGGACTCGCTTTCGTTCGGCCTGGCGATGCCGCTGCTCGCGGCTCTGGGAGTGATGGTCGCGGCGTCCGCCGGCGACCTGGTGGTGCTGTGGGCCGGGCTCGAGCTGGCGGCGGCAGCCGGGGTCGTCCTGGTTGCACTGCGGCGGCCGGACCTCGCTCTTCGCCTGCTCCTCACCGGCGCGGTGGCCAGCGGTCTGCTCCTGACCGGCCTCGCGTTCCTTTATGCGTCGGCCGGCACGATCGAGCTGGCGGCGATGCGCCAGGCCCTCTTCGGCGGCGCGCCGACCCTCGCGCTTGCGATCCCGGTGTTCCTTCTCTTGACCGGCCTGGCGATTCGCGCCTCAGTCGCGCCCTTCCACCTCGCCGGCATCCCCGCGACCCTTGGCGCTTCTCCGCTGGGAGCGGGGCTAGTGCTCGGACTGGTCGCCGCGGCGTCGGCGACCGTGGCCATCAAGCTGGTCGGCGCGCTGACGCCCATCCCGGCGGCGTACTCGTCGTACCTGGAGGTGATCGCGGCTGCGGCCATGGTCGGCGGCGGAGCCGCCGCGCTGGCGGTGCGGGCGCCGCGAACGCGGATCGCCTACCTTGCGGCGGGCCAGATCGGTTGGGTGGCCGCGGGTCTCGCCACGCACTATCGGGCCGGCATCGCAGGGTCCCTGTTCCTGCTCGGCGCGTTTACGGTCGCTGCCACCTGCGGCCCCGCTGTGATGGGACGCGCCGAGGGTGGGGCAATGTCCTGGGCGGGCATGGGCGTGCTCCGTCCCGGCCGGGCCGCCGCTGTAGCGCTGGCGGTGCTTTCGCTCGCGGGGGCCCCGCCGCTCGCGGGTTTCTTCGGTGAGTTCGCCGTGGCGGCGGCCCTGGCCCAGAGCGGCCACTTTGCGCTGCTCGCGCTCGGCATCCTGGGATCCGTGCTGAGCCTTGCCGCCGCGGCGGCCACCCTGCGCCTGATCTACGTCCACAGCCCGCTCGAGGAGGCTCGGCGGGGCTCGGCTTTGCCAGCTTTGACGCGCCTTTCCTCGGCCGGCGCGGTCGCCCTTTGCGTGGTGATCGCAGTGTACGGCCTCTTCTCCAGCCCGATCCTGGGCCTGGCCGACCAGGGAGCAGAAGCGCTAGGACTGCGGTAAGCTCCCGGCTACCGGTCGCAGCACGCGTCCTAGAAAACGTCCTGGAGGTCCCGCCGACCTTGTCATCCCGCAAACACGCGCCCGAGGCGCGAAGCCGCCGCGTTCGAGCCCGAGTCCGAACGCGCCGCGCCAGCCGGCGGCCTTCGCATCACTGGCTGATGCGGATCGCGCTGGTGAGCCTGATCGTGATCTCGTCGACGGGGCTTGTCGCCACGGCGGGGACGATCGGAGTGGTCGACTACTTCGCGGGAGACCTTCCCTCGATCGAATCCCTGCAGTCGGCCAAGCTCAATCAGACGACCCGCATCCTCGATCGCAACGGCAACCTGATCGAGGCGCTGTATCACGAGAATCGCACCGTCGTGCCCCTGAGCAAGATCAACAAGAAGATGCAACGGGCGACCATCGACACCGAAGACCGCACGTTCTACTCGAACTCGGGGGTGGACTACCGGCGGATGGCGATCGCCATCGTCTACAACCTCACGCACCACACCTCGGCGCTCGGCGGCTCGACCATCACCCAGCAGGTCGTGAAGAACGACGTGCTCGACACCGAGGAGGCGGAGAGCCGGACGATCAGCCGGAAGTTCCGGGAGCTGCTGCTCGCGGAGGAGATGGAGCGCCGGTACTCGAAGGCCCAGATCCTCGAGCTGTACCTCAACTCGATCAACTACGGCAGCGGCGCATACGGCGCGGAAGCGGCGGCCCAGACGTACTTCCAGGTTTCCGCGAGCGACCTGACATGGGCTCAGGCGAGCTTCCTCGCAGGCTTGCCCCAGGCGCCGAGCGACTACGACGTGTTCGGTGCACCCGACCAGGTGCAGGCGGCGAAATGGCGGTGGCGCGGCGTGCTGGACGGGATCGTCAAGATGGGCGACCTCACGCGGCCCGAGGCGGACGCCATGTTCAGCAGCGACCTGATCAACAAGATGATCGCGGCGCACAAGGCTCAGCCGGCGCAGCACAACCCGCTGACCGCGCATTTCGTCGACTACGTCGTGAAGTACATCACGCAGCGCTACGGCTCCAGGGCGCTGTACGAAGGAGGCCTTCGCGTCACGACGACCCTCGACCTCTCCACGCAGGCGATGGCCGACAAGTGGGTGAAGTCGGGCGTGGGGACTTACGCGAGGCGAGGCGTGAACACAGGCGCGATGCTGGTCATGAATCCGGCGGACGGGGAGATCCTCGCGATGGTCGGAAGTGCCGACTACAACAATGCGGCTATTCGCGGCCAGATCAACCTGACGGGCGTCGACCCGCTCGGGTGGCGCGGCGTCGGATCGTCGTTCAAGGTCTACACGTACGCCGCCGCGCTGCAGGCGGGGTTGGTGACGCCGGCGAGCCTGCTGAACGACGAGGTGGGGGTGATCGGCGGGCATTCCTTCAGCGACTGGGACGGCAAGCACGAAGGGTGGATCACGCTGCGCACCGCGCTCGCGCAGTCGCGCAACCTGCCCGCCCTTTGGACGTACGGATCAGAGGGCGGCGGGCGGGTGGTCAGCCTCATGCACAACCTCGGAGTCACAGCGGTGATCGAGAACCCGGACGGTGTGGCGACGACGCTCGGCCACGATCCGCTTTCCATGGCAGAGCACCTGGCGGCGTACTCGGCGTTCGACAACGGCGGGTACCGGATCACCCGGCACCCGGTGCTGCGCGTGACCGATGCGGAGGGCAAGGTGCTGGAAGCCTTCGATCCCACCGCGGGGAAGGTGCAGGTCGTCAGCTCTGAACTGGGCTACCTCATGACGGACCTGCTGCGCGGGCCGGTGAAGCTGTCGCTGGGTGGAAGCCTTGCCTCTCATCCGGTCGCCGGCAAGTCGGGAACGACGGAGGCATACACGGGATCGATCTTCATCGGGTACACGCCGAACCTCGCGGTCGCCGCGTCACTGATGCACATCGATGCGGGGGCGACTTGCAACTCGGGTTACGCGCATCTGGCCACGAACTTTCCGCCTTCGGGCTGGCAGTGCCCCACGGCTGTGCTCTTCGGCGAGAACGTGGGCAACGCGGTATGGAAGCCGTTCCTCGAGGAGTATTACTCGAGCCATCCGTGGCCCGCGATGTGGACCCAGCCGCCTGGGGTCGTGGCGCGGCAGGTGTGCACGTATGACGGCGGGTACATCGCGACGGGCGGGTACAGCGAGATCTTTCTCAAGGGCGCCGGGGAGCCGACCTTCCCCTGCGGGGCCAACCCGCACCCGGGAGCTGAACCATACAAGCCGCCGGCCGCGAGTCCGTCGCCCGCGGCCAGCCCGTCGCCAACCCCACACTAGGAGCCGTGCGGCTCAATCGGGTCGGGATCACGGGCGGCGCGATCTATCTGGTGCTCGGGCTGCTGTGGGTTTGGCTTGCGGGGCCGCCTGGTCCGGCGTGGGTGCTGGTGGGGTGGTTTGTTGCCGCCGCTTTGATCGAGGCGTTCATACCTGGCGAGGCCAACCAGGTTTCGTTTGCGCGGGCGTACCTGGCGGCGCCGGCGTTTGTCTACTCGGTGGCGCCGGGGCACCTGGGCCTGCTCGCGGTCGTGCTGGCTCTCGCGGGCTTGAGCGACCTCGTCGATGGCACCATCGCGCGGCGGTTCGACCGGCCGTCGACGCTCGGCGGGGGCCTGGACCCGGTCGTCGACGGCGTGCTGCTGGGTGGGGTGGCGATCGGGCTCGCTGTCGGTGGCATCTTTCCGTTGTGGCTGGCCGTCGTGATCGTCGCGCGCTACCTGCTGCCGGCCATCGGCGGGTTGGTGCTCATCTACATGCATCGCAGGCCGGAGCTTCGCCACACCTTGAGCGGGCAGATCTCGACGGCGCTGATCATCATCCTGGTCGGAGGCATCTGCCTGTTTCGCTTCATGAACCAGGACGCGAGCAACGTGGTAGTCGGCGCCGAGGTGGTCATCCCCATCACGACATTTGCCACTTTCGTGCACCTTGGCTGGGTTGCGCGCCGGCCGGTGGCCACGCCTGGGCCCGGGTAAGATTGGTCCTGGTCGCGCTAAGTGGGGTGCTGGCGGTACCCTGCACCGGCAATCCGCCTTAGCCGGACCGAATTCCCGCGCTGAGGTCAGGGTTCTCACGCCTGGCCGCGGCAAACGGCGTTGAAGGTCGGGACCTGCGCAGCTCGGGTCTCCGAACCCCGTCAGGTCCGGAAGGAAGCAGCGGTAAGGAGAGAACTCGAGGGTGCCGCAGTCATCTGGGCCGGAGCCGTG
>DATCPI010000121.1:0-7623 GCA_036570165.1 Candidatus Dormiibacterota bacterium | reverse complement strand
GGTGTAAGCCTCAAGCATCGGCTCCGTCTCGGGACCAATGCCACGTATCTGATAAAAGTGGTCCATGACAGTCACGAGGTCGAAGCCCGCCTTTTCGGCCGCTTTCGCTTGCTCAACCACGCGATCGAACAGGCGATCTTTCGGGACACCGGGAAACGTGTAGTTGGGCATGTGAAACCCGAACAGTGGATTCATGTCAACAAGAACGGGGGGACACGGAGGAAAAATTCCGTAACGCGGCCGTCAAACCGCGCGTTGTTCGAGTGATGAAGTGGACGACCGTCGGCGGCGTTGCGGTCGCGCTAGCCGTCCTGGTCTACGGAAGCGTCCTCGTGTTCGAGGCCTTCGACCGCAACTCCAATTCAGCCAGCGACACGATCCGCCCCTTCGTGATCACGATGGGCCCGGTGTGGGCCCTGGCGATTGCGGCAGCAACCGTGCTGTTGCGGCGGCCGCGAGACTAGGCCGGCTCCGACCCGTGGCCCATAGATAGAATTTGTAGCCACGGCCGTGGCCATAGACGAATCACGTAACGGCAAGCCAAGCGGTATTCAGCTGGTGCAGGTCGAGGGCTTCCTCGAGGTGGCCCGCCGGGGCAGCGTGAGCCGGGCGGCGGAAGCTCTCTTCATCACCCAGCCCACCCTGACCGCGCGCCTCCAGGGCCTGGAGCGGGAGCTTGGGACTCCGCTTTTCCTACGGACGTCCCACGGCATGCGCCTGACCGACGCGGGCCGGGCCTGGATCCCTTTTGCCGAGCGCGCGCTCCGGGCGCTGGTCGACGGGCGAGGCGCCCTCGAGCAGGTGATGACGGCTTCCGCCGGACACCTGATGATCGCGGCGGCGCCAGCGGTCAGCACCTACGTCCTGCCCGAACTGCTGGAGATCTTCGTCGCCAGCCATCCCAGGGTGGAGGTGTCGGTCCGCACCGGCCACTCCGAGGACGTTGCCGACCTGGTTCTTCACGACGAGGTGCAGATCGGCCTGGGGCGAACGATCCACCATCCAGACCTGGAGCTGCGGCCGTTCCATACCGAGGAGCTCGTTCTCGTCTGCGCGCCGGACCACCCGTTCACCAAGCGGCGTTCGGTTCCGATGGCGGAGGTCGCAGCCCAGAAGCTGATCATGTTCGACCGCACGTCGAGCTACTACGAGATCACCCAGAGCGCATTTCTCTCCGCCGGGCTCAAGCTTCGTGGCTTGATGGAGCTCGACTCAATCGAGGCGGCGAAGAAGATGGTGGAGCGCGGCTTGGGGGTTGCGCTGCTGCCCGGCACAGCGGTGGCTCGCGAAGCCGCCGGCCGCACGCTCTGCGTCGTGCCGATGAAGGATGCGCCTCCGATGCACAACTCGATCGTCGTGTTCCGGCGCAGGGATGCCGGCGAGCCGGAGGGCATCGTGGCAGCCTTCCTAAAACTTATAGAAACGCGCAGCTGAAGGTTCAATTACATCGGTTCTTTCGATAGGAATCATCAGATCTATTAATTGGACTTATACGCGAGTCCTTGCTAACTTCGGCTCATGGATAGTGCCGACCAGTCGCAGGAGTTGCGGACTGAGCCTTCGTCTTACGAGTGCGAATGCCCTGAGCCTTGCAACTGCGATCACGAGAACGAGTAGACACAACTAAAGGAGCTCCAGATGGACCTTGTCTCTACGCCCCTGCTGCCGGAGGGGTTCAAAGTCGCCGCGTCGCGCAACGAGGACCCCAGCAAGCGGCTGCGGCGTCTGCTGGCGACCAAGCTCTACGTCTTTGGTCCCGGCGTGTACGACCCGATGGGCGCGGAGCTGGTCATGTATCACGGCTTCGACTCCATCTACTTCAGCGGCTACTCCTTCGCCATCGGGCACCTCGGCACCACTGACATGGACCTGTACTCCTCGGTGGAGATTGCGGACGGCGCCAGGCGCACCGTGAGCGCGCTTCGCAAGTTCCAGCTCACGATGGCCATGGGCGACCCGGAAAAGGGGGCGGCTCCGGTTCACCTCGAGATCCCGCCCGTCATCGTCGACATGGACGCCGGCTACGGGAACCTCTTCAACGTGCAGCGCACGACTGACCTGTACGTCCGGGCGGGGGTCGCCGCCGCGCACCTCGAAGACCAGGTGATGCCCAAGCGCTGCGGCCACATCGCGGGCAAGGCGCTGATCTCGGCCGGCGAGTTCGTCGGCAAGCTCAAGATGATGCGGGCCGCGGCGGATGACCTCGGCCGCAAGGATTTCGTCATCATCGCCCGCACCGACGGCGTGTCCGCTACAGAGGCCCCCGAGTCGAAGCGCGGCATCGACCTGGCCATCGACCGCGGCCTCCGCTACATGGACAGCGGGATCCCCGACCTTCTCTGGTGCGAGTTCCCGACCGCCGAGCGCGGGCCGACAGAGCAGTTTTGCTCAGAGATCCGGAAGCGGTTTCCCAAGGCGCGATTCGCCTTCAACTACTCGTCGTCCTTCAAATGGTTCAACGAGAGGAACCCGATCACATGGGACGACCTCGGCGAGCTCGGCATCGGCTTCATCTTCATCACGCTCGCGCTGCAGCACGCGGCCGGTCACGGCATGTCCGTCCTGCTGGAGGGTCTGAAGCAAAGCAAGGAGCAGGGTTACATGGCGCTCCAGCGCAAGGAATGGGCCGATGGCGCCGACATACCGACCCGCAGCCATCACCTTTTCACCGGCGTGCCTTACCACCAGCACGTCGGCCAGGAGTACGGCGCGACGCGTCTCGGCCAGGAGGTCGACGAGCACCTCGAGGTCTCGAAGGTAGTTTGACTGCCACCCCGTGGCGAAGCCACGGGAACACAGGTAGACGCGGGGACTCCCTGCGCTTCCGCGCGTAATCAAGCAAATCCCGCCAGGCACTAATCTTTGGCGGGGAATGATCCTTTTTCCGTTCCGCTGGCTGTGGTGGCTGATCTCAAGGGTTCGCCGGTCGATCGGCAAGCCGCCTCAGTACGTGATCTTCGTCCTCGAGAGCGACCTGCCGGCGCTGCCCGACCCGCCGCGCCCCCTCTGGCAGCGATTCACGTCGCGGCCGCGCCTGAGCGTCAAGGAGCTGGGCGAGCGGTTCGAATTGATCGCCAACGATCCTCGAATCAAGGGCGTGGTCCTGCACCTGCGCCCGGTCGGAATGCCGATGGCGACGCTTCAGGACCTGAGGGAGCTGGTCGGCAAGCTTCGGCAGTCGGGCCGGCGCGTGGTGGCATGGGCGCCGTTCTACACGACCGGGACGTACTACCTGGCATGCGCATGTGACGAGATCCTCCTGATGCCTGCCGGGTCGGTGCAGGCACTCGGCGTCGCCACCACCGGAATGTTTCTCAAAGACGGCCTGGCGAGGTTCGGCATCCAGGGGGACTTCGTGCAGATCTCGCCCTACAAGTCTGCTCCGGACATTTGGACCAAGTCGCAGATGTCGCCTGAGCTTCGCGAGCAGGTGACGTGGCTCCTCAGCTCGCAGCACAACGAGCTCCTGAGCGCGATCGGCAAGGGCCGCGTGCTGGACGAAAAGGGCGCGCAGGCGCTGGTCGATGCGTCTCCGTACGCCGACGACACAGCGCTCGAGATGCACGCGGTCGACGCCGTGATACCGGAAGAAAAGCTGCCTGAGCGTCTCGGCCAGAGTGTCGACGCTCGGGTGACGATCGCGACCTGGGAACGTGCGCAAACCAAGTTGCGGATCCCCGCGCCGACTCCTCCCGCACGCAAGTACGTCGCGGTGCTGCGAATCGAGGGGGCGATCATCGACGGACGGTCGGGCAAGCTGCCGTTCAAACCACCGATCGAGATCCCATTGGTCAGTGCAGAGCGCGCGGGGGATCTGACTGTCGTCCAGGCGGCGCGCCGGGTGGCGAGCGACAAGCGTGCGGCCGCGGTCGTGCTCTACGTCAACTCACGGGGAGGCTCGGCGACAGCATCGGAGGCGATGCGTCAGGCGCTGGATGCGATCGCCGCGCGCAAGCCGCTTGTCGTCGCGATGGGCCCGTTCGCCGCGTCAGGCGGCTATTGGGTTTCGACACCGGGTCGCTGGATCGTCGCCCGGCCGGGCACGATCACCGGCTCCATCGGCGTGTTGTCCGGTAAGTTCGTGACCGGGGGGATGTGGTCGAAGCTCATGTTCAACCGCGAGACGATTGCGTTCGGGCAGCACGTGACCATGGAGGGCGGCGAGAGACCATTCACCGACGAGGAAAGAGCGATCGTGAAAAGCCACATCGATCGCATCTACGCGCTTTTCCTGGAGAGGGTGAGCAAATCGCGCAACATGACTCCCGAAGAGGTCCATCCCATCGCCGCCGGCCGCGTTTGGACCGGCCGCCAGGCCTTCGAACGGAAGCTGGTCGACGAGCTGGGCGGCTTCGATGCGGCGGTGCGCAAGGCGCGGACCCTGGCGGGCCTACCCGACTCGGCACCCGCGCGGGAGGCGCGATCGCCAAAGCGTTCGATGCCGCCGGTCGCGGTGGCGAGCGCGGCGGGATTCGTCGGCTACTTGCTCGATGGAATTTCGCTGCTCAACCGGGCACCTGCTCTCGCCGTGATGGACTACCTACCCGGCGACCTGACCTGAACATGCGGGTCATTGGCCTTATCGGAGGCACCAGCTGGGAATCCTCGGCGGTGTATTACCGGGAAATTAATGAGGAGGTCAAGCTACGCGTCGGCGGCTCGCACTCGGCCCGCATCCTGATGGTGAGCCTCGACGGCGGCGACCTTGAAGACTTCATGCGCCGCGATCAATGGGACGAGGTCGGCAGCCGACTGATCGACGCGGCGCGATCCCTTCAGGCAGGCGGTGCCGAGATGGTCCTGCTCTGTTCCAACACGAATCATCAATGTGCGGAGGCAGTGCAGGCGGCAGTCAATCTGCCACTGGTGCACATCGTCGATCCCACCGCGGATGCGGTCGTGAAGGCAAACATCCGGCGGGTCGGCCTCCTGGGGACGCGGTACACGATGGAGCGAAAGTTCCTGCGCGACCGGCTGGAGGCGCGGGGACTTGACGTGATTGTGCCCGGCGAACCTGACCGCACCACGATTCACGACACTCAATTCAAAGAACTTGTTTTCGGAAAGCGCCTGGACAGCTCCCGGCGCGCATTCATAGAGGTGATCGGGCGCCTTGTAGACCAGGGCGCCGAGGGAGTGATCCTCGGGTGCACCGAGTTCGGGATGCTCATCGGTGCCGGCGACACCTCGGTGCCGCTGTTCGACACTACCGTTCTCCACGCCAGGCGGGCAGTCGACCTCGCTCTAACCAATTGACCTGACCTGGCTTCTTTACAAGCTGGGTTGACACCGGACGGAATCGCAATCAATCTCAATGACGGTTCGGTGCGTCGGCTTGGGGGAGGGAAAGCCAAAAGAAGGGAGGGCCCCGCCAGGGGTCTGGCTACTCGCCTTCAGGTTCCTGCCGGCCCGCGATTAACCGCCGGTGCATGCACCCGCGGGAAAAACCCTGCCGGACTAATCAGGAGTCCAGGGAGGGGAATCTCCAGGGTTGGCGTTCTCGCAAAAGCTCATAGACGGTGGTCACGATGCTCTCGCGGTTCGGCTTCGTGAAGTAGTCCCCGTCCGGGCCATAGGCCGGCCGGTTGTGTGAGGCGGCAAGCGTGCGCGGGGCGGCGTCCAGGTGCCACCAGCCGTTCTGCACCTCGAGGATCTGCTGCAGCATGAATGCCGACGCGCCGCCCGGTACGTCCTCATCGAGACAGATCAGCGCGTGCGTCTTCTCGATCGAGCGCACGATCGTGTGGTTGATGTCAAACGGGTTCAGAGTCTGAACGTCGATCACCTCGCAGGACACTCCCAGCTCCTCGAGAGTTCGGGCCGCCTCGAGCGCGATGCCGCACAGCGCGCCGTAGGTGACCACTGTGGCGTCGGTTCCCTCACGCAGGACCTCGGGCACGCCGAGCGGGACAGTGAAGTCGCCGATGTTGTCGGGCACCCGTTCCTTGAGCCTGTAGCCGTTCAGCACCTCGATCACGACGGCCGGGTTGTCGCCACGAAACAGCGTGTTGTAGAAACCCGCCGCCTGCGTCATGTTTCGCGGCACGGCGATGTAGAGACCCTGGAGGGCGTTCAGTAGAACTGACATCGGTGAGCCGGAGTGCCATATGCCGACGAGCCGGTGCCCCTTCGTGCGAATGATCACCGGCGCCTTCTGGCCCCCGACCGTCCGCCAATGCAGCGTGGCGAGGTCGTCGGAAGCGGTCTCCAATGCATAAAGGAAGTAATCGAGGTACTGGATGTCGCAGATCGGCCGCAGCCCTCGCATGGCCGAGCCGATCGCCTGCCCGAGGATCGTCGCCTCGCGAATGCCGGTGTCGGTGAACCGCAGCTCGCCGTACTTCGCCTGCAGGCCTTCGAAGACCAGGTTGACATCACCGAGGCGACCGACGTCTTCGCCGATCACGAAAAGGCGTGGGTCGCGCGCGAAATTGGCGTCGAAGTTGCGCAGCATCACCTGGCGGCCGTCGACGATCGGTGACTTGTCCGAAAACACCGCGGGTACCACCGGCACCTTGAGCGGCGACTCGTCCGACTGGCTGTACAGGTGTGAGTTGTAGCGCTGGTCGTTCTCGCGGCGGTACTCCTCGACGAACTTCGCAAGCTCTGTCCGCTCCGGCGACTCGATTCCGCGCAGCCGGTGCAGCGCCCGAGTTGCGCTCGACACCACGAGCGACCTGGTCACCTTGCCGGCCTCATCCAGCGCGCTCGTGATCTCGGCGACCTCGGGCATATCCACTCGCTTGAGGATCGCGACCGCGCGATCCCGCTCCCCTCGGATCGGCGTCTGGAAAGCCTCCCAGGCCAGGTCGCGGGCAGCCTCTACCGCTTCCTTGTCAGCCGCCTCCCAACCCTCGAGCTGGGACTCGCTTGCGATCCCTGTCTCGATGATCCAGTCCCGCATGCGCTTGACGCAGTCGAACTCGTTCTCGAAGCGCAACCGCTCCTTCGACTTGTAGCGCTCGTGACTACCGCTCGTCGAGTGGCCCTGCGGTTGTGTGAGCTCCGTGATGTGGAACAGCGCCGGCTTGTGTTCGCGCCGCACCTTCTCGATCCCGGTTGCATAGGCCTCCACCAGGGCGGGATAGTCCCACCCGGGCACCACATAGATGTCGATTCCGGGCCGGTCGTCCGGCATGTAACCGCGAAGGACATCGGAGATCGAGGCTTTGGTCGTCGCTGCTGTGATCGGCACCGAAATGCCGTAGCCGTCGTCCCAGACCGACATCGCGACCGGCACCTGCAGGACTCCCACGGCGTTAATCGCCTCCCAGAACAATCCCTCGCTGGTGGCTGAATCACCGATGGTTCCGAACGCGACCTCGTTTCCGCTCACCGAAAAGCCGTCCTGCACAGACTTCAACTCAGGGTTGTTTCGGTAGAGCTTCGAGGCATAGGCCAGGCCGAGGAGGCGCACCATCCAACCGGCGACGTTGGAGACGTCGGCGCTCGAATTCGGCATCTCCACCGACCTGGCGAACTCGCCGCGGTCGTCGAGAAAGCGGGTTGAGAAGTGGTTGCCCATCTGGCGGCCGCCAGAGCTGGGATCCGACTCCACGTCGGGGTTGCCGTACAGCTGAGCGAAGAAGGCGCGGACGTTGGACATCCGCGTCGCCCACATGA
>DATCPI010000120.1:0-28965 GCA_036570165.1 Candidatus Dormiibacterota bacterium | reverse complement strand
CTCTACGGGTCGCCTTCCACTTTTGGCCTTCCGCGGTGTCCGTGACTTCGACTCCAAGGGCGGCCAGCTCGTCGCGCAGGCGATCCGACGTGACGTAGTCCTTCGCCGCCCGCGCTCTCTCCCGAGACTCGAGGAGGGCGGCGGCCCCATCCGGCAGCGAGGCGGGGGGTTGCGCGCGGTCCAGGTCGAGGCCGAGGACGCTGTCCCAAGAGCGCAGCAGCGACGCCTTGGCGCTGGCCGGCAAATCGGAGTGGGAGAGGTCGGCGATGAGCGCCATTGCCAAGGGCACGTCCAGGTCGTCGGCGATCGCCGCGCGGAAGCGAGCTTCGAAGCGAGCGACCTCGGCTTCCATTCCCATCACAGGACGTGAATCGTTCGACCAGTCCCCGATGCGTTCCCGGAGATGCCTGAGCGCACGATCTGCTCCCGCCAGCAGTTCGGTGGTGAAATTCAGCTTGGTGCGGTACTTGGCCTGAAGCGCCAGGTATCGAAACGCGAGAGGATCGAAGCCCCGGTCCTCCAGCTCCAAGATGCGAAAGAAGTTGCCGGCGGACTTGGCCATGCGGGCGCCCTGGAGCATGAGCAGGCCCCCATGCATCCAGAGGCTCACGACCCGATGGCCCGTGACGCCCTCGCTCTGTGCGATCTCGGCCTCGTGGTGGGGAAAGACGTTGTCGGCGCCGCCAGTGTGGATGTCGAATCGATCTCCCAGCAGCGACATCGACATCGCCGAGCATTCGATGTGCCAGCCGGGAAAGCCTGGACCCCACGGGCTGGGCCAAACCTGGAGCCGGTGTTCGCCGGCGGCCTTCCAGAGCGTGAAGTCGCCTGGATGGCGCTTTCGCGGATCGACCTCGCCGCGTGCTCCGGCGAGCAGCTTGTCCGTCGTGTTTCTGGAAAGCTTGCCGTACGCCGGAAAGCTCGCGATGTCGTAATAAACCGTGCCGCCGACCTCATAGGCATGGCCTCGTGCGATCAACTGTGTGATCAGGTCGATCATCTGCGGTATGTGATGCGTCGCGTGCGGGTAGCGTGCCGCCCGCCGGATGTTGAGCTTGGCGATGTCATCCATGAACGCCGCGGTGTAGTGGGCGGCGATCTCAGTCGGTGATTTGTTCTCCAGGCGGGCGGAGACAAGCATCTTGTCCTCGCCGCGGTCGAACGTGTCGTCCGTGAGGTGGCCCACGTCGGTGATGTTCATCACCTGTTCGGTTCTGTAGCCAAGGTATTCGAGGCTACGGCATAAGAGATCCGGCAGCATGAAGGTGCGCAGGTTGCCCACATGGACGAAGCGGTAGACCGTGGGTCCGCAGGAATATATCCTCACAATTCCTTCCCGTACCGGCTGGAGCTCCTCCTTGGCGCGGGTGAAGGTGTTGTAGATCCGGACGCTCGGCGTGTCGGCTCCCATCTCATATCTATGCTGCATTAGTGAGAGCGATTCGGTTGGAGGGCGCCTCCGCCCAGGGACGCGACGTCGACGGCCGGGTGCTCGTCCACGACCTCGGCCCGGACCTGCGCAAAGGAACCGTGCTCGGAGGACGGCATCTCGAGCGCGTCCGCCAGGCACGCGAGGTGCACCTGATCGAGCTCGAGCCTGGCGACGTGCACGAGGACGAGGCCGCAAGACGGTTGGCGGCCGCCCTGTCGGGACCCGGCCTCGCGGCACAAGGACCTGTTCAGAGCCAGGCGCGACTGATCGCGCAGCATCGCGGGTTGGTTCGCGTGAACGCCGGCCTGGTCGACGCCATCAACGCCCTCGGGTTTATCTCGGTCTTCACCCTGATGGACGGGCAGGCCGTCGTCGAAGGCGAGGAGGTTGCAGGCTGCAAGGTGACCCCGGTAGCGGTCCCCGGCAGCCTCATCGAGGCCGCTGAAAAGTTGTGCCGCGACAAGGGTCCCGTCGTCGAGCTGCTCGCGTTCCGTCCACTGAAGACTTTTGTGGTCGCGACAGAACGCCTCAAGCCGAAGGCGCGTGAGCTCTTCGCTTCCGCGGTCTCCGCAAAGCTTGGCTGGTATGGCGCGGAGCTGTTGAGTGTGCGGGAGGTGGCGCGGACTGGTGAAGCGGTGGCGGCGGCATACGAGGAAGCCGTCGCCCTGGGCGCGCAGCTCGTGCTGTTCGCGGGAGCGTCCGCGATCGACCCCCTGGACCCAGCTTATGCGGAGCTCACCCGGATCGGAGGCCATGTGCTGCAGCTCGGCGCGCCGATGCACCCGGGCAGCATGCTGTGGCTGGGACGACTCGGCAAAGCCGCGGTCGTCGGGGTGGCGTCGTGCGCGGGATTCGGTCGCGCGAGCTCCCTCGACCTGCTGCTGCCGTTCGTCTTCGCGTACGGCCGGGCGGATGCCAAAGACCTGCTGCGCCTCGGTCATGGCGGCCTCATCGAATCCGCCGCCGGCCGCCGCTTTCCGCCTTATTCCTGATCGTGGTTCTAAATCGGTGGAGTCGCCAGTGCGCTCCCTGACTTGGCGAACCGGCGGGCGCGCGCCCCACGTCGACAAACTCGAAGAGATCCTGGGACTTCTCCGCCCCAGGTAGTGCCAGATACTTTCTAATCGAGTTGCGGTTCAAGACAGACGAGACGGCGGTCGCGCTCGAGGATGTAACGCTCCAGTACGGCGCATACCCCGCGATTCGCGGAATCAGCTTCACCGTCCCCCGCCGGCAGTTCCTGGCGGTGGTCGGCCCGACAGGCTGCGGCAAATCCTCGGTCCTGAACCTGGTGGCCGGACTGCTGGCGCCCACCTCCGGCACGGTGCGCACCGGGGGCATGCCGGTGGAAGGAGTCAATCGCGACTGCGGCTACATGTTCCAGGCGGACGCGCTGCTGCCCTGGAAGACTGCGCTTGAGAACGTCCTGCTCGGCCCACTGCTGCGCGGGCTGCCGAAGGCCGAGGCGGCGGGCCTGGCACGACAGTGGCTGGCGAAGGTCGGGCTGACCGACTTCGAGGATCGCTACCCGCACCAGCTCTCGGGTGGACAGCGGAAGCGGGTGGCCATGGCACAGGTCCTGATCAACCGGCTGCCGATCCTGCTCATGGACGAGCCTTTCTCAGCGCTCGATGCGCAGACGCGCGTGCTGATGGAGCAGGAGCTGCTCGGCCTCTGGCAAGACCTGGGGGCAACCGTGCTTTTCGTCACTCACGACCTCGAGGAGGCGATCGCACTCTCTGATCGCGTGATCCTTTTCACGGCCGGTCCGGAGGCGACGCTCAAGGGCGACTACGTAGTGGACGTCCCGCGGCCGCGCAACGTCGTCGATGCGCGCTTCATGCCCGGGTTCGCCGAGGTCTACCAGCGCGTATGGAACGACCTTCGTGAGGAGGTGATGGCAACCTATGAGCGCAATCGCACGTAAGCGACCGTGGTGGCGCCGGCGGTCGGTGATCGTCGCGATGCAGCTCGCGATCCTGGTCCTCGTCCTGGTCGTGTGGGAGCTCGGCGCGCGAACGCGCTACGACGAGGAGCACTACCTGATCGATCCCTTCCTCTGGTCGCGACCGCTCCGAATCTGGACCCGAATTCTCGAGTGGATGGGCGACGGCACGATCCTGCGGAACGTATTCACGACGCTCTACGAGGCGGCCATGGGCTTCGTGCTCGGCGTAGTGGCCGGGGTCGTAGCCGGTTTCCTGCTCGGGCGCTCCGATTTCTGGGCTCGCGTGCTCAGTCCATACATCCAGGTGATCAACGCGCTGCCGCGCCTGGTCTTCACGCCGATCTTCTTCATCCTTTTCGGCCTCGGGCCCAACTCGAAGATCGCGCTCAGCTTCTCGCTGGTCTTCTTCATCGTCTTCTTCAACGCCTTTCAGGGTGTGCGTGAGGTCGACCGGAACGTGTTCAACAACGCGCGGATGCTGGGGGCGGAGGGACGGCAGATGACGCGCCACGTGTTGCTGCCGTCGGCCATGAGCTGGATCCTGACCAGCCTCCACACCTCGGTCGGATTCGCGATGGTCGGCGCGATCGTCGGCGAGTACCTTGGCTCGTCGACCGGTCTCGGCCACATCATCAACCAGTCCGAGGGTAATCTCGACACGACAGGAGTGTTCGCCGGCCTGGTCGTCCTGAGCGTGGTCGTGGTTCTCGTCGAGCTCTTGGTGACACAGGTCGAGCGCAGGTTGGTCAAGTGGAAACCGCCGCCTGCAGGGGAGCTGCTGGCCGCCTGATACTTGATGGCGGTAACTCGAAACCGGAAATTTCGCGTAGGGTGTTTGGCGGAGGAGGTGTGGAAGCTTGAAGAATATGGCTCGTCTGGCGCTGGCTCTCTTTGTGGCGGTCGCCTGCGGTGGCTCGGTCGCTCCCACATCGCCGGCGGCATCGGGCCCGCCTGAGAAGACCTCGATCAAGTTCGGCGTCGGTGGCCAGGGCCAGATCATCTACATGCCGTTGACGCTGGCCGACCAGCTCGGCTACTTCAAGGCCGAGGGCATCACCGTCGAGATCAACGACCTGAAGGGTGGGGCCGACGCCTTGAAGGCGCTCATTGGTGGCTCGGTGGACGTGGTCACCGGTTTCTACGAGCACACCATTCGGACTCAAGCCCAGGGCAAGTACATCGAGACGTTCACGCTCTTCGACCTCACCCCAGGGCTCGTGCTGTTCGTGAACAAGAAGCACACGGACGCCAAGTCGATCAAGGACATCGCCAACCTCAACATCGGCGTGACCTCGCTCGGCTCTTCGACTGACGAGATGGTGCGCTACCTGTTCAAGCAGAACGGGCTCGATCCGAAGACGGCCAAGACGGTGGCTGTTGGGAGCGGCAGCGCCGCCATCACCGCCTTGAAGAGCGACAGTGTGCAAGCCCTGGTTACGGTGGAGCCGGCCGCCTCGAAGCTGGAGCAGAGCGGCGACGCCAAGGCGATCTACGACACCCGGACCGCGACAGGGACGCGCGACGTGTTCGGCGGGTCTTGGCCGGCGGGTGGCTTCTACGCCACTGCGGATTTCGTGAAGCAGAATCCTCGCACGGCGCAGGCGCTGGCCCGGGCGGGTGTGAAGGCGCTGAGGTACATCCACTCGCATTCGGCCGCTGATATCGCCTCGCAGTTGCCCGCGCAGCTCTTCTACCCGGATGGGAACAAGGACTTCTTCGTCAAGGTGCTCGACGCCAACCTTGGGATGTTCAGCAGCGACGGGAAGATGCCGTCCGACGGGCCGGACAACGTGCTCAAGACGCTCAAGGTCGCGGACCCGTCGACCGATTGGTCGACCGTGGATCTCAAGAGGACGTACGACAACTCGTTTGCGGCGAATGTGAAGTAGAGACTTGGCGCGCGTCCGATGGACCGGAAAAGCTTTCATAGGGTACCCTTGGCCTTAGCGACCTGAGTTGCGCGACCGCGCAAAAACGGCTCGCTCAAGACGGGGGGAACTATGAGTCGCACTGCCCTTTTGCTCGCCGCCGCCGCGATGGCCCTTGTTGCCGTGCCGCAAGTCACTCTGGCCGCCGCGCCGCAGGTCGGAGTTATCCAAAACTTCGGGCCCAACCTGCTCGCGGACTGTCCGAACCCCGAGGGGATCGCCATCGACCCCACCGGCAACCTGTACGCGGCGTCCTTCCCGGCCTTCCAGGCTGGGCACACGGGCTCGGCCAACATCTGCGTCATCAGCCCGGCCGGGGTGCTGACCGACAAGATCGTGGTTCCACCAGGACCTGCCGGCGTGACCAACCTGCTTGGAGAATTGTTCGAGCCTGGCCAGGGGCTTTACGTCGTCGACTTCGCGAGTGGCGCACCCGGTTTCGGTCGCCTGCTTCGCGTTGACCCGGCCACCCACAGCATCACGACGTTGGTCACCCGCTTCGCCGCCGCCAACGCGATCGCCCAGGATCGCCACCGCAACCTCTTCGTCTCGGATTCATTCGAAGGCAACATCGTCAAGGTGGCCCCTGACGGATCCAGCAGTTCGGTCTGGGTCTCCAGTTCGCTGTTGGTGCCACATGGCTTCCCACCCTTCGGCGCCAACGGCGTCGCGTTCGATCGCGACCAGAAGAACATGTACGTCGCCAACACCGCGGACGACACTATCGTCCGGATCCCCGTGCTGGACGACGGCAGCGCCGGCACGCTGGTGGTCTTCGCCGCCGGCAGTGACGCAACGGGCGCGCTGGACGGCGCCGACGGGATCATGTTCGACGTCAACGGCAACCTGTATGTCTGCGCGAACCAGGCCAACGAGATCCAGGTGCTGGCGCCAGACGGGACGCTGGTTGCGCGCTACAAGGGACTTGGCGCCAACGCGCTTGACTTCCCTGCCAGCTTGGTTTTCAAAGGCCGCGACCTCTACATCACCAACCTGTCCCTGTTCGACGGAGGCGTGCACTCGAAGCTGTCGGTCATGGTCGCGCCGAACCCCGGTCTTCCCCTGAGGCCTTAAACAGCCCTCAGTCAGGTCGGGTTTCGATGACGGGCATGGTCAGCTCTGGCCACTCCCGCTGTTTCATCGCTGCCAGGAACTGGTCCACAGTCGCCACCAGCGGTGACAGTCGAACGCCATGGTTCGCGGGTAGATAAGGGCGCAGGTAGTCGGTGCCGCTGCGCCACTTGTTCACCGCACCCCGGCGGTTGTGCCGGCCGTAGTGAAGGCAGCCTGCCGCGATCTGGATCAGCCCCTTGTAAAACCCGGCGTCCGGGCCCTTGCGATCAGGCATCCAAACCTCCTCCCAGGCTTCGTGCGCTTCCCAGTACCTGCCGCTGTTAAAGAGGTCGATGCCGTGCTGGAGACCGGCGTTCATGGGGATAATCGCGGGGTGGCGCATCCCCCGGCCGAGTATTCGCGAGTCAACCTGTCCAGCGATCCCATCTATCGATACCTTCGCATCACGAAGGGCGGCCCCGGGGGCGTGGCCGGCCAGGCGTCGGAGCAAGACCTCGTCGACGCCGCCTGGATGCAGCGCCTCCGTCGCATCCACCAGCTGCAGAGCGCCTGGTGGGTTTTCGCCACCGGGGAGCACTCGCGCTTCCAGCATGCCCTTGGATCCATGCACCTCGCGGGCGAGTGGGCGCGCCACCTGTATCCGTCGCTGAGCGCGGCATGCGAGGGAACTCCATCTGCGCAGCTCGTCGAGGAGACGATGCGCATAGCGGGCCTTCTGCATGACGTTGGCCATGGTCCGTTCGGCCATTTCTTCGACGAGAACTACCTCGATACGTGGGGCATTGACCATGAGGTCATCGGGCGGGCGCTGATCACAGGTCCGCTCGCCGACCACATCGCATCACTCGGCGCGTCTCCCAGTGCGGATTTCGGGTCCGGAGAGCGGATCGACCCGCAGTGGGTGTCATACCTAATGTCGTCGGCAGAGCTGGAGGGCTTCCGCGCGCCATCCTGGCTTGCAGCCCTGAAGCCCGCCCTCGTCGGTGCCTACTCGGCCGACAACATGGATTACGTCCCTCGCGATTCCTATATATGTGGCGTCGCGACAGGCCCGGTCGACGTGCAGAGGATCATCCACTACTCGTTCATCTCCGAACGTGGGCTGACGCTGCATGCCCATGCCGCGGAGGCCCTGTACATGTTCCTCAACGCGAGGTTGTACCTCTACCACCAGGTCTACTTCCACCGCACGGTCCGCCGCATCGACCTGCAGCTGCGGGAGGTGTTTCGCCCGACAGTCGAGGTCCTGCTGGGCGGCAACCCTCTTGAGCGGCTCGACAGGTACCAGGCGCTCACCGAGTGGTCGTTGCTGACCGACGTCTACCGCTGGGGTCTCGGGCAGGGCGACGGCAGGCAGCGTGAGCTTGGAGCCGCGTGGGCCGACGTGGTCGCGCGCAAGCTCAAGTGGAAGTTGATCTACCAGGGCCACTCGGACGCGCGGGATATTCCAAGCGGCGCGCTGAGCGTGACACGTGAGCAGTTCGCCAGCCAGCTGCGAGAGCGCCTGCCGGAAAAGCTGCGCGACATTGTGTTCGAGGTCG
The DNA here is from genome assembly GCA_036570165.1 of Candidatus Dormiibacterota bacterium. Lineage (GTDB taxonomy): Bacteria > Chloroflexota > Dormibacteria > Dormibacterales > Dormibacteraceae > Palsa-870. The sequence continues at coordinate 21,042 of DATCPI010000120.1, read as the reverse complement.
ACGTGGCCGCCGAGGAGTCGCGCGCGTTCAACCCGATGACCGAGACGGCGGACATCCTCCTCTACGAGCCGCTCGAAGACCGCTACCAGCAGAGCCGCGTGCTGGATCTGTTCAGGCGCCTGCCGGTGCGCATGGCCCTGTTCCGGATCTTCGCGCATGACGAGGCTCACCGCAGCGCGCTCATCCGAGCCGCCAACGCAGTGCTCGGAACTAGCTAGTAGTCGTCGTCCCCGCCATAATCGCCGCCGCCGAAGTCATCGCCGCCGTCCATGTCAACGCCTCCGCCTTCACCGAAATCGTCACCGCCGTCGCCCTCACCCGAGCTGGCGGTCGCGAACGTCGAAACCAGGCGTCGCAGCGTTGGCTTGCCGCATTGAGGACAGGCTGGGTCGGGTGACGAGTAGCTCGGGAGCAGCGCCGACGATCGCTTGCCGCATGCCTCGCATTGGTACTCGTAGATGGGCATCCCTACGATTATCACCGTGTCCCAACTGATTCGCATCGATCGGATACGGGATGCGGCTGAGCGCGCGCGACCGTACGTCCTGCGAACCCCCATGGTCCCCGTCGAGGGCGCGCTGCTGAAGCTCGAATGCCTCCAACCGACCGGGAGCTTCAAGGTCCGCGGCTACTTCGCGGCGGCATTGGCTCTCGAGCCGGAGAAGCTGAGCCGGGGCCTGATTACGGTCAGCGCCGGCAATGCGGCTCAGGCCTGCGCCTACGTCGCCATGAGGCTGGGCGTGCCATGCCGGGTGTTCATGTTCGACACTGCTCCGCCACCAAAGGTCGAAGGCGTCAGGCGGTGGGGCGGGACGCCGGTTTTCATGACGCGCGATGCGATCTTCCAGTGGATGGCGGCGGAAGGCTGGACCGACGAGCCGGAGGCTTTCATTCACCCACACACAGACCCCGAGGTGAGGGCAGGCCATGGCGGCCTCGTCCTCGAGCTGCTGGAGGACGTGCCGGACCTCGCCCGGATCCTCGTGCCCGTCGGCGGGGGCGGGCTGATCGGCGGCATCGCATCCGCGATCAAGGGACTTCGCCCCGAGGTCGAAGTCATTGGTGTGCAATCGGACGGATATCCGCTGTGGACCCGCGCCTTCGAGGCGGGCGGTCGCGTGGTAATCACGCCGGACACGATCGCGGATGGGACCGCGGCCCCCTTTCACCCGATGATGTTCGAGCTGCTGAAAGAGTGTGTCGATCGCTGGCTGACGGTGCCCGAGCCGAGGCTGCGCTCGGCCATTCCTGAGCTGGCGTCCGGCGCGAAGGTCGTGGCCGAAGGCGCCGGCGCCCTCACTTACGCCGCGCTCGAGCAGCTGCAACCGGGACCGTCCACGGTCGCGGTGGTAAGCGGCGGGAACATCGATCCGACTCTGCTCGCTCGCCTTCTCAGCTGACTGCTGGAACCACCTTCGTCATCGCCCAGGGACCGCGCTTAGCAGCAGTCGGGTCCATGACGTGGCTTCGCGCAACGTGCGAGGAGGATGCTGATACACGGGAGGTGCCGAGACCTGGCCGGTCGGAACCCAGCCCCGACCCATCCCATCGAGTGGTCTCGTCCGGTGAAAGGGTGCTCAACCTCCGCCGGCCGTCCCAGTGGTACATGCCATCCGGCGAAAGCCGCGTGCTCACGCGCTCAAGACGTCCTCGCAGATCTTCAGAGTCGACTGGATGTCCCCAGCGGTTATCCCGTAGTGCGTGACGAAGCGAACACGGTGTCCCCCGGTCGCCCCGCCCAGGAGGCCTCGCTTCCGGCACTCCTCTTCGAAATCAGGACCCGTCATGCGGTCCAGGTCGATGAAGACGAGATTGGTCTGCACTCGGGACAGGTCGCAAGTGACTCCGGGAAGCTCCGCCAGGCCTTCGGCCAGCGTCCGCGCGTTGGAGTGATCCTCGGCGAGACGGTCGACCATCGTGTCGAGCGCAATCAGCCCGGTCGCCGCGATGACGCCTGCCTGCCGCATTGCACCACCCAGTCGCTTGCGCCACCGCCGAGCCTGGTCGACCGCTTCCGCACTCCCGCAGAACACACTTCCCGCCGGGCACGCCAGGCCTTTGGAAAGACAGAAGGTGACCGTGTCCGCGCAGGCGGCGATGTTCGCGACGTCCACTCCACTCGCCACGGATGCGTTGAAGATCCTGGCTCCGTCGAGGTGCACACGCAGGCCGTGGGCCCGCGCCGCTTCAAACGCGGCCCGAAGGTCGTCCAGCGGCCAGACGACCCCGCCGTGACGGTTGTGGGTGTCCTCAAAGCTGACGGCGGCTGTGAGCGGCTGATGGAAGTCGTTGCGCGGCCGGAGCGCCGCCTCGATCTGCGCCGGTGTCATCACGCCTGCCTCGGTCGTCACGGGGCGGATCTGTACCCCTGCGAGCGTGGCTGCGCCGGCCCCCTCATATAAGAAGACGTGGGCCTCGGCGTCGGCGATAAGCTCCTCGCCGGCGTGGGTGTTGACCGCCACCCCGACCACGTTGCCCATCGTTCCGCTCGGCAGGAACACGGCAGCCTCCTTGCCGAGGCGCGCGGCAGCCACCGCCTCCAGCTGGTTGACCATGGGGTCATCGCCGAAAACGTCGTCGCCCAGCGGCGCGGTCGCCATCGCCTGGCGCATTTCCGGTGTCGGCATGGTCACCGTGTCTGAACGAAGGTCGATCGTCGTCACGCGTTTAATCTAACCGCGCTTGAAAACAGACCTGATACTGGCGGGCGGCAGCATCCACCCGCTCGGGCGTTCTGGCCTCAAATCCCACACCCATCTAGCGATCGGCGGTGGTCGGGTGGTCGCTGGCGGTGGAAGGGAGCTGATGAGCCTGCGCGGCGCCGGAACGCGCGTCGTGAACCTGGCCGGCGCGGCCGTGCTTCCCGGCTTCAATGACGCGCACGCGCACGTCGTCTATTACGGGCTCACCCGTTTCGGTGCTGACCTCGGCGGCGCCCGGAGCGTGGCCGAGGTCGTGCAGCGGTTGAAGGAGCACGCCCGAACGCTCAAGCCGGGGGAGTGGCAGCTTGGCATGGGCTACCGGTCGGACGAGCTCGCGGAGCGCCGCCAGCCGCACCGGGCCGAGCTTGATCAGGCCACCGGCCGCCGGCCGGCATTCATCGACGAGCGCGGCGGCCACTCGCGCGTGGCGAACTCCGCCGCCCTCGCCGCGGCGGGAATCAACTCCGAGACGAAGAATCCGCACGGCGGCCGGATCGGCCGCGACCCCGATCGCACGCCCAACGGACTGCTGCTCGAGTCGGCGATGCGCCTGGTCGCTGATGTGCAGCCTTCGCCCAGCCTGGAGCGCCGCAAGCAAGGCATTCTCCAGGCACAGCGCCTGCTGCTCTCGCGCGGCATCACCTCCGTCGGCGCTGCGGTGAACCGTGGATTCGCCGACGACCTCCGCGCGTTCCAGGAGCTGGCGGACGACGGCAAGCTGCGAATCCGGGTCAACGAGTTTCTCTCGTGGGAGCTCCTGGAGGCAGCGGAGAGCCTTGGCGTTCGGGCGGGTTTCGGTGGACAGGTCGTGAGGGCGGGTCCAATCAAAGTGTTCGTCGACGGCGGGGCCGAGCGCGTGGCGATGCGGTCGGGCGGAGGGACGTGGCGAACAACCCCGGCGGCGCTGCGCGAGCTGGTGGATCGCGCGACGCGTGGCGGTCTACAGGTCGCGGCGCATGCGATCGGCGATGCCGCCATCGAAGCAATGTGCGACGCGGTGGAGGCTGCCGGCGGCGATCACCTGCGTCACCGGGTGGAGCACTGCACGATCTGCCCGCCGGATCTTCAGGCACGGATGGCGAAGCTCGGGATGGTGGCGGTGATGCAGCCGATGGCGGCGCGCTTCAGCCGAGTTGCCTCGACGATCTTCTTCCCGGTTCGAGACCGAACGGACCTTGCGCCCCACGCGCGACTGATGCGCGCCGGTGTTCCTGTCGCGTTCAGCTCGGACCTGCCGGTGGCAACTGATCCCAACCCGTGGCCTGGCATCCAGGTCGCGGTGGAAGACCAGGTGAACGGGATCAGCCTGCTTGCAGCGCTGAAGGCTTACACGGCGGGCGGTGCGTACGCCAGCTTCGAAGAATCGGAGAAGGGAACACTGGAGCCGGGCATGCTGGCGGACCTCCAGGTATATGACCAGGACCCGATCGCGGAACCCGTGTCGAGCCGCCCCGGACTCCGCCCAGCAGCCGTCTTCCTGGGCGGAGTCCGGGTCTTCGGAACGATCTAGTGTCCCGCTCTAGCTCGAGTAGCCGCCCCTGTCGAACTCGGACATTGTTTCGGGCTCCGGTGCGGGAGCCGCGGGTGTGGCCGAAGTCGCGCTCCGGCGCGTCGACGCCCGCCTAGCCCTCTTCGGAGCTGCCTTCACGGCTGACGACGAGGCCGGCCTGGCAGCCGCGGGCGTCTTGCGCGTGGCGGGCTTGCTTCGCCGCGCGGGCGCCTTCTTGGTAGAGCTCTTGGTGGTGGTCGCAGCTCGCCGCGTGGATCGAGCCGGTGTGCCGGTCGCGGCACTACGCGCGATCTGCTGCACCTGCTTTCTGAGCCCTTCGAGGCGCTTCAAAGCCTTGTCGACGTCCGCCTGCTTGGCGGTTTTGCGGACCTGGACCTGGAGCTGGTCGATCGCAGCCTTCAGCGTCTTCTGGCCATCCTTGATGGAGCGTTCCACCTGGCGGCGAACATCGGCCGGGACTCGACTCTCGGCCTCCCGAAGGGCTTTTCGGCCGGCTCTGACCGCTCGGTCGACCAGACCGGACTGCCTGGATCGAGATGACGCCCGTTTCCTGGTTGCCAATGCATCAACCTCCATTAACCCCGCCGGGCAGGGCGCTTAACGCACCGCGTTAGAATGGGCCCGGCCGTGACGACAGCCCCTGAGAGACACCTTATCAAGAAGTACGCGAATCGCAAGCTTTATGACACGCGCACGAGCCGTTACGTGACGCTCGAGGGCATTGCCGAGCTGGTCCGGAACGGACACGAGATCAAGGTGGTCGATCGCGACAACGGCCATGACCTGACACAGGTGACCCTCTCGCAGGTCGTTCTCTCCCAGGAGAAGCACGGACCCGCACGCCTGGTCGACGCAGGGAACGAAGTCATTCACGAGCGCGGCCAGGCGCTGCTCGATTACGTGCGCAAGACGCTCAACGTGCCGGCCGATCTGAGAAATGAGATGGACCGCAGGCGCGAGAACCTCGAGGAAAGGGCGGACGAGACCATCGAGCGTGCCCTCCGGCGCCTCCGGATACCGAGCCATAAAGACATCGATCGAATCAACCAGCGGCTCGACCGAATCTCGGCACAGCTGAAGAAGCTCGGCGCCGCAGAGCCGGCTACGAAGCGATCGCGTAAACGAAAGGCCGCTCGCTGACGACCGACTGGATCACCACGTCGGCCTCGACGCGATAGGTCGCTTGCCGCACGCGCCGGTCGGCGCGGAGCTGCTTCGTCATCACGCTTGCGACCTCGGCGAGGCGGTTGGCATCGCCGATCGTAGTGATCGTCCACGGAGGTGCGACGACGACACCACCGATGGCGGCCCCGCCATTTGTCTGTTCCACCGGCAGCACCGTGACGACGCGCCGGTCGTTGACCGCCATGGCCTCCGCGCCGCTGGTCGCCAGGTTGTTGAGTGCATCCTGAAGGTCCAGCGCCTTAAGCCCTGTGGCGTCGATTACGATCACCACTCCCGGGCCGTGCACGGGCACGAGTCCCTCGACAGCGCGCAGGTGGTTGGCCTCATCCATGAGCACCTGATCGGCCGCCCCGATGCTGCCGGAGCGGAGCGTGGTCTGGCGCTGCTGCAGGTCGGCGGCCTCAGCCTGCAGTGACTCGTTGGCGCGATGGAGGTCGTCGATCAGGAAGGCGAGTGAGGTCGTGTCGATCCCGACGAGGCTGCGCTGCACCTCGGCCTCGCTCCGAATCTGAACCGTGGCTACCAGGGCGACCAGCATGGCGATCAGCCAGACGCTGATCGCACGCCCCGTCGAAGGCCGGCGAAGAACATGTGTCCTATTAGAAAGGGGTCCCCGCGAACTCACGGCGCAGCCTCCGAGTCAAGGGGTCCCCGCGAACTCACGGCGTAGCCTCCGAGTTCGTGGGGTTTTTTCGTGGGGAATTTAAATCTTGTTGACATTGGGAATCCGCAAGCTCGAGTCGTAAGCCGGAAGGGTGATGTCGGGACTGCCGAAGAAAGTGACGTGGAGCTGGAACTGAACCTGGCGCGCACGGATGTCTGGGAGCGCTGAAGAGTCGTCGATCGCAGCCAGCATTCGGTTCCGGTCGCCGATCGCCCGCACCTTGAGCGGTGATGACAGCGGCGGACCCTGGTCGAGGATGACCTGACCCGCGGAACCGGAGTAAGCCGTCAGGGGTGTGATCCGACGGCCGCTGACGGCCACGGCCTCCGCGCCCTGCGCGAAAAGAAGATTGGCGACGTCCTGCACGTCCTGGTAGTTCACGAGGTATCGCGCCTGGCCACTCGTGTCTGGTCCCGGGATGCCGTTGGCAAGGCCGACCTCGATGCCGGGACCGTGCACAGCGATCAGTCCTGCGCGTGTGCGAAGGTCGGCGACCTGGTTCTGGAGCGCGCGGGTCGCAGCAGACCGTCCGGCCGCCTCGGTTTCGAGTGCGTCGATCTGGGCGCGGAGCGAAGCGATCTGGCGTCGAGATTCGGCGTTGGTCGCCTCCAGGTCCTGCACGCTGCGCACCAGGGCCTGATAGCGGGCGACCTGGTTCGAGGGAGTCAGGAGCTGCACCTTCACCTGTCCGGCGACGACGAAACCGGTTGCCAGGGCGACTGCCGCCAACACGACGATGCCAAGCAGCTGTTGACGCGACACTCAGCCAATTGTGGGCCTTAAGCGCGGCCGCCCTCCAGGCCAAGGAGTACTATCGGAGATCCCGAAATGGCGGTCGAAACCCGCGCCTCCGCCTTCCAGACCGCCCAGCGGCGGTTTGATGCCGCAGCTGACGTGATCGGACTTTCCGATGACGCACGCCTGGGCCTGCGTGACGTCAAACGTGAGCTGACGGTCCACTTTCCGGTCCGCATGGACGACGGGTCGGTCCATGTGTTCACCGGCTGGCGCGTCCAGCACAACATCAGCCGCGGTCCAGCCAAGGGAGGCATCCGCTATCACCCCACCATCAACCTCGACCTGGTGAAGGCGCTCGCCATGCTGATGACGTGGAAGTGCGCGGCGGTCGGGCTGCCCTACGGCGGAGCCAAGGGCGCCGTGGCCTGCGACCCGAGCAAGCTGTCGTCCAACGAGCTCGAGCATCTGACCCGCCGCTACGCGACCGAGATCGCCATCCTCATCGGTCCAGAGAAGGACATACCCGCGCCCGACATGGGGACGAACCCGCAGGTGATGGCCTGGATCATGGACACGATCTCGATGCACTCGGGCCATTCCGTGCCCGCGGCAGTCACGGGCAAGCCGGTCGACGTCGGCGGTTCCGAAGGGCGGGTCGACGCTCCTGGACGCGGAGCCACATACCTGACGCTCGAGGGCCTGAAGTACTTACACGTCGACGAAGAGACTCCGACCGTCGCGGTCCAGGGTTACGGCCAGGTCGGCCGGTCCACAGCTCGGCTGCTCGCCGAAGCAGGCCTTCGCGTGGTGGCCGTGAGCGACTCCAAGGGCGGCGTCTACAACCCGAACGGCCTTGACCTCGCCGCTCTGGATGAGCACCGCCAAGTCCGAGGCGGCGTCAGCGGCTTCAAGAAGGCCGACACCATCACGAACGCCGAGCTCCTGGAGCTGCCCGTGACGGTTCTCGTGCCGGCCGCCGTGCAGGATCAGATCAATGAGGAAAACGCCGGTCGCATTCGTGCCCGCCTCATCACTGAAGGAGCAAACGCAGCGGTTTCGCCTGAAGCGGATCCGATCCTGCACGACCGGAACATCTTCCTCATCCCGGACATCATCGCGAACGCGGGCGGAGTGATCGTCTCCTACTTTGAATGGGTCCAGGACCTGCAGGCCTTCTTCTGGGAGGAGGAGGAGATCAACACGAAGCTGCACCACGTAATCACGAGGGCCTTCTACGAGATCCTCCACACCTCGGTCAACAAGCGCATCGACATGCGGCTGGCGGCCTATGCGCTCGCTGTGCAGCGCGTGGCCAACGCGACGACCGTGAGAGGCATTTACCCATAATCGAGGCGTGAGCCTCTCTCGCGTTCTGATTACCGGCGTTTCCAACCCGCTCGGCGCCGAGGTCGCGCGCCGGCTCGCACCGCACGTGCCACACCTCTTCGGATGTGACGTCGCCGATCCGATCAGCGCGCTGGAGGAGATGGACTTCGTCCACGCCGACACGAGACACGCAGCGATTGGAAAGCTCGTCCGTCAGCTGCGTGTCGACACTGTGGTGCACCTGGCCGTCATGGTCGACTCGCCCAACGCCGAGCGCTCGATCCATGAGACCGACGTGATCGGGACGATGAACCTGCTCGTCGGCTGTTCAGGCCCATCGAGCAAGGTGCGCAGGCTGATCGTGAAATCCAGCCAGGCGATTTACGGCGCCGGTCCCGGCGATCCCTCCTTCTTCTCTGAAGACATGACCAGCGTCGAACGGCCGGCGGCGTCACTCACGCGCGACCTGCTCGAGATGGAGCAGCTGACCAGCGAGTTCGCGCTGCGCAACGAGTCGTGCCAGGTCAGCGTCCTCCGGCTTGGATTCCGTGTCAGCGAGGACACGACCTTGGCGCACTATCTGTCGCTCCCTATCGTGCCGACCTTTGCCGGCTTTGACCCGCGCTTGCAACTGCTTCATGAGGACGATGCGGTGGAAGCCATCGTGCGCGCGGTCCTGGGCGAGCACCCCGGGGTCTTCAACGTCGCGGCAGACGGAGTTGTCCTGCTGAGCCAGGCGATCGCGATCATGGGTGGTCGCCCAGCTCCCGTCCTTCCTCCGTACGGACAATGGCTGGCCCGCCTCGCACTGCGAGCGCTCACCCAAGTGGATCTCCAGGCCCACCTCGCCGCAGTGATCGCTTTTGGCTCCGTGGCCGACTGCTCCAGGTTCGAGCGCGAGTTCGGTTGGAAGCCGGCCTTCACCTCGCGTGCTGTCATCGATGGCCTCGCCAGAGGCAAAACCCTCGAGGTGATCGAAGCACCCTCTCGGCCCCAGGAATATGAGCTGCAGGTCTACCTACAGCGCCGGCGGCGTGAAGCGCGCAACGGCCACCGCGACGTACTCGCCCTTCGGGGGCGCCGGTGATTCAGCAAAAGACGCCCAGGCAGCGGCGGAGCGCGAGCAAACCGGCGTCGATCGTGCGCCCGAAAACGGGTCTCCGGCTGCCGAAGACCGTTCGGCGGCTGCAGCGCAAGGCACCTGTGTATGCACTCCAGGGTTTGGCCGAGCTGTCAGCACGCCTCCAGCAGTTGACCGGTCGCAACGTCATCGACCTCAACCGGATCATGGGTGTGGTCCAGTTCATCCACGAGCAGCGGGAGCTTGCGCGTCGCGGACCGAACTACATCGTCGACGACTTCGGCTTCGATCCACAGTGGACCGAGTCGTTCCTGTCGGTCTTCAAGGTCTTGTACCGAGACTACTGGCGAGTCGAGACGACGGGTGTGGAGAACGTGCCCGCGACTGGCCGCGCGCTTCTCGTTTCCAATCACGCAGGGGTCCTGCCCTGGGACGGCACCATGATCAAGACCGCGGTCTTCGCCGAACACTCTCACCCGCGACATGTCCGGGCACTGGTGGCAAGCCAGTTCATGTCCATGCCGGTGATGAGCTGGTTTCTCCGCCGCACAGGTCAGGCGGTCGGACACCCGGACGACACTCGGCGGCTGCTCGAGCGAGACGAGCTCGTCCTGGTGTTTCCCGAAGGGGTCAAGGGGACCGGGAAGAGCTTCAACGATCGTTATCGCCTGCGCCGGTTCGGACGCGGCGGCTTTGTCACCACAGCCATCAGATCGCGGGCTCCCATCGTTCCGGTCTCGGTCGTGGGTTCGGAGGAGATCTACCCGATGGTCGCGGACCTGGCGCCGGTGGCGAAGTTCCTCGGCCTGCCTTACTTCCCCGTCACGCCCTTCTGGCCTTGGCTTGGACCGCTTGGAATGATCCCGCTGCCCAGCAAGTGGCGCATCCAGTTCCACCCTCCGGTCCATGTCGAGGACAACCCTCCCGAGGTCGCCGACGACCAGAACCTCGTCATGGCGCTGTCCGACGAGGTGCGCAATACAATCCAGCAGGGCATCTACGACAACCTGAAGCTGCGGCGAGGTGTCTTTCTGTAGTGTCCAACTTCGGGAGTGGGACACTGAGCCCGCCGCCGGCGGCCGGAGTCCGCGTCCACTGGGAGGCACTGCCTGCTTCCGTTCGCGAGGCAATCGAGGAGCGCCTCGAAGGCAAGGTCGTTGACGCGATCACCCAACCTGGCGGCTTCTCACCAGGCCTGGCGGCGAGGCTGCGCCTCGACGATGGGCGTCGCGTTTTCGTCAAGGCGGTCAGCGAAACGGCCAATCCCGACTCCCCGGCGATGCACCGTCGCGAGGCGCAGATCGTCGCGGCCCTCCCGGCGTCCGCGCCGGTGCCCCGATTGCAATGGACTTATGACGAGGCTGGGTGGGTCGCCCTGGCGTTCGAAGACGTGGATGGGCGCCACCCGGGCGCGCCCTGGACCGAGGCCGACCTGGCGCTGGTCGTCAGTGCGCTCAAGAAGATGGCGGTCGACCTGACGCCCTCGCCGGTCGTGACCGAAGCCACCGCCTCCGGCGCTTTTGAGCGCGGTATCAACGGATGGCGTGTTGCGCTGGAGCGTGGCGAACCTCGCCTGGACGTGTGGTGTCTGAATCATCTGGCGCGCCTGGCCCAACTCGAATCGCTGGCACCCGCCGCTGCGATGGGCGAGACGCTGCTTCATTTCGACACCCGGGCCGACAACCTGCTGATCGCGGGCGATCGGGTCTTCGTGCTCGACTGGCCGTCGGCGCGGGTCGGTGCGGCATTCGTCGACTGGCTGTGCATGGCGCCTAGCGTCGCCATGCAGGGCGGTCCAACGCCGGACGACTTCATGAGCAGGTTCGATCTTTCAGGTGTGCCGCAAGAGGACTTCGACGCGATTCTGTGCAGTGTCGCGGGCTATTTTGTGGTGCACGCTCTGCATCCCGCCCCGCCTGGCCTTCCTACCGTGCGCGCGTTCCAGGCCGCTCAGGGAAAGGTCGCGCTCGCGTGGCTTCGCGAGAGAACGGGCTGGCGCTAGCTAGATGACTGTCGAAAGCGGTGGCGCGGTCTCCGGCACTTCGATGATGTCCAGCGCCGTCGCCTGGCTGATCCAGTACTGAACGTCAGAGAAGCTGGGCGCGCCGGCAAGGCCGACTGCATCGATCAGCCTCGCATGCAGTGCCCGGGCGTCCTGCGCGCGAAGGTCGGGCATGGAGTTGATGCCGAGCCGGCGGATGATCGGCAGAACACGCTCCATTCCCGACACCTCAAGGAGCGTGCATTGGTGCGCAAAGTCGAGCAGGCGCTCGGCGCTGATGCCCGACTTTTTTGAGAGTCTGTCGCGGTCGATGCCGAGCGAGGTGCGGTGCAAGAGCTGGTTGGTGTGGTGGATCCCGCGCGAGCGAAGCCTGCTGACGTCGTCATCAGAGATTCCGCGCAAGTATTCGAGCGTCCTGTACATCTTCAGTGAAAGAAAGTGTAGGCGGCACGTTGACATCACCGGCATTCCGTATAATCGACTGAACCCCGCCACCATTGGAGTAAACACACCCTGAATCAGAGCCGGCTCGAAACCCGCGGAGTGACCCCCGGGGAGCAGTCTGGCCTAGAGATAGGGATCGGCCGGCGGGCTCGACGCTCTTACGGATTCGACGAGGTCTCTCTCGTCCCAGGTGGCGTCACTCTCAATCCCGAAGAAGTCGACATCTCCTTTTCAATGGGCGACCGCTTCAAGCTGCCGATCCCAATCTGGGGTTCGGCGATGGACGGAGTGGTCGATGTCGACTTCGCCATCGCGATGGGAAAATTAGGTGGCGTCGCAGTCCTGAACCTCGATGGAGTGCACACGCGATATGAGGATTCGGACCCGATCATCAAGCGGATCGCCGAGACCGACAAGTCCCAGATCAACGCAGTGCTCAAGGAGATCTATCGCGAGCCGGTCAAGCCGAAGCTCATCGCTGAAAGAATTAAGGCGATCAAGGCGGCCGGTGTGGCGTGCGCTGTATCGACGGTACCCGCCCGCGCCGAGGAGCGCGCGGAGGTGGTCCAGAAAGCGGGCGCCGACGTCCTGGTCGTGCAGGGGACTGTGCTCACCGCGCGTCACTCGTCCCGGTCCTACCACCAGCTGTCTTTCGAAGCGCTGGTGCGTGCCTGCGACATCCCTGTCGTAGTCGGCAACTGCGTCCACTACGAGACCGCTCTCGAATTGATGGAGACCGGAATCGCCGGCATCCTGGTGGGAGTCGGTCCCGGCGCCGCCTGCACCACGCGAGGGGTCCTCGGTGTCGGCGTTCCGCAGGTGACCGCAACCGCCGATGTCGCCGCCGCCCGGGACGAGTACATGCGCCGCGGCGGCATGCGCGTGGCGGTGATCACCGATGGCGGCATGCGAATCGGCGCCGACGTATGCAAGGCGTTCGCGTCCGGGGCGGACGCCGTGATGATCGGCACGCCGCTAGCGGGCGCCGAGGAGTCGGCGTCGAAGGGCTTCAACTGGGGCATGGCGACACCCGACCCCAACCTTCCGCGGGGCACGCGCATCCACGTCGGGACCAAGGCCACGTTGCGTGAGATCCTGCTCGGGCCCGCGCGCGTCGATGACGGCAGCCAGAACTTCGCGGGAGCACTGCGGTCGGCGCTCGGTGTGTGCGGGGCGCGCGACATTCCCGAGTTCCAACACGTCGAGATGGTCATCGCACCGGCGATCACTTCCGAAGGCAAGGTGTTCCAGCAGGCCCAGCACGTGGGTATGGGGAAGAGCTGACCTGAGCATGACTGCCGCGGCCGCCCAGCACCGCGAAGAAGTTAAGGGCGGAGTCCGGCAGCAGACCGTGCTCGTCCTCGACTTCGGATCCCAGTTCAGCCAGCTGATCGCTCGCCGTGTGCGCGAGGCGAATGTGTACTGCGAGCTGGTGCCCGGGACCACGCCATGGTCCGAGTTGAAGCAGCGCGAACCGGCCGGTCTCATCTTGAGCGGGGGCCCGGCCAGCGTTTACGAGCCGGGTGCGCCACAGGTCGATCCGGAGGCCTTGCGCGCGGGTATTCCCGTACTTGGGATCTGCTACGGGATGCAGCTCATCGCCCACCACCTTGGAGGCAAAGTCGATCCCGGGCATGCGCGCGAATACGGTCCCGCGCTCCTCGCGGTGCGCGAACCGAACGGCCTCTTCCAGGGCCTGAACGACGAGCTTCCGGTCTGGATGAGCCACGGCGATCACGTCAGTGAGCTGCCGCCGGGTTTTCACTCGCTGGCTTCGAGCGGCAACTCGCCGATCGCCGCCTTCACCAACGGCCGCGGCATCTTCGGGATCCAGTTCCATCCCGAGGTCGTGCATACGCCCAGCGGTCGCGAGGTGTTGCGCAACTTCCTTTATGGCGTCTGCCACTGCGACGCTTCGTGGACCGCAGGGTCTTTCATCGCCGAGGCGACCGAGAGCATTCGCGCCCAGGTCGGCAGCGGCCGCGTCATCTGCGCTCTGTCCGGCGGCGTGGACTCTGCTGTCGCCGCGACCCTGGTTCAACGCGCCATTGGCGACCAGCTGACTTGCGTCTTCGTCAATAACGGCCTGCTTCGCAAAGAAGAGCCCGAGCGCGTGCTCGCCGTCATGCACGGCAACCTCGACATGGACATCCGCTACGTCGATGCCACCGAACGGTTTTTGCAGGCACTCCGAGGAACGATCGATCCCGAGCAAAAACGGCGGATCGTCGGTCGCGAATTCATCGCTGTCTTCGAGGCTGAGGCGACTAACCTCGGACACATCGACTTCCTCGCCCAGGGCACGCTCTATCCGGATGTAATCGAGTCGACGGCGCCTGACGTCTCCGCCACCGCGGTCAAGATCAAGACCCATCACAACGTGGGTGGTCTTCCACCTGGGCTGAGGTTCCAGCTCATCGAGCCTTTGCGCTATCTGTTCAAGGACGAGGTGCGCGCGGTCGGGCTGGAGCTCGGCATGCCGGAGGAGATGGTTTACCGGCAGCCTTTCCCAGGTCCTGGCCTGGCGATTCGCTGCCTCGGCGAGGTGACCGCCGAGCGACTGGAGATCCTGCGCAACGCCGATTGGGTCGTGGTGGACGAGATCAAGCGCAACGGTCTTTACCGGCAGGTGTGGCAGTCGTTCGCGGTGCTCACGCCGCTGGAGACCGTCGGCGTGATGGGCGACTTCCGCACCTACGCCAACGTGGTCGCCGTTCGCGTGGTGACGAGCGAGGACGCCATGACCGCGGACTGGGCGCGCGTACCGTATGAGGTGCTGGCACGGATCAGCAATCGAATCGTCAACGAGGTAAAGGGCGTTAACCGGGTGGTCTTCGACATCACGAGTAAGCCGCCCGGCACCATCGAGTGGGAATAGAGCTATAACCCACCGGTGAAGGTCCTCGTTGTCGGCTCGGGCGCTCGGGAGCATGCGCTCGTATGGAAGTGCGTGCAGTCGGACCTCGTCGAACGCGTCTACTGCGCTCCCGGCAACGGCGGCACCGGTGGGATGGCGCGCAACGTGCCCATCGGCGCCGCCGATGTGGTCCGTCTCGTCGAGTTCGCCAAGCGCGAGCGGCTAGGCCTGGTGATCCTGGGGCCCGAGGCGGCGGTCGAAGCGGGCGTGGGCGACGCTTTGCGCAGCGCCGGTTTCAACGTTTTTGGTCCGAACCGCGGTGCCGGCCGCATCGAGTCGAGCAAGTCGTTCGCGAAGGCGCTCATGAAACGAGCCGGCGTTCCGACCGCGGACTTCGAGGCCTTCACCCAGCCGGCGCCGGCCAGGGCATGGGCGAGAGAGCGTGGCGGTCGGGTCGCGGTCAAAGCCGACGGCCTGGCGCGCGGCAAGGGCGTGATCGTATGCACCAGCGTCCGGGAGTCGGATGCCGCAATCGACGCGATGCTGGTCGAAGGCCGGTTCGGCCACAGCGGCGCCACGATCGTGGTCGAAGAGCTCCTCGCGGGGCCCGAGCTATCGGTCATGGCGGTCACCGATGGCAAGGACGTCGTCGCTCTCGCGCCTGCCCGGGACTACAAACGCGCGCACGAAGGCGATGCCGGGCCCAACACCGGCGGCATGGGCGCGTACACACCGCCGAAGTCGGTCGACGACGCGTTGGTGCAAGAGGTGGTTGACCGCGCCCTGCGCCCGGCGGTGCTCGAGCTTGCGGCGGGCGGCGATGAGTTCCGCGGCGTGCTGTACGCAGGCGTGATGCTCACCGCGGATGGAATCCGCACCATCGAGTTCAACGCCCGCTTCGGCGACCCAGAAGCGCAGGTCGTGCTCCCGCGCCTGGAAACCGACTTTGTCGCGATGGCACTGGCTGTCGCGAAAGGCTCGCTGGGGGACTTCCCCGACCTGCGCTGGGGCCGGCAGGCGTGCGTCGGCGTTGTCGTCGCCTCCGCGAACTACCCCGATGACACAGCTGTGAAGACGGGCTTCCAGATCCGCGGCCTGGGCGAGATGCCGCCCGGCGTGCTGATCTTCCATGCCGGCACTCGATTCGAGCCCAGCAAAGGGCTCGTGACTGATGGAGGCCGGGTGCTGACCTCGGTCGCCCTTGACGAAACTGTGGCGCAAGCCCGCGAAAAGGCGCTGGCCGGGGCCCGGCAGGTACGATTCAAGGGGGCTTTTTTCCGGAGCGACATCGCTGAGGAGGCGGTTTAGTGCAGCCAGTGGTCGGCGTCATCCTCGGCTCCAAGTCAGACCTGCCGCTCATGGAGTCGTGCGTCAAAGTGCTCCAGGAGCTGGGGCTCGAGCATGAGATCAAGGTCTGCTCCGCGCATCGCAATCCGCGAGGCGTGATGGAGTGGGCGTCATCGGCACGCGAACGAGGGCTGAAGGTCGTCATCGCTGCGGCCGGCGGAGCCGCCCATCTGCCCGGCGTTGTCGCAGCCTGGACCGATCTACCCGTGATCGGCGTCCCCGTGCCGACACAGCACCTTGGAGGTGTCGACTCGCTCTATTCGATAGTTCAGATGCCGGCCGGAATCCCCGTCGCCACCGTCGCCATCGGCGAGCCGGGAGCCAAGAACGCGGCGTGGCTGGCGGCTCGCATCATCGGAGTCGCTGACACAAGCGTCGAACGGCGTCACGCCGAGAAACGCGCGGCCCTCACTGTCTAGATGGCCAAGAAGAAGGCTCGCGTCAGGCTCGTCGACACGACGTTCCGCGACGCGCAGCAATCGCTGCTCGGCGGAAACCTGCGAAGCGACGAGATCATCCCGATAGCCAAAAAGATGGACACCATCGGGTTTGCCGCAATGGAGGCGTTTGGCGGAGCGACCTTCGAGACGCAGCTCCGCGCCCATGAAGATCCGTGGGAATTCCTGCGCAAGCTGAGCAAGGTCACTCCGAACACACCCATACAGGCGCTGATCCGCGGGCAGAACCTCGTCGCCAAGCGCAACTTCGCCGATGACGCCGTCGAGCTCTTCGTCAAGCACGCGGCGAAATGCGGCGTTGACGTGTTCCGAGTCTTCGATCCGCTCAACGACCTGCGGAACATGGAGTCGGCCATCGCGGCCGCCCTTAAAGCGAAGAAGAAGGTCCAGGGAGCGCTCAGCTACGCGGTCTCGCCCGCACACAACCTCGACCTGTGGGCCTCGCTGGCGAAGGGCCTCGTCGACATGGGCTGCCACGAGGTCGTGATCAAGGACACCTCGGGCCTGCTCAGCCCCCAGGCGACGTGGGAGCTCGTTACAGCGCTGAAGCACGTCGTCAGCGTGCCCATCGACATCCACTCGCACTGCTCCAGCGGCATGGCGCCCATGGCCTACATGGCCGCCGTCGAGGCGGGGGCCGAGGTTCTCGACGTGGCCATCTCGCCGCTCGCGTGGGGCACGTCACAGCCCGCGGCCGAGAGCGTTGTGGCTGCCCTTCAAGGTGGGGAGTACGACACGGGCCTGAACCTCGACACCATGTGGGATGTCCAGCACGACGTGGAAGACCTCAAGGGCAGGCACATCGAGCACCTGAGCCCGTTCGCCGATCGTGTCGATGCGAGCATCCTCCGGTACCAGATGCCCGGCCAGATGCTGGAGGACATCCACCACCAGCTTGGAGCGCACAAAGCAAGCACCCAGATCGCCGAGGTGTTGGAGGAAGCCAACCGCGTGCGGCGCGACCTCGGCTATCCGCCGCTGGTGGCGCCGATCCGGCAGATGATCGCGACGCAGGCCGTGTACAACGTGATCGGCGGCGACCGCTACGCGACCGTGACGCAGGAGCTGAAGGACTACCTTCAGGGCCTCTACGGCCGGCCGCCGGTGCCGGCCGACCCCGAGCTTCGACGGCTGGTCCTTGGCCGCGAGGAGCCGATCACGATCCGGCCCGCGGACCTGCTCGAGCCACAGGTCGGACTCGCGCGGCAGCAGATCAGGAAGCTCGGCTACGAGCCGACGGACGACAACGTGCTGATCCACCTCATGTTTCCCGGCTTGGCGCAGGACTATTTCCGCGGACCTCAACCAAAGGCGAGCGACGGATCGAAACCAGAGCCGGCAGCAGCTCCGGCGGCGCCGGAGTCCTTGCCGCCGCCCGAGGTCGCGGTACCTGCCGACCCACCGCCTCCCGCCGCGGTCTCGACCGCGGAGTTCGACGTTGAGGTCGAGGGCGAGGTGTTCAAGGTTCGCGTCACTGGGGCCGGCATGACCGTCACGCCCACGGCGGGCGCCGCGCCGACTGCAACCGCGACCGCGCCGCCGCCTAAAACGGGCGAAGGGACGGTGATCGCGCCCATGCAGGGGCTGATCGTCAAGCTCCCTGTGAAAGCGGGCGACAGCGTAAAGCTCGGCGACGTCGTCGCCGTGCTCGAGGCGATGAAGATGCAGAACGACATCGTCACGACAGTCGCCGGGCGTGTCAGTCAGGTCTACGTCAAGGAAGGCGAGGTCGTCAGCCCCAACCAACCTCTTCTGGCCGTGGGTTGATCAAGAGCAGGCTCTTCGACAAGGTCCTCATCGCCAATCGGGGCGAGATCGCCATTCGCGTGATGCGCGCATGCCGCGAGCTGGGCATCCCCACGGCGGCGATCTACTCCGACGCGGACCGCAACGCGATTCATGTGCGCTACGCCGACGAAGCCCATCACATCGGCCCGGCTCCCGCCAGCGAGTCCTACCTGCAGCTGGAGCGCATCGTCAAGGTTGCGCACGACTGCGGCGCTGACGCGATTCATCCGGGCTATGGATTCCTATCCGAAAAGGCAGCCTTCCCCGAGGCATGCGAGGCCGCGGGCATCCGGTTCATCGGTCCGCCTGCCAAGGCGATGCGTGCGCTCAGCTCGAAGCTGGCTTCGAGGCAGCTTGCCATCGACCACGGAGTGCCCATCACGCCAGGCAGCGGTGCGGTCGAACCATCCGGAGCGTTGGCCGCCGCTCAGGCGATCGGCTTTCCCGTCATGGTCAAACCCTCCGGCGGCGGGGGCGGAATCGGCATGAAGGTGGTCGAATCAGAGCACGAGCTGGCGGCGGCGATCGAAAGCAGCGCCCAGGCGGCCCGATCGGCCTTTGGGGATCCGACGGTCTACATCGAACGGTACATCCGCAAGCCGCGGCACATCGAGATCCAGGTCGTTTGCGACAGCCACGGCAACGCCGTTCACCTGGGCGAGCGCGAATGCTCGATCCAGCGCCGGCATCAGAAGATCATGGAGGAAACGCCATCGCCCGCCGTCACCGCCGACATCCGGGCGGCGATGGGCGACGCGGCGATCCGCGCCGCCAAAGCTGCCGGCTACGTCAACGCCGGGACGGTGGAATTCATCTTCAACGAAGGCGACTTCTATTTCCTCGAGGTCAATGCCCGACTACAGGTCGAGCATCCGATCACCGAGGCGGTGACAGGGATCGATATCGTGAAAGAGCAGATCCGCATCGCGGCGGGTCTGGAGCTGAGCTTCCGCCAGCAGGATGTGACCTGGACTGGGCACGCGATCGAGATGCGCATCAACGCCGAAGATCCGCTGCGCAAGTTTCTGCCCAACCCTAAACGCATCGCGCGCTGGGTGACGCCTGCGGGACCGGGAGTACGTGTCGATTCCGGATTCGGCCCAGGGTCTGACGTCCCGCCGAACTACGACTCGCTGATCGCCAAGCTGATCGTGCATGGCGGCGACCGCGCGGAGGCGATCGCGCGCGCTCGCCGCGCGCTGCGAGAGTTCGTCGTGGTCGGACCCGCGACCACGATCAGCTATCACCGCGCGATCCTCGAGAACACCGATTTCCGTTCCGGCAATCTGAGCACGCGGTTCATCGAAGACCATCCGGACCTGGTCGAGGAAGCCAAGAAGCTGGCGGGCGAGACATCGCCGTTCGACTACGGGCCCGATCCCCGGCACGTCGCTGCGGCCGCGGCCGCGGTGGCCGCGCTTGTGCAACAGAAATGGGTAGAGAAATAGCAACGCACCTGCCGCACCCCGACAAGGGACGTCCGTTCGAGGTCGTGTCCACGGCGATCGCCGGCCGCTCCGGTCCGTTTGCCCTGCGGGAGGACGCCATCCGATTTCCGGACGGGGCCGAAGCCCTCTACACGGTGCTCACGAGCCCCGATTCGGCTTTTGTCGTCCCGTTCTTCGAGAACGGCGACACCGTCCTGGTCCGGCAGTGGCGCCATGCCTGGGAACAGTCTTCCTGGGAGGTACCGGCGGGAACGTTCAACGACGGTGAGGCTCCGCTCGAGTGTGCCAAGCGCGAGCTGGCGGAAGAAACGGGACTCCATGCTTCGCGGTACACCTCATTGGGCGTTGTGCACGGAGCGGCGTTCCTGACCGGCCGGGCGCACCTGTTCCTCGCCCAGTCCATCACCCAGGCAGAGCGCAGCCCCGAGCGATACGAACAGGACATGGAGGTGCTTCGCCTTCCTT
The DNA here is from genome assembly GCA_036570165.1 of Candidatus Dormiibacterota bacterium. Lineage (GTDB taxonomy): Bacteria > Chloroflexota > Dormibacteria > Dormibacterales > Dormibacteraceae > Palsa-870. The sequence continues at coordinate 1,027 of DATCPI010000120.1, read as the reverse complement.
TCGCCGAAGCGCTCGATGCCGCGCTGAACGGGCAGATCGCGCATTCCGGATCGGTCACCGCGCTGAGCCGGGCGGCGCGCGCCCTGAAGCTGATCTAGCTCGACGAAGGGGAAGGTGACGGCGACGGCGATGGCGAGGGCGAGACTGGAGGTTTGACCACGATGCCGGTCTGGTTCTTGACCCCCGGTCCGAGCACCTGGAGGTCGTATTCCGAGAACACGTTGTGTCCGAGCACGTCGCGCAGAGTCGGAAGCACGACGAGCTTGTACTGCGCCCCGGGCTTGAGCTCCAGGCCGCTGATGGTCACCATTCGGTTCGCGTAAGCGGTGGTGGCTTCGACTTGCTTGCCTTTGGCATCGAGAAGAAGCACGCTGTCATTGACTGTTCCCGGGTCGAGGTCGCTGTCGAACGCGACCTGGATGCTGCCGGCAGTCACAACAACGCCAACGACCTCGGCTCCTTTGCCCAGGTCGCGACGCGGGCCTGATGTCGCCTGGTCGATGAGGAACTGCCTGGTCGTTGCGTCGCGGACGACGGACAGTGTTTCTTCGAAGTCGGCTACGTCGAGCTTGCCTTGCGTCAGCACGATGCGGACGACGAACCTCGCGGTGTCCGGCTGCGTGCCGGTGACCTGCTGGGTGAGGACGTAGAACCGCGTGAAACGGGGATCGCCGGTGATGACGAGGTTCAGCCCGCCGCTCGAGTACGCCTGCTTGCCGTTCGCGTCGAGATAAATCGACGCCTCATCGCTCTGGCCTTTCAGCCTTGCTTGCATGAACGAGTTGAACACCGCAGCGGCCAGGTCCATCGCCGAAGGCTGTGGCGGAAGCGCCGGAGCAGATGCGGTCCAGAGCGCGCCTCCGCGGAAGAAGGCGAAGGCGGTCCCGTTGGGAGCCCAAATCGGCAGGTGGTAGGTCCCCTTGGACAGCTTCGTCCCCGACGTGCCCTCGGGGCGCACCTGGTAAAGATCGGTGTCGCTGCCAATGAGAATCGCGTCCTGGCTCGACCAGCTTGCCTCGCCGGCCGG
>DATCPI010000119.1:0-3074 GCA_036570165.1 Candidatus Dormiibacterota bacterium | reverse complement strand
CAGGTCCCACTTGGGAGCGGGGTCGTACCGCGACAGAATGGCTTCAAGGTCCGCGAGTGGACTAGTCATTGGACACACGCCCGGATGTAGTTCCTGTCGTCACTCCTAAAGTTCTGCAGCATTGCAAACGAAACATAGGCGACTTCGACCAACCCTCGTGTGCTGGAAGGCACATTCGAAATGAAGTTGAGCCAGGCGGAAATCCGAGCCCACCTCGCCAGCAACGATCTGCTTGGCCTGCTGGTCCTGCCTCATAGGGCTTGGGAAAGGCAATGCTTAAACAGGCGTTAAGAAGCCACTCGCGAGCGCCATACTGAAAGCTGCGCCCGGTCGTCTGAAGCGCGCACGCTCAGTCTCCCGTTGCTCCAGGCTGACCAGGTGGTTGACATGGCATAAGGGAGAGACGACTAGGGGATGTAATGACACAGAGACTTTTCGGTTTGATCGGCGTTCTAGCCCTGTTGTCAGGCGTGGGAGTCATCCAGGCCAGCGCCGCCGATGACGGCTACAGTCAGCCTCCGTCGGCGGCGGCCAATTGCGATGCCGGCCATGGGGCATTCGGGGACTTCTCTCACCATTTCGCAACCAACGGCGGAGTGAACTGGATTGCTGCGGATGCCAAGGAAGATGTCGGGCTTGGACACGCTACAGGGCCGACCAATTCGGGCTTCTCGCAATTCTGCAAGACCCAGTAACCTGAGCGGCTGACCGCTGCCGCCCTCGGATCCAAGTCAGGGTCCGAGGGCCTTTCCTTTTCTGACCACACAGTCGACATGGGGCATCCGGCAAGGGTTAGCAGGTTCCGAGGCGGTCAATGAGCATTACATTTCGCCGGTGGCCGTCTCCCCGGTAGTCCTCCCAGCCCCGTCCGCTCGCGAGCCTTGGGGTCACGCGCTCGCAAACCGTCGGTTCCGCTCGATCCTCCTGGGCCTGGCGGGGGTGCCGATTGGCCTGGCGTATCTCTGGTTTGGGCTCGTCGAGCCACTTGTCTCTGACCAACCGACCGATTTCGTCTACACCTATCTCGCGGGCGCAAGGGTTCTCGCGAGCGGTGGCGATCCGTATCAATGCAACGTAGGTGCGTGCGGGGGATTCCCGCACTACCTGCTCTTCTATCCGCCGGTCGCTTTCTGGCTCACTCAACCGCTTGTGGGTTTCGATTCCAGGCTTGTAAGCGCAATTGCGCTGGTCGTAGCGAACATCTTTCTCTTAGCTTTCGTATGGCTTGTGTTGCGCGCCCTCCAGGTGCGCGACCGGCAGTTTGCGTTGATCGCCCTGCTCGCCAGCATCAGCTTCGCGCCGACCCTGACCGAGATCCAGAACCGCAACGTTCAGGTGGCGGTGCTCATGCTGAGCGCTGTTCTGCTGATGGCCTGGATGCGCGGCGATAGGTGGTGGGGCGGCGTGGCGCTCGGCATCGGGCTTGCGATCAAGCTGATCCAGGCGCCTCTTCTACTCCTTGGCGTCTGGGGCCGTCGGTTTGGCCTGGTGGCGGCGGCTGTCGCCGCCTGGGCGCTGCTGTGGCTGGTGGCTGGCCCCCAGTTTCTTCCTGAATATGTGCTCCGAGTCTTGCCTTCCCAGGCCCAGGGATCGGCGGAGGTGATAAACGTCGCTCCATTGGGAACCGTGAACAGGCTCTTTCACCCGGAAAGCCTCTACAACTCGGGACGAGGCGGCGGGGTTCTGGTGTTGGCCATCACCGCCGTCTTCGCGGTCGCGGTCATCGTCTTGACGGCTCGGCGCCTCGGAGCTCCTCGGACGGACCGCGATGGGCGTGCGCTGGAGCTGGCGGCGGCGGTCGCCGCCTCCCCGCTGCTGTTGACCCTGGTTTACGCCGGCCAGTTCGTGCTCCTGCTGCTGCCAATGATCGTTCTCCTCGATTTCGGCCTGCGGTCGCAGTCGCGCTCATTGGTAATCGCCGTCGCCGCGAGCTGGTTGTTGATTGGACCGTCCTTTCTGGCGTTCACTAACGCTCTCGCGGCAGGCTTCGGCTTTCCTTTGCTGTTCCAGGTGTGGTCGAACTCGGCGCTGGCCGGGGTGATCGTGCTCTGGCTGGCTTCGCTGTTTGCGCTGAAGCGGCACGGGATCGAGGTCGCCGAACGATAGCCCGCTCAAGGCCTGGAGGAGGTGCTCCATTTCAGCTCATTGTTTTAACCGATGCCCAGGTGGATACTGAAATCTCTTATGAGCAAGGGATTCGGGGAGTCCGACTTCGCCCAGGTCCAGAGCGAGCGGGCGAATACCCAGACGATCCAGCAAATCCTCGAGCAGGAGCGTGAACAGGCCGAGCATGCGCGCGATCGAATCGCCCAGGGTGCTTACGGCATTTGCGAGGATTGCGGGAAAAAGATCGCCGCCGAACGCCTCGAGGCTCTGCCGGATGCGACCAGGTGTGTGTCTTGTCAAGCCGCCTGGGAAACGTCGAATCGCTAACGGATCAGTGGAAGACAAACCCTGAATCGATCGCCAGCACCTGGCCGGTGGTCGTGTCCGTGCGGCAGAACGTGACCACCTGCTCCGCGACGTCATCGGTTGACGCGCCCTTCTTGAGCAGCGCCCGGTCGAGCACCGCCTCAACCAGAGGTTCTGGTATCCGCTTCGCCATTCGCGTGCCTTCGATCAGACCCGGTGCAACGCAGTTGACCAGCACTTTCGGAGCCATGGCGACTGCCAGGCAGCGTGTGAGGTGGATCAACGCGGCTTTCGTGGAGGCGTAGGCGATGCTGCTGGCTGCCGGGTAAAGGCCGCCGACCGACGCGATGTTCACGATCCGTCCCTCGCCCTGCTTCTGCATCGTCCGAAATGCGGCACGCCCGAGGAGGTAGGGCCCGCGCAGGTTCGTCGCGTACATCCGATCCCAGATCTCCGGCGTCAGGCTCTCGAGGTCGGTGAAGGGGACGCCCGTGTTCCAGGCGGCGTTGTTGACGAGGATGTCGAGCCGGCCGAAGTGCGCCGCGGTAGCTGCGACGACCTCGTCCGGCATCGTGGCGCTCGACTGATCGAGTTGAACTGCCCAGCCGCGGCAGCCGGCCTTTTCCACCTCCGCGACGACGCTCTCTGCCCGCTCTTTCTCG
>DATCPI010000118.1:0-22698 GCA_036570165.1 Candidatus Dormiibacterota bacterium | reverse complement strand
CAGCCGGGAGCTCGGGAGGAAGTAAGCCTCTAGGGCTTCCAATTTCCGGATCCGGCTCCTGGAGTCGGAGGCGGAAGCACTGCGAACGTCGACAACAGGGGCCCGGATCTTCCGGGCCCTTGTCTTTTACTCGCTAGCATTCCTCTTAGATGAGCCAGAACTTCGCAGCAGAATGGAAAATGCGGCCAGAGGGCTGGCCTCAGGCGATGGGAATGACCATCACGCTTGCCACCAAAGATGAGGTGAGGTCCGAGATGCTGGTCGGCCCGCAGCATCTGCAGTCATACGGCATTGTCCACGGCGGCGTGCACAGCGGAGTGATCGAAACCCTCGCCTCTATCGGTGCTTATCTGTTCGCGCAACAAAGCCAGCAGCATGTGGTCGGCCTCGAGAATCACACGAGCTTTATCCGCGCGGTCCGCGCGGGAGCCAAGCTGCATGCTGTTGCGACGCCGATCACGCGAGGCCGGCGCACGCAGGTCTGGGAAGCGCGAGTCCTCGACGACAAGGACCAGATCGTGGCGACCGGACGCGTCCGGCTGCTGTGCCTCGAAGCCGACCAGGCGGTCGCGGGCGAGCAGGTCAAGGGCGTCCTGCATCCCGAAACGAAGTAGGAGCGCCTCTCTTTCAGCGCCCGCTCACGTAGCCGAAGATGATCTGGTCGATCAACCTCTCGACCGGCGCGAGATCGTCTGTAAAGACCTGACTGTGATAAGGGGACACGCGTAGGTTTCCTTCGGTCAGCGCGCTCTGTGCAACCGTGCGCGCAAGCGGCTCGTTGATGAGGCCCAGGTTGTGCTTGACGTCCTCGAGCGTCACCGGCTGCGTCGACCCGTACACCAGCGTGTTCGCAAACTCGGGCACATCGATGAGAAAGACGTTGGGATAGACCGAGGCCATCGTGCTCGCGATCGCATCCACAAGCCTGTAATCGGTAGCAGTGCGGCCGGCGTTGACCACTGCCACACCGCCCGGATTCAGGTGGTCGCGTACCTCAGTGAAAAACTCACGAGTCGTCAGATGAAACGGGATGTAGGGCTGCCGGTACGCATCCATGATGATCACGTCGTAGTGCCCCGCCTGCGTGTTCAGCCAGTAGCGCGCGTCCGAGGCGACCGGGTGGACATTCGACTCGCCGAGATGAAAGTAGCGATATGCGACGTCGAGGATGTCGGGATCGATCTCCACCCCGGTGATCTGGACCTGCTGCCCGAATGCCGCCGTGTACTGGCGAGCGGCGGTTCCGCCCGCGAGGCCCAGGATGGCGACATTCTTCGGCCGAGGTTCGCTCGCCTGCGCCGGCTGGACTGAATCGGCGATCAGCATGTAGTCCCACGGACCGCGGGTGAGCAGGTCCTGCGAGTCGTAGATGGAGTGGACGGCCTGCCCTTCGTTGAGGATGAGCTCGGTCCTCGTACCGACCTGCACGACCTGGATGTAGTGGTAGGCGGATTCCTTCTCGTAGACGAGGGTCCCCACCTCGGGCGGCTTGATCCCCGAGGGCAGCAGCACCCAGGCAAGGATTACAGCGATGCCGAACGCCGCATACCAGCGGCGGCGCGGCCACAGTCCGGCCAACGAGATCGCGATGAGCGCCAGTCCAAAGCCCACCAGCGTCGGACGCGTGCCGTAGGTCGGGATGAACCAGAAAACCGGAAGGAAGGTACCCAGGATGCTGCCCGCGGTGGAAAGTGCGTAGACGCGACCCGCGGTGTTGCCGCCCGTCGCCACGTCCTTCAGCAGCAGGCGGATCGCGAAGGGGCTGACGAAGCCCAGCAGGATCACCGGGACGGCAAACAAGAGCACCACCGCAAGTAACGTGCCGGCGACGAGGCCCACGCTTAACTCTTTGAACCCCTGCTGCGAGGCGAGGAGGATCGGATAGCTGACGAGCGGGATCACGCCGATCCAGAGCCCCGCCCACGCGGTGATCTGGTAGAGCACGTCGTCGCGAGGGTGGCGGTCAGCGAGCCGGCCCCCGATCACGTAGCCCACCGACAGGTAGATGAGGATCAGGCCGATCAGGACGCCCCACACGTAAAGGCTGGTGCCGAAATAGGGCGCCAGGAGACGCGAAGCGCCGAACTCGACGCCCAGCGATGCCATTCCGGACACGAAGACAAGCGGCAGGAGCATCCGGCGCGACCGGGTTAGGGGTCCCCGCGAACTCACGGCGAAGCCTCCGAGTTCGTGGGGTCTGACGCGATCAAAGCGTCGTGAAGATTAGCTAGTGGCGGGACTGGGGGTCAGCTGGGCAAGGCGCGGCCTCGGCGGCTGGTGCCAAGGAGACGACGAGCACGCGAGGGAGCGCATCGCGTAGATGCGTGACCGAGCGCGCGCAGGAGGCGACGACGGCATCAGCGAAGCCCGGCCGACTAGGCCGATGCATTGGCCAGCGAATTCCCCAGTTCCGCCACGTGTTACTGGCCGACGGGTTGCTCCGACGCCCACTTGCGGGTGCGCTCGTCCATCGGAACCGGAAGCTGGACTCGAACCTCGGCATACAGGTCGCCCGCAGCGCCGCCTTTCGGGTCCGGCAGGCCCAGCCCGCGAAGACGGATCTTCGTCCCGTTCTGTGTCTCCGGCGGAACCTTGAACTGAACCTGCCCACCTTTAAGTGATGGGGCCGCGACCTCTCCACCCTGCAGCGCCACGTGCAGCGGGATGGGGACAGTGACGTAGAGATCTTTGCCTTCCCGCCTGAACACGGGGTCGGGAGCGATCTGAACCCTGGCACGCAGCCCCGGCACGCGCAGAACCGTGCCTTCCTTGACGCCCGCTGGGACCTTGACCTCGACGCGCCGGCCTCCGGGGAGCTCGACTGTGCGGCTGGTGCCGCGATAGACCTCTGGCATGCTCACTGTGATCGGCGCCTCGACGTCCATTGCCTGTTGCCGCGACCGTCCACGGTTCGCGCCAAAGATCGAACCGAAGATGTCGCCGAATCCACCTTCGTTGCCGAAGAGGTCCTCCATCTCTTCCGGCGTCACCGTGCGGTACTGCACGCTCGGGCCGGCATCTGGACCGAATCCGCCCGCGCCGCCCCGCGCGCCCGGCTGAGCTCCGGCGGCCTGGGCGCCAGCCCAGTCGGGGCCGAACTGGTCGTACAGCCGTCGCTTCTTCGGATCGTGCAGCACGTCGTGCGCTTCCGAGACTTCCTTGAAGCGGGCTTCGGCTTGCTTGTCGCCCGCGTTCAAGTCGGGATGGTGCTTGCGGGCGAGCTTACGGAAGGCAGTCGAGATCTCCTTCTGGCTCGCCGTCCGTGGCACGCCCAGCACCTCGTAGTAGTCCTTGACTTTAGGCATCGTTCTTTATATCTACCCGCCGCGTGAGATCAGTCAACACTAGCTATAGCTCGATCACGTGGGCAACGAGGCCCGCCTCGCCGACCTCGAGAATCCCGACCGAGGGCCTCTGAAACTGTCGCAGGTGGCGCGCCACCTGCAGCCACGACCATTCGAACCAACCGGGTTTCCGAGCAGGTGCTCCTTCGGACCGCCAGGCGTTGAGGCGCCGGGTCGCGGTGGTCGGGTTCCATTGATGCACGCCGCCGGGATTGAAGAGTAGGACCTCCTCTATGGTCTCGACGGTGGCGCGGTGCGTGTGGCCGTAGACGATCGCGTCAGCGTTCGGAAACCGGCGTTTGAGGGCGCGCGCCAGGCCGCGGTCGGGTCTGAAGTGGCCGAGGCTCAAGGTCCAGACGAAGGTGTTGGGCTCCTCTATCCAGCGGCTTCGGTTGCCATGCACCACCACGATCCGTTTTCCGCGAATTGCGATTTCGCGCGACACCGGCAGCGCTCCCAGCGAACGGTCGTGATCGCCGCGCACCGCTTCGACCGGCGCCAAGCGCCGCAGCTCGGCGAGCGTTTCCTCGCCGTCGATGTCGCCCGCATGGAGGATTAGGTCGACCCCGTCGAAAACCTCGAAGACGCGGGCCGGCAGCCGATCGAGGAACTCGGGGCAGTGCGTATCAGCAATGACGCCGACACGTGTCGGCATGCGCGTCGGATCCGCGGTGGTTCTCTTATCTAGTGAATGCCGGCCGCGGCAAGCCCGGCCGCGTGAGCGGTGGAAGCGTCGGCGCCGGCGTCCAGCGCATGCACCGCGGCCGTCGCGAAGGCGTGCGCCCTGTGCTGGTCAAGGTTCAGGTCTATGTTCGACAGCGAAAACCAGGCGCAGTACGTCTGCCGGCTCGACGAGACAGGGGCCGGCGGGCGAGTCATCGCAGCCGTCGCGTACTGAACCGCCGCGGCAACGTCTTTGCCGCTCGACAGCGCCTCGAACGCGCCCTGCGCAGCGGCGTGACAGGCGCTTGCAGGCGCTCCGCCGCGCTTGGCCCACGCGAACCACTCGGCATAGGAGCGGTCTTCGGGGGTCGGCACGACTTTTGCCGGATCGACCTTTTGCTTCTGCTCCACGACGGCCCACGACCCTTTGCTTGCAGCTGCCGAGGGCTGCTGCGGAGGGGGCGGCGGTGGCGGCGTAGCCGGCTGTGCGGCAGCGGGCTGCTGCGGAGCTGGCTGCGCGGCGGCAGGCTGCGCCTGGGCGGACTGCGGTGCCGATTGCGAAACCGGCGGAGTGGAGCCGATATGAATCCGAGGCGCCCACATCGGGACCGCCACGGCATCCGGCCAGTCGACCGAAGGGTCGGAGCCCCGCTCCGCGGGAGCCGAGACCGGGGGCGCTGAGGCCGTGGCCGGCAGACTCGGAGCTGTTGGTGGCACCGTAGCGGCGGGCGGCACCGTCTCGGCCGGCGGCACAGTGGCGGCGGGCGGCACCGTCTCGGCCGGTGGCACCGTCTCGGCCGGCGCCACTGTCTCGGCCGGTGGCACTGCCGCCGCTGGCGGCACTGTCGCGGCGGGCGGCACCGTCTCGGCCGGTGGCACCGTCTCGGCGGGCGGCACTGTCTTGGCGGGCAGCACTGTCTTTGCCGCTGGAACTGTCTCGGCGGGCGGCACTGTCGCGGCGGGCGGCACTGTCGCGGCGGGCGTCACTGTCGCGGCCGGTGGCGCTGTCGCGGCGGGCGGCACTGTCTTTAACGGTGGGACTGTCGCCGGCGGCACGGTGGCGGCGGGCGGCACTGTCGCCGCGGGCGTTATCACGGGCTTCGTTGGCTCAAGCACCGGCGGCTCCGTCGTTTCCGAAGAGGCGGAATCGGACGGATCGCCCCAGCTCGGGAACACCGTTTGCGGGGATGATGGGGGCTCCGACGTCTCTTCGCTGTAGATCGACGATGGCGGCCAGGCGGGCATGGTGTGCTCCGTCGGTGGATCCGGCGGCCAGATGTCGGTTTCCTCCGGGATCGCGCCCGGTGCCGGAGCGGCATCGTCAGATGAGGGCCGCTGCCCCCGCCCGGCGCCTTTCGCCCGCCCACCGGGCGGCCATGCCGGCTTTGGTGCGGGTACCGGAGTTTCCACGCCAGGCGTCTCGTCGATGGTCTCGCCGGGTGGTGCGGGCACCGTCTGAGCCCACGTTGGGGCCGGCTTCTGCATCAGCACCGCCTGCTTCGGATCCCTCGCGTCGTCAGGCTCGCCCGGCGGCTCGGTCTTCGTCCAGTCCGGCCGGGTCTCTCTCATGGGTTTGGCGGGCAGAGGCTCGCCCTCGGAGGCCGTGTCGTTGGCGGACTGTGCTCCGTTGTCGCTCAGAGGTGGCACCACTGGAACGGTACGCGCCCAGATGGGGGTCGTCTCGTGCGTCGGTACCGCCGTAACCGGTGCTTCGGGCGGCGTGGATTCTTGTGGGTTCTCGGGCTCTGGTTCCACGTCGATCGTCAGTCTAGCCCCGGAGTGAGCAGTTGTATCCCGGGATCAGGCGAATACGTTGGTCAGGGCGTCCTCAGCGACCGGGTCGGGCTGCTGTTCCGCCCAGTCGGCGGCGTCAGAAGCCTCCCTGTCGCATTCCGCCTGCACCTTCGCAGCATCGCCGGCGGCGATCCAGCCCCGCTCGACGAGCCAGGCCACGAAGAGCTCGATCGGGTCGTGCTCGGAGGCCTCGGCGATCTCCTCTTTGCTCCGGTACTTCAGGTGATTGTCCTCGGACGTATGCGAGTTGAGACGCCAGATTTTGGCGTCGATAAGGGTCGGGCCCTCACCTCGGCGCGCCCGATCCACTGCCTCCAAGCAGACGGTGTAGCAAGCGGGGACGTCCGTTCCGTCGACCGTCACGCCGGGGATCCCATAGCCCGCCGCTCGGTCCGCCACGTTGGGGTTCGCCATCTGCAGACGGATCGGCACCGAGATGGCGTAGCTGTTGTTCTCGCAAACGAACACGACCGGCAGCCGGTGCACAGCGGCGAAGTTGACCCCCTCGTGAAAGGCACCCTGGCTGGTCGCGCCGTCTCCGAACGTGCACAGGGTCACCGACCGCTCGCCTCTGAGCTTGGCCGCGTAGGCGATGCCGGATGCCTTCGGAATCCAGCTGGCCACGACCTGGGAGACCGAGGCGATCTTCAGCGCCCGGTAGCTGTAGCAGCCTCCCGGGATGTTGCGGCCGGCGGAGAGCGGATCGCCGGCCTTGGCGAAGACCGCAAGCATCCACTCCTTCATCGTCAAGCCCCGCACAATCGAGTTGGCGAGCCCTCGGTAGTGCGGGACGAGCCAGTCGTCGGGTCCAAGGGCGGCAGTGGACGCCACCTGGATGCCTTCGTGCCCTCGGCTCGACCCGACAAACGGCGCCCTTCCCTGCTTGACCAGGATGTGCATCCGGTCGTCGAGTGCCTTTGCCATGCACATCCAGCGATGGAGCTGGAGGTAATTCTCACGCGTGGCCGTGTCGTGCCGGGTAATCGTCGCCATCAGCTCTTTTTCGTCAGGGCCCGGGCGATGTCCACCACGTCGTCAGCGGTAAGGCCCATTTGCTGGAGGTGATCGTAATACCGCCGCTGGAAGTCCGAAAAGTCAGCGCGCTCCGCGCGCTCCTCCCGGATGCGCTTGACCTCGGCCAGCACCGCGGCCACGAGGTCCGGCTCAGGCGTGATCGCGGCATGCCGCAGGGCGTGCTCGATCGCAAGCGCGCCGGAATGCTTGCCGTAGATATATGAGATCTCCGCGCCCAGGTCGGCCGGCGGCATGAATTGATAGATCGCGGGGTGGATGAGCATGCCCGCGGTATGGATTCCCGACTCATGGCTGAAGACGTTGAGGCCGATGCCCGGCTCCGTTGGCTGCACGGGAATCCCGCTGACCTTTTCCAGATGCCTCGCCAGCGCGCGCAGCTTTTCGTACTTGAAGTTCGGGATCTCGATGCCGAAGAGGTATCGGAGCTGCAGCAGCACCTGGTGCATTGGAGCGTTTCCGGTCCGCTCGCCAATTCCGTTCACGCTTGTGGTGAACACGTCCGCGCCGCAGCCGAGCGCTATCACCGTGTTCCACGCCCCAAGCCCGAGATCGTTGTGGAAGTGCACGACGAGTGGCGCGTCCGGCGCCGCCGCTTTGATCGCTGGAATGTACTCACGGACCGCGAATGGTGAATAGCAGCCGACCGTATCGGGAGTCGAAGGTCGTGTCCCCCCCGCCTTCATTCCTTCGCGGTGGATCTCGGCGATGTAATCGACGTCGGCGCGGCTGCCGTCCTCCCCACCGAACTCGATCGACTCCGCTCCTTGCCCGCGCGCATACCTGATGGCCTCGCACATCATGCGCAGGTTCGCCTCGCGGTAGTACGAGACCGGCAGCTCGAGCCACTCGGATTCCGGAATCCCGTCGCGGTGAAGCAGGGTCTTGCCCAGCTTGTACTTGACGTGCAGGTCAGAGGCGGAGGTGAAAATAAAGTAGGTCACCTCGTCGCGCCGGTAGCCGAGCGAATCGATCACGCGCATCGTCGCGTCGATGTCGCTCTTGGTTGAGCGCATCATGCAAACCACCTCGAGGTCAGCTCTCAGCTCGCCGCGCTTGCGCCCTCCAAGAACCAGCCGGAGCGTTTCGCGCTCGCCTTCCGAGACCGACGGAAAGCCCACGTCCATGATGTGGACGCCGATGTCCGACAGCATCCGCGCAAGCTGGTACTTGTCCTTCGGCGTGATGGCAACGCCGGGCATCTGCTCGCCATCGCGAAGCGTGTCGTCGTAGACGCGAATCTTGTCGGATGGCGGGAACTTCAGGTCGTGGGCGAATCGGGTGGGGTCGCGCGCTAGGTCCTCGAGCGGCTCCTGCAGCTCGACGGGCTTTGTCTCATCCACGAGCAGTCGCTAGGCGCCGACGCTCTTCCAGTCGCTTGCGAACCCATGGCACGAGCCCGCCCATGTGCAGCAGCTCATTCATGAAGCTCGGGAAGGCTTCACATCGGTACTCGTTGCTCTTGCTGAAGTTGCGCACGATCCCTTCTTCGAGGTCGACCTCGAGCTCGTCTCCCTCCTCGACTGCTTCGGCCGCTTGGGGCGACTGGAGGATGGGGTAGCCCATGTTGATCGCGTTGCGAAAGAAGATGCGCGCGTAGGAGTCTGCAATGACCAGCGAGATGCCCGCGCCTCGAATCGCCACCGGTGCGATCTCTCGCGAGGAGCCGCAGCCGAAGTTAGAGCCGGCGACCAAGATGTCGCCCGCCATCACGCCGGCAGACCAGCCCTCACGGCCCGGAACGCCCTCCATCGCGTGCTTGCCGAGCTCCTTTTCGTCGAGGGAGTAGATGGCGTACTTGGCCGGAATGATCTGATCGGTGTCGATGTTCGCGCCGAACTTCCAGGCCCTGCCACGGATGACCTTAGGGAGGGTCATGCGATCCCAGCCGGCATCTTCTTGAGCACCTCTTTAGGGTGCGTGATAACCCCCGTCACAGCGCTCGCGGCCGCCACCGCCGGGTTGGACAGATACACAAGCGCCTTCGGGTGGCCCATGCGGCCGGGGAAGTTGCGATTGGTGGTGCTCAGGCACACCTCCCCCTCTCCCAGCACGCCCATGTGCCCGCCCAGGCACGCGCCGCAGGTCGCGGTGGTCCAGGCGGCCCCGGCGGCAAGAAAGATTCCGATCAGCCCTTCCTTCTCGGCCTGGATCGCCACCTGGTGGGATGACGGCGTGATGATGAGACGAACGCCGGGTGCCACCCTGTGGCCGTCGAGCACCGCCGCCGCGCGGCGCAGGTCCGTGATCCGCGAGTTGGTGCAGGAACCGATGAAGACCTGGTCGAGCCGGGTCCCGGCGACTTCAGACAGCGGCGAGTAGTTGTCGGGCGACATCGGCCTGGCGACGCCGAGCTCGACCTTCTCGGCGTCGAACTCGAAGACCTTCTCGTACTCGGCGTCGGGGTCTGAGCTGACCGGCGTGTAGGGCCGCTTCGCTCGTCCGTCGAGGTATTGCTTGGTGATCTCGTCGAATTCCATGATCCCGTTCTTGGCGCCCGCCTCGATCGCCATGTTGGTCATGGTCAGGCGGGCTTCCATGTCGATGTGGCGCAGCGCCTCGCCGGTGTGCTCCATCGCCTTCGACCGCGCGCCGTCAACGCCGATCTGGCCGATCACGTAAAGGATGAGGTCCTTCGCCTCGACCCATTCCTTGAGGCGGTTGTGATAGACGAACTTGAGCGTCTCCGGGACGCGGAACCAGAGCTCCCCAAGCGCGAATACGCACGCGAGGTCGGTCGACCCGATTCCGGTTGCAAAGTTGTTGAGCGCCCCGTACGTGCAGCTGTGCGAGTCGGCGCCGACGACCAGCTCGCCGGGAAGGACGAGCCCCTGCTCGGGCAGCACGGTGTGGCAGATGCCGCCCTGACCGACCTCGAAATACCACTTGATTCCCATGTCGCGCGAGAACTCTCGTGTGAGCCGTCCGAGCGTCGCGCTGGCGGCGTCCTTGGCCGGCTGGAAGTGGTCCTGTGTCACGGCGACCCGGTCTGGGTCCCAAATCTTCTCGGCGCCCATCTGCTCGCGCATGATCTTGCCGGCGGGCGGGATCGTGAGGTCATGGCCCATCGCGAAGTCGATCTTGGCCAGGACGAGGTCACCCGGGCGAACGCTTTCGCGCCCGGCCCCGCGAGCCAGGATCTTCTCGGTCATCGTCATGCCCATCACTGGTTCTTAGTCCTTCAGCCTTCTCGCGATCGCGTCGCCGCATTCACCTGTTGACAGGTTGCCGCCGAGATCGCGCGTGCACTCACCCGCGCGGATGGCCGATTTGACCGCACCCTCGATTGCGTCTGCCATTTCGGTGTGACCCAGGTGTTTGACCATCATAGATGCGCTCAGGATGGCGCCGATCGGATTGACCAGCGCGCGTCCCGCGATATCGGGGGCCGTTCCGTGGACGGGCTCGAACAGGCCTCGCTTCGTCTGAGGATTGATATTGGCCGAGGGCGCGATGCCCATGCCGCCGATGAGTTCCGCGGTCAGGTCCGAAAGGATGTCGCCGAACAGGTTGCCCGTGACGATGACGTCGAACTGAGTGGGATCCTTCACCAGCTGCATCGACGCAGCATCCACGAACAGGTGGCGCGTCTTGATCTTCGGGTGCTTGGCGGCGACTTCCTTCCACCGCTCCTGCCACAGCGCGCCTGCGTACGTCATGGCGTTGGACTTGTCGACCATCACCACCTCTTTCCGCGCGACCTGGAATGCGTACTCGATGATCCGGGTCACACCCGCATAGGTGTTGACGTCCTCCTGTATCGCGAGCTCGTGCTCGGTCCCTTTCTTGAAGCGCCCTCCCATGCCGACGTATAGGCCCTCGGTGTTCTCGCGGACCACGAGCAGGTCCACCGCTCGCCGGTCCTCATGGCGCAGCGGTGAGAGCCGGTCGTCGTAGAGCCTGGCGGGCCGAAGGTTGACGTACAGGTCGAGCTCGAAGCGCAGCCTCAGCAGAACGCCCGCGAGATAGTCGGCGTCCGGCACACGTGGATCGCCGACGGATCCGAAGAGAATCGCGTCGGCCTTCTCCAGATGCGCCCACACCTCGGCGGGTATGGCGACCTTCGTTCGAAGGTAGGCGTCCGCGTTGATGTCGAACTGTTCAAACTCGAAGTTGGCGCCCGCCGCAGTCAGCACCTTGATCGCTTCGGGAACGACCTCCTTGCCTGCGCCATCGCAGGGCAGGACCGCGATGTGCTTCGGCATCAGCTGGAAACCGTCTCGCGAACGGGCTCGCGGAGCTTGTAACGCTGGATCTTTCCAGTCACGGTCTTCGGCAGCTCGGGCACGAACTCGATCAGGTGCGGAAACTGGAACCGCTGAAGGCGCGTTTTGCAGTGCTCCTGGAGCTCGGCCACCAGCGCATCATCGGCCGTCACGTCTCCCTTGGTGATCACGAACGCCTTGATCTTCATGAAGCCGTCGACAGCGATCCCGACCACCGCGCTCTCGGCGACCGCCGCATGTTCCATGAGTACGGACTCGATCTCGATCGGCGAAACCCACAGTCCACTCACCTTGATCATGTCGTCAGAGCGTCCCTCGTGCCAGTAGAACCCGTCGTCGTCCATTCGATACCGATCTCCGGTGAAGAACCATTCGCCAAGGATCGACCTTTTGGTTTTCTCGTGCTGCGCCCAGTACAGCGCCAGTGCGCTGTCGCCTTTTACATAGAGGTCACCGGCCTCGCCGGCTGGCAGCGGGCGACCCTCCTCGTCGAGGATCTTCAGCTCGTAGCCGGGAACCGGCTTGCCGCTGGAGCCCGGCCGGAGATCGTCGAGCCGGTTGGAGCAGTAGATGTGCAGCATCTCGGTCGAGCCGACGCCGTCGAGGATCGTCAGGCCGAAGGCATCCTTCCAGCGCCGCCACACCTCGGCAGGCAGCGCCTCTGCAGCGGCGACGCAGTGGCGGATCGAGGAGAGGTCGCGACCTTGGGCGCCTTCGAAGTTCAGGATCGCGTTGTAGAGGGTCGGGGCCGAGAAGAACAGCGTCGGGCGTCGCTTCTCGATGGTGTCGAGAGTGGTCGCGGGTGTGGAGCGGCCGGCGTGGAGCACTGTTGACGCGCCCACCCAATAAGGGATCGTGAGGTTGTTGCCAAATCCATACGCATGGAACAGACCGGTGGTAGAAAAGGTGGTGTCGTTTTCTGTGATGCCGAGCACCTGCTGCCCATAGGTCATGCACGTGTACGGAATGTCGTGCTGCAGATGCACGACCGCCTTCGGCTTGCCGGTCGAGCCGGAGCTGTACAGCCAGAACGCCATGTCGTCCCTACGTGTGGGCGCTGCGGCCACCTCGGGGCCGGGCAAGATCTGGTCGCTCCGCAGCACACGAGGTGCGCCGGCCGCACGCGCCATCGCCGGTTTCAGCTTCTCCTCGGTGTTGGCATCGACGACGACGGCGCGCGCGTTTGAATCGTCGATGAAGTGGTCGTAGTCTTCGCTGCGCTGCAGCAAGGGGTTGACGGGTACAGGAACGGCGCCGATTCGGATCGCCCCAAGAAAGGCGGCGACCCAGCCTGGACCGTCATAGCCGATGATGAGAACCCGCTCCTCGCGCCTGACTCCGAGGTCGAGTAGAGCCCGTGCCGCGCCACAGGTGAGCTTGAACAGCTCTCCGTAAGTGAGGTCCCTGGCGGCCGAGGCGATCGCCAGCTTGTTCGCGCGCCCGGCGTTGAGATTGCGCTCGAGAAGGTCAGCGCCGACGTTGTAGCGCTCGGGAAGTTCCAGCACTGAAAGCAGTGTAGTTTTCGGCAGTGGACGATGCCCGCCTGACGCTTGTCTATGACGGTGACTGCGACTTCTGCACCAGGCTGGCGCGGTGGGTCGAGAGGCACGATCGCCGCAGGAGGATCTCGGCGCGTCCCAACCAGGAGCCGGGGCTGATCGAGGCGTTGGGCCTGACCCGAATGGAGGTTGATCGAGCGTCCTGGGCGGTGGAGAAAGGCGGGCGCCGATTCGAAGGAGCTCCCGGGATCAACCGGGTGCTGAGGGAGCTGGGTGGGGGTTGGCGGCTCCTCGGCTCGCTCTACCTGGTGTCACCTGTCGGCCGGCTGGAGGACAGGTACTACAAAAGAGTCGCCCGGAGAAGGAGATGGTGGTGACGGGCCGGGAAAGGACGTGGCGGCGGGGTCTGGAGGCGAAATTCGGGGGTCAAATGCATTGACAAGCGAACATTTGTTTGCTAGTCTATTTCTATGCTCGCGACGCAAGACGTGTGCCCGTCCAACAGTGCTCATCTCAACAATGAGTGGCGAGAGCGGCTCCGTCAGAAAGCTCACGTCATCAACGTTCTGATGTGGACGTTCGCCCAGGATGCGGCTGAGTTTGCCGCGACCGACGCTTGGGATGAAGACGGCTCGGCGACCGCCATCGACTGGATCCGCTTCAACTGCAACATGGCAAGCGGCGCGGCCGCCAACAGCGTTGCCGTGGGCGAGGCAATGGTCCGGATGCCGGAAAGCTGCCAAGCCTTGATCGAAGGCGAGATCGGGTTCGCCCATTTGACGACGATGGCGAGGACGGCGGACGCTCTCGACGAGCGCTTTGACGAGGCCCTATTGCTGCCGAAGGCACGCGAGAACTCGCCCGGCAAGTTCTATCGCATCTGCGAGCACTACCGGCACGCGGCGGATCCCAAGCGATACGCGGCCGAGCAGGCGGAGCAGGTTGAGAACCGAAGTCTGAAGCTCAGCACCTGGCAAGACGGTTCGCTGACGATCAGCGGCATCTTGGACCCGGTAGGTGGCGCCTTGTTGCTCAACGCTGTCGAGCCGCTGGCGCGAAAGGCGGGCCCTGACGACGATCGACCCCTGGAGCGGCGGAATGCCGATGCTTTGGTCGAGCTGGCCTCGGGTGGCGGCTCGCAAGCTCAGATCCAGGTCACGAGCTCCCTAGAGACGCTGCTCGGTCACGCGGGGGCGTCCGCGGCCGAGATGGAGTTCGCTTCGCTTCCTGTTTCCTCGAAAACCATCGAGAGGTTGGCCTGCGACTCGAGCATCGCCCGCGTCTTGCTCGACTCTGAGTCCGTAGTGATCGATGTTGGGCGATCCAAGCGTGTCGTATCCGAGCCTGGACGGCGGGCGCTGCACGCGCGTGACGGTCAGTGCCGCTGGCCGGGCTGCGACCGGCCGGCATCCAGGACCGCGGCGCACCACGTAGTGCACTGGATCCACGGCGGGACGTCCGGCCTCAACAACCTGATCCTTCTTTGTCACCGGCATCACAGGATGGTTCATGAGGGAAACTGGCAGATCGTTCGTGGCGACGACGGTCAGATGATCACCATCCCGCCGACGGTCACATTCGGATTGCCGCGCGGCCCCGACTAGGTTGATCTCTTAACGTTCGCCGTTACGCCCATTGTCGCCGGAATCTACTGCCTGACGACGGCTGCGGCGCCCTTCCTCAGGACGTACTTCTGAATCTTGCCCGTCGCAGTCTTCGGCAGCTCCTGCACGAACGTCACGCTATGGGGCGCCTTGAAGTGAGCCAGCCTCTCCCGCGTGTAAGCGATCAGCTCCGGCTCGGTGGCGCTGGCGCCCGCTTTCAAGACCACGTAGGCGTGGGGTGCCTCGCCCCACTTCTCGTGCGGCAGGCCGACGATCGCCGCCTCCTGCACCGCTGCGTGACGCAACAACACACCTTCCACTTCGAGTGACGAGATGTTCTCTCCCCCGCTGATGATCACGTCCTTGATCCGGTCGCGGATCTCGACGTAACCGTCTGGGTGCATGACGGCCGCATCGCCGGTGTGGAACCAACCGTCGCCCATCACCTTCTGGGTCGCCTCCGGGTCGTTGTAGTAGCCCTTCATGATCACGTTACCGCGCGCGACGATCTCGCCAAGCGACGCGCCGTCGGCCGGGACATCCTTGCCCTCGCTGTCCACGACGCGCAGCTCTCCGGACGTGATCAGCTCAACGCCGGTCAGGGCCTTGATGATCGCCAGCTCTGTAGCGCCGAGCTCTTTGTGCTCCGGCCGAGGCTCGCAGATGGTGATGAAGGGCGCGGTCTCGGTCAGGCCGTAAACCTGTGTCACCTCCCATCCGAGATCCCCTTCGAGGCGCTCGATCGTCGCGGCTGCCGGTGCGGCTCCCGCGGTGATGACGTGCACGCCCTTCGGCACGTCGCGCCGCATTTCGGCCGGGGCGTTGACGAGGGGGATCAGGACCGTCGGTGCGGCGCACAGCCAGCCCACCTTTTCCCTGCGGACCAGGTCGAAGACTCGAGCGGGCTCAACCTTCGGAAGGCAGATGTGCGTGCCTCCGACCGCGGTGATGATCCAGACGAACGTCCAGCCGTTCGCGTGGAACATCGGCAGCGTCCACAGGTATCGGTCACCGACTGTGATGTGGAAATGGACGAGGGTGCCGACGGCGTTGGCCCAAGCGTTCCGGTGCGTGATCATGACGCCCTTCGGCTTTGCTGTAGTACCGCTCGTGTAGTTGATGGAGAGAAGGTCGCCCTCGGCGATGTCAGGGCGCTTGAAGTTCGGTTTCGCCGTTGCGATGGCGGCTTCGTACTCGGACCATCCTTTTCGGCCACCGGCGCTGCCCAGGCACACGAATTGCTCCACGCCGCCGAGCTGGTCGCGGACTCCGTCGATGGCATCGAGGTAATCCGGGTGAATGCACAGCACCTTGGCTCCGGAATGCGTGACGATGTAGACGAAATCCTCCGCGGTCAGGCGGTAGTTGATGGGCACGATCACCGCCCCGATCTGGGGCACCGCGTAGAACGACTCGAGCTCCTGGTGCGTGTTCGGTGCGATGTAGGCGACGCGGTCCCCCTTCCTCACGCCCATTTTCTGCAGGACCGCAGACCACCTGTCGCACCGATCGAAGAACTCCTCGTAGGTCAGCCGGAGGTCCCCGTCGACGACGCCCTCCCGGTCTCCGTAGAGCTTCCTCGTGCGTCGCGCGAACTCCAACGGTGTCAGCGGAGTCTCCATACCGGTCCTCCTTTCACGGATTGAGCATCAGTGCAAAGTCGGCAGCCTTGATGCCGCCGACGAACGCGCTGTGTGCGTTCGGCTCGAGCTCGACAGATCGTTCGTACACGAACGCGTATACGTTGTCGATGGTCCAGTCACCGTATCCCTGGATGCGCAGGCCATAGCGCAAACCCTCGTCCTTAACGCCTCGCGAGTAGAGGTCGCCGGCGCGGGCATAGATCGCCTTGAGGATCTCGAGCTGCATCGAAAGCTCGGCGATGGTCTTGGCGTCGCCCTCCTCCTCGACCAGCTGGTCGACCTGTGTTTCGAGGTCGGCGATCTCCTTCTGGTAGTCGTCCACCCCACGAACGAGTCTACCGCCCGCTTAGGAAAACAGGTGGTGGGCTGCGACCGCCCCCGCGATCAGGATGGCAATGATGTTGACCACCTTGATCATCGGGTTAATGGCAGGCCCGGCAGTGTCCTTGTTCGGATCTCCGACGGTGTCGCCGGTGACTGCCGCCTTGTGCG
Source organism: Candidatus Dormiibacterota bacterium (assembly GCA_036570165.1). Classification (GTDB taxonomy): domain Bacteria; phylum Chloroflexota; class Dormibacteria; order Dormibacterales; family Dormibacteraceae; genus Palsa-870. The sequence continues at coordinate 6,401 of DATCPI010000118.1, read as the reverse complement.
CCTCAGATCCCTTACCGCCCAGATGGCCCTCTTCGATGTATTTCTTGGCGTTGTCCCAGGCAGCGCCTCCGCTCGTCATCTGAAGCGCCAGGAACAGGCCGGTGATGATGGCTCCCAGCAGCATCCCCCCCAGCGCTCGGGGACCGAGGATGAAGCCGACCGCAATCGGCGCAACCACCGGGATGATTCCCGGCAGGATCATCTCGCGCTGGGCGGCGGCGGTGACGATCCGCACGGCGGTGCCGTACTCGGGCTTGCCCGTGCCTTCCATGATGCCCTTGATCTCGCGGAACTGGCGCCGCACTTCTTCGACGACCAGACCGCCCGCGCGGCCGACCGCGAGCATGGCGAGCGAGCCGAAGAGGAACGGCAGGATGCCTCCGAGAAACAGGCCGACGATCACGGTCGGGTCCGTCAGCTTGAATTCCTGCGCATGACCTGCTTTGGTCAGCTCCTGTGCGTATGAGGAGAACAACACGAGTGCGGCCAGGCCCGCGGAGCCGATCGCGTATCCCTTGGTCACGGCCTTGGTCGTGTTGCCGACCGCGTCGAGCCGGTCGGTGATCGCGCGAATCTCAGGGGGAAGATTGGCCATCTCCGCAATGCCGCCGGCGTTGTCGGTGATCGGCCCGTACGAGTCGATGGCGACGATGATCCCGGTCATCGAAAGCATCGCGGTGGCGGCGATCGCGATGCCATAAAGGCCACCGAGGTCGTAGCTGAGCAAGATGCTGGCGCCGATCACGACCACCGGCAGGGCGGTCGCCATCATGCCGATCGCCTGCCCCGCAATGATGTTGGTCGCGTGGCCGGTGACGGAGGCCTTGGCAATCAGATGAACGGGCCAGTACGCAGTCTCGGTGAAGAACTCCGTGATCGCCACGATCAGCACCGTCGCGACCACCCCGATCAGGGCGGCGAAGAAAAGGTTGTTGGGGTCGCTGACGCCTTGACCGGCCGCCAGGTACCCGTTCCCCTTCATGTACTGCGTGACCAGGTAGAACCCGACGATCGCAATGCCGACCGCGACCAGCAGGCCCGCATAGAGGGCGCCCATGATCCACTTCGGGTTGAAGATCCGGACGAAGAAGGTGCCGACGATCGAACCGACCACGCTCACCGCGCCGAGCAGGAGCGGATAGATCACCCACCCGACCTGGTTCTTGAACAGCAGCGAGCCGAGGAGCATCGCCGCGATCATCGTCACCGCATACGTCTCGAACAGGTCGGCAGCCATGCCCGCGCAGTCGCCGACGTTGTCACCGACGTTATCCGCGATCACCGCCGGGTTGCGGGGATCGTCCTCCGGAATTCCGGCCTCAACCTTGCCGACCAGATCCGCCCCGACGTCAGCCGCCTTGGTGTAAATGCCGCCGCCCAGCCGGGCGAACACTGAAACGAGGCTGGCTCCGAACGCGAGACCGACCAAGGCTTCTGGGTCCCTGAAGACGAAGTAGGCCGCGGAGACCCCGAGCAGGCCCAAGCCGACGACCATGAAGCCGGTCACGGCGCCGCCTCGAAACGCGACCTGCAGCGCCTGGTTCAAACCTCCGCGCGCGGCATCAGCGGTGCGTAGGTTGGAGCGCACCGCGATGTTCATGCCGACGTAGCCCGCGGCGGCCGAAAGCACTGCTCCGACGACGAAGAGCGAGGCTGTGGTCCAGTTGATGAAGACGCCGATGACGACCGCGATGACGACTCCGATGATCGCGATCACCGTGTACTGCCGGTTCAGGTAAGCGGACGCGCCCTCCTGGATCGCCGCTGCGATCTCGCGCATGCGGTCGTTTCCTGTCGGGACGCGCAGGACCAGGAAGATGAGAGCGACTGCGAACACCACGGCGGCGAGGCCACCGGCCACGCCGAACAGAACAATGTTGGGATCCACTTCCCCTCCCCTGAATCTTTCGCCAACGAGCGCGCGCAGCTCCTCTAGCGCGTCGCGCAGCGTTCTTTTTCCTGCGGAGCGTTAGGTTAAACGAACCGGAGTTTCACTATTGGACCTCGGATTCCTCACCCAGTGAGGTCAAAGCCGTCGAGGCCGCCCTCGGAAGCCGACCAGCCAACGTCAACCCGGTCCACCCTCGCCATCCGTGGACCTGTCTCTGCCGCCTGTTTCAAGATTTCCAGGTCGGCTCGGTCGCCTTCGGCGACAAACTCGACTGTTCCGTCATCCCGGTTGCGCACCCAGCCTCGGAGACCGAGGCGATAGGCCTCCCGCATCAGGAAGTAGCGGAAACCGACGCCCTGAACATCGCCATGGACGGTGCCGTGCAAGCGCTCCACTTGCTCGAGGTTATATGTTGCAGGTCATGCCAACCTCGGCCATCGTGGCGATCGGTGACGAGCTGGTCGGTGGTTTCACGCTGGACACGAACTCCCACTGGCTCGCCGAACGCCTGCGACTCCTGGGCTTCCCGGTCAAGCGGGTCACCGCGATTCGCGACCGTCCCCGGGAGATCGTGGACCAGGTGCGGCGCGAGTTGACCGACACCGACATCACCCATGTGTTCTGCTCCGGCGGCCTAGGTCCAACGCCGGACGACCGCACCTTCGCCGCGCTCGCCGAAGCCCTCGACCGCCAACTCATCGTGTGGGAGGAGACGCGCGCGCGGATCGAGCGTCGAGTTCAGCGCATGCACGAAGCCGGACTGCTGGATTCCCCTGAGCTGACAGAAGGAAACCTCCGCATGGCGCGCATCCCCGCGGACCCGGCACAGGTCTTCAAGAACCGCCGCGGCATGGCGCCGGGCGTCGCCTATGAGGCGAACGGGAAGCGCATCTTCGTGCTGCCCGGGGTCCCGCTGGAGATGAAGGGGATCTTCACCGAGGAGCTCGAGCCGCAGTTTCTATCCGAGGGCTCAGCCGCCACGGTGCGAGAGCTTCGATTCACCTTCGCCGTCGAGGCGCGCTTCTATCCGCTGATGACCGAGCTCGAGCAGACCTTTCCCGACGTTTCGGTGGGCTCGTATCCCAACTTCGAGACCAAAGAGCTTGTCATCCGCTGCCTGGGCACCGATCCCAAGCGGGTCGACGAGGTCATCGAGATCGTGCGCCGGCGCTCGGCGCAGCTGGGGATGGCCGCTGCGCACTAGCGCCTGAGCTTTCGCTCCAGCAAGGAGCGTTCCGCGGGGTTCTGGCACAGCTCCAGCGCTCGAAGCCGCGCCTCACGGGCGAGCGCGGGTTCACCAACCTGGTCGAGAAGCTCGGCCCGAGTGGAGTGGAACAGGTGGTAGCCGCCGAGTGAGATCGCCAGGTCGTTGACCTCGCCAAGCGCGATTTCGGGTCCCTCGAAATGACTCACCGCCACTGCACGGTTCAGCCTGACCACGGGGCTGTCGGACAACCGCAGTAGAAGGTCGTACAGCAGCACGATCTGGTGCCAGTCGGTCTCGGCCCACGACCTTGCCTCGGAGTGAAGCGCGGCGATCGCCGCCTGCAGCTGGTATGGACCTGGCGCCCCCATCGCCCCCGCCCGTTCCAGCAGCTTGATCCCGTCAGCGATCGCAGCATGGTCCCACAGCTTCCGATCCTGTTCGGGCAGCAGAACCATCTCGCCACTTTCATCAAATCGAGCTCGGGCGCGAGCAAGGTGGAGCGTCATCAGGGCCATCAACCCGATCACTTCTGGCTGGTCCGGCATTAGCCGGTCGACAAGCCGATTAAGCCAGATGGCGTCCTCGGCAAGATCGCGCCGCATCGCTACTTCGGCCCCTCGGCTCAGGTAGCCCTCGTTGAACATCAAGTAGAGGACGGCCAGCACCACCTCGAGCCGTCCCGCCATTTCATCCTCCTTTGGCATTCGATAGGGGATGTTGGCGGCGACGATCTTGCGTTTGGCGCGCACGATCCGCTGAGCCATGGTCGCCTCGGAAACCAGAAAAGCGGCAGCTATCTCGGGCGTCGTGAAGCCGGCCACCGCCCGCAGCGTGAGCGCGACCTGCGCCTCCTGCGCGAGCGCCGGATGGCAGCACGTGAAGATGAGCCGCAGCCGATCGTCCGCCTCGAAAGGCTCAGGCACGGGCGAACGCTCCAGCAACGCGATCTTTTCCTGGTGGCGCTGGGCGCGCCGCAGGATGTCGATTGCCCGCCTCTTGGCGGTGGTCATCAACCATGCGCCAGGCTTGTCGGGGATGCCTTGAGACGGCCATTTTTCCAGCGCCGCCACGATGCTGTCCTGGACCACCTCCTCGGCGAGATCGAAGTCGCCGAGCATGCGCACGAGGGCGCCAGTCAGCCGCCCCGCCTCTTCGCGGAAGACAGCGACGACGGCAGCATCGGTGGCGGACAGCGTCTCGCTTAGTCCGCCGAGTGGTCAACGACAGGCCGAATTTCGACGCTGGTCTGGCCGGGCCACGTCTTGGCCATCTGCAGCGCTTCGTCCAGGTCCGCCACCTCGACGATCGCGTAGCCGCCGATCACCTCTTTGGCTTCGATGAAGGGCCCGTCGACAACCATCGGCTTGCCATCTTTGAAACGGACCGTGGTCGCGGTCTGCGGTCCCTGCAGCTCGTGGCCACCTACGATCTTGCCTGCCCGCGTGTATTGCTCGAACCACTGGCCGACGCGCTCGTAGGCAGCCGCCAGCTCAGGATTCTTGGCCCGCTCTTCCGGTTCCATGGTGCCGCCGAGCAAAAGCATGTACTTCATTCAGAAAACCCTCCAGGTGAACTCGATCGGTATCTGCTCCTACGACGAACAGCAGGCGGCCGAATCGACAAAGCTCAAGAGCCGGTAAACTCCGGCTCCTGCTTCGAGAGAAATGACATGATCCCGATCGCGGCGTCGGTACTGAGTGCGGCCCTCGCGAAGTTGCGCGCCTCGATCTCCAGGGCCTCGTCTAGAGGAAGGTCATAGCCTCGCTGCACGGCATCCTTGATCATCGCGATCGCGAAGGTCGCCGCCTTCGCCAGCCTTCCCGCGAGCGCATCGACAGCGCCCTGAAAATCTTCCGGCGAGACAGCCATGTCGACCCAGCCCACCGCCTCGGCCTCTGCAGCGGATAGTCGCGTCGACTCGATCAGGTAGCGCATGGCCTTTGCCTTGCCGATCAGGCGCGGCAGCCGCTGCGTTCCCCCGGCGCCCGGAATGATCCCGAGCGCCGACTCAGTCTGGCCGATGCGCGACCGCCCGTCCTCGACCATGATCCTGTAGTCGCAGCACAGGGCCAGCTCGCTGCCGCCTCCCTGTGCGTGGCCGTTGATGGCGGCGATGACCGGCTTAGGGCAGCGCTCGATCGTGTTGTAGTGCTCGTTCGCCCGCTTCATGAACGCGACGATCTGATCGGCGGCGTCCGGCGAGGTGCGGTCGATCGTTCCGAGCTGAGTCAGGTCGGCACCGACGCTGAAGTATTTGGGGTACTCGGACGCGAGCACGACCACCCGCACGTCGGAATCGTTGCCGAGCTCGGCGAACGCGGCTCCGAGCTCCTCCATAAGGTCGCCGGCGATCGCGTTGAGGCCCTTGCGATGCATGACGACGCGGGCGATCGCACCCTCGCGCTTGACCTCGACGCACTCGCCCATCAGGCGGTGAAGAGAGGAATGCCGCCGGCGACCTCGATAACCGAGCCGGTGATGTACCCGGCCTCCTCGGAACAGAGGAACGCGATGGTGTTCGCGATGTCCTCCGGTTGACCGAATCGCTTGAAGATCGTCCGTGCCCGGAACCGTTCATACATCGGATTGGTCTGCGCCGCGGCCTTGCCAGCCTCGCTCTCGATAATGCCGGGTGCGACCGCGTTCGAGGTGATGTTGTACCGCCCGCCTTCCAGCGCAGCCGTCTTGGCAAGCCCGATCAACGCCGCCTTGGTAGAGGAGTAGCTGGCCTGACCGAAACCACCCAGCGTGCCCGCCACCGACGACATGAAGATGAGGCGACCCCACTTGTTCTCCACCAGGTACGGCCAGGCCTCCTTGGTGCAGTTGAAGGCGCCGGTGAGGTTGACCTTGACATCGCGGTCCCAAAGCTCATAGGACTGGTTCGGGATCTGCGCGTTGTGGTCCAGTGTGGCCGCGTTGTTGATGAGGATGTCGATCTTGCCGAACTGGTCTTTGACCTTCTTGAACACTTCGCGGATCTGCTCGCGATTGGTCACGTCCATCTTGATCGCCAGCGACCTGCGGCCCATCTTGCGGATCTCTTCCGCAGTGCTGTTCGTATGCACCCATCCCTGAGACACCGCCACCTGCGCCAGCATGCTGCCCTGCGCCTCTGCCGTCTTCTGTAGGTCGGGGTCGTCCTCAACCAGCACGTCGGTGATGATCACGTCAGCGCCCTGGCGCGCGAGAGTGAGAGCGTCCTGGCGGCCGAGGCCGCGCGACGCACCAGTGACCACCGCCACCCTTCCCGTTAGATCAAACATTTCTCTCCATCCTTTGTAGCTATTCCGCCTCCCCCCC
>DATCPI010000117.1:0-4048 GCA_036570165.1 Candidatus Dormiibacterota bacterium | reverse complement strand
CTACCGCGCAGACCGCTACGCAACACTGCGCCAGCCGCGGAAGCGCAAGATCCCTAAGGAGGTCACCGGACGGAGATGAGAGTCGCCATCTACACCCGCATCTCGACCGACGAGGAGCATCAGCCCTACTCGCTGGAGGCGAGCGAAAGCGTGTGGGCGTGGGGGAGGGCCTGATCCGTGTCGATCGGTGTCGAGGACGTGGCCGACCTGATCGCCGACCTGGAGTCGGCTCTGGCCTAATGCCTTGAATGCGGGCTACTTCCAGGCATGGAACACATAGCGACTGATCAGGAACAGGCGCCGGCGTTCCAGCGTCTGGCGAGCGGACCTGGCCATGGCCCGAATCGGGGCAAGGCGGTTATGCACCTTCACCTTCGTGAAGCCGACCGTTCTCAACATTGCGATCACTGCCGCCGGGTTGGGACCGCACCAGTTGGTCTCGTCCCCGGCCGCTTCGTCGAACGGGTAATACGCGAGCAAGGGTTTGCGGAACCACGTCATGTCGGTGCCGGTCTCGAGAATGAGCTGCCCGCGCGTCACCGATGCGATTCGCTCCAGGGCAAGGAGCGGGTGCTGCATGTGGTAGAGGACTCCTAGGAACAGGACCAAGTCAAAAGTCCCGACCGTGTCGGGAGACAGGTCGAGGACGGCGATCTCCTTGCTTTCGACCTTTGACCTCAGCGTTTCATGAACCAGATCGAAGCCGGCCTTGGTGCCCCATCCAGGTCCGCTCCAGCAAAAGTCGTCGGTGGCCAGCACTCGGGCAGCCCCGCGCCGCTCAGCCTCGAATGAGAAGAACCCGTCCCAGGCGCCCACGTCAAGCACGCTAAGCCCGTCGAGTCGGTCGGGCAAGCCGAGGGTCCGCAGCTTGCTCGGGGAATCATCGTCTCCCGGAGTCACCACGCCCTCACCGAGGTCGATTGTGTGAAACCAGCGGTGAGCCACGATTCTCCGCTTCAGCTCCTCGCTGTCCGCCGCGGACCTAGTCATCGCCTTGCGGTTGTGCGACCCGCATCTCACAATGCACGCCGTTATTGGGGGTCGACAAGGGCTACTTGGGCGAGCGGGTCCGAGACTCGACGACACCTACTGCCAGGTAGGTGGCGCCCGCTCCGCGGACCCCGTCCGCGTCGACGGATCCTCGACCATCGAGCACTGCACGGAGGTGCTTGAACCGGCGCCAATCCACGTCGTGGAAATCCTTGTGCCAGGCCTGCACGACGACGGCGTCGACGTCCATCACCGCATCGGAGTTCAGATCAACGATCTCTGCCTCAAAGCCCTTGAGCTCGGAGGGCGTGAACAACGGGTCGTGGATGAGCACGTGAGCGCCGGCGCGGTGCAGCAGATCGACGATCGGAATGGCCGTCGAGAAGGCAAGCTCTTTGACATCCTCGCGATAAGACATCCCGAGCACCAACACCCGCCGTCCTTTCAGACCCTCGAGCGCGCGTTCGAGCTGCTGGATGCCGACCTCCGCCATATGGTCGTTGGTCTGCCTGCTTTCGCGGACGATGCTCAGCTCTCGTTCGCTCGCATCGCTCAGCAGGAAATGCGGATACACCGGGATGCAGTGCCCGCCGACGCCGATGCTGGGGCGGTGGAGGTGCGAGTACGGCTGCGAGTTGGCGGCCTTGAAAGCTTCGCCGACGTTGACGTCGCGGCTCGCTCCGTAAAGGGCAAGCTGGTTCGCGAGGGCGATGTTGACATCGCGGTAGGTCGTCTCGGCGAGCTTGGTGAACTCCGCAGTCTCCGCGTTCTCCACAGGCCAGACGTCGGCGTCGAGCACCGCGTGGTAGAAGTCCACAGCCTTCTTTGTGCTCGTTGCGTCGACGCCTCCAACGATCTTCGGGTAGCGGCGCAGGTCCTCGAATATGCGCCCCGCGTAAAGGCGCTCGGGGCTGAACGCCAGGTGGAAATCCGCCCCCGCTTTGAGTCCCGATTCCTGCTCGAGCATGGGCCCCAGCCTCCGCCGGGTCGTGCCGACCGGCAGCGTGGTCTCGTAGATGACGAGCGTTCCGCGTTTGAGGCCGCGCCCGATGGAGCGCGTCGCGGCGTCCAAGTTTCGAAAATCCATCGTGCGGTCGAGTCCCACCATCAGCGGGACGATGACGACGACCACATTCGACTGGGCCACAGCTCCGGGCGTGTCGGTGGTGGCGCGCAAGTTGCCGTTCGCAACCGAGGCGGCGACGGCCTCCTCCAGCCCTGCCTCTTCGTGAATGTGCGAGTGCCCGCTGTTGATCACCGCGACCACGTCTTGGAGCACGTCGCAGCCGATCACGTGCAGGCCTTTGCCCGCGAACTGGGCCGCCAGCGGAAGGCCGATCTTGCCGAGCCCGACGATGGCGACGGCAGGCTTGGACGCGTTGGAGTCACGAGAGGACATCGCCTGCAGCATAGCGACTGACTCCAGCCGGGTTCGCGCTGCAAATCTCGCGTCGAGCGTGTCCTCCTATCCTTCTAGCTCATGACGAGCGCGCCCCGCTGCGTCTTCTACCGCACTCTCGCCATGGTCGACGATCCGATCTCTGGATCAGACGTGCGGCCGGCGAAGTTGCTGCAAGCGTTCCGGCAGCTGGGCTACGACGTCGACGTTGTCGCCGGCCCTGCCGGCGTTCGCAAACAAGCCATCGAACGTGTGAAGCAAAACATCTTGGACGGAGTGCGATACGAATTCTTGTACGCGGAACCGCCGACGACGCCAATCCTGCTCAACGAGTCGCACCACCTGCCAACGCACCCATTCGCGGACTACGGTTTCCTTTCCTTCTGTCACTCGCACCGCATCCCCATCGTCTTGTTTTATTGCGACGTCCAGTGGCGCCTGCCCGATTATCCGAAACGGATCGGATGGGCGAAATACCTGGCCGCATTGCCCTTCTTCCATCTCGATCTCTACGTCTATCGCAAGGTCGTCGACGCCTTGCTGGTGCCCGATCTCGGAATGCTGCGGCAGATCGCGGGTTGGGCCTCGGAAAAGCCGAACTGGGCCTCGATCCCCGGTTTCGATCCTCTCGAGATGCCGCCGGCGGCCCAGCCGGTCGCGGCGGGCGCGCCGCTGCGCCTCTTCTATGTGGGTGGCGTGACGCCTCCCGTGTATGACCTCACACCGCTGTTGCAGGGATCTGCGTGGGCGGCGAGCCACGGCGTGAGTCACGAGCTGACCATCTGCTGTCGCCAGGCTGAATGGCTGCGCCGGCCTGCCGCATACGATCACTTCCTCGACGCGCACGTCACTGTCGTGCACAATCGAAATCGCCAGGAGCTGCTCGAGCTCTATTCGCGGCATGACATCGCGGTGATGCCCTACGGCACGCTCAACTCGGACTGGGCGATGCCCGTCAAGTTCCCGGAGGCGATCGGCATGGAGCTTCCCATCCTCGCCGGAAGGGACACCGCGGTTGGACAGGTGGTCGCCGAGCAGGGAATCGGCTGGACGGTCGGCGGCTCCGAAGAAGACCTGTACGCCGTGCTCAAGGGTGTTGACCGAACCGAGCTCGAGCGCGTGAGGGCCGCCGTCATGCCGGTACGCCCCAGCTACGAGTGGGCCGAACGCGCCCGCGAGATCGTCGCGATCGCACAGGAGCTGCGGGCGGAACAGGGCGATCGGGTACCGGGCGTACCTGGATAGGCAGATCGACGTCCGGCCCGGTCAATCGCTCCAAACCGGGGCACTTCGCTTAGGCTGAATGCAAAGAGTGAGCTCAAACCGGATCGTTTCCAGGTTCATGCGCATCGTCCGCGGCACCATCAGGTATGGCCCGATGTTCGCGGCCGAGGTGATGCTTTTCTGGCTGATCTTGGTGGCGGTCAACGCGAGTGGTTATGGCACCGTCAACCCCTGGCCCACGCGTCCCTGGTATCCGCTCGCCTCGTTCCTGGTGGTGGCGTTTGCAATGGGATTTGGCGAGTGGCGACTCCGCCTCTACCGCCGGGTCTGGTCCGTCGCGAGCCTGAACGACGCGTTCGCGATCGGCCTCGCGGTGGTCGAGGCCTCGCTGATCGTGGCCATCCTCAACCTGCTCTTCCCGGACGGCGACCGGCC
>DATCPI010000116.1:0-124271 GCA_036570165.1 Candidatus Dormiibacterota bacterium | reverse complement strand
CTCGGTCTCGCCCTTGGGAGTGATCTTGCCCACCAGGATGTCTCCCTGCTGGACCTCGGCGCCGACATAGACGATGCCGCGCTCGTCGAGGTTGCGCAGCGCGTCGTCGGCGACGTTGGGGATGTCGCGGGTGATCTCCTCGGGACCCAGCTTGGTCTCGCGGGCCTCCGACTCGTACTCCTCGATGTGGATCGAGGTGTACATGTCCTCTTTGACCACGCGCTCCGAGAGCAGGATGGCGTCCTCGAAGTTGTAGCCCTCCCAGGGCATGAACGCGACCAGCACGTTGCGGCCGAGCGCCATCTCTCCGTCCTCGATCGCCGGGCCGTCGGCAAGCACGTCGCCCTTCGTGACGTGCTGTCCCGCCTTCACCTTTACCTTGTGGTTCAGGCAGGTGCCCTGGTTGGAGCGGGCGAACTTCTGCAGCGGATAGTGCCGGTCGGCGCCGCCGCCGTCCGGCTTGACCACGATCTCGAAGACCGGCGTCGCGTGAACAGTCTTGAGGTCCTTGGGGTGCGCGACGTCGATGACTGTGCCGGCGACGTCGGCGACGATCATCTCGCCTGAGTCCTTCGCGGCGTAGTACTCGACTCCGGTCCCGACCAGCGGCGCGTCCGTGACCAGAAGCGGTACGGCCTGGCGCTGCATGTTGGCGCCCATCAGGGCGCGGCCGGCGTCGTCGTGCTCGAGGAACGGGATCATGGCAGTCGCGACCGAGACGATCTGCTTCGGCGAGACGTCCATGTACTGGATGTTCGCCACGTCTTCGATCTTGAAGTCGCCGCGGGCGCGCGCCGGGACACGCGCTTCGACGAATGCGCCCTCAGGCGTCAACGCAGCGTTGGCCTGGGCGATGCCGAACATGTCCTCTTCGTCCGCGGAGAGGTACTCCACCTCGGTCGAGACCCAGGGCACGATGTCGACACCCGGCACGTGAGCCTTGAGCAGCTTCTGAATCCCCTTCGCGTCGAGCACCTCGTTGTTCGGAAGGATCTCGTGCCCCTTCGGGTCGAGAGCAGGCTTCCGTAGGATGCGGCCCACGAGCTTGTCGGCGACGCTCTCGTTCAGCGACACGCGGTTGTACACGCGCCGGAACGGAGTCTCGACAAAGCCGAACTCGTTGACCTTGGCGTAGGTCGCCAGGTTGCCGATCAGGCCGATGTTCGGGCCTTCCGGCGTCTCAATTGGGCAGATGCGGCCGTAGTGGCTGTGGTGAACGTCCCGCACGTCGAACCCGGCGCGCTCGCGCGACAGGCCGCCTGGTCCAAGGGCCGACAGCCGGCGCTTGTGAGTCAGCTCGGACAGCGGGTTGTGCTGGTCCATGAACTGCGACAGCTGGCTGGAGCCGAAGAACTCCTTGATCGCGGCGACCACCGGGCGCGCGTTGATCAGCGAAGCCGACGTGACCGTGTGCGGGTCACTGATCGTCATGCGCTCCTTGATGATCCGCTCCATGCGGATCAGGCCCATGCGGAACTGGTTCTGCAGCAGCTCACCCACGGCCCGCACGCGGCGGTTGCCGAGGTGGTCGATGTCGTCGGGGATCTGCTTCTCGCGGGGCGAGTTGTTGAGCTCGATCAGCTTGCGGAGGAAGGCGATGAAGTCGCCCTTCTCCAGGATCCGCAGCTCACGCTGGCGCACTCGCGCGAGGATGTCCTCCTCGTCGCGGCCGAGCCGCTTGTCGACCTTGTAGCGGCCGACGCGGCCGAGGTCGAACCGGCGCGGGTTGAAGAACAGGCTCTGCAGCAGGTTGCGCGCGTTGTCGACGGACGGGGGGTCGCCCGGCCGGACGCGGCGGTAGAGCTCGAGGAGCGCGTCCTCGGTCTTGTTCGTGGTGTCCTTGTCGAGCGTCGACTCCATGTAGCGGTGTTCGGGGTTGTTGTCGACGTCCCCGAACATCTCCATGAGCGCGCGCTTCTGCGCCTCGCGGTCGTTCTCGGTGCCCTTCAGCTGTGGCAGCTCGAGGGCCTTCAGCAGCACGGTCACGGGGACCTTGCGCTTGCGGTCGATCTTGACCGTCACCAGGTCCTTCGCGGACGTCTCGATCTCCAGCCACGCGCCGCGGTTCGGGATCAGCTTGGCGCCGAACAGCTTGCGGCCCGTGTTTGGGTCCTCGGCGGCGGTGAAGTACACACCGGGCGAGCGGACCAGCTGCGACACGACGACGCGCTCGGTGCCGTTGACGATGAAGGTGCCCTCTTCGGTCATCATGGCGAAGTCGCCCATGTAGACCTCGGACTCCTTGATCTCCCCCGTCTCCTTGATGGTGAGGCGGGTCTTGATCCGCAGCGGCGCGGCGTAGGTCATGTCGCGGTTGCGGCACTCCTCGACCGAGAACTTCGGCTGGCCGAACTCGTAGTCGAGAAACTTCAGCTCGAAGTTCTTACCCGTGTAGTCGGTGATCGGGTTGATCTCGTCGAAGAGCTCCCGCAGACCCTCGGACTTGAACCACTTGAAGGATTCGACCTGTGTCGCGATAAGGTCCTTCAGCTCGACGAGGTTCGGGATACGGCCATAGCTAAGACGTGAGGGAGCTCTCATCTCTGAGATCATTCAGTTCTCCTTAGGGAAAAGGGCGCGCTCAGTTAATGGGCATTAGTGAGCGGCCGGGCGTGCACGAACGGCCAGTATACGACGAAACGGACCCTCGTGGGGGACGCTTCATCGAAGCCAGGCGACCTGCTCGCCCGACCCGAGGTTTCGAGGCAATATAGCACCGCCCGGCCTCCGCCGCTAGCCTGTTAGCGATGCCGGATTGGAAGGCTCTGCGGACCGAGTTTCCGCTCCTGGACCGGTACATCTATTTCAACGCCTGCTCCCTCGGCCCGCTGCCCCGGCGCGGCCGGGCCGCGCTCGCCCGGTACGCCGAGGATTGGGACGAGAAAGGCACCCCCGTCTGGTATTCGGACTGGCTTCCCCTGCTGGCGAGGTTCCGGGAGCGCATCGCCGAGCTGCTCCGGGCGCCGGCGGGGACCACCGCCATCGCGCCCTCCGTCTCGGTGGCGCTGACGACCCTGGCCACCGGGCTGCCCCTGCCGGCGGGCCGGAACAAGGTCCTCATCGGCGAGCTGGACTTCCCGACCATCGGCCACCAGTGGCTCAGCCGGCCGGACTTCGAGGTCGAGTTCGTGCCCAGCCGCGACGGCATGACGATCCCGCCGGAAGCCTTCGCCGAGCGGATCGACGACCGTACCGCCCTGGTTGTGACGACCCATCTCTTCTATACGACCGGCTACCTCCAGGACGTCCGGGCGATCGCGGACGCGGCCCATGCCCGGGGCGCCCTGTGCGTGATCGACGGCTACCAGACCTGCGGCTGCGTGCCGCTGGACGTCGGGGCGATGGACTGCGACGCGTTCGTCGGCGGCTGCCTGAAGTGGCTCAGTGGAGGGCCGGGCAACGCCTTCATGTACGTGCGCCCAGAGCTCATCCCGAAAATGCGCCCAGAGGGCACCGGCTGGTTCGCCACGCGCGATCCCTTCTCGTTCACCCTCCAGGAGCTCGTTTTCGCTGATGACGCCCGCCGCCTCGAGACAGGAACCTGGGCAGTGGCCTCCCACTACGCCGGCCTCGCCGGCCTGGAGCTGATCCTCGAGGTCGGGGTGGACAACATCCAGGAACGGCTGCGTGACCTGACCGATCGGATCCTGGAGCGGTGCGACGACGCCGACATCCGGACGTTCACGCCGCGCGAGCGGGAAAAGCGTTGCGGGATCGTGACGCTCGAGTGCGCACACCCGGAAGAGGTCGAGGCCCAGCTTCACGCCGCCGGCGTGATCGTCGACTCGCGCCCAGGGCGAATCCGGCTGTCACCCCACTGGTGCGTGACAGAAGAAGAGCTGGAGCGCGGAATGGACCTGGTCCTCCACCACCTCCACGCCTCAGTCCGCTAGCGCCGCAGGGGCGGCTGGGGTCCCCCCGGCCGCAACTTTGTTTCTTGGTCTCCAGCGTTGTTGGGCTTCAGACTCTTAGAAAAGTCCCATCGATATACCGGAATGGGCGCAGCCCCTGCGGCGCAGCCGCACGGGCGATGAGGGAAAACCATCCGGGTTTTCCCTCATAAACAGAGAGCCGGGCCCGAAGGCCCGGCTCTCACACCCCTACCCCTTTTGTTGATTGCAGCTCTACTTCATCTCCGCGGTTGCGCCGGCTTCCTTCAGCCGAGCCACCGCCTTCTCTGCGTCCGCCTTGCTGACGTTCTCCAGCACGGGCTTCGGCGCCGCGTCGACCAGGTCCTTGGCCTCCTTCAGGCCGAGCTGGGTCAGCTCGCGGACCGCCTTGATCACGTTGATCTTGCTGTCGCCGACCGCGGTCAGGTTGACGGTGAACTCCGTCTGCTCCTCGACCGGCTCAGCCGCGCCCGCTGCCGGCGCAGCGGCGACGGTCGCCACAGCCGCGGCGGCCTTGATGCCGAACTCGTCCTCGATGGCCTTCACGGCCTCGACCACGTCGAGGATGCTCCAGTCCTTGAGGGCCTCCACGAAGTCCTTCGGGGTGATCTTGGTTGCTGCCATGTCTACGCTGCCTCCTTTTTAATACGGGGTCCCCGCGAACTCACGCCGCAGGCTCTGAGTTCGTGGGGCTGAGTTTGGTCTTGTACGCATTCAGCACGCCCATCAGCTGCTGAAGCGGGGTCTGCATGATTCCGACAAGCTGGGCGACCGGTGACTGAAGCGTGCCCATCAGCTGGGCGATCAGCACTTCGCGGGACGGCAGATCAGCCAGCTGCTTGATCTGGTCCGGAGAGAAAACCCTGCCCTCGACGAGCCCGCCGACGACTTCCAGCTTCAGCCGGGTCGTGCGGACGAACTCGTTGATCAGCTTGGACGCGATGCTCAGGTCGTCGTAGCCGAAGGCGATCGCCACCGGCCCCTTGAGCTCGTCCTTAAGCGCGGGATAGCCGGCCGCCTCAGCGGCGCGCCGGGCGAGGGTGTTCTTGACCACGCGGTACTCGACGTCGCCACCCCGGAGCTTGCTGCGCAGCTCCTGGATCTGGCTGACCTTCAGACCGCGGTAGTCGGTGAGCACGGCGACCTTCGCCTTCTTGAGCTTCTCGGTCAGAAGCTCGACCTGCTCGGCCTTTTGTTCCTTTCGGGCTCTTGGCAAACTAAAAAATCCTCCCTGCCCATACATGCCAAGGCAGGAAGGATCACAAGGTCCTTCACTTGAGATGCCTCGGTAGGAAATTAAGCGGGCCCGGCGCCCGCACCTAGCGTCTAGGGCAGACGGCGATTATACCGAGCCGGCCCCACCCTCCTCCAGCAGCTGTTTGATTCGCTGCATCTTCTTCCTCCAGCGCTCAAGGAAAGGTTTGCGGCGATTGAAGATTCCGCCGAGTGCCGCCTGACTGACAGGGAAGATCTGGCGAAACTTGTACGTGATCAGCGTCCCGCCGCCGGTCGCGGCGATTTCGTATTGGTCGGAGCCGGTACCTCGCACATCGAGTACTTCGCTGCCGCACGGGCTCGGCGGATCGAAGACCGTCACGCGTTCGTCTCCCAGCAGCAGGCGGCCTTGGACCCGCCCACGACTGTGGACGACCGTGCCCAGGCGAACCGGGACCTCCGACGACTCGACCGACTCGAGCTCGGGGGTCCACAAGCGCCAGTTCTGAGGGTCGCTGACAAGCCCGAACGCGGCCTCGGGGCTGCACGCGACCTGGATGGAGCTACCACCCTCGAATCGGCGCAACGGCGGCAGGAAACAGAGCAGTATCCACACCAACAGCAGCCCGGTCAGCGCCACACCCATCCAGGGCTCGAACGACGCGACTGCCACAAATTCGGCGATCACTCCGAAGCCTATGCCGATCGTGGCTTGGAGATTCTCAGCCTCGAGCTCCCGCAGCGGAACATAGCCGGCGGCGGAATGAGCCTTCAGAAGCCTGTTTGACCGATCGATGAACCAACCGGCAAGCAGGAGGAAGCCGATCGCGACTACCCATAGGCCAGTTAGCGGTGCCCACGGGCCTTGCGTGGTGACAAAGCGGACGATGAAGGCAACCAACACGGGTCCGAACAGAAAGGCCAGAACAATCGCTACATCCCGGCGTGAGAGTGACGCCGGCTGTGGCACCGACCCCGGCGGGCCGGGCTGCGGAACCCGCGGGGGTGTGCCGCGCTCGACGACAAGATCAGGAGCGCTGTCGTTTAGCTCGATCGCGTGCCCAGTCATCCCGCATTACCTCGGTGAGAATGAGATCGACCCAGACACCGTCGACGAATCGGTCGCCGCGCCACCGGCCGACCTCGCGGTAGCCGGCCGCCGCCTGCGCACGGCCGCTTGCCTCGTTTCCGTCCAGGTAGGCCGCTTTTAGCTTGCGCAGCGGCAGCTGGGTGAATGCGTAGTCGGTCCGCAGCTGCATCAGCTCCCTGCCGAATCCCTTCCCCCACATCGACTTGTCGCCGATGACCGTCCCGGTCGTCCCGAAGCCGTGCTTCCAGTCGATGAAGCGGATGCCAGTCGTGCCGACCGCCTGCCCGTCGAACTCGACGACCCAGACGACCGAGTTCGGATCCTTCGCGGTGTCCTCGAGCCAGGCCTTCTCGCCCTCGATCGAAGGCGGATGACGCAGCTCGAGAAAGCGTGTGACCTCCATGTCCTCGAACCAGGTGAGCATCAGGGGCGCGTCCTCTGGCTTCGGCGGCCGGAGCCGGACCAGCTTCCCCTGGATGTTCGGGCCGTACATGGCCCGAAAGGCTAGCTGCTGGTGTGGAGTTTGGCTGCTTCCTTAACGTCGACGGGTACCGACGGGCCCTGGGTCGCGGCGAGAAAGAACGTGCGCAGGTACTGGCCCTTCGACGACGCCGGCTTGCTCCGGATCAGGGCATCGACCAGCGCGGTCAGGTTCTGCTGCAGCTGGGTCGAGTCGAAGGAGACCTTGCCGATCGGGGCGTGGATGATGCCGAACTTGTCGGTCCGGAACTCAACCTTGCCACCTTTGACCTCACGCACCGCCCTGGCGACGTCGAACGTCACCGTGCCGGACTTGGGGTTCGGCATCAGGCCGCGGGGACCAAGGATCTTGCCCAGGGGGCCGACCTTCGACATGATGTCCGGCGTCGCGATGGCCGCGTCGAAATCGGTCCATCCCTCAGACACCTTCTTGACCATTTCGTCGCCGCCCACAAAGTCGGCTCCCGCCTCCTGCGCCTCTTTCGCCTTGTCGGCGGTGGCGAAGACGGCGACACGCACCTTCTTCCCTGTTCCATGCGGCAGGACGACTGAGCCGCGCACCATCTGCTCGGCGTGGCGAGGGTCGACCCCAAGACGGATGTGGGCCTCGACGGTGGCGTCGAACTTCGAGATCGACGTCTCCTTGGCGAGGGTCACTGCCGTGTCCGGATCGAGCCCGCCGTTTCCGTTGCTCGCGACAGCCGCTTCGATCTTCTTCGCGGCCTCGATGTACTTCTTGCCTCGCTTCTTCGGCATTACTCGACGACCTCCAGGCCCATCGAGCGCGCCGTGCCCTCGATCATCTTGATCGCCGCTTCGGTTTCGAACGCGTTGAGGTCCTTTCGCTTCGTCTCGACGATCTGGCGCACCTGCTGTGCTGTCACGCGCCCGACCTTTTCGCGGTTCGGCTTGGGCGATCCCTTCTCGATGCCGGCCGCGCGCTTCAGCAGGTTGACCGTCGGAGGGGTCTTGAGGATGAACGAGAAGCTGCGGTCCTCGTAGATCGTGATCTCCGCGGGAACGACGTCACCGGCCTGCGCCTGGGTGCGCTCGTTGTAGGCCTTGGTGAACTCCATGATGTTGATGCCGTGCGGGCCCAGCGCGGTGCCCACGGGCGGCGCCGGAGTGGCCTTGCCGGCCTGCAATTCGAGCTTGAGGATCGCCCGGACCTTTTTCTTGCCCATCTGAGTTAGCTGTTCTCTTCCTTTATGTATCTATGTCTGTGGCTTGCGCTCAGTGGACCTTCTCGACCTGAAGGAGGTCGAGCTCGACCGGCGTCTCGCGTCCGAACATGTTGACCAGCACCTTGAGCTTGCCCTTCTCCGGGTTGATCTCATCGACCTTGCCGTGGAAGTCGGTGAACGGTCCATCGACCACGCGCACCGACTCGCCGACCTGGAACTCGACCCGGATCTTGGGCGCTTCCTGCTTCATCTGCTTCTGGATCGCCCGCACCTCTTTTTCCTGAAGCGGCACGGGGCTGTTCGCCGAGCCGACAAAGCTCGTCACTCCAGGGGTGTTGCGAACCACGAACCACGACTCGTTCGACATCACCATGCGGACCAGGATGTAGCCGGGGAAGATCCGCTTCTGGACGTGGCGGCGCTTGCCGTCCTTGATCTCGATCTCGTCCTCCATGGGGACGAGCACCTGAAGGATCTTGTCCTGCATGTCCATGGACTCGATCCTCTTCTCGAGGTTCTTCTTGACCTTCTCCTCGTGGCCCGAGTACGCGTGTACGACGTACCACTGGGCTTCCGGCTGCTCGGGCGCTGTGCTCTTCTCGACCGCCATCAGTGGCTCACTCCGTTGTAGATCACGCGCTTGGCGACCTCGCTCAGGAGATAGTCGACGCCGCCGATGAAGGTGCCCAGCAGCAGCACTGTGAAGATGACCACCAGCGTGTAGCGGTACAGCTCGGCGGGGGTCGGCCAGACGACCTTGCGGAGCTCCTCGTAGACCTCGCGCAGGAATCGCCCCGGAGCGAACTCCGAGGACGGCCGCTCCGTACTCTTGTCGGCTGTTACCGCCATTACTTAGTTTCCTTGTGCGCTGTGTGCCTGTGGCACCACTTGCAGTATTTGCTCATCTCGATCCGGTCTGGATCGTTCTTCTTGTTCTTCACGGTGGTGTAGTTGCGCCGCTTACACACGCCGCACGCGAGGTGGATTGTGTCTTCCATAGTTGGCTCTTTGGTGGGGCTGAAAAGAAAAAAGCCTAGGTTACCTAGGCGCTGTCAATAGTAGCAGAGAGCTCGCGGTCAGCCGGTCATCCGAGCAGAGTTCGGGCGAGGGTGTCCTCCAGCCAGGCCACGTACCGTTCCTGGGACCAGCCTCGAGCCTCTCTCAGCAAACCGTTGACCTCAGGCGCGGCCAGCGTCCAGACGATGGCGGCCGCCTCGTCATTGCTGATGCCGCCTCGAAGCGGCCCTTTTGCCGCCAGCCACGAGGCGAACTGCCTCATCATGCGTGGCGCGGCCGCGGTGGATCCCGAGATCGCCGCGCTCCGAGCGCGTATGCAGGGCTTGCGCTACGACAACATGGTGGTGGCGCCGTAGCCCCGGTCTGTGAAGAGCCGCTGGGCGGCATCCAGGATGCGCCGAGTCGGATTCACCGACGTGTTCGATGTCTGCCGCTTCGAGGACGGCAAGATTGTCGAGCACTGGGGCGTCCCCGACCAGCTCGGCATGATGATGCAGCTCGGCCTCATCCCGCCGCCAGCGCGTCCGGTCCCCGTCACGGCTTAACTCGTCCTGGCCCGGCCCAACTCGGGTCGGGCCATATGATTCGATCGATGTCTCGACCCAGCGTCGCGGTGCTGCACGGCGACCAGACCGGTGAGGAGCTGCTCCGCGAGGCGCTCCGACTGCTCGAACCGGACGTGATCGGCCTGGAGGTCGAAAAGCACGATTTCGACCTCTCCCTGGAGGAGCGCCGCAAGACCCGCAACCAGGTCGTTCTGACCGCCGCGGAGGCGCTTCGCAAGTTCGGGTTCGGCATCAAAGCCGCCACGATCACCCCCGAAGGAGCAGGCGATGTCGGCAGTCCGAACGCCATCCTGCGCAAGCAGATCGACGGCAGGGTGATCGTCCGGACCGGCAGGCGCATCCCCGGAGTCCGCCCTCTCGCGGGCGTCCACGCCCCCATCTCTGTGATCCGGATGGCCGTCGATGACGCGTACGGGGCGAAGGAATGGCGCGAGGGCCACGGGCTCGACGAGTGGGCGTTCCGGACCGAGAAGATCAGCCGCCGGACCTCGCGGATCGTCGCCGAGTACGCCTTCACGCATGCTCGGCGGCTCGAAGCCAAAGTCTTCGGCGGCCCCAAGTTCACGGTCAGCCCCGTGTACGAAGGCATGTTCAAGGAGGAGCTGGACGCCGCCGCCGAGCGCCATCCCGACGTTCGTTACGACCCCCAGCTCATCGACGCCACCTACGCGCTCCTGCTGTCCACCTCGGGCGAGTCCCTCGTCATTCCCGCCCTCAACCGTGATGGGGACACCCTGTCCGACCTCGTGATGAAGATGTTCGGCACCATCGCCGGCGCCGAGTCGGTCCTGCTCGCGTTCGACGACGCCGGCGCCGTCGCAGTCGCCATGACCGAGGCGCCTCACGGAACCGCACCAGCCCTTGAGGGCAAGAACGTCGCCAACCCGATGGCCATGATCCTGGCCGTCGCATCTCTGCTCGGGTACATGAAAGGAGACAAGCCGCACCAGGCGTCGCGGGCGGTCTACGAATCGGCGCTGGAGGCTGTTTCAGACGGGATCCGCACTGCCGACCTGGGCGGCCATGCATCGACGACCGACTTCACCGACGAGGTCATACGGCGGGTGCGGACGAAAATCGACGTCTGGAGCGCACTCGCCGACGTCCAGCGATAGCTCGGCACCTCTCCGTTACCTCGCGCTTGGCGACTCGTACACCACGTGCACGGGCGCTTCCGGCCCTACCCAGAGCTGGCCGCAGATCGTGGCAGGGCGCCTCGCGGAGCAAACAGGCCGCAAGGTCGACGTCACCAACCCGGCCGTCAACGGATTCACCACCCTCGACCTCATCGACAAGGAGCTCCCCCATGTCCAGGGGCTCAAGCCCGACCTGGTCACGATCCTGATCGGCGTCAACGATCTCGTTCGCGAACGCGATGCCGGTGAATACCGGGCTTCGCTGGTGACGATCTACGACCAGGTGGCCACGCTCGCTCTTCCGTCGGGACGCGTGCTCGCCATTTCGATCCCGAACTGGTCGGTCGTCCCGGCTGCCCGTGAATACGGCGACCCCGAACACATCCGCCACCTCACCGACACCTTCAACGACATCGCTCGCGAAGAGGGCGAGGCGCGCGGCTTCAAGTGGGTGGACATAACCGCTGCCAGCATCTCCGGGTTGGGGACAGCGGGGTGGATCTCCCCCGACGACCTCACCCCGGCGACAGGCAGTATGCAGTGTGGGCCGAGGTGATCTGGCATAGCGTCCGGTCCGCCTGGGTCTAGTCAGCCTTTGCTTCCCCGCTTACCTTTGGGGTTCCCGCGCAGAACGCGCGGGGTAGCCGGAGCGCTCCGGGTGGGGAGCCGAGACTGGGCTAGACGGTGATTCTCTTGAACGACTCGGCGTACTTGTAGCCGGCCTTCTTCCCCACCTCTCGGTGCCGCTTGCGCATGAACTTCTCGAAGTCCCACGTGCGCCCTGGCTTCGCCACCTGGCTCTTGTGCTTTTTCAAGGCCGCGATCTTCTGGTCGAGCGTCGAGCTGATGTCGACCAGGTAGTCGCCTGAGGTCCAGTACGGAATCCAGACCTCCTTCACCTCGTGCGGCTTGAAGCCCTCTTTAAGGAGGCTGCGGAAGGCGCGCGGATTGCGCGAGTCCGGATACACGGCTGCCATGGTGGCTTCTCCGACCGCGAGGTGATCGGGATGCGACCCGCCCATCGGCGCGTCCAGGACCCGGCCAGGGAGGTGGGTGATGACGAGCTCCGGCTTGTATTTGCGAATCATGCGGACGATGTCGTGGCGAAGCTTCAGGTCGGGTGATAGGTGGCCGTCCTTGTAGCCGAGGAACTCGACCTTCTTCACGCCCAGAACTCGCGCGGCGGCCTTCTGCTCCTTCTCCCGGATCGCGACGAGCTCTGAGTCCTTCTGAGTCGGGTCCTCGCCGCCCTGCGAACCGTCGGTGACGATCACATACGTGACGCGCGAGCCGCTCTTGGCCAGCTTTCCGATCGTCCCGCCGGCGCCGAAGTCCGGGTCGTCAGGGTGCGCCGACACGACCAGCACGTTGTCGAACTTCGGTGCCTGGCCGTTGGACCTGGTGGTTGCCTTAACAGCCTTCTTGGTTGCTTTTTTCTTGGTCGCCACTTCTTTGAATGTAAGCGATCGAGGAAACGGACTGTTCCTTAACCTCCCCACCTGCGGGGAGGTCGGCGCGAAGCGCCGGGTGGGGGTCGACTGCCTGGTTTAGCGCCGGGCCCTGGCCGGCGCCCCCAACGACGCAAGCGGGATCGCGGGCTGGATCGGCTTCCATAACGCTTCAAGCTGCTCCGGCGTGAGCCGGGCCCGCGACGCGATGACCTTGCCGCCGAACGCGGCGGTCTTGACCGCCGCCCAGCCCACACTCCCTACCAGCCGCATCGGCACGGTCACGACCGCGGCCAGCGCTGCCGCCTCCTCCGCGGGCCTTGCACTCCCGTCGACCGTTGCCTTCGACAGCGCGTTCGCGGCGTCTTCGTCGACCTGCGACTGCTTCGCCAGCACCGCGCATTGACTCGCCCCCAGGCGGCTGAGCGCGGTCACGTACCGCGACACCACCGCGCCAAGCACACGCGGATTGCTGACCGGGATGGCGGATCCGAAAGGAGCGTATGACGCTGCGAACTTGATCGGCGTCAGGTGTTGCCGGCGCACCAGCGCCGACACCGCGTGCCACGCAGCCACCGCCTCGTCGTCGGACCTGCCGCCGAAGAAGTCGATCAACGCGGTGCCTGCGTTGACCAGCGGGGCGACAGCTTCCTCGTTCGCCGGCGGCGCTTGCGCGGCGATCTTCTGCCAGTCGTGCTTGCTCAGCGAGGCCAGCTGGTGCGCGAAGCCGCTCCCGTTGACGTAGCCGAACGTAATCGACTGCGCGAACGGCGCGTACATGTCCGCCATCTGGTCGGCGCTCAGGCCGCCGGTGGACTCGACCGCGTAACCGGCGCGCTCGACGGCGGCAAAAGCGCGGCAGCGGCTGAACGTGTCGAGCGCTCGGGTGCCTTCGATCGTGGCCAGGATCGACCGCACCACGCCGGCGGGCTCGACGCTGCTGTCGCGCGTAACGCTCGCCACGAGCTTGCGGCGGTCCAGCACGCGCATCCACTGGATCGGCGTGAGCTCGTTGACACCCTTGATGAAGGTCGCGACCTCCGCGCTGTTCCGCCCAAACGGGGCCGCCGGCTTGGCCGGCGCAGCCACAGGAACGCCGCTCTTCTTGGGCGCTTTCATGGTCCGGATCGCACTGCTCACCGCGTCCTTCATCCGTTCGGCCGCCGGCCGGTGCTCTTCCTCCGCCAGCGAGGCGAGGGGGAGCACCGCTTCTAGGGGCGCCCACAGGATGGCGATCTGCTCCCGCGACAGATCCGACATGCACCCGAGTACTCGGCCCCCGTGGACCGCAGTGCGGACGGCCGCCCAGCCCGAGTCTCCCGTGATGTGCGCGGGGATCACGGTCAGAGCTGCCATCGCAACCGCTTCCTCGCTCTTGACCTCCGGGTGCTTGGCCACCGCCTCAAGCAGGGCCCGCGATGCCGCGGGCTCGATTTGCAGCCGGTGGGCAAGGTTCTCGCACTGGGCGGCGGTGAGCGCCTGCAAAGCCGTGAGGAACCGCACGGTCATGGGGTCGAGCACATCTGAACCGGAGGCCGGGATCAGCGTGGCGAACGGAGCGTAGTGGGCGGCGAACTTCAAGGCCGGAAGCTGTTGCCGCGTGACCAGTGCGGACATCGCCTGCCATGCGGCCACCTGCTTCTCCTCGCTCTTTTTCGCGAGCGAATTGAACAGCACGTCGCCGGCCTTCGACATCGGCTCCGACATGCGTCCGTCGCTGCTACGAATCGCCTCCTGGATCGAGCTGGCTGACTCGCTGGGCTGGCCCGCGCCCTCCTTGGTCACGGACGCGACGATCCGCCGGTTGGCCAGTACCTGCCTCCACTGCCAGGGCGTCAGCTGAGCGACCGCCTCGATGAACGCCTCGACCTCAGCCGTGTTCGGGCCGAAGCGCCGCGACGCGTCGTCGTTGGCACGCTGAATCCGGCCGAGCAGGCCGTGTATGGCGGGCATGCCTTCAATTTTGGGGGGAGACGGCCCTTTTAAGGCGCCTTTAGACGGTCTCGACCTTGAGCAGGTTGGTCTGGCCCGCCAGGCCCACAGGGACACCCGCCACCACCACCACGGTGTCGCCCGTCCGGACCAGGCCGCTAAGGCGGGCCGCCTCGGTCGCGTTCGCCACCATCTGGTCGGTGTCCTTGCCTGGGCTGACCAGCAGGGGGATCACTCCCGAATACAGCGCGGTCTTGCGCAGGACCTCCGGGTGCGGGCTCGCGGCGATCACCGGCACCCGAGGCCGCGCCTTGCTGCACCGCAGGGCCGTCGTCCCCGACTCGGTGAACGCGATGATGACCCGCGCCCGCAGCTCGTCAGCCGCGGTTGCAGCCGCATGGGCGATGGCGCTTCCGACCTGGCCTGGCTCGCGCCACGGCTGCCGGGCGCGCTCGAACGCCGGGTGCCGCTGCGCGGACAGGCAGATCCTGGCCATCGCGCGCACCGCCTCGATCGGGTGCGCGCCAACCGACGTCTCCTGCGACAGCATCACCGCGTCGGTGCCGTCCCAGATCGCGTTGGCGACGTCTGACGCCTCAGCTCGTGTGGGGCGGTTGGAGGTGACCATCGACTCGAGCATCTCGGTGGCGGTGATGACCGGCACTCCCGCGCGATTCGAGCGGTCGATCACCTCCTTCTGGACCGCGGGCAGGTCGCCTAGCTTGAGCTCGACGCCGAGGTCGCCGCGGGCGACCATCACAGCGTCGGCGACCTCGAGGATCTTGCTCAGGTTGCGGATCGCCTCCAGCTTCTCGAGCTTGGCGATCACGGGAGTCTTGCACCCCAGCTCACCGAGATGCTTCTTGCACAGAAGCAGGTCTTCGGGGTGCCTGACGAACGAAAGGGCGAGGTAATCCACCTCGAGCTCCACCGCCAGCTTCAGGTCTTGCAGGTCTTTCTCGGTGAGGGCCGGCATCGGAAGCGTTCGACCGGGAACGCTGACCCCTTTCCTCTCGCCCAGCAGGCCGCCGCGAATCACGGAACACTCCGCCCGGCCGCCGGCAACACTGCGCACCATCAGCTCGATGCGACCGTCGTCCAGCAGCACCCTGTCGCCGCGGCGGAGCGCGCCGACCAGCTCGGGGTGGCTGACCTCGATCTCGTTTTCCGGCTTCGGAACGCCGGTTGCGGGCTGCGCTCCAGTCAGGAAGACGGTTCGCCCGCGCACCAATCGTTGGAACGCGGCCTCGAGTGGACCGGTGCGGATCTTCGGCCCCTGGAGGTCGCCCAGCAGCGCGATCGGCCGGCCTGCCGCCTCGGCGGCCTCGCGCACGTCGGCGGCAACCTGGCGGTGAGTGGCGTGGTCGCCGTGCGAGAAGTTCAGCCGGGCCACGTCCATGCCTGCGTGGATCATCGTGCGCAGCATCGACGGCGCGGAGCTCGACGGCCCGATGGTGCAGACGATGCGCGTGCGGCGGATCTGGCTCACTGGTGAACCGCAGTGGCCGGACGGGCCGCAGCTCGAGGCAGGCGACTGCAAGGTCGCCGGTCAGGACGCCGAGACGAAGGAAGGGGTGGCACTAGGAGGAGCGCATCTTTGCATGCGCGACGACGACGGGCCGGGCCCCCTGACGCACGTATCGGCGTCCCGAGCCTCGAGATGCGGTCTGGCCGGTCGCGGCGGCTCACGAGTAACGCTGCACTCGCCGGCCGAGCTCTTGTTCCGCGTCGACGACGCGGCGCTCCAGCTCCAGCGCGCTGATCACCGCTCCGCCCATCCCCCGCACCAGGTCGCGCTGAAAACGATCCGATGTCGCGACCGTGATCGCGTCGCCGGCTTGCGAGGCTTCGTAGGCGATGCGCTCGATCGCGTGGTCGGCGGAATGACCTTTGCGCGTGAACATCACATGCACCCCCTCGACGAGCTCTTCGCTGCTGGTCCGGGCGGTGGAATGGTGCGCGTCGAAAACCACTGTCACGTCCGCGCCGGCCACCATGCCGAAAACCGACAGGCGTTCGATCAACTTGTCACGCGAGGCCTCCAGCGATGCGTCGTCGAGCAGCCGCTTCAGCTGCGGCCAGGCGTGGATCACGTTGTACCCGTCGACGATTACTCGTTCCACTAGTGCAATCGCGGCATGGCCGCCAAGCCAATCAAGATCAGGTTCTGATTGATGCCGGCGATGCTCGTGATGGCAAACACGAAACCGAAGAAGGCCTGGTTGAACGGCGGAACGAGCCAGAGCGCTCCGAACACGGCCAGAATCCCGAGCTGCCCGTACTGGATCGCCAGGCCCTGAGCCGAGTAGGGCAGCCAAGGGCGGATGATGCCGAACCCGTCCAGTCCGGGTACCGGCAGCAGGTTTAACACCAGTGCCACCACCTCGATGAAGCCCAGAAACGCAAGCGCCGCGAAGAAGCCCAGATGGTGGATCCACGCGCCGCGGCCGGAGGCGACAACGGCAATCGCGATGAGCACCGCACAGAGCAGCGTTCCCACTGGGCCGGCGACCGATACCGCCGAATCCCAGCTCCGGCTGCGCAGCGCGGCGCGGTTTATGTAAACCGCTCCACCCGGCAGGCCGATGCCGCCAAGCAGCAGGAACAGCACGGGCATGACCAGGCTGAGCAGCACGTTGGTGTAGCGCAGCGGGTTCATGTCGAGGTAGCCGGAGTCCTTCACGCTCATGTCACCCCCGAGGTAGGCGACCAGGGCGTGGGAGAACTCATGCACGCACACCGATGCGATCCAACCGATGGTGACGAAAACGATCGTCACCGGCCCTGCAAAGGCAGGGACCATCCCGAACCAGAGCAATGCTCCCGACGCCGCAGTGGCGGCGACAAGCGCTGGGAAGATCGGGCTCACTCTGATCGCGCCACGCAGCGAGGGCCACGGCTTCCGGCGCAGCGCGGCGTCCGGGCGTATCCCGACGGTCGCGGGCGGGCCTTGGTTCCGCGCCCGGCCCGCCGCGGGCGCCGGCTGTGACCGGCTCGCCGACGCCCTGTCCGATTCCCCGGGCTGGAAATCCGCCTTGGTCCCCGCCTGCAGATGCCGGCGCAGGTCGTACATCGTCAGGCCGCCTTTCTGCAGCGGCGCGGACGTCTCCGGCGAATCGCTGTAGAGCATCGCGAGCAGAAGGTGGATCGAGTCGACGTGATAGTGGCCCAGCACCTGGGCCTCGCGATTCGCGTTGACCAGGAGCTGGCGAAGCGGGATCGTCGCAGTGCCCGAGTCGTCGGCGGGAGGCAGCTGTGACGCAATAGACGAGGGATCGGCGCCAAGTGCGCGGACCGCCTGCTCCGCCAGCGTGCCGCGCGTCGCCAGCGTTGCCTGGAGGATGTCGCGCGCGGTTGGGCTCGCTCCCCGTGACTTCGCGGCGGCTGCAGCTCGGTCGAGGATTTCACGCGCCGAGCGCGTCAGCGGAATGTCCGCGGCGGCCCGCTCGATCTCGGTGGTGGCGTCAGGCACAGCGGGCAGTCTACGAACGCTGCCTGATGATTTCGTACAGCAGTGCCGACGCTGCCGCCGACGCGTTGAGGCTCGCGATGTGGCCTTTCACCGGCAGTCGGACACGCGCATCGCATCTCTCTTTGACCAGCCGGTGCACTCCCTCGCCCTCGCTGCCGATCACCACGCACACGCGCTGCGTGAAATCGAATTCCCAGGCGGACATCTCGCCTCGTGGGTCGAGCGCAACGCACCAGATGCCTGACCGTTTGACCTCGGTGATCGCAGATGGCAGCCCGGAAACCTGAGAGATGCGCAGCAGCTCGCTCGCGCCAGAGCTCGCCTTGACCGCCGCGGGCGAGAGCGGAGCGCTGCGGTGCTCGGGAATGATCGCGCCTTCGGCGCCGGCGACCTCCGCGCTGCGCAGGATCGCGCCCAGGTTCTGCGGGTCCATGATCGAATCGAGAGCGACCAGCAAGGACGGGTTGGTGGCGAGCAGCTCCTTCAGAGGCCATTCGCGCCGAGGCTGAAGCTCCGCGGCCACGCCCTGGTGCACGCCTGGGGCGATGACGTCCAGCCGCTCCGCCGGGACCACCTCGACCCTGGTCAGACTCGCTAGCTCGTCCAGGCGAGGATCGTGGCCAAGGCCCGACGCCTGGTACACCTTGACGACTCGACCTGCGCGGGCGGCCTCGAGCACCGCGTTGCGGCCGTGGATGAGACCCGCCGCGGGGATTCGCGACGGGGCGCGGTTGGGCGCAGGACCCGGGGTGCGCGGAATCGGGCGTCTTACCGGACGCGGCGCCATCGCACACCATCCTTCGAGTCTTCGAGCGCGATGCCCTTCTGGCGAAGCTCCTCGCGAATCCGGTCGGCGCTGCCAAAGTCTCGGGCCTTGCGCGCGGCCTCCCGATCGGCGATCAGGCGCTCGACCTCTTCGGCGAGCCCGGGCTCGTCAGCACGCACGACGTCGAGGTGAGCGTCGAAGTCGTCGATCAGCTGCAGCAGCGCCTGCCGGCCGCGCTCGCCGACTCGCCCCGCATCCATCGCCGCATTGGCCTCCCGGACCAGCTCGAACACCAGGCCGATGCCTTGCGGCAGGTTGAGGTCATCGTCCAGGGCCTCGCGGTAGCCGGACCGCACCTCGCCGATCCGGCGCAACAGATCCTCATCCTCCGACTGGCCGGGCGCCGTTCGCATCACTCGGTCGGCAAACTCGCGCAGTCGACGCACCTGCTCGGCCGCCGCGTACAAAGTCTCGGTGCTCAAACGCAGGCGCGCGCGGTAGTGCGCGTTGGCGATCAGGAAGAAGCGGACGGCCACCGGGTCGTGGCCTGCATCGACGAGGTCGCGCAGCGTGGTGAAACCGCCCGCGCTTTTCGACATCTTCTCGCCGGTCGCGTCGGTGAGGTGCTCCGAGTGCAGCCACACGCGGGCAAACTGCTTATGGTTGGCCGCCTCCGACTGCGCGATCTCGTTTTCATGATGGGGGAACATCAGGTCCACGCCGCCCGCGTGGATGTCGAGCGCCTCGCCGAGGAACCGCTTGCTCATCGCCGAGCACTCGATGTGCCAGCCCGGCCGGCCGCGTCCGAAGGGCGCGTCCCAGGCCGCGCCCAGCTGCTCGTCACCGGGATGTGCATGCTTCCACAACGCGAAGTCGCTCACCGACTCCTTGTCATATTTGTCTGCGGCGACTCGGGCGCCGGCTTTGAGGCCTCTGCGGTCGAGGTGCGACAGGGCGCCGTACGAAGCAAAGCTGGCGATGCGGAAGTACACGTCCCCGTCGGCGACGTATGCGTGCTCCTCCTCGATGAGCCTGGTGATCATCTCCACCATCTCCGGGATGTGCTCGGTCGCGCGCGGAAAGTGCTCCGCAAGCTGGGCGCGTAGCGCCGACATGTCCTCGAAGAACGCCGCCACGTATGGCTTGACGTACTCCCCGATCGTGGTCCCGGCGTGCATGGCCTGGTCGAGTATCCGGTCATCGATGTCGGTGAGGTTCATGACGTGACTCATGCGGTAACCGCTCACCTGCAGGTGCCGCCGGACAAGGTCGTAGAAGAGAAACGCGCGCAGGTTGCCGACATGCGCAAAGTTCCACACCGTGGGTCCGCATGTGTACATGCGGACGCGTCCGTCCTCGATCGGTTCAAAGACCTCCTTGGCGCCGGTCAGCGTGTTGTGCAGCCTGAGCGTCACGTTTCCTCAACCAGCGCGATCGCTTGCGCCGCGATGCCGGCTCTCTGGCCCAACGCGCCGAGCCCTTCGGGAGACGTGGCCTTGACGCTGACGCGGCCGGCGTCGATCGTCAGGCACCGGGCCAGGGTGTCTTTCATCTCCAGCAGGTGCGGCTGGAGGTGTGGTGCTTCGGCGATCACGGTGCTGTCGATGTTGACGACTCGATAGCCGGCCGCGCGCACCGCTTCCGCGGCGGTCGACAGCATGTCCAGGCTCGACGCGCCCTCGAACTTCGGATCGTCAGAGGGGAAGAGCTTCCCGATGTCGCCCAGCGCGGCGGCCCCGAGCAGCGCGTCGATCACGGCATGAGTGAGCACGTCGGCGTCCGAATGCCCGTCGAGGCCGGCGGTGTGGTCGATGCGCACGCCGCCCAGGATCAGTTCCCGACCGGCCTTCAGCGGATGGACGTCATATCCAGTTCCCACCCTCACCTGGAAGCGGCTTCCTGCTCTCTGATCAGCGCCTCGACGACGCCGAGGTCCTCAGGTGTCGTGAGCTTGATGTTGGCCGGCTCCCCTTCGACCATCGTGACCGGGTGACCGGTGGCGGCGACGAGCTGCGCGTCGTCATCGCCGACGAGGCCTGCATCCGCCGCCTCGCGGTGGGCTCGCGAGAGCAGCTCATACGCGAAGGCCTGTGGCGTCTGCGCGAGTACGATGCGGGATCGGTCCAGGCTCTCGACGAGGCGGTTGCCTTCGACCCGCTTCACGGCGTCGCGCGGAGAGATGGCCGGGAACGCCGCGCCCGACTCCATCGCCGCGGCAAGGACTCTGCGCACGAGCGTTGCGGTGGCCAGCGGCCGCGCCGCGTCGTGCACCAGGACGAAGTCGCACTCGCCCAGCGCGGCCAGGCCGACACGCACCGACTCTTGCCTGCTCTCGCCGCCGGCTTTGACGATGACCGGCTTTCGCGGGTGCAGCGACTGCACCTCGCGCTCGGCGAACTCGAGCCGGCTCGGCGGACCCACGACCACGATCCTGTCCACCTCGTCCAGGGCGAGGAAGAGCTCCAGCACGCGCGCCAGCGTGGTCCGCCCGTTGAGCTGGACCAGCGCCTTGCTCCCTTTGCCCAGCCGCGAGCCCGAGCCCGCGGCCGCGACGATGGCTCCGACGATCAACTAGCCGGCCTCCTCGCGCTTGCCGCGATTGGCGGGCCGTCGCGAGTCCATTCCGGCGGGCTCGGCGAAGATCATCCGGCCGGCCGAGGTCTGAATCACCGAGGTGACGACCGCGGTGATGGTCTGGTTCAGGAGGCGGCGGCCGTTCTGGATCACGACCATCGTGCCATCGTCGAGGCTCCCCACTCCCTGGCCCGGCTCCTTGCCCTCTCGCGCGACGGTGACCACGATCTCCTCGCCGGGAATTGCGACAGGCCGCATCGCCTGCGCCAGCTCATTGAGGTTCAACACCCCGACGCCCTCCAGCCGTGCGATGCGGTTGAGGTTGAAGTCGTTGGTCATGATCGCCCAGCCCTTGCGCTTGGCCGTGCGTACGAGGTGCGCATCGATCTCCGTGCCTGGGGCAGGATCGTCCTCCTCCACCTGAAGGTTGATCGACTGATCCTTCTGCATCTCGGTCAGCACGTCGAGGCCTCTTCGGCCGCGACGGCGCCGCGTGGCGTCCGCCGAGTCAGCGACCATCTGGAGCTCGCGCAACACCGAGCTGAGGACCACGAGCGGCATATCCACGAAACCGGTTTTGGCGATGTCCTGGATGCGGCCGTCGATGATGACGGACGTGTCGAGCAACACCGAGCGCACTCGATGTTCGTCTGCCGGTCGGGCGCCGCCCCAGAACAGCGACGTCAGCTCCGCGCGGCGAGTGAGGCCGACCGAGGCGCCCTGGGCCGCCAGCAAGAGGGCGAGCACGAACGACAGCCCGTACCCGTAGGGAAGGTCGCGTACGAAGAAACCGATGAGGACCGCGATGACAAGACCAACCACCACGCCGAGGAGGCCGCTCAACAGGTCGGGCAGCGGAGTGCTCGTCAACCGGAAGTTGAACGATCGCCAACCACCGAGCACGTAGGGCGTGCCCAGGTAGGCAAAGATCAAGCCTTCCAGCGTGGTCAGCCCGATGATGACCCAGCCCGGATGCGGATTCCCCGCAAGTCGAACCAAGCCGTAACCGAGCACGAAACCACCGATCACTCCGAGCCCCGCACCGATCCACCGGGCGAGACGCTCGGAACGCTTCACGAGTTACCTCCTCAGGAGACCGATACTCCGGCCCCCCTTATGAATGCGCCAGACCTCATGGGTGTAGAAAACGCGGCGGAGACGGCCTCCGCCAGGGTCCGGACCTCGATCACGTCGAGTCCGGATGGCCGTCCGGCTTTTGCGCCGGCCGGAATCAATGCGCTCGTGAGTCCGTGTCGAGCCGCCTCCTGGAGGCGGCGCTCGAGCTGGCCCACGCGGCGCACCTCACCCGTCAACCCCAGCTCACCGATGACAACCAGGCCGTCTGGCAGTGGCCTGCTGTTCTGGTTGCTGACGATCGACAGGGCAAGACCGAGATCGGCGGCCGGCTCCGTCACCCGGATACCGCCCGCGACGCTGACGAAGATGTCGGAACTTCCGAACTTGTGACCGAGACGCTTTTCCAGCACCGCAACGATCATGTGCAGGCGGTTGATGTCGATGCCGTTGGCGATCCGCCGCACGATGCTGTTCTCGTTCTTGTTGACGAGGCTCTGGATCTCGACCAGAAGAGGCCGGGTCCCCTCGAGCGCGGCCACGATCGCGGTGCCGGGCGAGGACGTGGCGGCCGAGCCGAGCAGGGCAGCCGAGGGGTCAGGGACTTCCTCCAGCCCCGCTTCGCCCATCGCGAAGACGCCAATCTCCTCGGCCGAGCCGAATCGGTTCTTCATCGCGCGCAGGATGCGAAGCTCTTGCCGCCGGTCGCCTTCGAGGTACAGCACGGTGTCAACGATATGCTCCAGGACCCTCGGTCCGGCGATCGCACCGTCTTTGGTCACGTGTCCGACCAGGAAGATCGGCACCCCGATCTCCTTGGCGAGCCGCATCAGGCGGCCGGCGGATTCGCGGACCTGCGTCACGCTGCCGGCGCCCCCCTCGAATCCGGCATCGATGACGGTCTGAATCGAGTCGATGATCGCCAGCAGAGGCGGCTCGGCGGTGATCGACTCGCAGATCGCGTCGAGGTCATTTTCCGCGAGGAGGAAGATGCCCGACCTCAGCGCGCCCAGCCGCTGCGCCCGCATGCGGATCTGCTGGGCGGACTCCTCGCCCGAGACGTAGAGCACACGTCCACCGCCTTGCGCGACCTGGGCGGCCGCATGCATGAGCAGCGTCGACTTCCCCACACCGGGCTCGCCGCCGACAAGGACCAGGCTCCCGGGCACAATCCCCCCTCCCAGGACTCGGTTGAGCTCGTCCCAGGCCAGCGCGCGGCGCGGCGCGCCGTCGCTCGCGATCTCGCTCAGGGCGATCGGTTTGGAGGCGGTGGCTCCTTTGGCCCTCTGCCCCCCTCGGCTGGCGGCCGGCTTGCGCACCTGGAATTCCTGGAGGGTGTTCCAGGCCTGGCAATGGGGGCACTGGCCGGCCCAGCGCAGGCTCTCGCCGCCACATTCTGTGCACACGAAAGTGATCGAAGACTTGGGCATGGGGGGACTACTTTCCCACCCATCGTGGGGATTTACAAGTGGCCGCGTAGCCTTTTACAGGCTCGGTCGTTTTAATTTTCGAGAGGAACGGAAATCGACCCCCGGCTCCTTGAAGCGTAAAGGCGCCGCCCTGACTACCCCCGGGGCGGCGTCCTCGTTTTATATCCCCCCATGCGCCTGTAGCGCACGGCTGGCGCCACGCGCGCGTAATCCAGCGTCTTCGCACGCCTGGCGTCGCGCGTGCGGAAAAGGGCGCTACTGGCGCTCCAGATCCGCGAGATGATCGAGCGCTGCGAGAGGCCCGCCCTGCGCGAAGAGGTCCGGGACCGCGCTGCGAAGACTCGGCTGGACCTGGCTCGCCAGCCGAACCCTCACCTCGAGCGAAAGCTCGGGCCGCCGCCTCGCGTACGAGCTGACGAACCGGCGCAGCTCGGGGTCGAGGCGGCGCAGCGTGAGCTCGGCAGGCGTTGCCGCGGCGTGAGGATTCGAAACCGGCCCGGCCACGCCTGGCGGTGGGGCAGGCGTCCTGGCTCCAGGCAATTCCCAGAGCGCGACGGCATCCGAGTCCTTGACCACGATGGTCCCCGCGGCGAGGTCGCCGAGCCGCTTGCCTCTGCCGTTCGCGAAAAGGACGACGAAACCAACGCCATACGCGTAGGGCAGGAAGTCGATGATCCGCACGACGTTGCGGATCCCCGCCTGCGCGAATGTGAGCGGCTCGCCGCGATCGCCGACCACGCGAAGGCGGAAAGCCTTCTTGCCGATCGTCTGACCCGACCACAGCGATTCGCTCAGCCAGAAGTAGCCGAAGATCACGACGAAGCTTCCGATCGTCGCGATCAGCGTGGCGATGGTGTTCGCGTTCGCAACGGCAGCCGCGAGGGCGACGAAATAGACCGCGAGCAGGATGCCGATCACGATGAGCAGGTCCAGGACCTGGGCGAGGGCGCGAGTGCCAAGACCCGCCACCTGGTAATCGAACGAAACCCGCTCCGGGGTGGGCACGACCAGGTCGGTGTCCGGCAGCGGTTGCATGTCAGGTAATTTTGGTCGTGTTGTGAGGGAAGAGGATTTCGTCGCGCTGAGGCGTGACGACTGGAACCGGCTCGAGGACCTGCTCGCGCGGGCGGGCGGAGGACAGCTCAACGGCCTTGCGCCGGCCCAGGTGCTGATGGTGGCCGCACTCTACCGGCGGGCCACCGCCGACCTCGCGCGGGCGCAGCGCGACTGGCCGGGCGAACCTGTCCACAGGTATCTCAACGGGCTGGTTGCGCGCGGCCATGGAATCGTGTATCGGCGGGGCGGTGATTTATGGCCGAGGATTCGCCGCTTCTACGCCGAGACTCTTCCTCGCACCTATCGCGAAGCAGCGCCTTTTCTGCTGGCGGCGGGGGCGCTCATGTTCGTCCCCGCGCTCGTGACCTTCTTCGTGGTGCTGGCCAATCCCGATGCCGCGTACGGCATCGCCTCGCCAAAGCTCATCGACGCTGTGCATCACCATCAGCTCTGGACCCACATCCCGCCCGAGGCCCGCGTCGAGGCAGCGGGGCTGATCATGACCAACAACATCTGGGTCTCCATGCTCGCGTTCGCCTTTGGCGTCATCTTCGGGCTGCCGGTGATCTGGGTGATGATCTCCAACGGAATCAGCCTCGGCGGGCTGTTCGGGCTGACCCAGGCTTACGGGGTGAGCGGCGGACTCTTCGACTTCGTGATCGGGCACGGAGTCCTTGAGCTGTCGATAGTGATCGCGCAGGGTGCTGGCGGGCTGATGCTGGGTTGGGCGCTCATCTCTCCGGGCAATCGCACGCGCGCCGACGCCCTGGCGAGCGCGGCCCCGCGTGCGTTCACGCTGCTCCTCGGCCTGGCGCCATTGCTCGTGGTCGCCGGCACGATCGAGGGCAACATCTCGCCGTCGGATACGCCGTACCCGATCAAGGTTGCGATCGGGCTCACGACGGGGCTGCTCTTCTATTCCTATCTGCTGCTCATCGGGCGCCGGCCGGCAGGGGCCTACCCCGCGACCACGACGCGGGGACCCCAAAAGGTAGTTACAACAGCGCCCGCTCTTTGAGCTCGAGGTAGCGCTCGACCAGCGCGGGAGAAAGGCTGCCGGCGACGACATCAAGGCCGAGCACTCCCCCGCGGCGCAGCAGCTCGAAGCTCTCCCGACGGCTCGCCACGAACTCTTCGGCCGCCGCCCATTCGTAAGCCCGGGCGCTCGTAGCAACCGGGGCTTCGCGCGCGGCGAAGAGCGCCGGATCGGACATCGCCACCACCAGCACCAGATGCTTTGCCGACAGCCGAAGGCAGTGCGCGACAAGCTCCTTCGAAGCCTCGCGGTCCTGCACGTCGGTGAGGACCACGACCATCGACCTCCGGCCGACTCGCAGCGCGAGATGTGTCATGGCATGGCCAAAATCCGGTTCGACGTACTCGGGTTTGATCGCGTACAGCGCTTCGGTCAACCTGCGGAGCTGCGTGCTCCCCCGCTCGGGCTTGATAAAGCTCGTGACGTGGTCGTCGAACGTCATCAGGCCGACGCGGTCTCCGTAGGCCTGCGCGACCCAGGCCAGCATCAGGGCGGCGTTGACCGCGTGATCGAGCTTGTCCAGCTCGCCGGCAGGCGCGGTCATGAGGCGGCCGCAATCGATCGCGATCATCACCTGCTGGCCCCGCTCGGCCTCCACCTCCACCACCACCGGACGGTCGCGCCGTGCCGTGGCGGTCCAGTTCACGCGCCGCGCGTCATCGCCTCGCACGTAATCACGCAGTCCTGCAAAAGCGGTGGACGCCCCAGGCGGGCGCGCGCGCCGCATGCCCGCCATCGCGCGAAGGCCGCGACGCAGCGTCAGCTGCACGCGCTTGATGGCGACGACGTTGGGAAAGACTGCCACCTCTTCCGGATGCTGCAGCCGGATCTGCCGCCGCCACCAGCCTTCATCGCGCCAGACCCGCAGGTCGACCGGGCCAAACCTGTACGCGCCGCGCTTCGGCGAAGAAGTCCGGTACGTGAGTCTCAGGCGTCCGGCAGCGTCGAAGCGGCCCTCGAGCTCGCGCGGCTGCGGCTTCAACTCGTCCGGAGCGTGATCCGCGATCTCGGCCATCAGTCCCGCCGCCGCCGGATTCTCAACCTCAACAGCGACCTCTTCGTGCTCCCCGAGCGAGAACGGCTGTGGCATCGAGCGGCCGATGCGGAAGCCGGAGCGACCCGGCAGGAGCGCCAGGTCGCGCGTCGCGAGGAGGACAAGGCCGGCGTTATAGATCACGGCAACGAGGCCAAGCACTGGAGACACGATCGCCAAGGCGATCACCACCGCGCCGATGGCGACCGCCCAGATCAGCCTGGGCTGCGGTGCTAATCCCCTGATCACGTGATCAGCGGGGAGGGACAACCCGGCTTGCGACCGCTTCCAGCACGCTGTCCGGGGTCTGGCCGCCGACCTCGGCCTCCGGACGCAGGATCAGGCGGTGGCGGAACGCCGGCGCGAGCAGCGCCTTCACGTGGTCTGGGGTGACGAACTGCTGTCCTTCGAACGCGGCGTATGCGCGCGCGGCCAGCATCAGCAGGACCTCGGCGCGCGTGCTCGCGCCCAGCGCGATCTCGGGCGCGGTCCGCGTGGCCGACGCCAGGTTCACCACGTAAGAGCGAATCTTCTCGTCGAGCACGACCTTGGCCACCTCCGCCCTGCACGCCTCGATGTCGGCCGGGCCGAGCACCGGCTCGACGCCGGCCTTGACGGGATCGCGCAGTTCGATCCCCGACTCCCAGCGTCGCAGGATCTCCATCTCGTCCGCGGGAGACGGATAGTCGAGCCGGACTTTGAACAGGAAGCGGTCCTGCTGCGCTTCGGGCAGGGGGTATGTGCCTTCGTACTCGATGGGGTTCTGCGTCGCGAGGACGAAGAAAGGCGCGGGAAGCGCAAGCTGCTGGCCTTCCAGCGTCACACCCCGTTCCTCCATCGCCTCCAGGAGCGCCGACTGCACTTTGGCGGGTGCCCGGTTGATCTCGTCCGCGAGCAGCACGTTGGTGAAGATAGGCCCACGGCGCAGCGCGAAGGTCCGGTTCGCGAGGTCATAAACCGACGTGCCCACGATGTCGGCGGGCATGAGATCGGGGGTGAACTGGACGCGGCCGTACTCGAGCGCCAGCGCGCGAGCGATCGATTTTGCGAGCAGTGTCTTGCCGGTGCCCGGAACACCCTCGAGCAGGACGTGGCCCTGCGCGACAAGAGCAATCGCGCACAGGCGAATCGCGTCTTCCTGGCCGACCACCGCCTTGATCAGCTGCTCACGCAGCCGCGCGTAGAACTCAGGCGGGGTGCCGGCCATCACGCCACCCTACCCGACGCCGGATGGGCGATGCGGTGAAGCCTCTGGGCCGCCTTCAACAGCTCTGGCTCGCTCATCGCCGAGGCGTGAAGGGCGTTCTCCGCCTCGGCGAGCTCGGCGGCAAGCTCCGGCACACGCACCCAGAGAGCATTCCAGAAGCGTTCGCGCGGCTGCAGCGGAATTCCCATCCGCGCCGCCACCGTACGCTCGGTGGCCGACGCTAGCAGGCCGAGGGTGACGGCGCGTGCGCTCGACCGGCGCAGCAGCGCACCCACCGCGACTGCCCATTCCACGTCAGCGCGCATCGCCTCGGCCGGCCGAGGGATGAGCGGGCCAAAGGCTCGGCCACGCAGCAGCAGCCCCACGAACACCGCGACGAGCAGCCAGAGCAGGGCGGCTCCCCATGCTGTCGTGATCCAGGCCTGCGGCCCGAGGTCGCCGAGGACGACGCCGTGGTGGTACTCGTCGAAGAACACCGTAGCGCTGGCGCCGGTCAGGCTCAGCAAGTCGGCCAGGAGGCGGCCGTTGTCCAGCTTGTCGAGGTAGCCGTTGCACAGCACCAGGGGGTCGGCAAGCACCACGACCACGCCGGGCCCGATTTTCTGCAAGTAGCCAAGCACAAGACCGTTCGAGGCCCTGAGGAACGCGACCTGCTCCGCGCTGGTCTCGACAGGCATCACCACACCCCCGCCCGCCACATTCGTCACCCCATGGACGACAGGGGTGGCGACCTCGTCGCTGATGAGCGCATAGCCGGCGGTCCTTGTCACGCCAAACACGCGGTCGAGCTCCCGATCCCCTTCCTCCGACGCGTAGACGAGGACGTTGCCAGTGCTCACCCACGTCCGGGTGCGATCGGCCTCGTCGGCCTTGTACGGGCTTGTGGGGGTGAAGACAAACAGCAGACCCGGCACGGACGGCGGATCGAAAGTGCCGGTGATCTGGGCCGTCGAGTGGCCCATGGATTCCGCAAACAGCCGTACCGCCGACGCGCCATTGGCGGCGTCGCTCCAGGAGCTGTGATCCGGAGAATCCTGGTGCGGCTGAAGCAAGAAAGCGGCCGCGGCAATCGCGATTGAAACCAGGGCGAGGAACACCCAGCCGCGCGCTCCCTTCATGCCGCCACCGTCTCCGGTTGTCGGTATGGCGCAGCGACCTGCGCGGCACGCACGTATGTCGCGGCGTCGACCTCGCGACCTCCGTAAACGGCGGCCTCGAACGGCAGGAGCAGAGGGCCCAGTCGAGGGGGATCCGGCGCGCGCTGGAAGATCTCGCGCACTGTCAGCGGGCTGCCGACCCAGGTTTGCTCGCCCGCCAGGGTGGCTGCGACGCCTGCGCACAGCGCGCGAATCGCACCGACACGATCCCCCTCTGCAGCAAGCCGATCCGCCTCGGCGAAATAGTCAGCCGGCGCGCGAGGCCCGGTGGGCTGATTCCCCATGACAACTTCGTCGAACCGCCCGCGAGCGGAACGGAAGACGACGATCGCAACGGTGGCGAGCACTGCCACGCCAATCACGTACAAGAACCAGCCCTGTGCCTGCGGGCCGCCGCTGCCCCCGAACAGGAAGCGGAGCAGGCTGCGGACCAGATCGCGGGCCCACTGCCCGAACCGGTCGAGCAAGGAAGGAGGAGCGTGCAGCGCGCTGTAGCGAGGCATCGCCAGCACGTCATGGAGTCGCTGCTGCGCCAGCTGTGGGTCGGACGTGTCGGCCGGCTGGTCGAGTGCAGCCAGCAGGGCAAGCATGCGGGCCCTTGCGTCGCTGTAATCGGGCGGCTGGCGCTTGAGGTCGTTGAGGATCTCGGGCTGCGACGAGCCGGTGCCCGCTTCAAGTGCGCTGATCGCCTGGAGCCGTTCAACGTCGTTGGGCGTGGAACCTTTCACCAGGTCGTATGCGCTCTGGACAGCTTGCCGGTAGGGGTCCGGTGCCGTGGCATCCGCGGAGGCGGGAAGCGCGGACCAGCGCGCGCACGCCAGCACGATCGCGGTGACAGCGGCGGCGCGAAAAAAGATGCGAATCGTCAGCGAATTATCACGATGCCGGGAGCGGCGGGGTGACTCGCTGGGCCTGCTGGAACAGGTCAAGGCCTTCTTTGCGTACGCGCAGGTCGAAGTAGATCAGCACGATGGCGATCTGGACCACTGGAAAGACGAGCGAGTCGACGATCGCGGTCGTCGCTCCGGAGATCCAGAGGACCACCATTTGCGACACGACGAGCTGCAGGAGCGCCTGGCCAAGTGCGATGAACGCCCGCAAGGCAAGAGTGGCCACGTAAAAGACCACCAACACCAGAAAGAGGACAAGGAAGGTCCGCCACCAGCGCCCTTCCACAAGACGCCAGCTCCGCCCCATGGCGGGGAGCAGGCCGACGTTTTCAATGAACATTACGGGGAGGACGACGCACCAGCTCACCCAGATCCAGATCCAGAGCGGAAGCAGGCAGAACGCGACAGCCATCAGCGAGACGAGGATGAAGTAGCCCAGAAGCGGGAAGTAACGGCGCAGGACGCCATTGAGGACTCCTGACGCTGTGACGGGGCGCCCAAGCGCCGATTCGCAAGCGGCGTACGTGACGACTCCGTACTGGAAGGGCACCAGGACCAGGGTGATCAGTAGGAAGACGCCATACCAGACCAGGAAGGAGGGATCGACCATAAACGGTCGTCCCGGCCTCAGCAGAGTGTTGAAGAGCGTGTAGAGGATGAAACCCGAAAACGCCGCCGTCGGTATCGCAAAGATCACGGAGAGCCCCGCAAAGAGCAAGAAGTGGCGCCGGTACATGCGAAAGGTCTCGTCGAGCAGATCGCCGATCTCGAGCGGCCGCAGGCGGAGGGGGGTTTGAGCGCTCACCATGCTCAATTGTGCGGGTGAGGCGCGGTCGAAGAAGTCGCTGCTCCCTCTCCCCTTCAGGGGAGAGGGCTATGGATAGGGGCGCCGAAAGAGGCATCTGATATCCGCATCTGCGTTCGAATGCGGGTTTGGAGGGCAAAACGAAACCCGCATTCGCGTTCGAATGCGGGTCTCGCCGACACAACTCAGGAAAACGCGACTAGGGCTTAGCCGCCGCTTCCGCCGGTTCCTTGTGGGGGTGCTTGACCGGCGTGAACTTGAGCCCGTCCTCGCCATCAACGTCGATCTGCACCGTGTCGCCGCGAACGATCTTCCCTCGAAGCAGGTGCTCCGAAAGCTGGTCTTCGATCCGGTTTGTGATGACGCGCCGCAACGGACGGGCGCCATAGATCCGGTCGAATCCTTCCTTGGCAAGAAGATCCTTCGCCGCGTCTGTCACCTCGATCGTTATCTGCTGCTCGACCAGGTGCTTGCCTAGTCGCTGCAGCTGCAGATCGACGATCAGCCGGATCTGCCCGGTCGTCAGGCTCTTGAACACGACGATGGCGTCAACCCGGTTGAGAAACTCGGGACGGAACATCCGCTTGAGCTCCTCGTCGATCTTCTCTTTCGTGTTCTTGTGACGCCGCTCGACCTCATCCGCCTCATCCACGACCGAAGGCTGGAAGCCCAGTGACGTGCCCGCCTGGTTGACGTCGCGGATGCCGAGGTTCGAGGTCATGATGATCACGGTGTTCGCGAAGTTGACCACCTTGCCCTTGGCGTCGCTGAGACGCCCGTCCTCGAGGATCTGCAGCAACATGTTGAAGACTTCTGGATGCGCCTTCTCGATCTCATCGAACAGGATCACGGAGTAAGGCCGGCGGCGCACCGCCTCGGTCAGCTGACCACCCTCGTCGTAACCGACGTAACCCGGAGGTGATCCGACGAGCCTCGCGGTCGTGTGCCGCTCCATGAACTCCGACATGTCGAGCTTGATGAGCGCGTCTTCCGAGTCGAACAGGTACTCGGCCAGTGCGCGGGCCAGTTCGGTCTTCCCGATGCCCGTGGGCCCAAGGAAGATGAACGAGCCGATTGGGCGGCGCGGATCTTTCAGGCCTGCGCGAGCGCGCCGGACCGCTTGAGAGACGGTCTTGATCGCTTCTTCCTGGCCGACCATCCGCTTGTGAATCTCGTCCTCCATGCGGAGAAGGCGCGCGGTTTCCTCTTCGACCAACCGGGACACGGGGACTCCCGTCCACGCGGCCACGATCTGCGCGATGTGCTCCTCGCCGACCTCGGGCACCGTCTCACCGAGCTTGTCTCGCCACGCGGCTTCCTTTAAGGCGAGCTTGTCCTGCAGCTTCTTGACCTTGTCGCGAACGCTCGCCGCGGCCTCGAAGTCCTGCTTGTTGACGGACTCGTCCTGGTCCAACCGCTGCTTCTTGATTTCTTTCTGCAGCTCCTTCAGGTCGTCAGGAGTGGTCGTGAGCTTCATGCGCACGCGCGCCGACGCTTCATCGATCAGGTCGATCGCCTTGTCCGGCAGAGCACGATCGCTCACGTAGCGATCGCTCAGCACCGCTGCCGCCTTCACAGCCGCGTCGGTGATCGTCACGCGGTGGTGCTTCTCGTACAGCGACTTCACGCCGTTCAGGATGTCG
The DNA here is from genome assembly GCA_036570165.1 of Candidatus Dormiibacterota bacterium. Classification (GTDB taxonomy): domain Bacteria; phylum Chloroflexota; class Dormibacteria; order Dormibacterales; family Dormibacteraceae; genus Palsa-870. The sequence goes on along the minus strand of DATCPI010000116.1, from coordinate 92,170 downwards.
ATCGTCTCTTCGAGCGTCGGCTGGTCGACGTAAACGGGCTGGAACCTGCGCTCGAGGGCGGCGTCCTTCTCGATGTACTTGCGGTATTCGTTCAGGGTCGTCGCGCCGATGCACTGGATCTCTCCACGAGCCAGAGCCGGCTTGAGGATGTTGGCGGCGTCGATTGCGCCTTCGGCCGCGCCGGCACCGACGAGAGTGTGAAGCTCGTCGATGAAGAGCACCACCTCACGGCTCGACCGGATCTCGTCGAGGATCTTCTTGAGCCGCTCCTCGAACTCGCCGCGGTACTTGGTGCCTGCGACCAGGGCGCCCATGTCGAGAGTCAGCACGCGCTTGTGCTGCAGCGACTCAGGGACGTTGCCCTGGATGATCTGCTGCGCCAGACCCTCGGCGATCGCGGTCTTGCCCACGCCAGGCTCGCCGATGAGGGCCGGGTTGTTCTTGGTTCGGCGGCTCAGGATCTGGATGACGCGCTCGATCTCAGTCTCGCGCCCGATGACCGGATCGAGCTGATTCCGGCGGGCGAGCTCAGTGAGGTCGCGACCGAACTGGTCGAGCAGAGGCGTCTTCGATGGCTTCTTCGGAGCGGGCTCGGCCTCTGTCTCCGCGCTCGAGTCGTGGAGCAGACGCTCGATCTCGGACCGGACCTTTTCGAGCGTGGCGCCCAGGTCCTCGAGAACATGAGCGGCGATGCCTTCGCCCTCGATCAAAAGCCCCAGCAAGAGGTGCTCGGTGCCGACGTAGTTGTGACCCATCCGGCGCGCTTCTTCGAAGGAGATCTCGATCACCTTCTTCACACGCGACGTTGGGATGATCTGCTGGATGATGATCCGCTCGTTGCGACCTAGAACAGATTCGATGGTCTGGCGGACCTTCCCGATTTCCACGCCAAGGTTGTTGAGAACCTTGGCAGCCAGGCCTTCACCCTCACGGAGCAAGCCCAGGAGCAAGTGTTCGGTGCCTATGTAGCTGTGGTGCGATCGTTCTGCTTCTTCTTGAGCGAGAGTCAAAACCTTCTTGGCTCGCTCAGTAAATCTCTCAAACGGATACAAGGTTCTTTCCTCCTGGGATTCCTACGTCTAGGGTGGGGCCAGCACCTCCTCCAACGTTTGCTTTGGTACCCGCCGGTACCTCCACACCTAATATAACGTCCAAGTCGACCGGTAGCTTTCCTTTAGCTGGAGGCGCGATGAGGCCCCTTCTCGGACGCCTCGGTGGTTATCTCCCCGCGGCCATCGCCCTGGCCCTTCCGATCGTCTTTATACCCAACCTGGTGGATGAATTCATCCTGCCTCGTGCCTCGATCGTGATCGTGGGCGCCTGCCTCGGCGCCGGTGTGGCTCTATTGGCGCCCGGCGGCCCTGGATTGGGAAGGCTCCGGTGGCCGCTTTTCGCAGCAGCTGGGGCGGCAATCCTGGCCTTCGTTTTCTCGATCTCCTGGCCTTTAAGCTTCGCCGGCTCGTATTCGCGCTACGAGTCGCTTCCGGTTCGTCTCGGCTATCTCGGACTGCTTGCGGTTCCGGTGTGGCTCTTGCGGGATTCGCGGCCGCGAAACTGGGTGGTTCCGGCCTTCGTTTTCGGTACCACTGTCGTCAGCCTTGAAGCGCTGATGCAGTCTGCCGCCGGGGTCAGCTTTCGGCCTGACGGGAACACCGGGAACGCCAACCTTCTCGGCGCATTGATCGCCGTGGGATTCCCACTCGCGGTCGCACGTGGTTTTCGGGGTGACCGTTTCGTCGTGGCGTGGTGGCTGGGCGCGGCAGTGATGGCGGGCGGACTCGTGGTGTCAACCTCCCGCAGCGGTGGATTGGGTGCGCTTGCGGGCTGCCTGGCCCTGGCTGTTTTTGCGTTTCGACGCCGGCTCTGGGTGGCCACGTCGGCCATTGTGTCCAGCGGGTTGCTGTTGGCGGGCTTATGGCTGATCGTGCTCGGCCCGCTCAGCCTCCTCAACAACGATCCGGCACGAAGCCGGCTCCAGCTGTGGCCCGACGCGCTTCGCATGATCGCTACACGACCCGTGACCGGCTGGGGCGAGGATGCGACCGGCCTGGCGTTTGGGCGCTTCGTCAGCGCTGATTGGGCGCCTGGAATCATCTACGACCGAACCCACTCCGGGATACTCGAAACCGCGGCCACGCAGGGCATCCTCGGCCTGGCGACGATCGGCTTGGTCCTGGTGATCCTGTTCCGCGGCACATGGCGCTGGCGCTTCGCCGGCGACGTCGGAGCGCTGACCGCAGCCTGCATCGGCTACACCGTATGGGTTGTCTTCAACTTCGACTGGGCTCCGGCCACCGGGGTCTTCTGGCTCCTGGCCGGCACAGCATGGTCGGCGGTCCGAGCTGCCGAATCCGATGCAGGCAGCAATTCTGTTGCGGCTGCTCCGGCGACGCCCGGTCCGGCGTTCTGGCGCACTGGCGTGGCGATTGGTCTGGCCCTACTTGCGATTGGGCTTGCAGCGTTTCCGCTGCTGGCCGACGTGTGGTACCGGCAGGGGAGGGTCGATCTGTCGGTGGTCGTGGATCCGCTTCAGTCGCGCTATCACTGGGCGCTCGGGCAGGGCCTCGTAGCCCAAGGCTCGGTAGAGCGAGGGGTGGACGAGATGAGGCGCGCGGCCGACCTCGGCGAGACCGATCCCAGCCTTTACGTCGAGCTTGGCGACCGCGAGGCGGAGCTGGGCCGAACGGCCGACGCGCGCCGGCACTATCAAAGGGCCCTCGAGATCGATCCTTATTACGCTCCGGCGAAGCAGCGCCTCGCGGCCCTGGGAAGCTGAAGCGGCAGCTGGCCCGTCGGGCCCTCCCCTCCCCCGAGCCGACCAACACCTGCCGCTTTCAACTCAAGCAGGCGGGCGAACAAAAAACAAGCCTGGCTGTAAAGACGAAGCTACCGGGATAGAGCTAGGTCTCGTCCTCTGTCTCGTCGTACTCGTTCGGCCGCCGCTCGGAGTGCCCGTTGGCGAGGGTGGCCGGCGGAGCCGAGAGCTGCTTCAGGCTGAGCGAGATGCGGCGGCGCGCGGTGTCGATTCCGATCACCTTCACCTGCAGCGTCTCCCCTACCTTGAGCACGTCCTCTGTCCGCTCCACGTGGGCCCACGAGAGCTCCGAGATGTGGAGAAGGCCCTCGATCCCGGGCATGATCTGGAGGAAGGCCCCGTACTTCTTGGTCTTCGTGACCTGGCCTTCCACGATCGAGCCGATCGGCATCGACTGCACGAGCCTCTCCCACGGGTCCTGCTGCAGCTGCCGCAGGGAAAGTGAGATGCGCGTCTGCTCCGGGTCGAGCTTGATCACCTTCACGGTGACCTCATCGCCCAGTTGCAGGACATCCGTGACCTTGGAGACCCGGTCCCACGACAGCTCGGAGATGTGAATCAGCCCGTCCGCGCCACCGATGTCCACGAACGCTCCGTAGCTGGTGATTCCGGACACAGTGCCCTTGACCGTGGTCCCCGTCTGGAGCCGGCTGAAGAGCTCTTCGCGCTTGCGCGCGCGATCCTCATCTTCGGCAGCCTTCTGGCTGACGATCAGCCGGTTGCGCTTCCGGTTGACCTCGAGGATCTTCACCGGGATCCGCTGGCTGACCAGCGACTCCAGGCTGCCCGCGTACGCCCGCGCCACCTGGCTTGAAGGCAAAAACCCTCGAAGTCCAAGGATGTTGACGATCAGGCCGCCCTTGTTCTGCTCGCGTACGTCCGCGTCGATGACCGAGCCGTCGGCCTGCTTCTCCGCGGCGACGATCCACGTGGTCTCCGCTCGCGCCCGGCGCAGGCTGAGGACCACGTTGCCCTCGTCGTTCTCCGGCTGGAGGACGTAGACCTTGATCTGGTCGCCGGCCACAAGCCCGATCGAATCCAGGTCGCCGCGCAGGCCCAGCTCTTTGCTCGAAATGACACCCTCGGCCTTGGCCCCGATGTCGACCAGGACCTCGTCCGCGTCGACGCGGACCACGATCCCATCCACGATGTCCCCGTGGTTGGGGGTCTTGAAGGCCTCCGCCTCGTAGTGGAGGTAGTCCTCCATGGTCATCGCGTAAGCTGAGTCTTCGGTCCCCTCCTTCGGTTCGGTCAGGACAACACCAGACTCATTGGACAACGGACGTACCCCCTAAGAGTTATTGATGTGGTGTTGGTCGTCATAACGGCCTCCGCCAATACGAACTCACAGTGTAACGCAGAACCTTCAGGCTAACCCGGAAGACGATTCGAGAGATCATGGTTGTCGATCAACCGGGTGCCTCCGATCCGGACGGCAAGCACGGCGAGCGTTCCCGGGCTCCTGAACGTCTCGGGATCGACTAGCTCGGCATAGTCGACCTTCGCCAGCGGTTCGGTTTCGAGCCTGGCCCAAAGCACCTTCCGAAGCTGTTCCGGCTGGCGTTCGCCCTTCGAATATGCCTCGGCGGCAAGCCGCAGGGCCGAGCTCAGGCAGACAGCCGCCTCGCGCTCCTGGGTGCTCAGGTAGGCGTTCCGCGAGCTGAGGGCCAGACCGTCTGGTTCCCGAACCGTCGGGCACACCCAGATCTGCACCGGCGAATCCAGGTCGTGCGTCATCCGTTTCACGACAGCCACCTGCTGGGCGTCCTTCTGGCCGAAATACGCCTGGTCGGGCTCGACGGCGGCAAAGAGCTTGGTGACCACGGTGGCAACGCCTTCGAAGTGCCCAGGGCGGGCCGCGCCCTCGAGTGGCTCCGACACGCCGGAGACGTGAATCCGAGTGCTCGATCCGGGCGGATACATCACGTCCACAGACGGCCGGTAGATGGCGTCGATCCCTGCCCGCCGCAGGAGGTCTAGGTCACGATCCACATCCCTCGGGTAGCGCGAGAAATCCTCACCCGGCCCGAACTGGATCGGGTTCACGAAGATGCTGACGATAACGATCCCGTTCTTGCGACGGGCTTCGCGCACCAGGCTGAGATGTCCGGCGTGGAGCGCCCCCATCGTGGGCACTAGCCCGATGTCGAGGCCGTCGCGGTGCCACAGCCGCGACACCTCGAGCATCGTGCCGGGATTGTCGAAGACGGCGAGATGGCTATCCGGCGCCGTACTTGACCTCTTCTCTGTCTCCAGTGCTCGTCGCCGGCGCCGCGCCATTGGCCGAGTAAACGTGTTCGGGTCCCGGAAACTCGCCGCTCGCCACTTCGCGAGCGTAACGCTGGACGGCGTTCCCGATGTCCTCGGCGAGGTTGGCGTATCGCTTGACGAACTTCGGCGCCTTGCCTGTCGTCAGCCCGAGCAGGTCGTGGTAGACCAGCACCTGGCCGTCGGTTCCGGCACCCGCGCCGATGCCGATCGTGGGAATTCGTAGCGCCTGCGTGACGCGGCTCGCAAGCTCGCCGGGCATTCCCTCCAGCACGATGCTGAACGCGCCGGCCTGCTCGAGCTCTTTGGCGTCGGCGAGGATGCGAGCGGCCTGGGCCTGGCTCTTGCCCTGGACTTTGAATCCACCCATCTGATGGATGAACTGGGGTGTGAGGCCAAGGTGACCGATGACCGGAATGCCGAGCTCGGTCAGGCGGCGGGTGATCTCGACGCTGGGTCCGCCGCCTTCCAGCTTGACGGCGTGCATGCCGCCTTCCTGGAGAAAACGTCCGGCGCTGGCGATCGCCTGCTCGATCGAAACGTGGTAGGACATGAACGGCAGGTCGCCCACCAGCAGCGCCTGGCGGGAACCCCGAGCCACCGCCTTGGCGTGGTGGATCATCTCGTCGAGAGTCACGGGCAACGTGGTCGAGTAGCCGAGCATGACCATCGCCAAACTGTCCCCGACAAGCAGGATCGGAATGCCCGCCTCGTCGAGGATCCGTGCGCTCAGATAGTCATACGCCGTGATCATCGGGAAGCGACGATGCTCGTCCTTGAATCGCTGAACGTCCAGAACCGTCGTCATGGCCGGAGTCTCCTTCGGGTCGCTGCCGCTTGGGTCAACGCCCTTTGCATCCGCTCCGCCGCCGCAGGCTCAAGGCCCGCCTCCACTGCGATCTCGAGCGCGATCAATCCGAGCATACGGTATTGGTCGGCGACCGGCGGCGCGGAACGCGACCTGGCCGAGCCGGCGAGCTTGCTGAGCGCGGCCAGGTGGCGCTCGACAGTGTGGACGTCACCTCGCCGAACCGGTCCAGTCAGCGCCTGGACCGGGCCGCGCCTGTGCAATGTCGTAAGCACACCTTCTGTCAGGGGAAGCAGTCCGGAGACCGCCTCCTTCTCACTCCAACCAGCAAGCTGGAGCAGCCTGACCGCGGTGCCCAGCAAGACGTCGACGTAGTTCGAAGCAAACACCGCCGCCGCGTGGTACAGCGCCCGCTGGCTGTCGCTCACCTGCTTGGGCCGGGCGCCCAGGGCGCGAGCCAGGCTGGCGAGGCGACGCAGCAGCGCTGCGGTGCTCGCGTCGACTCCGACCACGACGCCGTGCAGCGAGGCCGGCGGGCGCGGTTCCGGGAAGGACTGCAGGGGATGGAACGAGCCGACGGGGTGACTCACTCCTAGGGGATCGAGGGCGTTCAGCTGCTGGGCGCCGCTGAGGTGCACGAACGCGACCGTCCCCGGGATCCGCCCGCCCGTCCCAGCCAAACGGCCGGCGACGGTCAATAGCGCGTCGTCAGGAACGGCCAGGAAAACTATCGCGTTGGGAAGCGATTCCAGGCTGCGGATCAGACCCGGGAGGCCTCTCCGAGCGGGCGTGAGCAGAGCCGGATGCCCGGCGGAATTGAACGCCGTTGCCAGCGTGCGGCCCAGGTTGCCGCGGCCGGCGACGAACAGCGGCTGAGGCGCTGGCGTGCTAGGAGGCGGTTGAGCTGGCGGCGGGCGCTTCGGGAGCCTCGCGGGCCAGGAGCTCGTCCAGCTCCTTGCCGTCGAGCGTCTCGACCACCTTCAGCTTTTCGACCACCACGTCCATCTTGTGGCGCTGCTGCGTGAGGATCGCCTTCGCTGTCTGGTAGCCATGGTTGACGATGCTGCGGATCTCTTCGTCGATGATGGCCGCCACCTCTTCGGAGTAGTTCCTCTGCTCGCCGAGGTCACGACCGAGGAAGACGAGCTCTTCGTGGTGACCCATCGAAACGTTGCCCAGCTTGTCCGACATGCCCCACTGGGTCACCATCCTCCGGGCCATCTGCGTTGCCTTCTGAATGTCGTTCTCGGCCCCGGACGTGATGTCGCCGAAGACGATCTCCTCCGCCACCCTGCCGCCCATGATCCCGGCGATCTGGTCCATCAGCTCGTCCCGCGAGATGAGGTACTTGTCCTCCTCAGGCAGGCTCAGCGTCCAGCCCAGCGCCATGCCTCTCGAGATGATCGAAATCTTGTGCACCGGGTCGGTGTGAGGAAGGGCCTTCATGACCAGCGCGTGGCCGACCTCGTGGTAGGCGATGATTTCTTTTTCGCGGTCTGAGATGCGCCGGCTCTTGCGCTCGGGGCCTGCGATCACCCTCGCGATCGCCTCCTCGAGCTGGATCATCCCGATCACCTTCTGGTTGGCGCGCGCGGCAAGAATGGCCGCCTCGTTGATCAGGTTGGCCAGGTCGGCGCCGCTGAAGCCGGGCGTCTGGCGCGCGAGCACATCGAGGTCGACCGTCGAATCCAGCGGCTTGTTGCGTGCGTGCACGTCCAGAATCGCGCGGCGCCCCTTGATGTCCGGCCGGTCGAGGGTGACGTGGCGGTCAAAACGACCCGGTCGTAGGAGAGCCGGGTCGAGCACGTCCGGCCGGTTCGTTGCCGCGATCACGATCACGTGGGTGTTCGTGTCGAATCCATCCATCTCGACGAGCAGCTGGTTGAGGGTCTGCTCGCGCTCATCGTGGCCGCCGCCCAGGCCGGCGCCGCGCTGGCGTCCGACGGCGTCGATCTCATCGACGAAAACGATGCAGGGCGAATTCTTCTTGGCCTGGTCGAACAGGTCGCGGACACGGCTCGCGCCGACACCGACGAACATCTCGACGAACTCCGAACCGGAGATCGAGAAGAAGGGCACTCCCGCTTCGCCTGCCACTGCCTTGCTCAGGAGTGTCTTACCAGTGCCGGGCGGTCCAACGAGGAGCACTCCCTTCGGAATCCGCGCCCCGAGGGCGACGAACTTCTCGGGGTACTTCAGGAACTCGACGATCTCCGACAACTCCTGCTTCGCCTCCTCCACGCCTGCGACGTCGGCGAATGTGATGGCGGGCTTGTCGCCCGCGATGAGACGCGCGCGCGAGCGTCCGAAGGAGATCGCCTGGTTGTTGCCGCTTTGCGTCTGGCGGAGAACCCACCACATGAAGGCGGCGATCAAGATCACGAGGATGATGTTCGGGAGCAGCACGCTGACCAGATAGCTGCCGCTGTTGTTCTTGTCCAACCAGACGTCCACGTGGTCCTGGTTCTGAAGCTCGGTGAGCCACGGGGCGCTGCCGTTCGGGTCGGGCAGGACGACGTTGTGCTTTTTGCCCGAGGTGTCGGTCGCAATTCCATCGGTGCCGTTGATCTCGAGCGATTTGACTCCGCCGCTTTGCGCGTTGCTCATCAGAGTCGAGAAGTGCCAGTCGTTGGCATTCTGGCCGCTCTGGAGCGACTGCCAGGTGAAGTAGAACACGAGGCCGAGCACGACGACCAGTGCGAAATAAAACAGGCTGGAGCGGGGGAAACGACTCAACTCGACTCTCCTCGAGGGCTGATGGGCGTTCCTAGCCTAGCAATTTTTGGCTGCCAGCGGTCCGGCATTGGCGAGATCGCGACGTGCTGGGATGCCACGCCTGAAACGCTGACGAGGTCGGCGTCCACTGCGATCCCGGGCACCCACGCAAGTCTCTCTCCGGCGAAAACCAGCGGCCACGAGTCGCGATCCTCACGCGGAACACGGGCGTCGACCAGGATGTCCTGCAGCTTGCGCGAACCTCGGCCGCCGGCCGGCCGCATCCGCAATCCCGGCCGCCGGAATCCCAAATGCAGCGAAAGGTCCGATCGCAGGTGCGCCGCGTTTGGATCGGCGCAGCCATTGCAGCGTCTGACCACAAGCTGAGGCTCAGAGCTGCCTCGCGCACGAGAGCTTGGCGGCGCGACGACTTCCATGTGGTGACCCACGATACGAAAACGCCGGCCGTCAGGAAGGTCGACGCCTCGCCCACCCGGTCCGCCCCGGACCAGACGCAGCATCGAGCTCAGGTGTGATCGCGACAGGCCCGGCTGCGATCCGCCTGAGTTCGAGTACAGAAAACGCATCAGCTCAATAGCAACTGGTTCCGGCAGGTCGGCCACCTCGGCTGGCGTGGGCATGCCGGCGCCGAGCACAAGCCGGGCCGCGCTCTCGATCGCCTCCTGCATGGCGGAAGCCTGCCGCGCTGCCGCGTAGAACCGCCTGCCGATGCCGGGCCTGTCTCGCTCGAGGGCGGGGAGGATCTGGTGTCGCACGCGCGCGCGCGCGTACTTCAGGTCCGCGTTCGCCGGATCCTCGTAGGCGCTGACTCCACGCTGGCCGAGGAATTCGATGACCGCTTTTCTCCAGACCGCCAGCATCGGCCGTACGTACGCGCCGCGGCTCGCCGGCATGCCACGCAGGCCCGCGAATCCACATCCACGCATGAGGTGCAGCACGGCGCCCTCCACCAGGTCGTCCGCGGTGTGAGCCAGCGCAACGACATCCGCGCCTGCCTCCACGCGGGCACGCTCCAGGAACTCGTAGCGAAGGACGCGCGCGCCTGCCTGTACTGAGCCACGCGGCATGGGTGACTGGCGACGCTCGCTCAGCAGTCCCACGCCAAGCCTCACGCACATGGCGCCGACCAGCTCCGCGACTTGCTCCGAACCGTCGCGGAGCGCATGGTCGAAATGCGCTGCCGTCACGTTGCACCCAAGCTCGTTGAGGGCGACAACCAGGGCGGTGGAATCCGGGCCTCCGGACACGGCCACCAGCACGCGCTCCCCTGGTTTGATGAGACCGGACTGGCGGATGCCTTCCGGCACTGGTAATGAGGAATCTGTTCGAAGCATGGTGGTGCCGGCTGGACTCGAACCAGCGACAACGCGATTATGAGTCGCGCGCTCTACCACCTGAGCTACGGCACCTCGCAAGCCGGGCGCAAGCCGGGCGCCCCAAAAGGAGAAGATAGAAGAGAAGATCCTATCTTGCGGTTTGCGCGCGCGCCTTCAGCTTTCGCTTCTTCACCCGTCGCTTGGCCAGCGCCACTCGCTTTCTCTTGTTCAAGCCTTCTCCAGAAAAATGAGGCGGAGCCAAGCATGTATGGCTCCGTGGTTGGGTGCAGGATGGTTGCGGAGGTTGGATTCGAACCAACGACCTTCGGGTTATGAGCCCGACGAGCTGCCGCTGCTCCACTCCGCTCTCAAAGTATACCGCCGGGCTCGCCACTGGCCCGCGGGGCCTAATGGGTGCGGGGTGAGGGCGAAGCCGATGGCGTCGGCGACGGGGTCGGCACGGCGGTGACCAGGTAGAGGCGCTCGCTTGGTCGGGCGTACCCGTTGAGCCTGGCCTCCTCCTCGTCGGCGGAGCCTGAGGTGATCGCCTGCACGTCTTTGCGGTAGCCCTGGTTCTGGGCGGCGAGGACCGCATTCTGCTTGTGCAGATCGGTCACCTGTTGAGTCAGCTTGTGCCCGATGTATCCCTCCTGGGCAAACGCGACGCCTGCCCAGATGACGCCAACAGCAACCACTGCGATGACGACGGCGTGACGCAACCCGAGCGTGTTCGTGCGCACGGTGCCGTTGGCGACGATGACTTTGCTGTATCTCATGCTGCGTCGTTAGGTGAAACCCGAAGGGGAGCCGACTATAACAAACGCCCCCTAAGACGTCTCCTCCCAGCGCGATTCCAGCTCTGCGGCATCCAGGTCGCGGAACGTGCGGCCCTCTTCGCGCAGCGAAGCCTCGGCTTTGGCGAAGCGACTGCGGAACCGCTCACCGGCGACTCGCAGCGCATCCTCGGGATTGACCTTCAGCCGGCGAGCCAGGGAGACGATTGCGAACAGCAGGTCCCCCATCTCCTCGAAGGTCTGTTGCGGATCGCTTGCATTTGCCAGCTCACGCGCTTCCTCAGCGACCGATTCGGCCGCCTCCTTAGGTGACGTGAAATCAAAGCCCACCCGCGCGGCGCGCTTTTGAAGTCCAAGCGTCCAGGCGAGCGCCGGCAGAGTTTTGGGGACCCGGTCCACGACCGATTGGTCCTTCCCTTCCTTGCGCGCCTCGTGCGCCTTCTGGTGCTCCCAGTTGCGCAGCACCTCGTCCGCGTTGGCGACGGACGTGGTACCGAACACGTGTGGATGGCGCTTGACCATCTTGGCCGCGACCCCCTCCGACACCTCCGCCGCGTTAAACCGTCCTTCCTGCGCGGCGATCTCGGCGTGCATGGCGACCTGGAGCAGAAGGTCTCCCAGCTCTTCCTCAATCTTTGTGTCGTCAGCTGAGTCGATCGCTTCCAGCAGCTCGTAGGTCTCTTCGAGCAGGTACGGACGCAGCGACTCGTGCGTCTGCTCGCGATCCCACGGGCAGCCGTCGGGCGCCCGCAGCCGAGCGACCACCTCGAAGATCGCCTGAACTCCAGGCGAGTACGGCTTCTCGTTCGATTCAGGCATCTGTCCTGATTCTGGCATCAACTAGCGCCCAGGTACTGCGACGACGGCGCGGCCTGACTCGTAAAGGGCGGCCATCTCATCGAGCAGCTGCAGCAGATCCGCCTGCCAACCTTCTCCCTGCCTTCGCATTTTCAAGCGGTTCGGCGCGATGGCGATCCGCCCGGCCATTCGTCTCGAAAGCTCGTCAACGTCGAGGAAGCGCTCCGGGTCGACCCGAATCACGATGTCGTGGCCGTCGGCCACCACGCCACGCAGGCCGATCCGCTGTCCGCGTAGCTTGACTCGCAGCGAGTACGCAAGGTTGTCGAGCTGCTTCGGGCCGGGGCCGTAGCGATCCTCGAGTGAGCGCAGCACTCCATCCAGCTCCTGCTCGTCTTCGGTCCCGGCCAGCTGGCGGTACGCACCCAGACGAAGCTTCTCGTCGCGAATGTACGAACGCGGGATGAAGTGGTCGAGCGGCAGGTCCAGATTCATCTCCACGGTCGAGAGCACATCGCCCAAGGCGGATTCCTCGTCACCCGAGCGCATCTTCGAGACCGCGCCCTGGAGCATCTGCAGGTACATCTCGAATCCCACTGCCGCGATCGCGCCGTGCTGCTCGGTGCCAAGCAAGTTGCCGGCGCCGCGGATCTCGAGGTCGCGAAGCGCGATCTTGAACCCCTGCCCCAGCTCGTGCAGTCCGGAGATGACGTCCAGCCGCTTGTCTGCTTGCTCGGTCAGCGAGCGACGTGGGTCGTAGAGGAAGTACGCGTAAGCACGCCTTCCCGACCGTCCCACACGGCCGCGCAGCTGATAGAGCTGGGCCAGTCCGAAGCGGTCGGCGCGCTCGATGATGATCGTGTTGACGTTGGGGATGTCGAGCCCCGACTCGATGATCGTCGTACACACGAGCACGTCATGCTTCGCCGATTCGAACTCGACCATCACGCGCGCCAGCTCGTCTTCGCCCATCTGTCCGTGCCCGATCGCGAGGCGAGCTTCCGGCACCAGCTCTCGGATGCGGTCGGCGGCTTTCTGGATGGTGCGCACGCGGTTGTGGACGTAGTAAACCTGACCGCCACGCTGCAGCTCTCGGGTGATGGCTTCACGGACGAGGGTGTCCTCATCCGCGGTGACATAAGTCTTGATCGGCTGGCGTTCTTCGGGCGGCGTCTGGATCACGCTCATGTCGCGGATCCCTCCCACGGCCATGTGCAGCGTTCGCGGAATCGGCGTCGCGGACAGTGATAGCACATCAAGCTGCGTGCGCAGCTTCTTCAACCGCTCCTTCTGCATGACGCCGAAGCGGTGCTCCTCATCAATGATCAGCAAGCCCAGCCTCTTGAAGCGCACGTCCTTTTGAAGGAGCCGGTGGGTGCCGACGACGATGTCCACCTGTCCGGCCTTGATGCCCTCGATGGTCTGGGCCTGTGTCTCGTCGTCGACGAATCGCGAAAGCATCTGGACGACGACCGGGAACTTCGCCAGCCGTTCGCTGAAGACGTGGAAGTGCTGCTGTGCGAGCACTGTCGTCGGGGCAAGCACCGCGACTTGCTTTCCGCTCATCGCCGCCTTGAAGGCCGCGCGGAGCGCAAGCTCCGTCTTGCCGAAACCGACGTCGCCGCACAGGAGCCGGTCCATCGGCTTGTCGGACTCCATGTCCGCCTTGATCTCCGCCAGTGCCACCACCTGGTCGGGTGTCTCTTCATAAGGAAAGGAAGCCTCGAGCTCCTGCTGCCAGGGTGTGTCCGGGGCGAATGCGATTCCGGGCCTGGCCTCTCGGAGCGAGTAGATCTTGAGCAGCTCGTCGGCCACGTCCTGGACGACTTTTTTCGCCCGCCCGCGAGCTCGCGACCAGTCGCCACCACCCAGCCGGTGGAGCCCGGGCTGCGCCTCACCTCCGAGATACTTCTGGACCCGATCGAGGTTCTCCACTGGGACAAAGAGCCGGTCACCCTCGGCGTATTCGAGCTCCAGGTACTCGCGGTGAGCGCCCTCCGACTCGATGAGCCGCATGCCTTTGAACCTGGCGATGCCATGGTCGACGTGAACGACCAGCTCGTCCGGGGAGAAATCGAGAGTGAATTCCTTGGTCAGGTCCTGGGCTCGCGTCTTGCCTCGTGTCTTGCCACTGCGGCCGGCCCGGGAGGGTCGCCGCAGCCGGCCGAAAAGCTCGGCGTCGGTGGCGAGGTGAAAGCCGATTTCCGGCTGCGCAGTCCCGGCAGTGATGTCGATGTCCGCGCACCGCAGTGCCGGTTCGAGATCCAGATCGAGGTCCAGATCAACCTCGGGAACATCCGCTTTGACCCCGTTCTCGTCGAGCAGCGCTCTCAGCCGCTCGTCCTGTTCCGTTGCGAAGATGACGGTCGCACTCTCCCCCATGGCGGCAAGGTCGGCGACCGCCCGAGGCCGCCCGACAAGTGGTTCCAAGCCGACCCAGCCAAGGTCGATCGAGTCCGAGCCCGCCTCACCGGCCTTGAGACGGAGTCGAGTCCGCCCGGCGAAATCGTCGAGGCGGTCAAGATCCACCATCGGAAGCGTGAAACCGCCTGGCAGCTCCCCACCTCCTGCCTCTGCCGCGGCGAGCATCTTGGCTTCTTCGATGAGGGACCGAGCGTCCGCCAGCTGACGCTCCGGCTCGAAATCCAGCACCGCCGCCCCAGCCGGAAGATGGTCGAGCAGCGAAGGCCGTGAGGGATCGAGATAGGCGGCGTAGTACTCGACACCGGGAAATGCGGCACCGGACTCGAGCCTTGCCAGCTCGTCCTCCCAATCCGAAAGGACGTCCGCGCGAAGGGCCAGCAGCGAAACCGACTTGCGCAGACGCGCGACTGCCGCCGCGCCGCGTTCCGGGCCAAGCAGCAGCTCCCGGCCTGTCTTGATCGAGGCCTCGCGAACCGCCATGACGGATCTCTGGTTCTCCGGATCGAACAGGCGAAGCGTTTCGATCACGTCGCCGGCCCACTCGGCTCGCACCGGCGCGTCAGCGGCGGTAGGAAACACGTCGAGGATGCCGCCGCGCAGCGAAAACTGGCCGCGACCCTCAACCAGCGCCTCTCGCGAATAGCCGAGCTCGACAAGGCGCGTGGCCACCGCGACGGGATCCGGTCCTCGTCCAGGGGCAAGCAACACTGACCCTTCGGCGAGGTCCGCACGGGAAATGGTCTGCCGCGTGATGGCGCGCCGCGACGAGACGATGACGGCCGGCTCGTCAGTCGCCAATGTCGCAAGCGCATCCAGGCGCTTGTTGACCGCCTCGTCAAAGGCCGGCGGGCGATCGAGGAACGAAATGCCGACCTCGGCGAAGACGCGCACGGGCGGATACCCCGCAAGCCACGGACGCAGCTCGTCGGCGAAGCGCTCGGGTGCCGGAACGAGGACCAGGATCGGCCGTCGTCGCGCGGCGCAGGCCCTGGCAATGGCTCCAGCGACGATCGGCCACGCAGGCCGGGGCAGGCGGCCGACCTCGAGCTCTGTCGACGAGCCTCCGATCCAGCCTTCCAGCGCCGGTGCGGCTTCGATCGCGCTCTTCCAGAGCGGGCTCATGCCAGCTCCTCACAACCGAGCGCGTTGGGGCGGTTGTAAACGTCCATGGCGCGCTCGACGCCCGCCTCGAGCGCCAGCTCCAGGGCGCTCGCGACCCCGTCGATGACGGTCGGAAGGCGCGCAGCCTCGGCCTTGGTGAAACGCCCGAGCACGTGCTGACGTCCCGAGTGAGAGCCCTTTCGCGCCGGCTTGCCGATGCCGACCCGGAAACGCACGAAATCGTCGGTGCCCAAACAGCTGATCAGAGATTTGACGCCGTTGTGTCCGGCGGCGGAGCCTCCGCGCTTGATGCGGATCCGGCACAGGGGTAGGTCAAGCTCGTCGTAGACGACCCAGACCTTCTGCGGCGGCACATGAATGTCCTTCAACGCCTTGGCCACCGCCTGTCCGGAAAGGTTCATGTAGGTCTGCGGCATCATCAGCCAGACGCCGCGCGCTTCCGAATGACCGACGAGCGACTGCCATCGCTTGCGGTCGATCCGCACGCCCAACCTCTTCGCGAGCTCATGCACGCAGGCAAAGCCGAGGTTGTGGCGCGTGTCGGCATACTCCTCGTCAGGGTTGCCCAGGCCGACGATCAACCGCTTGAGGCCTGCCTCGTCTTCTTTATGTCTGTTTTCTTCCATCCAAAATCCAAATAGACGCAATTAGGCCCGCGGCGAGTGCCGCAGACCCTCTGCTGGGAGTGAGTTTACGCGGAGCTAGAGGCGTCCTGGCGCCGGCCGCAGTCCGGACAGCGCCAGCGCTGCGATCGTGAGACGCGACATCTCCTTTCGCTGGGCGGCCGACACGTGATCCCAGCCCAACAGGTGCAGCAAGCCGTGAACGGCCAACAGACACAGTTCCGTCTGCTCTGAATGTCCGTGCTCACGCGCCTGGCGGACGACCGTCGGCCACGAAATGGCGAGATCTCCGACGTGCTGGCTGGAACCTTCGAACGACAAGACGTCGGTCGCAGAATCATGGCCTGCGTAGTCGCGGTTCAAAAGTCGCAGCTCGTCATCAGTGGTCAGCCTGACGGCGACCGTCGCCGTCCCCGCCGGAAGGCGCGCTTCGAGTTCGGGTATGGAAGCCGCTCGCTGCAGAACACTGCGCAAGAACGCCGGTGGAACCGGCACCCGCACCGCTTTGACAACCTCGATTTCAAGCCTCGCGCGCTCAGCCACTGTCAGCAAGTAAACCCGTTAGAGTCAGTCGCCGTGCGAATTCTGGTCACTGGTGGAGCCGGGTTCATCGGCTCCCACGTCGTCGATGCGTATGTCGCCGCCGGCCATGAGGTCGCCGTGCTCGACGACTTCAGCACCGGGCGTGAGGACAACGTCAACGCGGCAGCGACTGTGCACCGTGTCGATCTGCGCGATCAACCACGGGTGGAAGAAGCGGTCGCGGCATTCCGGCCTGAGCTTGTGAACCACCATGCCGCGCAGTCGGAGGTGCCGAAGTCTGTCGCCGACCCGACGTACGACGCACAGGTGAACATCATCGGCGGCCTCAATCTTCTCCGAGCTTGCGTGGATCACAAGGTGCGCAAGGTGATCTTCAGCTCGACGGGCGGTGCGCTTTACGGTGAGCCGGACGTGGTGCCCGCCGCCGAAGACCATCCGATTCGGCCTCTCTCGCCCTACGGCACGAGCAAGCTGTCGTTCGAGCAGTACCTGGGTACCTTCCGCCGCACGTTCGGGCTGGACTACACGGTGCTGCGTTACGCGAACATCTATGGCGCGCGGCAGGATTTCTACGCCGCGGAAGGTCGCGTGGTCGCCATCTTCGCCAGCCGGATGCTCATGGACCAACCCGTCACCATCGATGGGACTGGCGAGCAGTCGCGCGACATGCTTCACGTCGGCGACGTCGCGACGGCGAATCTCGCTGCGCTCGAGAAGGGATCAGGCGGCACTTTCCACATCAGCACGGGGATCGCGGTCAGCGTCAACGACCTCTTCAGAAAGCTGGCCCTGCTCACCGATTACCGTCTCGAGCCCAACTTCGGTCCCCCGCGTAAAGGTGACGTGTTCCGCATCGCGCTGGACAACCAGAAAGCGCGAGACGACCTCGATTGGGAACCTCGGGTGAATCTCGAAAAGGGCCTGAGCCTCACCGTCGACTATTTCCGTGAACAGGTGAAAGCCCTTCCGTGAATCTCGTCAACCCACTGGCCTTCCTTCACACCCTCGGCGCGCGAGTCCTGCTCTTGTTCGCAGTGGCGCTCGCGATTTGGGGCACCTTTCAATACTTTCGCAAGGCCGCCATCTCCGCAGGCTTTCGCTCGAGCTACCTGATCATGGCCGGCGTGACCGCGCTTCAAGGCCTTCTGGGCCTCGCGGCGTTTGCCACTGGAGGCCATCCGAAAACTCTCCTCCATCTCGTGTATGGAGCGTTTGCAGTCCTGTTCCTTCCCGGCGCATATTTCTGGGCCCACGGCGGAAATCGCCGGCGAGAGGCTGTGATCCTGGCCGGCGCCTGTTGGGTGGTTGGCATCGCCTTCTTTCGGGGCATCGCCACCGGCTGACGCTAGCCACGGAAAAGCAGGCCCACTCCATAGGTCAGGGCCGCGACGACAGATCCGACCGCCAGCATTTCGAGCCCCGACCGGACGGCGCCTTTCCCGGTAAAGAACGAGCGCGCCGCCCCGATTCCGAACAGGAAGCCGGCGCTCACGACAAATGCGATCACCAGCGCCCCGAACCCATTGACGAAGGACCCGAGCAGCTGCCGGCCGACCAGGTAGCCGGCCACCGGGATGGCTCCGCCGATCAGCGTGGAGATTCCAGCCACGAGCCCCTCGCGCGCAGGGTTCTCGAACTGAGTCGCGTCCAATCCAAGCTCCTCGCGAGCCTGCGTTTCCAGCCAGACCTTCTTGTCGGCGGTGATTCGCCCGACGATGGTCTCGGCTTCCGCGGGAGTCAGACCTTTGGAGCGGTAGATCCGGACCAGCTCAGCACGCTCGAGGTCCGGCATCACCTCGATCTCAGCCGCCTCGCGGGCCAGCTGTCCTTCGTACACCTCCCGCTGCGACTTGCTGGCAAGGTACGCCCCACCTGCCATCGATACGCCGGAAGCGACCATGGCCGAGAGCCCTCCGATCAGCACGACCTTGGGGTCGACGCTCGCACCACCAACGCCAGAAAGCACGCCCAGGGTTGCGGTCAAGCCGTCGTTGACTCCGTAGATCACGTTCCGGATGCTTTCGGTTCCGCCGCCATGCCACTCCTCGGCCGAGTCGAGCGGAATCTCGTGCTCCGCGGTGGAACCGGATTCCCCGGCCACGTCCTCGGCGGTTTGGTGATCGAGTTCTTCGGGCAGCACCTGGCGCAGCACTCCCTGCGCCCGGTCGTCGGCGACGCTCGAAACCTGGCGAAGATAGGAGCGCAGGGCGTGCCCTTCGGCGGCGCCGGCCAGTGCTAGCGCTGGGCCGATACCGGCCACGCGCGCTAGCCCGGCGAGCAAGCGGGCGGCAAGCTGAGGTTTATGTCGCTGGGATTTGCCGCCATCGGAGTCCAGGAGCGCCGCCCACGCATCGGCATGTCGTTGTTCGGTCTCGGCAAGCGCCATCAAGCGGTGTTTGAGGCGGACATCCGAGGTGACGCCGGCAAGCGCTTCATAGACATCGGCCATGCGAGCCTCGCTCTCCCAGTTGAAGCGGACCGACCGTGTGTCGGTGGCAGACATCGACGGCTCGGGTGGGCGCACGCGTCTATCGTAGGGACGGGTCGTGGGCGACACCGCGAAGCGCAGCCGGCACCCCCGCCGGCGCGGCCGCGTGCGGGTGATTGTCTTAACGTAGGTGCCCCTGATGGATCCGAGTGCGCTGATGGCAGAGCCAAGAACGCTCCCCCGCGTTGCAGTACGCACCGCTCGCGCCTCCGCACGAAACGCCGGCCGCCGCATCCTGATCACCGGCGGAGCGGGCTTTCTCGGGGTCAACGCTGCGCTGCATCTGATCGCCGACGGATGGCACGTGACCCTGCTCGACAATCTCAGCCGGCCGGGGACAGAGCGAAACCTCAAGTGGTTGATCACCGAGCATCCAACTCGGACGACTTTCATCAAAGAAGACGTGAGGACCGCCGGCGCCGTGGCCGAGCACGTCAAAAACCAGGACGCGATCCTGCACCTGGCCGGCCAGGTCGCGGTAACGACCTCGCTGGTCGATCCTGTCACGGACTTCGACGTCAACGCGAGAGGCACCCTGAATCTGCTGGAGGCGGTGCGGCTGCACAACCCCGAAGCTCCGTTTCTCTTCGCATCGACGAACAAGGTGTACGGAAAGCTCGACAAGAACAACGTTGCCTGTAAAGAAACGCAGCCCATCGACTTCCACAGTCCGTACGGCTGCAGCAAGGGCGCGGCGGACCAGTACGTGAGGGACTACGCCCGCTGCTTTCATATGAACACGGTCGTCCTCCGGCAGAGCTGCATCTACGGCACGCACCAGTACGGGACCGAGGACCAGGGGTGGGTCGCGCATTTCGCCCATTCGATCCTCAATGACCGGCCGCTCACGATCTATGGCGATGGCACCCAGGTGCGTGACCTGCTCGATGCGCGGGATCTATGCGCGCTGTACGCCACCGTCATCGAGAAGATCGACGAGACGCGTGGCGAGATCTTCAACGTCGGCGGTGGCCCGGAGAACCAGCGAAACCTCCTCGAGGTCATCGCCCAGATCGGCGAGCTGACGAACCGCAAGCCGCAGTACACGTTCACCGACTGGCGCGAGGGCGACCAGACCTATTACGTAAGCGACATCACCAAGGCGAAGGCGGTCCTGGACTGGGAGCCACAGGTCTCTTTCGATCGAGGGCTCAATGACCTCATCGCCTGGGCGGCGACAGTCAACTAGAAGTCGCCGTGCGCACTACCCTGACCCTGGGCACTCGTGCGGGCCAGGGGCTGGCACCTGAACAGCCACGAGTGACCACCCTGGGTCCAATTGAGCCCCGGTATCTACAAACCACTGGGAATGGTCGGCGATGAAGGCGTTGTAATCCGCCACCGAGTGATTGAACGCGCTGGGCGGCGTCACCAAGAGCAGCCGGGTTTGCGTGCTTGCCAGCCAGCATTTCAGCAACGCTCCGACGCTCTCCTTATGGTCGGCATACCGGTAGCCGGCTGGCAGGTAATAGAAAGGATCGTAGAACTCACTCGAGATTCGAGCGCCCGGAACCTTTTCGTTACGCACCAATACGTAGACCAGAGTTGGATCGTCGCCCGGCACGGTCAGTCCCCCGCCCTTGTACTCCGGACGGTTGTAGACCACCCCGATCGCACGTCCCAGGCGCACCTGATCCCGGAACCCAGGTTCGGTGGCGGAATACGCACTCTGGATCGGGATCCAAAAGATCTGGACGACCAGGAGACCCGCAATCGCGATCGCCCACCCTAGAGGCTCGAGTCCCCGACGCCGCTCCGGAAGGACTTTGAACAGCAGAACTGCGACGAGGATGGCGGCAAAGTCCATTGGAAACTCAAAGCGGCGTTCTTTCCAGTCATCGACCTTCAGGAACGTGGCGAAGCTGTACGCCGAATAACCGAATCCGTAGACGAGAAGCAAATACGAAGGTGGTCGCTTCCACAAGGACCAAGCGAGTCCGGCAGCCGAGACCGCAACGGCTCCAGCCAGCGGCAACCCCAGCATCTCCTGGCCCGATGGAACCACCGCTCCCGAGTCGAACCCTCCAAATGCGACGAACTGGAAGCTCCAGTAGACGGGATAGATGGGATTTCCGGTCCGGTCGTAAAGAAACTTCGCATAGAGAGCCAGCACAAGCACCCAGCCGGCCGCCAACGACCACCGCGGCTGACCCCGACGTCTTCCCAACAGCCAGGCAACGATCAGACCCGCTCCGAAGAGCCACGCCTCTACCCTCGCCATCGCCGCGCACGCCCAGGACACGCCTGCCCAGAAACCATGCCTCGGCGTCAACCAGATTCCAAAGAGAACCAGGGCGACTCCAATCGGTTCGGCCATGCCGGCGACATCGTTGAAGACGCTCGCCGGTGCCAGCGCGGCAAACGCGCTGGCGGCCACCGCAACGGTTGTGCCCCAGTAGCGATGGCAGAGAAGAAAAATCAGCACCACGGTGAGGGAGCCGAAGACAAGACTCAGGAGCCGGGCCAGCACGATGTCCGGTGACCCGGTGGCGAAAAAGAGAAGGTCCGTGAGAGCCGGGTGCAGCAGCCCCCAGTAGTACTCCCATCCCCGCAAGTCCCAAAGGCGTAGCCCGTGGGTGAGCCCGATCTCTTTGGTCAAGTAGGCAATTTGCCAGTGGTGATAGGCATCCGTGAACCCGTGGCCTGCGTTCTGTGGATCCGTGAACGCGAACAGATAAATGAGACGCGGGATCGCGGCGCCCGCCGCCACGATTGCCGGCCCGCCCCAATGAAGCGACGGACCGTTCGTGTCTCCCAGGGGCTCGGGATCTGGCTGCTCGAGTCGCTGCTCCTCTTCCTCTTCGGTGGGAAGGATCCTGGGCAGCAGCCTCAAGCGGTGGCAGCCTCCGCCGCGAATCGTTCGTGGGAGCGTGCCACCTCGAGGACGACCTTTTCCATCGTGTCGATGTGTCGTTCCCAGTCAAACCGCCGCGCCCATTCGAACGCACGTGTTCCCGTCGCCTGGTTCTCCGACGGATCGTCAAGCAGCCGCGAGATGCCCGCCGCGTAATCGCTCACCACGAGCGGCTCCGCAAGGTGCCCCGTGCCAGGCCCGACAGTGACCGTCGGCCCCGCCTGGTTCCACGCCACCACCGGCACGCCCTTGGCCATCGACTCGATGACCCCCATGCCGAAATCTTCCTCAGGTGCCGGATATACGTAGACGGCGGCTCCCTCGTACAGCTTCTGCAGCTCGTCTTCTGCAATCGGGCCGAGGAAGAGCACTGCCTCCGCCAGCCCCAGCTCCGCGACCAGTGCCTGGAGCGACTCCGTGTGTGTAGTGAAGGGACCCGGTATCACGAGCTGTACTCGCGGGTGGAGCTTGCGCACCTCGGCGATCGCCCTGATCGCGAGGTCGAATCGCTTCTGCGGGTAGTGACGATTGGTCAGCAGCACGTACGGCCGCCGGATCGGATAACCGTTGATGGTCAAACCACCTGCAAAGCGCGCATCGACGGGCAGCGGAAAGCCCGACGCGGCAACATGGCAACCCGCCGGGCAATCAGCCGCTTCGCGACGATAAGTGCGCCGGATGATGTCGCCGATGTAATCGCCGTTGACGAGCAGCTGGTCCGCCTCCTGCACGGAGCGCCGGTCGGCCCACGCAACGAATCGCGTCGCGCGCAGCACGATCGCCGCCAGCAGCCTGTAGTCGGCGTTGGCCACCCATCCCGTCTCGCGGTCGATGTTGCGCGGATACACCAGGCGATTCGGCTGGTTCAGATAGACCACGTAGGGCACGTCCATCAACCTCGCCGCCCACCAGGCGATCCATGCGCTCGGCTGGTTGCACCCGACGATGGCGTCGACTCCGCGAAAGCGCCACGCATAAAGAGGCATCAGCAAAGAAGTAGCCGCCATCTGAACTGCCTCCCGCAACGGGAACCAGCGCGGCAGCTGCGGCAGAAAAGTTCGGACGCGCGCCTCGCCAATCAAATCCGGGTAGCACCGCGACTCATCGACGGTCGGCGCGTAGCACTCCACGTCGTAACCACGTCTTCGTAGTCCCAACACCTCTTCGATGACGATCCGCTCGCCGCCGCCCGAATACGTGAATCCGCAATGGAAGACCGCTACGCGGCGCGGCCCCCCGGCGCGAACAGCGCGCCGGCCCCCGACGAGAAGGAAGCCCAGGAGTCCAAGGACGAGGGCGTATCCCGCTGTGAGCGCGTGGTACAGGACGATGGCGCCGGCGGCAACCGCCGGGGCCAACCCCAGGCCGCCACCCAGGACCAGCGACCCCGCCACCTCCAGGTTGCCGACGTATCCAGGCCCGGCCGGAACGGCGAAGCTCAGCAGCAGCGCTGGATACGCGGCCATCGCCTTCAGCGGCGGAACCGAGATCCCCACCGCGGCGAACAGCAGCGTGAAGTTGAAGGCGTCGATCACCAACGCCAGCACCGTCAGGAGGGCAAGCCGGCTTGCCAGCGCCGGAGTCCACAAACCTCGAGCCCCGGCCCGGAACGCAAAGGCTTGACCCGCGATCGCCGTCGCAAATCGTGATGGCAGCAACCTTTTGGCCAGCCATGACCGCGCCAGCCGCGGGCCGAGCAGCGCCGTTCCCAGCACGGCGACAAGCAGCGCGACCGCCAGGGCGGCAGCGCCCAGGAGCCCGCGCGGAGCGCTCACGATCCCGGTCAAGGCGATCACCTCGAGCAGCGCCAGGACGAATGCCACCGCGGCGAGGTCGCAGGCCTTGTCGACCACGATGGTGGCCAGGGCCGATCCCGCCGGCACGCGATGGCGCCGCCACAGCCACCACGCGCGCGCGGCGTCTCCCGAGCGAATCGGCAGCACGTAGTTGAGGAGTCCGCCGGCCGCGTTCATGGCAAACGCCCTGACCATCCCGACCGGGGCGAGCGGGCGCAGCAGAATCAGCCAGCGGCGGGCCCTGATGAGGCTCGTCAGTAGGAAGAGGGCGATCATCAGGAGCACCGGGGCCCAGCTGTGGACTCGCGCATGGCTCATCACCTCGGTGAGCGAAACGGTGCGCAGCCACAACCACAGCAGCACCAGGCCAAGGGCTGTCTGAAGGACGAGTCGAAGCCATCGGTTCACGCGGCCACCTCAAGCTCGTCTGACGGCACCGAACCGAGAATCCACCGTTGAACGAACATCCAGAACACAAAGAGGAATGAGATGAGAAGGATCGTGCCTCCGTAATCGTGAAAGAGGACGGCGGGCGTGACGCCGACCGTAGCGGCGATGCCCGCGACCGCAGCGACGCGCAAGAGGTTGAGCAGCATCGTGCCGGCAACGCCGATGACGATGACCTGGACGCGAGCTTCGAGTGGATGTCGCCCGCGCAGGCCGGACAGCAAACTTACACCAAGCAGGATCAGGCTCTGCCAACCGATGCAGTTCCACGAGATGTACAGAGTGTGCATCGCGCCGCTCCCATCCCAGACCACGAGGTGACTTCCGGACGCCGCCGCATGTATTCCCGCCAGGCCGAGGAGACCCACCACCATCCGCGCCTCGACCGGGACGATCGTTTGCAATGGGTTGTTCGCACCGAGCCCCATCGCCCACGCAGTGAGGAGGTCGTCGAAAGTCGTCACCAACGGCAGCAGCATGAGCAGCGCACACAGCAGCGCAAGCAGCGTCAGGTTGAGGTTGTCGCGGTCTCGAGTTCTCATGTCCGAAACCTAAAGAGCTCGAGGACGCGCTTGCGGCGTGTGAATAGAGGTATCAGGAGGGCAAACCCCACCAGGCCCAGGACTGACTCGGGCACGATGATGCTCGGCGGGACCGCCCGCGTGTCCGCGACGCCGGCCGCCCCGTCATAGAGCATCAACACGGGTCCGCCGGTGTTGTGCGTCAGAGTGACGGACAGACAAAGGGACCCACCTGGCGGAATCACCAGCGGCAGCTGGCTCGCGCTTGTGCTCACGGTGAACGGGCTCGAGGTGTTCGTGGCTAGAGATCCAAAGTCCGTCGTCCACGTGGTGCCCGGATTCGGGATCGTCGCGACGAACGTCGCGCAGCTGGCGGTCAGGGACACGCCGGCGCTGACCGCCACCGTGTTGCTGGCGTTCCCGGTTCCCCCGCTCCAGTACATGGTGAAGCTCCAGATCCCCGCGGCCACGGTCTGCGCAGGCAGGTTCGTGAATCCCCAGGTCGTCGTGATCCCCACACCGATCGAGCACGCAGACGCCAATGGCCGGATCCCGATCGCCTGGTCGAGCGTGCTGGCGGTGCATGGCGCCACGCCGCCGCCGTGCAGGTACAGGGGGTTGCCTGCGGCGCTGACGACAGGGGCACGCGAAGCCAGCCAGGCCAAACCGCCGAAGGACGCGAGCATGGCGAGGGCGACTCCCCAGCCGATCCACCGATTCCGCGACCGAATTACGGTGCGTGCCACCGCCGGCGTCGCCGTGCGGGCAATCGGTGTCAGTTCCAGTCGCCGAGCCCGCCGGCCCAACAGCCACCGCCGCAAGAGCTGGAGCCGGCGAAGGTGGTGGACCTCGTCTGTGACGCGACCCGTCTTTGGGGTTCGGAACCACGGCCCTTCGTCCTTGCTGACGAGGCCCTTGAAAGCCGCCCAGCCCTGAAATGGAACCAGCGCAAAGGACAGCACCAACGCGCCAAATACTCCCTGCATGTCGCGCCTCGGGGCTTCTTCCAGGATCAGCCCTCCCAGGTTCATCAGCGGCAGCGCGAAGATGTTGGAGAAGAGCAGCGACCATCCGAGCACCGCTGTCCAGCCGGGCACGTGGGTGTGAAACACGGTCTCCGACATGAGCCAGCTCACTGTCCCGACCACGAAGAGCCCGGCCTGCAGGTAATAGGTGGAGTCGAAGAGGAACTCTCCCTTCTCCAGCGGGGTCAAAAAGGGTGACCGCATGATCGGCAGGAACCACTTGCGCACGTTGTAGGTGTGGCCTTCGGCCCACCGCATTCGCTGACGGGCGAGCCGAGCGAACGTGCTGACGCATTCGGCGGGCGTCTCAGCCCAGGGCGTGTAGGCGACCTTGTAGCCGCGCGCGTAGAGCTTGAGCGTGAGCTCCCAGTCCTCCGTGATGCTCGTGCCCCAGCCGACCTGGCGCAGGACGTCCGCGCGAATCATGTAGGCGGTGCCCGCGATCATCTTCAGAGCGCCGACGGCGTCCTGGAATGGGCGCTCGACCATGTAGCTGCCGGAGTATTCGGCCCTCACGGCTTCGGTCAGCCAGCTCTCCGACTTGTTGAGGACGTGCCACTGGTAGCTCTGCACGGCCGCGACCTCTGTCCTGCGCTTGATCTGCCCAGGTTCCGACGGAGGCTCAGCGCGACCGAAGTTCGACTCCAGCATCCGGTTGGCCGTGCCCTCGCTGACTCGATAGAAATGAGGCAGAAGACGATCGATCGAGTCCGGGAATGGGACCGAGTCGGCGTCGAAGACGACGATGTATTCGGCCCTGGGGTCGGTGACCTTCAGCGCCTCCTGGAGCGCGCCCCCCTTGTACCCCTTGCGGGTGGCGCGGTGGAGGATCTTGAAGCGTGGCCTGTTCCGCCATGCCTGCAGTATCTGCACCGACTCATCGTTCGAGTCATCGACCACGACGACCTCGTACTCGGGGTACTCGAGCTGGTCGAGTGCTTGGAGAAGGCGCTCGATGACGCGCTTTTCGTTGTATGCGGCGACGTGGATTGAGACGAACGGGTGATAGCCGAGATCGATGTGGTAGCCGTTGCCGTTGCCATTGGCGTTGATGCGGCTGTGGCCGGTGAGGTTCGGCGAGCCGTGACCGTTGCCGTTGCCGTTGCCGTTGCGAGGACCCCCGAACGCCAGCGTCGTCAGCAGCACGATGGCCGTGCTGAGGTAGTACTTGATCGCATATGCGAAGAAGACCGCACCGAGAAACAGGCCGGTGAACGCGAACCCGTATCCGACCCAGTCCGCCCCGCTGCGAGTCTTCGACTCGGTCACCAGCTCGACAAAGCCACGAGCGATGGCGACGATGGGTATCACCCCAAGGACGACCGCGGCGATCAGGATGAGGTTCAGAAGGATGCTCCAGACGAGCTGACCGCGGTCAGCCCGCGGCTCCGAATGCGAACCCGATTCGTCCCCCGCCATCAGGCTCTCGTCCCGTTGTGATCGACTTCGCGCAGCGAGTCATAGATCGCCGAGCGGGAAAAGCGTCGATGCCCGCCCGGCGTGACCGAGGCTGGATGCAGCCGCCCTTCCCGGGCGGCCCGGTTCACCGTCTGCTGGCTGACCCCGAGGAGCCGCGCCGCCTCTTTCGAGCTGACCAGCTCCGCGGGCCGCGCCTCAAGCCGGCCGGCTAGGTCCTCGATGTCCTCAGGCAGGAATCGGCGGTGGCCTCCCGGGGTGACAGAGGCGGGCTTGAGGAGCCCCCTCGCCACGGCGCGAAGAACGGTGGCCCGGCTCACGCCAAGGCGAGTTGCTAAATCGTTCGATGTGATCAAAGTGTGCAATTCGTTTGCTGAAACCAACGCATCCTAAGCATCTGGCGGTCGCCTGCACAACTGCTCAGGCTTGGTAATCCCCGACTGACGTAGTCGTTTCGTCGTTGAAAAAGTGCACAGATCCAACAAATTGCTCGCGGATTCCGCGCCTCTTCACTCCTACACTTTTAACGTGCGCGTCTGCGCGCGCGCACCGTCAAAGGGATGGGAGCAGAGAGGAAAAGTTAATTCGGGGTCATCATCATCAGTTAGATCCTCACCCCCCGCAGCCAAGCTCGGAGCCGGTGTCGAGAAATCGCCCGGCCCGAGCCTTTTTTATGCCTCGGATCCTGCTCGTGGCGACCGGGCTTCGCCCGGTCGCGACTTTGTTTTTTGGTCTCCACGCGACGCCAGCTTCAGACTCTTATCAAGTCCCATCCGTATACCGGAATGGGAGCAGCGCCTGCGGCAAAGCCGCACGCGCGATGAGGGAAAACCATCCGGGTGTTCCCTCATACCTAATCGCCCGGCCCGAGCCTTTTTTATGCTCCACGACGCCTCACGGCCCATTCGTGGAGCCCCTCCCGCCAGGGCCTCAGCGGGGCCGCCCGACTGGACTCAAGGCATCCGTTGAGCGGTCTTGCCGCAGGCGTGGCCAGCTCGGCGGACACAATGGCTTCCACCTTCGCAGTGACGCCCAGCTCCGACAGCGCCGCACGGGCGAATTCGTCCCAGCCCGCGCAACCCGCGGCGACGACATGGACGACACCTTCCAGGCGGCTTTCCGCGAGCTTGATCGCGGCCGGGGCCAGGTCGCCCGCGTAAGTCGGGTTGACCCTCTGGTCGGCCACAACTCGCAGCGGCAGACCGAGCCGGGCACGCGACACGATCCGTTCGGGGAAGCTCCCGCCCTTGACTGCCGAGCCCGTGTCACCAAAGACTGCGGAGGTCCTGATCACGAGCGCCTCCGGCAGAAGATCCAGCACCCTCTGCTCCCCCTCGAGCTTGGATGATCCGTAGACGCTGAGCGGCGCCGGAATGTCGGTCTCGACGTAAGGGCGCTCGAGGGCACCGTCGAACACGAAGTTGGTCGAGAAATGGACGAGCCGGACCCCATGGCGCGCGCACGACATGGCGACGTTGGCCGGGCCTTCCGAGTTGACCGCATAGGCCAGGGCCCGCTCCGCCTCTGCCCGGTCCACCGCGTTGTATGCGGCGCAGTTGAACACCAGCTCCGGACTCCGGCTGTTCAGGAGAGCATCAAGAGCATGCTGATCGGTGACAGACACCTCCGCATGCGTCACACCGGAGTCCTCGCCGATCAGCCGTGCAAGCGCCGACCCAAGCTGCCCTGCGGCCCCGAGCACAATCGCTTTCACAAGCGTGGCCGGGGCGACCGGGCTCCGCCCGGTCGCGACTTTGTCTCTTTGTCTCCATGCGATGCCGGCTTCAGACTCTTAATCAAGTCCCATCGATATACCGGAATGGGAGCAGCGCCTGCGGCGAAGCCACACGCGCGATGAGGGAAAACCATCCGGGTTTTCCCTCATACCTCAGTCCAGCTGTTTGGCGAGGCCTGAGTGAGCAAGCAGGAGGTCCGTCATGTCGCGCTCGGCGGTCGGCCGCCCCACCAGGAATCCCTGCGCCGCATCACAGCCGGCTTCGATCAGGATGGCTTCCGCGGCGCGGTCCTGCAGACCTTCCGCGACCACTCGCAGGCCGAGGTTATGACCCAGCCCGACGGCCGAGCGCACTATCGCGCCCGAGTCAGGGTCGGAGGCGAGTGCCGACACGAATGAGCGGTCGATCTTGATCTCGTTAACCGGTAGGCGCATGAGGTACAGCAGCGAGGAGTAGCCGGTCCCGAAATCGTCGAGGGCCAGCCGCACACCCATCTCGTTCAACCTGTGCAGCGCCTTGGCCGCGGCCGCGGCCATCGCCACACCCTCTGTGATCTCGAGCGTGAGCCGCTGCGGCTCGACTTTGAACGTGCCGAGGGCCCTCGCGACCATCTCCTCCAACGAGTGGTCTTCGATGTTGCGAGGCGACACGTTGAGCGATACGGAAACGTCCAGCCCGTCCTCGAGCCACTTGACCAGCTGCGCGAGCGCTGAATCCAGGACCCACGCGGTGAGCGGATGGATGATGCCGGTCTCCTCGGCCATGGGGATGAAGCGGTCGGGCGGCATGAGCCCTTCTCGGGGATGGTTCCAGCGCACCAGCGCCTCGACCGAATGAATCGCGCCAGTGGCGAGGGTGACCTGAGGTTGGTAATGCAGGACGAGCTCACCCTGGGGGATCGACCGCCGCAGCTCGCCGGCCAGCCCGGAACGGCGCAGCGTCTGCGCCTCCTGCTCCGGCGCGTACACGGCGAACCCGCCGCCCGAGCGCTTGGCAACGTACATCGCAACGTCCGCGCGGCGCAGCAGCGTGCTCGGATCGTCCCCGTGGACGGGGTACATCGCGATGCCGATCGAGGCGCCTGTCTCGACCATCTGGTCGGCGATCGCGAAAGGCCCTTCGAGGGCGGCCAGGATTTTGCGTGCGGTGGACACCACGTCATCGGGATGCTTGGCGTCGGTGGTGAGCACCGCGAACTCGTCACCGCCGAGCCGGGCAATCGTGTCGGTCGCACGCAGGACGCCGCGCAGGCGCGCGGTCACCTCTTGCAGCAGGCTGTCACCGCGGTCGTGACCGAGCGCGTCGTTGATGTCCTTGAAGCGATCGAGGTCGAGCAGCAGAACGCCGAACATCTTCTGGTTGCGGCGCGCCGCCAACAGCGCCTGGCGGAGGCGGTCGCCGAAAAGGCTGCGATTTGGCAGCCCGGTCAGCGCGTCGTGCAGAGCCTGGTACTCGAGCGCATCGGTGTGCGCCTTGCGCTCCGAGATGTCGCGGAGCGTGGCGATGAACACATGACGCGAGCCGATCTGCATCGAGCTGACGACGAACTCGAGAGGAAAAAGGCTTCCGTTCTTGCGCTTGCCCATCGTCTCGTGCGCGCCGCTGACCGGGATGTCGAGCTTGAGCCGCCGTTCCAGGTAGTTGATGAACGCGCTGCGATGCGTGGTCGCGATCAGCACGTCCGCCTGCTGACCGACCAGGTCCTGCTCTGAATAGCCGAACAGCTTGACGACAGCCGGGTTGGCGGACTCGATGATGCCTGTCTGCTCGATCGTGGCGATCCCGTCCGAGACGTTGTCGAGGACTGAGCGCATCCGCTTTTCGCTCTCCTGCAGCGCCACCTCGGCGCGCTTGCGCTCGACGAACTCGCCGATCTGCGAACCGACGTCGTTCATGACCGCTAGCAAGCCCTCGTCGAGGTCGCGCGGCGCCCACGTGTGAAGCGCGATCATCCCAACGACCCGGCGCCCGCTCCGCACCGGGAATCCCACGATTCCCTTTAGGCCCGCGGCGACGGCGGCGGCCGAGCGTGGCGAATCGTCGGAGGCGACGTCCTGTATCGAAACGGGAGTACCCGTTTCCCATACTCGCCCCGCCAATCCCTCGCCGCGCTTGTAGCTCGTCTGAGACGCGGTGGCCTCGTAGCTCGAAGTGTCCCGCCCCGGCCTTTTCCATGAGGTCACAAAGTGCATCGCTTCGCGTTCCGCATCGACCTCCCAGTACTCGGCAAGCTCCCAATCGAGCGTCATGCACAGCCCTTCGAGGACGCCCGGCGCCGCCTTTTCCCAGCCCGGCGAGGTGACCAGCGCCTGGGTGACCGCGAAACGGGCCGCTTGCAGAACCTCGGCTCGCTTGCGGTCGCGAATGTCGACCGCGACGGTTTGGAGGTACAGCGGATTGTTGTCTGGGCCACGCACGAGTCGGGTCGTGACGTCTACCCAAACCGGCTCGCCGTCCTTTCGGGTGTATCGCATCTCAATGCGTGTCCCCTCTTCCTGGCCCGCCAGCATGCGGGACATCGCCTGCTGAAGGGCGGGGACCTCTTCGGGGTAGGTGATGTCGATCAGCGACAGATTTGAAAGCTCGGCGTGGCTGAAGCCCACCAACTGGCAAAAAGCGGGGTTCACGGTGGTGATGTGGCCGTCCAGCGCCGCGAAGGCCATGCCCGCCTGAGCCTGCTCGAACAGGGTGCGGAACCTCGTCTCGCTCTCGCGCTCGGCCTCCTCCATGCGGTGCCGCTCGCTGATGTCGTGAACGAGGGCGAGCAGCCGGTGCTTGCCTTCGGCGGCCAGGCGGCGGACGGCGGTCTCGACCTGGATGTGGCGCCCATCCTTCGTCATCAGCGCCGATTCGTAGCGGTGCGGCACGTCGCCGCCGACCAAACGGCTGGAAAGCTGGTCGGTCAGCCCCTGGCGCTCCTCTTCGGGGGCCAGCTCGATCAGAGATCCAAAGGCCCTGAGCTCGGCGGCGTCGTACCCGGTCAGGGTTTGGTACGCGGCGTTGGAGGCAATGTAGCGGCCGTTCTCCGTGATCACCAGCCCTTCGCCGATGTCGCTGATCGCCTGGAGGAGCGAGGCCTGTCGTTGGGCCTGCCGCGCCAGGCTGCGGTCGAGCACGCGCTGGCTGAGGTAAGCCAGGCCGGCCAGGACGAAGAGAGCCCCACCCCAGGCCACCAGCTCACCGGCGCCGACGTCCGCCCTCCACAGCCGGTAGCCGACCGCAGCCAGGATGAGCGTGGCGGCGATCCCGGTGATGACGGGAAGGAGTCGCGCCCACCGATGCAGCCGCCGGCCCTCATTGGCCCATTCGGCTACCGCGTCCAGGGCGGAAGAGGTTGTGGACGTAGGCAGGGACGCCTCTTGATCGCTCGCCAACTCGATCACGATAACGGTCGAACCCGCAGTTCAGTGCGCTTCGGCCGCCTGTCCGGCTGGGTTACGGGGCCGAGCCGGATCTTCCCGTTACTTGCGGGTTACTTGCCGGGTTTGGCCTGCGGGCGCTGGGGGACCGTGCGCTTGAGCGGCGGCCGGCGCAGGGCGTGGAGGGCGCTGGCCTTGTCCTGGTCCTTGTCCGAGTTGGCAGCCCGGCCGGCGGCGGCGTGCAGCGTCCGCAGCTTGATCAGACGGTCCTTCTTGGCTGCCAGGGCGGTTTTCAGGGCGTCGGAAAGCTGGGTGTCGTTCATGGGAACCACCCGCAGCCGGGCTTCCAGCTCCAGGACCTCCACTTCGGCCCGCGTCAACTCCAGATCGATCGTCTTTGCCACTCTCTTCCTTCTTATATACGGCCCAAAGCTACTGCCGGATCTAATAACTACCCCATCGACCCAGAAGTTATGCCAGCTTAAGCCCGAAACCTTAAAAGTTGCTCAGAACCAGGTTCAATCCAGGCTGATGGCGTCCCGAAGCTTCTCGAAGAAGCCCCTGGCCACCTTCTCGGGCTTGCCGGTGAGCCCGCCCACCTTGCGGAGGAGAGCCTTCTGCTCCGGGGTCAAGTCCTTGGGGACGACCACCTGGACCACGACGTACTGGTCGCCGCGGCGTCCGCCCCGGACGTCCGGCATGCCGCGCCCGGCAAGGCGGAACGACTGGCCGTTCTGAGTTCCGCCCGGGATGGCGATCTCGACCGTCCCTTCGAGCGTCGGGATCTCGATCCGGTCGCCGAGCGCCGCCTGGACCATGTTGACGCGGAGCTCGTACACGACGTCCTGCTCGTGCCTGGCGAGATGCGGGTGGGCCTTGACGCGCAGGACGACGTAGAGGTCTCCTGGCTGGCCGCCCCTGAGCCCGGACTCCCCCTCCCCGCTGATCCGAATCTGCGAGCCGGTGTCCACGCCGGCCGGAATCTTGACCGCGAGTCGTTTCGGCTTTTGGATGCGGCCCTGGCCGCGGCATTCCAGGCACGGGTTCTTGAGCAGCCTGCCCGCACCACGGCAGGTTGGACAGGTGGCCGTGGTCACGACCTGGCCGAAGATCGATTGCGCTTGCCGCCGGACCTGGCCCGACCCGCGACACCCAGGGCACGTCTCCTCGCCTGTACCAGGCTCGGCGCCGCTGCCGGAGCATCGGTCGCAGGTGGCAAGTCTCGCGATGTCGACCTGCTTTTCGACGCCGGTGAACGCCTCGTCGAAGGTGATCGTCAGGTCGTACCGGAGATCGTCGCCGCGGTTGGACCTTTCGCGTCTCGCGCGACCGCTGAAACCCCCGCCGAAAAAGGTGTCGAAAATGTCCGCGAACGGCATGTCGGAAAAGTCGACGCCGGGTCCACCGCCCGACTCGACCGCGGCGTGGCCGAACATGTCGTACGTGCGACGCCGTCCTGGGTCGGAGAGCACGCCGTACGCCTCGCTGGCTTCCTTGAACCGGACGGACGCGATGGGGTCGTCAGGGTTGCGGTCGGGGTGCGAGTCCATCGCGATCTTGCGAAAGGCGCGCTTGAGGTCCTCGGGAGAGCACTGACGGGCCACACCCAGGACCTCGTAGTAGTCGCGCTTGACTGCCAAATTATCGTCTGTGGGGTTAGCTGTCTGAGGTTGGAAGCGCGGGCGGCCGCGCCAGCTTCACGAGCGCCGGCCTGACGACACGGTCGCGGATCCGGTAGCCGCGCCGCAGCTCTGAGGTCACCGTGTCCTCAGGGTGCTCAGCGGACTCTTCATACCCGATCGCCTCGTGGAGCTTCGGGTCGAAGCTCTCGCCGACGGCTTGGATCGGCTCCAGGCCGTGCGCACCGAGCGCCTCCTCGAGCTTGCGGACGCTTAGCTCGAGGCCCTTGACCCATGCCTCGTCAACGTCATCCGGCCTGTGGTCGAGCGCCTTGCGCAGGTCGTCGAGGGCGGGCAGGAGCCGGGCGATCAGATCTGCAGACGCGTGCTGGATCGTGTCCAGCTGGCCCTGGCGAGTCCGCTTTTTGAAGTTGTCGAAGTCGGCGGCCAGTCTCAGGTAGCGGTCCTTGGTCTCGGCGAGCGCTGATTCCAGCTCGGCGATCTTGGCTTCCATCGAAGCGACGGCCCGAGAATCCGGCCCATCGACCGTTTCGCTGCGCAGCTCTGGCTCGTGCGGGTCGTGTGGATGCTTGCGCGTGGTCATTAATTGCTAGATACCGCGAAAAAGCGCAGTTTCAAACTTTCAGAGCCTCACTGCTCGGCCATGCGCTCGCTCGCGCTGCGGGCGACCGCCTGGAGACGGGCGACCGTCTGGCTGTACGCCATGCGCGTCGGCCCGATCACGCCAAGCACGCCCTTGAGCCGGTTGGACGGACCATATGTCGTCAGCACCACGGCACATCCCTGCAGCTGGCTCGAGGCGTTTTCGGACCCGATTACGATCTGGAGGTCTGACTCGCCGATGAGTTGGCGGAGCAGCACGGTCAGGTAGCGGGTCTCCTCCAGCACCTCCAGCACCTGGTGAAGGCGCGAGGATTCCGCAAACTCAGGCTGTCGCAGCAGGTTGCGGACGCCATCGTGGACGACAAGGCTTTCGGAGCCCTGCTCGTAGATGTCGAGCACGGTCACGACCCGTCCAAGCAGCTCCTTTTCGAGCCCAAGCTCGGCGCTGTCGTAGAGGCGGCGTGCGTCCTCGCTTCCCTGGCCGGAGAGCGTCGAGTTGAACCTCGCGGTGAGCGCGGTGAGCTCGGCCTGGGTTGCTTCCTGCGTGACGGTGACCACCTGCTGGCGGAGGAGGTTCCCCTCCAGCAGGAGGATCAGCAGCACCTCGGTTGGCTCGAGGGAAACCAGGTCCAGGTGCTTGATCCGAGCTTGCGAGCCCTGCGGCGCGCTGGCGACGGACGCGTTCTGGGTCACGGCGGCAAGCGTCATCGCCACCTTCTCGACCATGCCCTGGACGTCCGCGGGCGCCTGCCGGAGCTCGTGGTCGATGAAAGACCCGACCTGTTCGGGGATCGTCTCGAGGTCCATTAGAAAGTCGACGAAGTACCGATAACCCGAGTCGGTCGGCACCCGGCCGGCCGAGGTGTGCGGCTGGGCCAGGTAGCCCAGATCGGCGAGCTCAGCCAGCTCGCTCCGGATCGTCGCGGACGAGAGATTGACGAAGTAGCGGCTCTGGAGCGCCTGGGAACCGACGGGCACGGCGCTCGTGGTGAACTCCTTCACCACCGCCCGAAGGATCGCCTGTTTCCTGTTTTCCATGGCTTTCAGCACTCTGCCAGGCAGAGTGCTAGGTACTAAAGTACCGCGAGCGCGATCTGGTTGTGCAGGTCCATGCCGCGCCGGGTCGGCACGGCCCGGCCGTCGACATAGTCGATGAGGCCGCCCGTCGCCAGCTGGGCGAGCTCGGAGTCGAACCCCGCCGGGGGCGCGATCCCCTCCGCGGTCCGTAGGCCCAACATCAGAAACTCGGCCGCCGTCTTGCGGGCCGCCAGGTCCTCCCCATCCGCCACTGGCTTGGGGCACGCGGCAATGTAGTCACGAGGCCTGGCGACGTTCCACCACCGGCGAGCGGTCAAGCCGTCGGTGGCATACGAGTGCGCACCGGCACCGGCTCCATACACCGGCCGGCACCG
Source organism: Candidatus Dormiibacterota bacterium (assembly GCA_036570165.1). Classification (GTDB taxonomy): domain Bacteria; phylum Chloroflexota; class Dormibacteria; order Dormibacterales; family Dormibacteraceae; genus Palsa-870. The sequence goes on along the minus strand of DATCPI010000116.1, from coordinate 56,626 downwards.
CCAGTACGCCTGGTTGTGTCCCGATTCGAATCCTGGTCGGGCCCAGCTCGAGACCTCATAGCGTCGGAAACCAGCCCGCTCCATCTCGACACACGCTGCGTCGAGCTGGTCCCATTGCAGGTCGGAATCGACCTCGGGTACCCGACCCGCAGCGCGACGGCGCCACAAAAGGGTGCCTTCCTCGAACGTGAGGCAGTACGTCGAGACGTGGTCGGGACCGAGCGCAAGCCCGCGGCGCAGCGTCTCCAGCCATGACTCGAGATCCTGGAACGGGACCGCATAGATCAGGTCGATGCTGATGTTGCGCATCCCCATCGAACGGGCGAGCTCGAAGGCGCGGGTCGCCTGGGCGGCGTCCGTCCTTCGCTCCAGCACCGCGAGCGCGCGTCCGTCAAAACCCTGGACGCCGAGGCTGAGGCGGTTGACGCCGCCTTCCTGCCAGGCGGTCAACTTTGCCTCGTCGGTGCTGGCCGGATTGGCTTCGAGCGTGACCTCGGCGTCGGGAGCGAGGTCGAAGTTGGCCCGGATGTAGCCGAGCAATCGGGTCGCGAGCTCAGCGGGCAGCAGGCTCGGCGTGCCTCCGCCGAGGTAGACGGTCTCCAGGGGCTCGAACGGGTAGAGATCGCGCGCCAGGGACAGCTCACGTTCGAGCGCGTCGACGTAGTCGGGCATCAGCCGGTCCATGCCCGCATACGCGTTGAAGTCGCAGTACCCGCACTTGTGCTTGCAGAACGGGATGTGAAGGTAGAGGTGCTTGATCGGCTTCATACGCCCTTGATCGTGTAGCGCTGGCCACGCGCGGCTTCGAGCTCGCGCCGCAGGTAGTCGACGGCTTGCCTCTCGTTGGGCACGAGCTGCTTGATCCGCTGGCCCATGCGGTCTTCGACACGCGCGATCTGCCGGCCGATCTGCTCGACGTTGGCCTGCTGGCTGCGGTACCTCTCGCGCTTGCGCCAGAGTCGAGCGTGCTCCTCCCGCAGGTCCGCGACCGACTTGCGCACCTGGCAGTCGAGACACCGGCCGTCGCGGGTTTCCGAGCTCGGGACCTGCTTGCCGCAGTCCCGGCAGAAAACGAGAATGCTGCTCATGTGAGTTTCAGGTCAGTCACATTAGCCGCGCTCAGCTCGCGTAGGCGATCCGGCGCGATCTCGAATACCGAGTCCGGCCGACCGGCCGCGGCCCACACCACCTCATAGCCGAGCAGGTCCCGGTCCATGAACACCGGGACCTCGGTCGCGTGGCCGAACGGCGGGACACCGCCGATCGAATAACCGGTCGCCGTCCGCGCGGTCTCCGCATCAGCCTTGAGCACCGGCTCGCCGGCAACCGCCGCAAGGCGTTTTTCGTCCAATCTGTTCGCGCCGCTGACCAGGGCCACCACCGGTTTTCCCGCGGCCACGAACACCAGCGACTTGACGATCTGCCCCACCTCGCAGCCGACCGCACGGGCGGCGTCGACCGCCGTTCGCGTGCCGGCGGGAAACTCCTTCACGGCAAGGCCAGTGTCGCGTCCTGCGAGCCACGCTTCGAATCGCCTCATCGATTGACAGGATAGGAGGCGCGACGGTTGCAAACGGGCGCTGCGGAACCGCACTCTACTCAGCGATGGCATCTCAGTCGCAACGCGCGGTAGTTACCGGCGCCGCCGGATTCATCGGCTCACACCTGTGTGAGCGGCTCCTCGCGCTTGGCCACAAGGTCACGGGCATCGACAGCTTCACCGACTTTTACGAGCGCGCGCGCAAAGACGAGAACCTCGAAGCCTCGAGGGCTCATCCGGACTTCACTTTCGAAGAGCTCGACCTCGTTGACGCTGACCTCCGGCGTGTGCTGCGTGGTGCAACCGTGGTCTATCACCTGGCCGGCCGCCCAGGCGTGCGTCCGAGCTGGGGCGAGCAGTTCGACAGCTACGTCCGCGACAACATCATCGCGACCCAGCGCCTTCTCGAGTCCCTGAAAACGACGCGCGTAAACCGGCTGGTCTTCGCGGGAAGCTCCTCGGTCTACGGCGATGCTGAGATGTTCCCGACGAAGGAGTCAGCTCTTCCCCGCCCGGTTTCGCCTTACGGCGTGACCAAGCTTGCGGCCGAGCACCTCGCCCTTCTCTACACGAAAAACTTCGGCCTTCCTGTCGTGTCCGTCCGGTACTTCACCGTGTACGGCCCGCGACAGCGGCCCGACATGGCTTTTGCCCGTTTCATGCAGGCGTTGGTCGACGACGAGCGGATCGAGGTATTCGGCGATGGCGAGCAGACGCGCGAGTTCACCTACGTTTCTGACGCAGTCGAAGGCACGATCAAGGCGGCGACCGCGGACGTCGTCGGCCAGGTCGTGAACCTTGGCGGCGGAAGCCGGGTCACGATCAACCGAGTGCTCGCGACGCTCGAGGACATCAGCCGGGTGAAGGCGCGAAGGAAAAACCTGCTCGCGGCGCCGGGCGATCCGAGACATACCGGCGCCTCGATCAACCTCGCCAGGGAGCGACTCGGCTGGGAGCCGCGAGTGGCTCTGCGCGAAGGCCTGACCAAGCAGTGGGAGTGGTTCCAGGCGGAGCGCGGCCGGCAGAAAACGACCGCTAGCCTCAACCCGTAAGGCTGATCTGCCACGCCGGCGCGACCCGCGACAGCGGCGCCTCGCACGACCGTGAAGCCGCTTCGCCTGACGTGGTCGACCGGCACACGAGGACCGCGCTCTTAGTGCCCGCCGCGATCAGGCTGAAATACTGCGCAGTTGGGTCGTCATAGAAAAAACTGATGCCGTTAGAGTCGACGCGATGGGCGCCTCGGAGGGCTTCCAGCCAGGTGGTGGCCTGCTCAGCGTTCATGAAGTTGAACACGCTCGCGCGAACTTCCATGTGCGTGTCGTTGTCCAGCACGTAGTCGCCAAACACGATGCTGTCGACGCCCGCGGTGTGCAAGCTCCCGGCGATGGCATCAGGGGAGGTTGAGTCGAGCATGACCACGATGGCTTCGATCGGGAGCCTGACCGAGGCGAGAAGGGTCATCTCCGGACCGGGGGGCGGCAGCAAGGACACATCTGCGGTGGGAAGCGGACTTACACGCACTTTGCCGGCGAGCACGTCCTTGAGCCGGGACGTGACCTTGGTCGCGATCTTCGCCAGCTGCGCGACCTTGGCAGACGGATCTTTCAGGTTCAGCGCGATGGTGGTGACAATCTGCCCGATGCGGACGATGGTGATATAGCCATAGGGCGCCGCCCCAGAGCCCTGTGCGCCGTAATAGAGAACTCGGTCCCCTACCTTCGGACCAGTGACGGAGGTTCCGAGGGCGGCCTGTACGTTGTTCATCGAATTGGTTGCCGATGAGCTCGAGTCCCACACCATGTACCCGATCTCGAAAGTTTCCGCGGTTCCGATGTGCACAAAACGCGTGACGACCTGGAACTTTTCCTTGGCGGCCATCGACGCCGAGTCGAGGGGTCGCACTCCGAAAGATGGCGGCCCTGGCCACCAGTCACCGCTGCCAAGCAGTGACCGCACGTCGATGAGGCTGGGGTTGGCTCCATAAAGGTCCGCGGGCTGCACCCGGCTCGCGCTGGGCGATGAGGAGCGCGTGCAAGCGCTCGCCATCAGGGCTAACACGGCGATCAACGCGACCAAGCGCAGGGCTCGGCTAGCCAAGCTTCAGCACCGCCATGAACGCCTCTTGTGGAATCTCGATCGAACCGACCCGCTTCATCCGTCGCTTGCCTTCCTTCTGCTTCTCCAGAAGCTTGCGCTTGCGCGTGATGTCACCGCCGTAACACTTCGCAAGCACGTCCTTTCTCATCGCCGGAATCGTTTCGCGGGCGACCACCTTGCCCCCGATCGCCGCCTGCAGCGGGACCTCGAACATCTGACGCGGAATGATCGTCTTCAGCTTCTCGACAAGTTTGCGACCCTGGATCTGAGCCTTGCTTCGATGCGTGATGAGGGACAGCGCGTCGACCGGTTCGCCCGCCACGAGCACGTCGAGCTTGACCAGGTCGCCCTCGCGAAAGCCGATCATCTCGTAGTCCATCGACGCGTAGCCCTTAGAGCGGGACTTCAGCTGGTCGTAGAAGTCGTGGATGATCTCACCGAGCGGAATCTCGTACTCGATCACGACCCTGTCTCCCGGCCGGTGCTCGAGATGCTTGAACGAACCACGGCGGTCCTGGCACAGCTCCATCATCGGACCGACGTACGCGGACGGCACGATGATGGAGAGCTTCACGTAAGGTTCGGCGATGGATTCGATCAGGGTCGGATCCGGCAGGGTTGCCGGGTTGTCGACAGCGATCACCTCACCGCGTCTGAGCTTCACCTGGTACTCCACGGTCGGCGCGGTGGTGATCAGGTCGAGCTCGAACTCCCGCTCGAGGCGTTCCTGGACGATCTCCAGGTGCAGCAGACCGAGGAACCCGCAGCGAAAGCCGAATCCGAGCGCTGCCGAGTTCTCCGGCTCGTAGGACAGCGCGGCGTCGTTCAGCTGAAGCTTTTCCAGGGCCTCCTTCAGGTCCGAGAAACTGGCTGAATCGGTCGGAAAGAGGCCCGCGAAGACCATCGGCTTGACGAGTCGGTAGCCAGGCAGCGGCGCCGTCGCGCCGTGCTCGGCGGTGGTGATCGTGTCGCCCACTCGCGCATCGACGACGTTCTTGATCGCAGCGATTACGTAACCCACCTCGCCTGCGGTCAGCTTTTCGGCGGGGCGCGGCGCGGGCGCGAACCAGCCGACCTCATCGGCCTCGTGGACGGAGCCGGTGTTCATCATGCGGATCTTGGTCCCAGGGATGATCTCGCCATCGACGACGCGCACGTAGGTGATGACGCCGCGGTAGATGTCGTAGTGAGAGTCGAAGATGAGCGCGCGCAGTGGCTTCGAAGGGTCGCCGCGCGGAGGTGGCACTCTGGCGATCACCGCCTCGAGGATCTCCTGGGTGCCGATGCCCTGCTTGGCGGAGGCGAAGATGACCTGGTCTCGCGGGATGCCGGTGACGTCCGAGATCTCCTCTGCCACCATCTCTGGCTGCGCGGCATCGAGGTCGATCTTGTTCACCACCGGGATGATCGTCAGCCCTGCCTCCACCGCCTGGTAGAGGTTGGCGAGCGTCTGGGCTTCGATGCCCTGCGCGGCGTCGACGACCAGGAGCGCGCCTTCGCACGCGGCGAGCGACCTCGATACCTCGTAGGCGAAGTCGACGTGCCCGGGCGTGTCGATGAGGTTCAGTTCGTAGGTCTTGCCGTCTTTGGCCGGATAAGTCATGCGGACCGCCTGCAGCTTGATCGTGATCCCACGCTCGCGCTCCAGGTCCATCGAATCGAGGACCTGTGCCTGCATGTCGCGCTTGCTGATCGACCCCGTGTACTCGAGCAGGCGGTCCGCAAGCGTGGACTTGCCGTGGTCGATGTGGGCGATGATGCAGAAGTTCCGCACTCGATCCTGGGTGGTGGGCACGCTGCAATGCTAGAGGCGGAGGGCGACCGGATCCTCGGCGAGAGATTGGGCGCCGAAGATCCGCCGAGGACTCCGGGCGCGCTCCGCTGGGCGAAAATTGGGGACGTGAGCTTGGTGCTGGCGATCGGCGTGCTGCTCGTTGTGGCGGGGCTGGTCCTGCTCGTAAACCTATTCGGCGTGGGCGACCTTGTCATCCGCCGCGTCACGTCACGATCACTCGGAGAGTTGGCCCCAGGTTTCGCGGCCAGCCGCCGGGGCTTCAGGACTTACTCGACGCTGGTGCTTGCGATCGGAATCATGTGCGTGGGCCTGGCCGTGACTGCTCGACTCCTTCCGGTCGGCGCTGCGCTGCTCGTCCTGGGAGCGATGACTTTCGGCATCGCATCTGTCATCGCGATCGCCGGCGAGGTCGAGACCTACCGGGGGCTGAAGCGCTAGCTGCGCAGCCAGCCTGGGGATACGACCAAATGGGCCCCGATGGCGCTATCACCGCCAGAGATACGACCAAATGGGCCCCGATGGCGCGGCCGCACCTCTAAACAGCGACTGCAATCGGAGCGTCCAGCCTTTGATGCGCGCCGAGGCTGATCGGCCGCGCGAGCGCCGCGGAGCAGATCATCGAGGCCATCTCGGCGGCGTCAGCCGCGACGGGAGAGACCGCGCCCGAACGCAGACGCCTCAGCGCGTAATTCAGCGCGCCTCCGGTTCTCACAACTCCGGCGGCCGAGTCGAGCAGCTCCCCCACCTGCGCAACCGTGAGGCCGCCGCGTCGCCACACGTTTGGCCGGGCCTCACCGGCCCGTTGCATTCGCGGCGCGCTGACCGCGGCAGCGGCCGCGCGGCGGCCGAACGCAGCTGCCTCTAGAAGAGAGTTGCTGGCGAGTCGGTTCGCGCCGTGCACGCCGGTGCGCGCACATTCGCCGGCCGCGTACAGACCATCCACCGACGACCGGCCGTCGAGGTCGGTGACAACGCCACCCATCGTGTAGTGAGCGGCCGGCGTGATCGGCACGACCTGCCGGAGCGGGTCGATGCCGACGTGGCGGCAGTTGCGAATGAAGTTCGGAAAGTTCCGCCTCAGCAAATTGGGGTCCAGGTGGGTCGCCGATAGGAACGCACGGTGGCGGCGCACGGCTACCGCTCGCGCCACCTGGTCGCGCGGCAAAAGCTCATCCACGAAACGCTCGCCATGTTCGTCGACCAGGTATGCGCCCGCGCCACGCAGCGCCTCGGTGATCAAGAAAGCATGGGCACCGTCGAAGACCGTCGGGTGAAACTGGATGAACTCCAGGTCGGCGACGCGGGCGCCGGCCCGAGCCGCTTCGAGAATTCCCTTGCCATTGCTGATCCGGCTGTTGGTCGTCCGCCCGAAGAGACCGGCATAGCCGCCGGTCGCGAGCACCGTCGCCCCTGCGTGCACGACAAGACCGCCAGAGAAGACCGCGCCGCTACACGACTCGTCGACGATAAGCGACTGAAGGCGCGCGCGGTATCGCGTGATGTTCGGCTCGTGCTCGATCGCGGCACGCATGAAGCCCATCAGCGTGCTGCCGCTCTGGTCGCCACCGAGGTGTAGGACTCGCGGCAACGAGTGCGCCGCCTCACGCGCCGAACCGCCATCGAAGCGAACGCCGAGCGACTCGAGCCAGCTCACGGTGGGCGGACCGGCCGCGGTCAGCATCGCCACCGCGCTCGGGTCGCACAGCGCGCCTCCGGCCGCGATCGTGTCGAGCGCGTGGAGGCTCGGCGAGTCCTCGGGCAGGGTCGCGGCCGCGATGCCGCCCTGGGCACGGTCGGACGAGCCATGTTCTGCCGAGACGAGGGCCACCGACGCTCCAAGGCGGGCCGCCTCCAGCGACGCCGCTGAACCGGCCAGCCCATCACCGATTACAAGGACGTCTGTTTTCACAGCTCGACCATCCGCTGAATGGCAAGCCGTGCCTTGTCCGCGACGTCTTGAGGGACCGTGACCTCGAACACGTCCTCGCGCAGCGAGGTCAACAGCTTCTCGAGGGTGATCTTCTTCATGTAGCGGCAGATCGCGCGCTCGCTGGCGGCGTAGAAGCGACTTTGCGGCGCCTCCTTCGACAGGCGGTGCATGATGCCGAGCTCGGTCGCGACGACGAAGCTGCGAGCGGGGTGCTTCTGTGCGTGCTTCACCATCCCCTCGGTGCTGAGGATGTGCGTGCGGTCCGCGTCGATGTCCCCGTTCGCCTTGAAGTACATGCACTGGCTCGCGCATCCGCATTCGGGGTGGACCAGCAAGTCCGCGTCCCCGTGCTCGCGCCGCGCGCGATCGATGTCGGCCGGCCTGATGCCCGCGTGCACGTGACACTCTCCCGGCCAAACGTGCATCGTGCGGCCCGTGACCTTCTCCAGGTACGTGCCCAGAAACATGTCCGGCAGGAACAGGATCTCCTTGTCTTCAGGGATCGCCCGGATCACACGCTCGGCGTTGCCGGACGTGCAGCAGTAGTCGCTCAGCGCCTTCACCTCGGCGGTGGTGTTGACGTAGGACACCACCACCGCACCAGGGTGCTCGGCTTTCCAGGCCGCGAGCTGTGTCGCGTTGATCGTCGCCGCTAGCGAGCAGCCTGCCTCGAGGTCGGGGGTGAGCACGCGTTTGTTCGGGCTCAGGATCACCGCGGTCTCGGCCATGAAGTGGACCCCGCAGAACACGATTACGTCCGCTTCGGTTGCCGCAGCCTGGCGTGAGAGGCCGAGCGAGTCGCCTACGTAGTCCGCAACGTCCTGGACCTCCGGGACCTGATAGTTGTGCGCGAGGATGACCGCGTTGCGGGCGCGCGCCAGCTCGCGGATCTCTCGGCTCATGCTTGCGATGTCGCGAGGAAGGCTGCGCCGCGAGTACTCGGCGGCATCCTCCTCGAGGGAAATCACCTCCACCGCCATGTCTTGGTAACCTCCAGGCTCAGGTCCAGGGCCGGCGCCGAGTGAGTCAGCGCTCCGACAGAGATTCGATCCACTCCGGCTTTCGCCGCGGCCACCGCACCTTCCAACGTCATCCCACCCGACGCCTCCAACCTCGCGCGGCCGGCGGTCATTTCAACCGCGCGACGCATGAGCTCTGGCGACATGTTGTCCAGAAGGACCATCTCGGCCCCCGCGTCGAGTGCCTCGCGAAGCTGTTCGAGCGTGTCGACCTCAACTTCGATCGGCATTCGCGCGCGTCGCGCCCTACTGATCGCCTCGGTCACGCTGCCTGCCGCGGCCACGTGGTTGTCCTTGATGAGGATCGCGTCCCAAAGGCCATCGCGGTGGTTGTGTCCGCCTCCGGCTCGCACAGCGGCGCGCTCGAGAAAACGCAATCCCGGCGTCGTCTTGCGCGTGTCGAGCAGCCTTACATCGGGATAGCCTCCAAGTGCGTCGGCGTAGCGCCGCGTCATGGTTGCGATACCGGACAACCGCTGCAGAAAGTTGAGCGCGGCGCGCTCCGCGGTGAGAATCGACGCCAGAGGTCCGCTGACGCGAGCCAGCTGGTCTTCGGCCTCCAGCCTCGTGCCATCCGCGAGCAGCGCGTGAAACTCGCATGGCGGGCGAACCAACTCGAAGACCTTCGCCGCCGCATCCATGCCACTGAGCACTCCGGGCTTGCGTGCGATCACAACCGCCTCGCCCATGAGCTCTGGGTCGACGACCGCCTCGGTGGTTACGTCGGTGCGATGCTGACCGAGGTCTTCCTCGAGCGCGAGGCCCACCACCAGGTCGAGGTCAGGCTTCGATAAAACCATCGGGCTCCTCGCGCAAGCCGAATGCCTGCTGGGTGAAGCGGAAAAGATAGGCGCGCTTGCCGCGCACGCTGCGCTCCTTGCCCGTGGGCTCGATGACGCCGCGGTCGACGACCCTGCGCCAGAAGTTGCCGCGATTGATCGAGAGGCCGAGCACGGCCTCGTAAACCTGCTGCAGCTCGGTGATCGTGAACTCCGAGGGAAGCAGCTGGAAGCCGAGAGACGAATAGCCCACCTTGCTGCGCAGGCGGCGTACCGCGTAGTCGACGATCTCGCGGTGGTCGAACGCCATCTCCACCGGCAGCCGGCGCACGGGATGCCACTGCTGCTGCCCCTCGCCCTTGCGATCGGCGCACGACTCGGCGAGCGCGCTTGGCACTATCGCGATGTACGCGACGGAGAGCACATCGCCGCGGGGATCGCGACCGGGCACGACAACGTGTCCCTTGGCATCGACCTGCTGCGGCCGGTGAAAAGTCTTGAGCTGCTCGATCCAGCGGCCCTCGACCCCGGTGACCGCGGCCTGGAGGGCTCGCGCCTGCGCGTCAAGCGCGACGCCGGGCCCGCGAAGGCTGCCGGGGAGCGCCCAGAAGCCGGGGTATGGAGGGTCCGTGCGCTCGGTCAGCAGCACGCTCAGCTCGCGACCAACGAGCGTGAAGACGGCGAGGTCGATGGAGATAGGCCCGCTCGATTCGGCGAGCCGGTCCCCGGCGAAATTGCCTTCCAGCAGTCGCTCCGCCATCCCATGCTTCATCTTATCTCATTCCGAAGCGACAGTGGAAGCGAACTATTCGCGAGCGGCCAGGGCGACGGCAAGTCCCACGAGAGCGGCGGTATCGGCGCGGAGGTTGCGCGGACCGAGCCCGGCCTTGATTTCGACAAGGGCGAGCTCTCGGTCGGTCCACCCTCCCTCGGGGCCGACGAGAAGGGTGATGTCGCGCGGGCTGGGCATCCCGGCGAGGGCCTGCGGCGCGCCGCGGACGAGCATCACCGGGTGCTCGACAACCTTCAACACCTCCTGCAGGGAGAGAGCCGCGCCTAACGCCGGCACACGCAGCCGGCCCGCCAGCATTGCCGCCTCACGGCATATGGTTTGCCACCGTTCAACCTTGGCTCCGCGCGCAACGCTGCGATCGGCCTGGAAAACGTGGAAGGCGAAGGCGCCGGCCTCCGTGCACCGGGACAGCACCAGCTCGAGGGCAGGCGCCGGCAGGTTGGCGATCGCGATCGTGATCCTGGCGGCCGGCTCTGGCTGGTGGGGTCGTTCCGAGATGACGACACCCTCGACGCGTTCGAGCGAAACGGATTCGAGGCGGACCGTGAGCATGTAACCGGCCTGGTCGATCACCTCGATCTCCTCGCCCACCCTGGCGCGCAAGGAGCGCGCGAGGTGGCGAGCATCGCCGCCCTCGATTACCGCCCGATCGCCCTCACGTCGCGCAAAAAATGCCGGCAACGGTTACTTGAGCAGGATCAAATCGCTTCGAAGGTTTCGTAGACCGCGACCTGACCTCCACTTCTCAGGATTGGGCAACCCTTGGCCATCTTCGTCGCCGCCTCGAGCGATGGCGCCTCGACGATGCTGTAGCCCGACGCGCGCTGGCCGATCGGACCCTTGGCGACGATGTTGCCCGGCTTGATCTTGCTGACCGCCCCAGAAAATGCGTGGCCGCCATCGACGATGGCGTCGCCAAGCTTCTCGTACCAGCTTGCCCACTGCTTCAAAGCGCGGGCCTGCGCGGTAGCTCCCGCGGGCATGCCACCTCCGTAGTAAACGAGCACGTACTTGATCGCGGATTTCTTTTTCATCGTTTTCGGACTTCGCTTAATTTCAACTGGTTGGACGCTTTGGCGCAAGGGTCGAACGGAGCTCGCCGACGATCGCGAGAGCAGAAGCAAGCCGTTCGCGGTTGGCCGGATCGTTGAGCCAGCGGCTTTGACCCGAGGGATGAGGCAGCGGAACCATGACCGGCCGGTCGCCAAATTTTTTGCCCACCCGATCTTCGAGCCGGCCTGGTCCGAGGAATCGGTTGATTGCCAGCTGTCCGACAAGGAGCAGCACCTTTGGTTTCAAGAGACCCAGCTCGGACTCGAGCCAATGCGCGCAATTGGCGACCGCCGCCGGCGGCGGCTTGAGGTCGCCGTTTCCGGCACGATTGCGACCAGGGAAGCAGCGCATGAGCGCTGCGATGTAAGTGAGCCGCCGGAACTCTTCGGCGCTTTGGAACCCCGCGCGCACCATCCATCGATCGAGCTCTTTGCCGGCCCGCCCCGAAAACGGCCGTCGCGATTCCCGCTCGACAGGACCCGGAGCCTGGCCGACAAGAAAGAACGGCGCGCCCCACCGCCCCTCGAAGGTTGGGTTCGCCTCGGGGATGATGCCCTCGTCGACGCAGACGTGACAGCCGCGACACGAAGCCTGAAGAGTGAGCAGCGCGGCGCGACCTGTCATCTCCTGCGAAATTAGCAGCCAGGGTCGTCCGGCACGAAATTCTGCACGTCTGACGGGTCGGCTCAAATGGGCGGGTAAGGGTCCCGGTAACATGCCGTGACGATGGCCGTCCCCTCCTCGCAGCAGGTCCTCGAAGTGCTGGGTCACATCCAGGACCCCGACCTGGGCCGCGACGTGGTGACGCTCGGCATGATCAAAGAGCTCGAGGTCAGCCCGCACGGCAAGGTCAGCTTCACGTTCGAGCTCACCACCCCCGCCTGCCCGGTTCGCGATCGGTTCAAGACCCAGGCGCAAGACCTCGTGGGCGACATCCCCGGCGTGACCGGCGTCGAAGTGCGCATGACGGCCAACGTTCGGCAGTCGTTCATGCGGCCGAAGCCGTCCGAGATTCTGCCGGGCGTGAAGCAGACGATCGCCGTCGCGTCGGGCAAAGGCGGCGTCGGCAAGTCGACAGTCGCGGTCAACGTCGCCGCGGCGTTGCGCAAGAGCGGTGCGGAGGTCGGCCTGCTCGACGCGGACATCTACGGACCTTCGGTCCCGGCGATGACCGGCTCCAGGTCGGTGCCCGAGCAGGTCAATGGCCGGCTGCAGCCCATCGAAGCTCATGGGCTGAAGCTGATGTCGTTCGGCCACATCTATCCCGGCGAGCAACCCACCATCTATCGCGGCCCGATGGTCGGCAAGGCAATCGAAGCGATGATGGTCCAGGTCGATTGGGGCCGCCTCGACTACCTCGTGATCGACCTACCTCCCGGCACCGGCGACGCTTCGCTGACGCTGGCTCAGGCTGTTCCGCTGACAGGCGTCGCCATCGTCTGCACACCGCAGGACGTCGCCACCGACATCGCGGTCAAGGCGCTACAAATGTTCAGGAAGTTGAACGTCCCACCGCTCGGTCTCATCGAGAACATGAGCTGGTACATCTGCTCGGAGTGCGGACACCGGCACGAGATCTTCGGTCACGGCGGAGCGGAGGCATCAGCCAAGCGATTAGGCGTGCCGTTCCTCGGGGCGATTCCTCTCGAAGACGACATCCGCGCCGACGCGGACAAAGGCATCCCTGTGGTGATCTCGCGGCCGGACTCCGCCGGTGCAAAAGCGTTCGAGCACATCGCCTCACAGGTTGCCGCCCGCACGTCGATCCAATCGTTTCGCCAGCTGCCGGTCATCAACGTCCACTAGGCGCCACGCCGCTGCAAGATCCCGATCCGTTTCCGGTCAACGTCGACGTCGACCGCGCACGCCAGATGATGGAGATCGTCTGGGAGGACGGAAAGCGAAGCACGTACTCCGGTGAGCAGCTGCGATGGGCTTGTCCCTGCGCCGAATGTCGCGGCGAGGGCGGCGCACCGGGGCGGCTCGCGAGGGTCAAGGCGCTGAGCCCGGACGAGCTGCGCATCAAGGATGTGACTCTCGTCGGCCAGTACGCGGTGCAGATCGCATTCGAAAGCGGGCACGCGACGGGCATCTACACGTTCCCGTACCTGCGCGGCCTCGGGGCATAACGGTCGACATCTGAGATAATCCCCGGCGGTTCGTTGTCAATATCCACGTCGTTCCCACAGGTCGAGCCCGAATCTCCGACGGCCCCGCCCTACGGGCGCCGCTCGCGCCGTCGGCTTCGTTTTTCGCGTCGCGGCTGGATCGCCACAGGCCTTACCTGCCTCGTGGTCCTCATCGGCGCCGGCGCATTTCTCGCCTACGACAACACGCTGCCGACGAAATTCGCGACGAACTTCAAAGATGGCCAGAAGGACGTGCCGGCGGATGGTCGGGTTCTCCTCAGCTTCAACCGTCCCGTCGCTCAGTCCGCCGTGGAGGCGGCCTTTTCGATCAGCCCGGCCACGGACGGCGCGATCACCGCAATTGCCGGCCAGACGCAGTACGCGTGGGCGCCCACCAAGCGACTGAGCGAGCTGACTACTTACACGGTGACCATGAAGCCGATTCTCGACGTAGGCCACCACAAAGTTCAGGGCAGTACATGGAGCTTCACGACTCTCATCGTGCCGCGAGTCGTTTCGATCACCGGACCCGGATCCACAGACCCCCCACTCGCCGACGGCGCGGAAATCGACCCGGGAGCCACGCTAAGGCTCAATTTCAATGACACGATGGAACCGAGCACCATCAAGGTCACCCTAGGAACGCAGCCCATCGACCTCAAGTGGGCCACCGACAACAAGAGCGCCACGTTCTCTACCACCGCCGTCCCATCCGGACCGCTTCAAGTTCAGCTCGCAGCGGGCGGACGCGACCAGACGGGCCACGCTGTCCCCGGCACGTTCATATTCAAGACCGGCGTCTACTACCACGATCGCGAGCACGTGACCCCGCTGAAATACCCGGCGCTGATTCAGATCCCGAACGACGAGTTCGCGCGCGACCAGAACGGTCTGCAGGCGGCGGACATGATCTTCGAGTACGTTGCGGAAGGCGGCATAACACGCCTGACGGCGATCTACGACAACGCTCCCGACCTCATCGGCCCGATGCGCTCAGCGCGCTTCATCTCCCTGAAAATCGGCCGCCACTACAAAGGGCTCCTGTTTCAGTCCGGAGAGTCGCAGGCGACACTGGCCCGGGCGGCACAGGACCCGACTCCGCAGTTCTTCGACACCATCGGCTACCAGTACCGCGCCGGACCACCGCGCTACGCACCCGACAACCTGATGATCAAAGGTCCTGCGGTCAAAGCTGCCGAGGACAACTTCTTCTCCTGGATTCCCGCCTACACGATCCCCAAAGCCAGGCCTGTCTTGCCCGCAGGCAATTCAGTGGCGTCCATCAACGTCGACGAGCACTACTCCGTCTACAAGTACGACCCGGTCATGGGCACCTATCAGAAATCCGAAGAGACGCACCCATACTCCGATGCAAGTCTTGGCAAACCGCTGCGCATCGAGATGCTAATCATCCTGCACACAAAACAGTCGCTTCTGAATGTTGGCGACGGACATGGAGCGCACATCCATGACTACGACCTCGACTCGAGCGGCCGGGTCGACATCTTCTACAAGGGCATGCAGTACGCGGGATTCTGGACCTCGACCGACGCGCACGGACCGCTTACGTTCACGCTCGACGGCGGCCAGGCGCTGAGCTTGCCGCCCGGCCTGGTCTGGATCGACGTTACCCCCTAGAGGCCGCGCCTCAGGTTCGGGCAGCGTCCTTCAGCGAGGTGACGTACATCGAGGCGGCCACCGCGGCGGTCGTGCCGTCACCGACAGCCGTCGCGATCTGCTTGGTCAGCTGCGAGCGGACGTCGCCTACAGCCCAGACGCCTTCCACCGACGTCTGCATGTTGCGGTCGGTGACGATATAGCCGGCGTCGTCGTGATTCACGTGCACCTTGAAGAGACCCGAGTTCGGCACGAAACCGATGAAGATGAACACACCACCGACGGAAAGCTCCTTGATCGTGCCGTTCTGCTCGTAGCGCACGACGTGCACCTTGCTGTCGCCCTTGATCTCCTTCACCTGCGCGTCGAAGATGAACTCGATCTTCGGATTCGCCTTTGCCCGATCGATCAGGATCGGCTGTGCCCGCAGCTGGCTGCGCCGGTGGACGATGTAGACCTTTGACGCGTAGCGGGTGAGAAATTCACCCTCTTCCACGGCGGCGTCGCCGCCGCCGATGACCGCCAGCTCCTCGCCCTTGAAGAACGCGCCATCACACACCGCGCAGTAGCTCACACCCCGACCCCAGAACTCCTTCTCGCCAGGAACCTCCAGGTAGCGCGGCAGCCCGCCCGCGGCCATGATCAGCGCCGGCGCGCGCAGCTCCTCGCCGGACTCCAGGCGCACGACCCGGGTCTTGCCCTGGACGTCGATCTCCTTGACAGGCTCGAACTCGCGGACCTCGACTCCGAACTTGCGGGCGTGCTCGCCCATCTTGGTGGCGAGCTCTGAGCCCAGGATGGACTCGAAGCCCGGGTAGTCCTCGATCAGCTCGGTGTTCAGGAGCTGCCCGCCGAGCGGACCCCGGTCGACCACCACCGTCTTCAGGTCCATCCTGGCGGTATAAAGGGCAGCCGCCAGCCCGGCGGGCCCCCCTCCGACTATGACGACATCGTGATCGCTCACTGCACTAAGTTGAATTGGGGCAGGCGGGGTCCGTATTCCGCCGCGCTACCCGTACTTGAACTGGGCGCCGAAGCCCCCCCGCGGGGTATGGCACTCGATGTTGTCGAAGGGACAGCCGATCGAGCAGGCGCCGCACTCGATGCAGTTGCCGGAGCTGACCAGGTTCTTCTTCTGCTCCTCGTTCCACTCGTATACGCCAGCGGGACAGAAGTGGTTGCAGTACTTGCCGATGCACTTGGTGGTGCACACGGCCTGGTCGACGATCTCGATGTGGGGACGCCCGGTGTCCTCGTTGTACTTGACAGTGAAGAGCTTGTCGGTGAGCTTCTCCAAACCCCTACCCCGCTCCGAACCGTTCCCAAACCCGGCACATCAGACGCACAGTGTTGACGTAGTCCGCGGCTCGGATGTTCTCGTTGGGCGCGTGAATCCGGTTGTCCGGGCGGCCGACGCCCACCGGGAGCACTGTCGGGATGCCCAGGTCGGCGACGACCGGGTGCATGGGACCTGTGGCCGGCATGAACGGCCAAAGCACCGGCTCGCCATGGAGCTCGCGAACGCAGTCGATCACCGTCTTGCCGATGGCCGAATCCGGGTCTGAGCGGGCCGGTTTCTCGCCGTCGCTCCACACGATCTCCACCTTTTCGAAACCGTGAGAGTCGAGGTGATTGCGCAGCTGCGACAGAACGTCGGCGGGATCCTGGTTGGGGATGAGCCGGAAGTCCAGCTTCGCGGTCGCTTCGGCGGGCAGCACCGTTTTTGAGCCAGGCCCCTGGTAACCCGTCGTGACTCCGGCGATGTTGCAGGTCGGGGTGAACAGCATCTGCTCGATCACCTCGCCCGGCTTCGGATCGCGTACCAGGCGCTCGAAACCGACCAGCTTCTTGCGCTTGTCGACCTCCGGGTCGATCTTCGCCATCATCCGGCGATCGCCTTCGGTTGGCTTGACCACCTTGTCGTAAAAGCCGTCGATCCGGATGTTCATCTCCTGGTCGCGCAAGCTCCCCAGCGCGCCGACCATGTACATGGCCGCCGACGGATAGATGGACGCGAAACCTGAGTGCTGGTCGAAGTCGAGCGTCTTCACGCGCAGCTGCACGTACAGCAGGCCGCGACATCCGAACTGGATCGTCGGCCTTCCCGCGTCGTCAAACGAGGTTCCGGATTCCCATAGGCATCCGTCGGCCGAGAGCTTGCTCGAGTGGTCGTGCGCGATCTTCTCAAAGGTCTTCGATCCGATCTCCTCCTCGCCTTCGACGAGGAAGCGCAGCGTCACCGGCAGGGGACCAAGGCCCTTCAATGTCTCGAGGGCGTGGATTCGGGCCATCACGTCGGACTTGTCGTCGGCAACCCCGCGAGCGGTGATCCGCCCATCCTCTTCCACAGGCTCAAAAGGAGGCGAGGCCCAGAGGTCGATCGGATCGACGGGCTGCACGTCGTAGTGCTGGTAGAGCAGCAGTTTGCGCCGTCCCGCCCCCGGCACCTCCGCGTACAGGGCAGGCATGCCGCCGGCGTCCAGCGTCTCGACCCGGTCGGTGAAACGAGAAAGACGATCGGCAAGCCACACGCGGGCCGGCTCGACCGCCTCCCGTCCATGGTTCGAGATGCTCGGGAAAGCGCAGAGCTCTTTGAGCTCGTCGACGAACCGCTGCGAGTTCTTCTCGATGTAGGCGTCGACCGCGCTCGTCGAGATCACAGTGCCATTGTTTCACCCGCGTAACCTTGTCGTGTGGCCGAAGCTCATCCCCACGAACTCCGAGGCTTCGCCTTGAGTTCGCGGCGGCCCCTCTTGTGAGCGGAGAGTTCCACTTTTCGCCCCGGCCGAACCGCGCGGCGGAGATCAACTGGCACCCCTGGTCGGAGGGCGCCTTCGAGGAAGCCAAGCAGACCGGCCGCCCCATCCTGCTCTCCATCTCGGCGGTCTGGTGCCACTGGTGCCACGTCATGGACGAAACGACGTACTCACATCCGGGAATCATCGATTTGATCAACCGCGAGTACGTGGCGGTACGTGTGGACAACGACGTGCGACCCGACATCAACCAGCGCTACAACATGGGCGGCTGGCCATCGACCGCCTTCCTGACCTCCTCAGGCGACATCCTCACGGGCGCCACCTATCTGCCACCGGACCAGATGGCCGACGCGCTCAGCCGCGTGGCCGGCTACTACAAGACCAATCAAACCGACATCGCGACCAGGGTCCTCGAGGCGCGGCGGCGCGCGAGTTCAGCCGTCGCCCGGAGCGCCGGATCGCTCGACGACGGGATGGTGGATTCGATCCTCGATGCTGCCACCGCCGCCTACGATCCGGAGTACGGGGGCTTCGGCAGCGCGCCCAAATTCCCTCAAACCGACGCCATCCTCCTGCTGCTGGAACAGTCGCAGCTCCGCTCCGACCCAGAGCTGCGCCAGATGGCCGTCCATACCCTCAACAAGATGGCGGGAGGCGGCACGTACGACCACGTCGAGGGCGGCTTCTTCCGCTACTCGACGACCCAGGATTGGAGCGTCCCGCATTTCGAGAAGATGGTGGAGGACCACTCCGGCCTCGTGGGCGCGCTTGCCTTGGCCGGAATGGATACGGTGCTCGACTCCACCACCGGTTACCTCGACCGAGTCCTTCGCGACCCGAAGACCGGGCTGTACGCCGGCAGCCAGGACGCGGACGAGCACTACTACTCCATGGATGGCGAGGAGCGGTCGCAGACGCCGCCGCCGTACGTCGACAGGCGCGTCTACACGTCGTGGAACGCCGCCCTCGCGATCGCCTACCTCGACGCATCCCGGCGCCTGGATCGGCCCGCGCTTCGTGAACAGGCGAAAAAACTTCTCGAGCGTCTCTTCCAGGCCGCTTATCGACGCGGTGAGGGCATGAGCCATGCCGAGGGAGTCGGCGCTCAGTTGACCGACCACGTCTGGAGCCTGTGGGCCGCGCTTCGCGCCCATCAGGCTGGACTGGGCGACCAGTGGATGCCGGCGGCGCTGGATCTGGCCGCGCACCTCGACCAGCGTTACGGCGATGCCCACGCCGGGGGCTACTTCGACCATGCCGCCGCCGGCGCGCTCGGCCGCCTGGCCGAGCCGATCAAGCCGCTGGCCGAGAACTCGGTCGCGGCGATGGCGCTCGTCGAGCTCGACATGCTGGCAGGCGATCCGAACGCGCCGCACCTGGCACGCGCGCGTCGCGCCCTCGAATCGGTGGCGGCGCTGCCGAGGCAGTACGGCCTGATGGCGGCAGCTTTCGCGCGGGCGCTCGACCGCACGCGTCATGCGATCAAGGTGACCACGCGCAACCCTGAGCTGGCGCGCGCCGCTGTTCTCGCGCATCCGTACGCGGTGGTCGATCCCAGCGGAGATCAAAAAGCTGTCGTGTGCGTCGGGACCATATGCTTGGCGCCTGTGTCGACTCCGGAAGGTGTTGTCGAAGCGTTGAAAGAAGCCTCGACCAGCCGTGCCTGAATCCCGGCGGCACTTTTCACGCCGGGTCAACAAGGCTCTAAACGACCCGGACCTGCAGCGAGCGCTGATCCACGCCATGACCGGCCTCCGTACCCGGCGCGATACGGCCTTCGAGAGCTTCGACTTCGCCAAGGGCCGCGCCGATTTGAAACGGCGGCGACGGGCCAACCTCGAGCGATTGCCCGAGCTCGTCGAACAGTTCACGCAACGGCTGGAGGCGGTCGGCGGCAAGGTCCACTTCGCCAAGGACGCTAAAGAGGCGCGCGACATCATCGCCCAGATCTGCTGGAACGCCGGGAGCTCCCGCTCTGGCGGCGGGCGCATGGTGGTGACCAAGGTCAAGACCATGGCCGGCGAGGAGATCGAGCTGAACCCGTACCTGGAAGCGCTGGGCATGGAGGTCGTCGAGACCGACCTGGGCGAGCGAATGGTGCAGCTGACGCACACGCATCCGTCGCACCTGATCGCGCCGGCGATTCACCTGACGAAGGAGGACGCGGCCAACGTATTCGGCACGGAGCCGACGGTCGAGGCGATCCAGCAGCACGCGCGGCAATCGCTGCGCCAGAAGTTCATCGACGCCGCCGTCGGCATCAGCGGCGCCAACATGGCGATCGCCGAGACGGGGACCATCGTCCTGGTCACGAACGAGGGCAACGCCGACCTCACCACGACTCTCCCGCCGGTGCACATCGCGCTCTTTGGCGCGGACAAGGTGGTGGCCACGCTCGACGACGCGGTGGCGGTGCTTCGAATGCTGCCCCGCAGCGGCACAGGCCAGGTGATGACCAGCTATGTGAACTGGATCACCGGTCCGTCGCGGTCAGCCGACATCGAGCAGTCGCTGACGATCGGAGTCCATGGTCCACGCGAGATGCACTGCGTGATCCTCGACAACGGGCGCGAGGAGATGCGCGCCGACCCCCTGTTCCGCGAGGCGCTGACCTGCATCCGCTGCGGCGCGTGCTCCAACGCCTGTCCTCCCTTCATGGCCGTGGGCGGCCATCAGTTCGGCCACATCTACAACGGCCCGATCGGGCTCGTCCTCACGCCCTTCCACCACGGGCTCGAGGCGGCCGACCTGCCCAACACCCTCTGCACCCAGTGCAACGCTTGCCAGGAGATCTGCCCCGTCGACATCCCACTGCCGCGGCAGATCCTCGAGCACCGCAAGAAAGGTCGCAAGTCGCTGCGCAAGAAGGCCGTGCTTGGCCTGTGGAAGCGCCCGGAGCTGGCCGACCGTGTGCTGCGAGCAGGCGCGCCTTTCAGCGGGCTGGTGCCGGGCACGCCCACGCTCGCTCGCGTCCCCTATCGCGACACCGTCGCTCCGAGCGAGGTGGACGGCGAGCCGCTCACGATCTTCGCCTCCTGCATGGTCGACCGGGTTCGGCCTCAGGCGGCGGTGGCGCTGGAGCGGATCGCCACGGCGGCTGGCTTCAAGGTTGGTTTTCCCAAGGGTCAGTGGTGCTGCGGCCTGATCGCCGCCAACGCCGGCGACTTCGAGGGTGGAGCCGCCCTTCACTCGAGCCTGGCCGAGAGTCTTGGAGATTCCAAGGGGTTGATCGTCACGCCTTCCGCTTCGTGCTTCGGCGCGTTCACGATCGACGCCGCCGACTGGGGCACTCCGGCCTCGAGTGACCTGCGCTCCAGGATGCGCGACTCCACACGGTTCGTCCTCGACGTCCTGGACCGCAACCCGGGACTCGTCGACGGGAACCGGATGAGCCTGAAGGTGGCCTACCACGACTCGTGCCAGAGCCTGCGCCAGCTGGGTCTCAAGAGCGAGCCGCGCCGCCTGCTCGAGCTTGCCGGCTACGAGGTGGTCGACATCCCGGATATCGCCAACTGCTGCGGGTTCGGCGGCACCTTCAGCCTCGAATGGCCGCGCGTCGCGGGGCGGCTTGCGCAGTGGAAGCTGGACGCCATCGCCAAGACGGGCTGCACGGTGGTCGCGTCGGACAATCCTGGCTGCCTGATGCACATAGAGGCGGCGGCGCGCCAGCGCCGCATCGACCTGCGCGTGGCCCACGTGCTGGAGCTGGTCGCGGAGCACCTGGTCTGATCGGTAGGCTTAGCGTTTCGTGAAGATCAGCCTCGTCGCAACACCGCCTGCCGAGCTCCCGGTCGACGCCCTTGCGGTCGCGGTCGCCACCGGCCAGCGGCTGTCGGGCGCCAGCCTCGAGCTGGACAAGGCGCTCGGTGGAGTGCTTTCCGAGATGATCGCCAGCGCCGAGTTCCGCGGCCGAATCCATGAGGTCCTCCCTGTGCCAGTACATGGCAGCAAGGCGGGACCCCGACGGGTGATCCTCTATGGAGTCGGAGCCATAAACGACCTCGACGGCCAGCGGCTGCGCTCTGCCCACCACGAGCTGATTCGCGCTTCACGCACCTACGGCTACAAGCGCATCGGTCTTGTCCGCGCCGACCCCCCGCTGGCCATACACACATTGAAAGCAGTGGTCGAGGGCTGCGTCATGGGCACCTTCGAGCGGCGCTCGCGGCAGACGGGTGCGCAGCCGGAACGACGCGAGATCGAGGAGCTCGTCCTGACCGGCTTCGGGCTCGGTCGCGAGCACGAGGTTGTCGCCGCGCAGGAGAACGGCGAGGCCACCAACCGCGCGCGTGAATGGCAGAACGCACCGCCGAATGAGCTGACGCCGGAGGCGCTGGCCGAGGAGGCGACTCGGATCGCGCAGAGGCACGGGCTCGAGATCGAGGTGCTGGGGCCGGCCGAGCTGCGAACCGGAGGCTACAACCTGTTACTCGGTGTTGCGTCAGGCTCGGCGAAGCCTCCGCGCCTGATCCGCCTGCGCCATCGCGGCGGGCGTCCGGGCGGCCATGCCGACGGCGGAGCTCCTGCGCTGGCCCTTGTGGGCAAGGGCGTCACGTTCGATTCGGGCGGAATCTCGATCAAGCCGGCCGAAAGCATGAGCATGATGAAGTCCGACATGGCGGGTGCCGCGGCGGTGCTGTCGGCCATCGACGTGATCGCCGCGCGCAAAGTACCGCTGGATGTCATGGCGGTCATCGCCGCGACCGAGAACATGCCTGGGCCGTCGGCACAGCGGCCCGGAGACGTGCAGGTCAGCGCTGACGGCAAGACCGTCGAGATCGTCAACACCGATGCCGAAGGGCGGCTGGTTCTCGCCGACGCGCTGACCCACGCGCTGCGCAACGGCGCGACCCACATCCTCGACCTGGCGACGTTGACCGGCGCGGCCAAGATCGCGATCGGGCATGCCGCGACGGCGGCGGTCAGCAACGACGACACCTTCTGGGCCCTGGTCGAACGCGCCGCGGCGGAGGCCGGAGACCGGGTGTGGCGGCTGCCGATCTACGCCGATTACCGGGTCCTTCTTCGCAGCCAGATCGCGGATCTGCGCAACGCCGAGTACGGCGAGGCCGGAACCATCCTGGGTGGCATGTTCATCGGCGAGTTCGCCGGAGGAAAACCCTGGGCGCACCTGGACATCGCCTCGTCAAGCTGGAACACGAACACTGAGCTGACAACGGTGCTGCGCGGCCCGAGTGGAGCCGGGACCAGGCTGTGCATCGCGCTCGCGGAACTGATGTCAGGCGCGGAGCGTTAGAGCACCCGATGGGCATCCTCGAGACCATCAACTCGCCCGCCGACCTTCGCGCGCTCGACCAGACGCATCTGTCGGAGCTGGCCCAGGAAGTTCGTGAGTTCCTCGTCGAGCAGACCTCGAAGACCGGCGGTCACCTGTCACCGAACCTCGGTGTGGTTGAGCTCACGTTCGCCCTGCACAGGGTGTTCGACAGCCCGAAGGACGCGATCGTCTGGGACACCGGTCACCAGGCGTATGTCCACAAGATCGTGACGGGTAGGTCGAAGGACTTTGCGCGGCTGCGGCAGGCCGGCGGCCTGTCCGGCTATCCATCGCGCAAGGAGTCCGCTCATGACCTGGTGGAGAACAGCCACGCGTCGACGTCGCTCAGCTATGCGCTGGGCATCGCCGAGGCTCGGCTGCGCAAGCGCGTCGGGGGCCACGTGGTCGCGATCATCGGCGACGGCGCGCTGACCGGCGGCATGGCGTATGAGGCACTCAACCAGATCGCCCACCTTCAGCCGCCGAACCTGGTGATAGTGATCAATGACAACGGCCGCTCGTATGCGCCGACCGTCGGCGGCCTTGCGCGGCACCTGTCGCAGCTCCGTGTCGACCCGCGTTACGAGCGGATCAAAGACGACATCTCGCGATTGCTCCGCGACCTTCCGCTCGTCGGCTCGACCGCCGACCAGGCCGCGTATCGCGTCAAGGAAGGTTTGAAGCAGCTCCTTCAGCCGTCGACGATCTTCGAGAGCCTCGGCATCAAGTACGCAGGACTCGTCGATGGCCACGATGAGGCAGCACTCGAGGTGATGCTGTCGCGCGCGAAGAAGCTTCGCGAGCCGGTCGTCGTTCACGTGGTCACCGAGAAAGGCCACGGCTACGGTCCTGCCGTTGAGGATGAGGTCGACAAGCTGCACGGCGTGTCGGCGTTCGATCCGTTGACGGGCCGTCCGCGCTCGACCGAGGTCAGCTACACGGACGTCTTCGGTGAAGCTCTGATGACTGCAGCGGCGAGACGTCCAGAGGTTTGCGCGATCACCGCGGCGATGGCTTCGTCAACCGGTCTTCTGAACTTCGCGAAAGAATTCCCCGATCGGTTCTTCGATGTCGGCATCTGCGAGCAGCATGCGGTCACATTCGCAGCGGGGCTCGCGATGGCCGGCATGCATCCGGTGGTCTGCATCTACTCGACTTTTCTCGCCCGCGCATTCGATCAGACGCTGATGGACGTCGCGATGCACAAGCTGCCGGTGGTTTTCGTGATCGACCGCGCCGGCGTGACAGGTCCGGACGGCTCTTCACACCATGGAATCTTCGATCTGTCCTTCCTGCGGCTCATCCCCAACTTGAAGATCGCCGCGCCCGCTGACGCGACGGAGCTGTGCGCACTCCTGGAGACTGCCCTCGCACTTGACGGCCCCGTCGCGATCCGCTACCCCAAGGGCCCGGTGCCGGCGACGCCGGATTTGCCGGTGGAGCCTCTACCGGTCGGCCGTTGGGAGGAGCTGCGCAAGGGTGACGACGCGGTCATCTTCGCGGTGGGCCGCATGGTGGAGGTCGCCAAGGAGGCGGCCGAGCGGCTGGACATGCAAGGCGTCTCCTGCGCCGTCGTCAATGCCCGATGGGTTAAGCCAGTCGACCCTCGCATCACCGAATGGGCGCGCAGGCATCGGGTGGTCATGACGGTCGAGGACAACGTCGGCACCGGAGGCTTTGGCGGCGCGGTGCTCGAAGCGCTGGCTCCGCACGGGCTGGCCGGGCGAGTGCGGACTCTTGCGCTACCCGATCAGTTCCTGCCACAGGGCAGAGCTTCGGACATCCTCAAGGAGCATGGGTTGGATGCGGCGGGCGTCGCAAAGTCGGTATTCGAAGCCGTGAAGGGATCTGTTGGGAAGAAGGTGACGGAGGCTTAGAGGCGCGGCCGAAACCCTCGGCGAGAGATTCGGCGATCCAGGTGGCTCAGATCCGGGTGAAGCGACGAGCAGCGCAGCGAGCGCATCGTGTATTCGTAAGCGAGCAGCGCAGGAGCTGAACCCGGAGATGGGCCGCATGGGCGCCGAAGATCCGTCGAGGGCTTTCAGGCCGCGCCTCTAAAGCTTTTTTCGGCCGGCGAAGCCTTCGCCGACGTGGTGCCAGTGCTCGACTCGCTCCTCGCCCAACTTCCAGCACAGCTCGACGAGCTCGCCGTCGCGGTAGGAGGGAAAATCGATCAGTCCTTCGAGCGGGCCTTTGAGCTGGATGCCCATGCCGTTCAAGCTCGCGACCGCTTTGAGCAGCTCGAGCTCTGCGCCGCTGACCGCATCGCGCGACTGCTGATAGCGCTCGCGATCGTCGGTGCCGGCCACCGGCCGCTTGGATTCGTACTCCGCGATGCGAGCCTGGTCCTCTAGCTCAGGCAATAGAGCCGAAAGCTCCGCGATCTGCGCGACGATTCTCTGTACGCGAGGCAGCTCGTTGTTCGCCTCCTCGACCGTGTACGTGCGAAGCCTTTGCACCGCTCAACGATAATCCGAAATGGGGCAGCGTCCACACTTGACAGCGTGGAACCCGCAGAAGCCATGCGGCGCCTTTCCAGCTCGGCCGTAGCTCGCCTGGCGACGGTAACTAAGGAGGGCCTGCCTCACATCGTGCCGATTGTTTTTGCCATCGATGCAGAGACCCTTTACTTCGCAGTCGACGCCAAACCAAAAACGACGACGAACCTCAAGCGATTGAAGAACATCGCGGCCAATCCCGCGGTCTCGGTTCTCGCGGATCACTACGAGGACGACTGGACCATGCTCTGGTGGGTTCGTGCCGACGGTACGGCCCGAGTGATCACCGACAGCGCGGAGGCCGAACGCGCTATCGGGCTCCTCGCGAACAAATACGAGCAGCACCGACGCGAGCGCCCGGCCGGCCCTGTCGTCGCGTTCCACCTCGATCGCGTGACCGGATGGTCAGGAGCTTGATCCCGAGGTTAGCATCGGACCGTGCGCGAGCAGCGTAAGGTCGTCACGATCCTGTTCGCCGACGTGGTGGGCTCCACCGCGCTCGCCGAGCAGAGCGACCCCGAAGTCATCCGCGGGACGATGGCGCGCTACTTCCAGCGCATCGCTGAGGTGGCGGAAGCCTACGGAGGCACTGTCGAAAAGTTCGCCGGTGACTCGGCCATGGTCGTGTTCGGCATCCCCACCGTTCATGACGACGACGCGGAGCGGGCGGTACGGGCCGCTCTTGAGATCCGCGACGGAGCGACGGAGATCGCTGTGCGCGTCGGAGTCAACACCGGCGAGGCGGTGACCGCGGCTAGGGAAGACCGCCAGTTCATGGTCAGTGGCGACGCGGTGAACGTCGCCGCCCGGCTTCAGCAGGGCGCTGAGCCGGGTGAGGTGATCGTCGGCCCACTGACAGAGCAGCTCACTCGCAAGGTGAGCGAGTACGAGCCGCACGAACCGGTCGCCGCAAAAGGCAAGCCGGCGCCGCTCGTGGCATTTCGTGCGGTGCAGCCACGTACACAGGTGCCGGAACAAGCGCGCGGAGTGCCCGGCCTGCATTCGGCGCTCGTCGGACGCGACCGCGAGCTGCGCCTGCTGCTCGACACGTTTGCTCGCACCGCCGAAGATCGAAGGCCGCACCTCTTCACGCTGGTGGGTTCGGCTGGAGTCGGAAAGTCGCGCCTGGTCAGCGAGGCAATCTCGGCGTTGGCGAACTCCGGTGCACGTGTGGTGCGGGGCCGATGCCTACCCTACGGACGAGGCATAACATACTGGCCGCTCATCGAAATCCTTCGCCAGGACACCGGAATCACGCTGTCGGACGAGCGCGACGTGGCCATCCAGAAACTGGATCGGTGGCTCGGCGAGCTGCTGCGCGACGACCCGCAGCGGCCGGCCATCAGGGCGCGCCTTTCGGTGATGCTGGGATTCGAGACTCCCGAGTCGGTGATGCCCGACACTCCTCCCGAACGTGTCGAGCGCGAGCTGGCCTGGGGCATCCGGCGCTACCTCGAAGCGCTCGCAAAAGCAGCACCGCTGATCGTGGTGGTGGACGACCTTCAGTGGGCGGAGCCGCCTGTCTTGGCCACGATCGACCAGCTCGTCGAGCGCGTCGCCGCAGCCCCGATGCTCATCATCTGCATCGCCCGCCCCGAATTTCTCGAGCATCGGCGCGACTGGAGCTCCGGCAAACCAAACGCCACCACCATCACGCTCGATCCGCTGAGCCCGCATGACACAGGAACTCTCATCTCCCGGCTCCTCGAGATCGAGGCCCTGCCCTCCGACTTGCGCGCCCAGATCATCGAACGCTCTGCTGGCACACCGCTTTTCTGCGAAGAGTTCATCCACATGCTCATCGATGAAGGGCATCTGGTCCACGAGGGGATGAGCTGGCGCGCGACCGGTGCGATCGACCAGATCCGCGTGCCTCAGAGCATCAACGCCGTCCTTGCGGCTCGACTCGATGGCCTGCCGGATTCGGAAAAGAACGCGCTGCAGGCTGCGAGCATCATTGGACAGCGATTTCAGCTCGGGCAATTGCAAGAAATGACCGGTGGCAACGAGTTGGATGACACAATCGAATCGCTGCGCCGGAAGGGATTGTTGATCGGCGATGACGGCGGCGACGACGAGCTTGCCTTTCGCCACCTCCTCATCTGCGATGCGGCTTACGGCTCGCTCCCGAAATCAGAACGCGCAGCACTTCACGATCGATTCGGCACCGTGCTGGAGCGTCAGGCGGGTGACGCAGCGCAGCTCACCGAGATCCTCGCCCACCACGCCGAAAGAGCTTTCACCCTGTCGAACGAGGTCGGTGTGCAAGGTGATGTTCTTTCGAATCGTGCGCTGCGAGCGGTGGAGTGGGCACTGGCCATGGGCGATCGGGCGCGCACACGCCACGAAGTCCGCGTTGTGGACTCAGCCCTCACCGTAATTCGATCGGCGCTGGCCGTGCTGCCAGATGGCGGCGGCCTCGAAACCAGGGCTCGAGTCCGATTGCTCGAAGCTCAGCTGCTGGTGATCAAAGGCGACTACGGCGCCGCCGGTCAAGCCGCGGCTGAGGCGGCGTCGCTGGCCGATGAAGCTGGTTTGTTGCCGCTGGTCGCCACCGCGCGCCTCGCGGAGGCGTGGATCTACAACTGGACCGGCGAAGGCTCGATGGAGGATTTCAGTCGAGTCTTCGAGGCGGCCGTCGACGCCTGCCGCAG
Source organism: Candidatus Dormiibacterota bacterium (assembly GCA_036570165.1). Taxonomy (GTDB): domain Bacteria; phylum Chloroflexota; class Dormibacteria; order Dormibacterales; family Dormibacteraceae; genus Palsa-870. Next base: position 28,682 of record DATCPI010000116.1, on the reverse strand, counting down.
AGCAAGTGACTTGCCCGGCGAGATCGAGGCCCGTCACGTCCAGAGCAACGTCCAGTATGCGAGCGGCCACCTGACCGAGTTCGTCGAGATCAACGAGCGATTGATCGAGCAAGCACGGGCGATTGGAGACGTCGCTCGCGAGGCGGCGATCACCGAGCGGCTGGTGAATGTCGAAACGATGCGGGGAAACGCCCACATCGCAGAGAGGCACCTCGTAGATGCCGACGCCCTTGCCACCAAACACGGCTTCAGAGGTATCACGACCCGTCTGATGTGCGACCGTGGCGCCACCTTCTTGAACCCAGGCGATCTCGCAGCGGCAGAAAACTACTTCCGCCAATACGAAACTGCCGCCCGGGAGGCAGGAGCCGTCCAGCAGCACATCGGCGCGCTTCGATTTGTGGGCTACACGTTGATTTCTGCCGGACGGTTTGCTGAAGCCGCACAAGCGATCGATCAGGCGCTCGAGCTGAGCGAAACGAGCGGAGAGCGCTGGAATCGCAGCGAGCTGCTCGGACTCCGCGGGTTGGCAGCGCTCGTCTTGGGCGATCTCGAACTCGCAGACAAATTCATCGAACGCGCTCTGGTCTCGCTTCGCGAAGGCGACATCACCGCAATCTCGGAAGTCCACACCAGCCTCGGCCTCATTCGGGCTGCCCAGGGCCGAAACGCCGAAGCTGAGACCGCGCTGCGGCGGGGTCTTCAGGTCATCGCCGGCAGCGAGTACTACAACCTCCGCTGCCCGGCCGCCCTGGATCTGGCCCAGTTCCTGGCCGGCTTGGGCCGGCTCAATGAAGCCAAGGTCCTCTGCGATGAATCGGCCGGGCTCGCCGAACGATTCGGCTGGAAGAGGTGGGCAGCTCAGATCGCGGGCGTTCGCAGCTTGATCGCGGCCGGCCAGAGAATCTGATCGATCCGACACTTGACAAGACTGGACGTCTAATCTAGTCTCGTAACAGGTTGGTCGCGACCAGGGAAAGGATTCTCGGCACAGCCCGAGACCTGCTCACCAAGGGAGGTAGCCCGACGGTGGCCCAGCTCGCCGCGGCGGCAGGCGTTTCGCGAGCGACCTTCTATCGCGCTTTCGAAACGCGCGAAGCGCTACTGGAGGCACTCGACCTTCCGGCCGAGCCTGGCGCTCGCGAGCGCATCCTCGATGTGGCCCTCAAGCTCGTGGGCGCGCACGGCCTCAACGCTCTCTCGATGGACGACCTGGCGACGCAGGCTGAGGTCTCGCGCGCCACGCTGTACCGCCTGTTCCCCGGAAAGCCGGCGCTGTTCACCAGCCTGGTCCACGCGTACTCGCCGCTGGATCCGGTGAATCACCTGCTCAGTACTAGGCGCGACGAGCCGCCCGAGGTCCTGATGCCGGAGATAGCCCGGACCGTCTATCGCACGTTCTACGGCAACGGCGAAAGCCGGGTCGGCATTCTGCGAGCGATCTTCTTTGAGATCAGCTCACTTGCACCGGATGCGACTGAGGCAGCTCATGACGCGCTGCGAAGTGTGGTCGGTTCCTTCGCCATCTACGTCATGGAGCACATGCGCGATGGTCACCTGCGGCAGATGCACCCGATATTGGCGCTGCAGTCGTTTGTCGGTCCGATCATGTTCCATCTCCTCACCCGACCCCTCGCCGAGGGAATGCTGGGCCTCCACATCGATGGGGAGCAAGCGGTTACCGAGCTGGCCGAAAACTGGCTGCGGGCGATGACGCCCAAGGAGGGAGATCGTGAGTGAGTCCTTCGCTGTCGACGTGGAGAACGTCTCCAAATCTTTTGGCGCGGTCAAAGCGCTCGACGGTGTGACCCTCCGAGTCAGGAAGGGCGAGATCTACGGCCTGCTCGGGCCGAACGGCGCCGGCAAGACGACCCTTATCCGAGCGATCGTCGGCTTGGTGGCGCCAAACGGCGGCACGGTCACCGTGCTTGGCAAGCGCATTCCAAACGTTGACCTCCTCCGGCAGATTGGCTACATGACTCAGCAGGCTGCGCTTTACCCAGGCCTTTCCGTCGAGGAGAACGTGCAGTTCTTTGCGGCGATCAACGGCGCGGAAGGCGGAGTCGACGAAGCACTCAAGCTCGTCGAGCTCGACCAGCGGAAGAAGTCAGTCGTGGCGACACTGAGCGGCGGCATGCGCCAGCGGTGCTCTCTTGCGTGTGCGCTCGTGCACAAGCCGCAGCTTCTTCTGCTCGACGAACCGACGGTCGGCGTCGATCCCCAGCTGCGCGTCCAGTTCTGGGAGGAATTTCGCAGGATGGCGGCCGCCGGCACCACCATCATCGTGTCGAGCCACGTGATGGACGAGGCCGAGCGATGCCAGCGCCTGGGCCTGGTCCAGTACGGAAGGCTCCTTGCCGAGGGGAGTCCTGACGAGGTGCGCGCACAGGCGGGCACGCCCAACCTCGAGGAAGCATTCCTGCGGCTGGCGGGCAAAACACCCGACGAGACATCCGAATGAGCGGGCACCGGATCCAGGCCATCACGAGGCGGCTATTGCAGGGGTTTCGCCGCGACCGCAGAACCCTTGCGCTCTTGTTCGTCGCCCCCATCGTCATCCTCGGCCTGCTCGGCTACCTGATTCGCGGTTCGTCATCTTCGCCCGCGGTGGGGATCGCCAACGAGGACCAGGGCCCGATGGGCGCAACGGTGGCGAGCGCGCTGGCAAGCTCGAGCAAGATCACGACGAGCTCGATCCAAGCCGCGGACGGCGATGCCAAGCTGAAAGACGGCACGCTTGTCGCGTACATCGTCTTTCCCGCCGACTTCAGCACCCGAGCCCAGCAAGGCCTCATTGCTCCAGAGGTCCATATCGAAGGTTCTCAACCGGGGACCGCGGGGCCGGTCCTCCAGGCTCTGCAGCATGCGTTGATATCGGCAATCGCGCAGGCGCCGGGCCGCTCGCTGAGCGTCCAGCCCAAGGTCGTGTATCTCTACGGCGGCCCTGGTTTCGACACCCTCGACTACTTCGGCGCCGCATTCATCGGCATCATCGTTTTCTTCCTGGTGTTCGTGGTCACGATCGTTTCTTTCCTGAACGAGCGGACCCAGGGCACTTTAGAACGGCTAATGGCGAGCCCCCTGAGACGGGGCGAGATCGTAGTCGGCTACATGCTCGGTTTCACGGTGCTGGCGCTGATCCAGTCGGCAGAGGTGCTCGTCTTCTCGCTGGCGGTGCTCAAGGTCCACAACGCAGGCAACGTCGCGCTCATCTTCGGTATCGAAGCGCTGATGGCCATCGCCGCCGTCAACCTCGGCATCTTCCTCAGCATGTTCGCGCGCACCGAGTTCCAGGCTGTGCAGTTCATTCCACTCGTGATCGTCCCGCAGCTGCTGCTCTCCGGGATCCTCTTCCCCGTCTCCACCGAGCCGAAGCCGCTGCAGCTGCTTTCCAACGTGCTGCCTCTCACCTACGCGGTCAACGGCCTGCGCGACGTGATGGTCAAGGGCGCAGACCTGACCTGGAGCTCGCTGCAGCTCGACGTGGGCGTCGTGCTGGGGTTTGTCATCCTCGTCCTGGTCGCGGGCGCGACGACCCTGCGCAGACGGATCGCCTAGAGGTGGGTCAGGCCGCCCAGCGCATCCCCGGCCCGCGCGCCTTTCTCATCACCACCCGTTCAGGTGGAAGGAATCGGAATTCCCGCCCGGCTTTGACCACCTGCCATCCGCCCTCATGGACGAACCTGTGGGGGCCTGTTGCCGAATGGCTTCGATGGGCTGGATTCAGTAGGCCAGTAGCCAAAACCCGGGCTTTCGCTCGCCATCCTGGCGTAGGAGCACTGTCGCGGCTCGAATCGCAGCAGCGAGCCCACGAGAACAGCATGAAAGGGTCGATGAGGTCGTTTTCGCGATGGCAAGGGCCGCCGTTCCGCTCTGCGGTTGCGGCGACCGAGCGGCCAGCTGCTTGAGATTGATAACCGCAGCAGTCAGCAAGGCCTGGATCTGCATCTTTCCACGACCTCGGAACTGAGCACGCGCCATCCCGTGTTTGTCCTTGGCGTCGGCATTGATGCGCTCGCTGACGATTCGCCGGCGACGCATGAGTTTGCGACCACGCGAACTCAGTAGCCGTACCTCGAGTTCCTCGAGCACGTCGGCGTGGTCCGAGCGCCGAATCACGCGGTCGCCGCTACCCGAGACACATTGGCTCCGAAGCGGACAGCCTCGACAGGTACCAGCTTTCGGTCGGTACTGGGCACCAATGGGTCCCCGTTTGAACCGGAAGCGGTGGAGTTCTTTCCCCGCCGGGCAGAGGTAGAGGTCACGCTCAGGGAGATAGGTGAATTCACTTCGGCTGAGTCCGCCGAGAGTATTGGTCGTCGTTCGCCGTCCCAGAAATGGAGTCACATCTCGCTCGATGCACTCCAACACGGCTGCCTCGCTTCCGTAGCCGCGGTCTGCGACCAGCTCCCGGGCTGGTCTGCCCAGCGCCTGGCGGTGTTTGTCAAGAAGCTTGCCGACCGGCCGGCCATCTGACTCACAGGAACCGGTGACCGCAACCGCAGTGATGATGTTGGCCTTGCCGTTGTCAACCACGAAATGCGTCTTGTGGCTGAGCAGCGGCGTTTTACCCAGCTTGCTGAACATCTGAGCGTCGGGGTCGACCGGGCTAACCGCGATGTGATTGACACCGCTCCGATGGGACTTCGGCTTCTCGAATACTTCTGTCTTGGGCGCGCCATCATCGTTGGCCACCCAGAGCTCCTTTACGAATTCAGGCGCACTCGGCAGCTGCTGAAGCAGGCTGCGTGAGCGAAGCCCCTGAGTAGACGCGTTCGCCTGGGTGAGGGTCGAATCGACGAAGAGCACATCGCCCTGGACCAAACCAGCCTTCTCGCAGAGCTGCACGATTCGAACGAAAAACTGCTCATAGACCTCCGTCCCAAAGCGCGTGCGCGCTTTGCTCAGCACGCTGTGGTCAGGGATTGGCTCGTCAAGCTCGTAGCCGAGGAACCAGCGCCAAGCGAGATTGAGGCCCGCCTCCTCACACAACCGACGCTCGCTGGTGATGTCGAACAGATAGCCGAGCAGCCACAGCTTGAAAAGCACCACCGGATCCACCGAGGGCTGACCGGTACGGCTGTAGTGGCGACTGACAAGGCCGCGAACGAAGCTGAAATTGACGGCGGCAGCGAGCCTTCGCACAAGGTGATTTGCTGGAACGGCGGCGTCGAGCGAAAAGCTCAGGTAGAGCTTCGGCTCGACCGCTTTCTGGCCCATCATGGGCAACCCCTCCGACTAGGACGTGGACGGCAACAGGAAGGTTCGCCATATTTTCTGCGATTAGACCGAGTTCGGCAACAGCCCCGTGGTGGTAGTGGCAAAGCAGAACTTCATTCGCGATCTTGTTGGGACCGCCTCTGGCCCAGAAGATGATGTGATGCGCACTCGTCCAGTTGGCCGGCCGGTCGCAGCCGGGGAACCGGCATCCTTTGTCTCTCGCTTTGAGCGCCCGGCGCCTTGGCGCCGAGGTCACTCGCGTCGCCCGCCCGACGTCCATCACCATCGAGTCGGCCAGCAGCACGCGGGAGATCGTGCAGTCGCACGCGAGGCGCTCCATCGTCTTGCTCGAGATCGGCAGCCCGAACTCGAGGTCAGACGGCGGCACCCCAACTTCGCCTTTGAGCGCTTCGAGCGTGGTCGTCACCGTGATGTGAGGCCGGACCCCGTTGCGCCTGGGCAGCGTGCCCTGGTCCATCGCGTGATGAACCAGCTCGGCGTGGGCGTCGTGCATCCGCTGCGAACGCGACCGATCGTCCTCAGGCCCTCGCCGCTTGGCCAGAGGTTCCAGCGCCGTCTTCCAGGCAGCACCACACTCGGGGTCGACAGTGCCGTCGACGGCGTACATCCCGTTCGGCATCACGCTGATGTGCAGACCGCGGCGCTTGTAGTCAGCCTCCGCCTCTTCGAAGAAGCGGTCGGGGTCAGCGGCATGCTTGGCAGCGGTACAAAGCTTGCGCAAGCTGAAAACCGAGTAGTCGCGAGCGTAACCGAGCATCTCTTCCTCGTCGAAGAGCTCTCGCTTGTCACCGAGCCACTCGCGCAGATGACAGAGCAAGGACGCTGATTGGTAGCCGATCTCGCCCGAGCTCAGCGCCGCGACGACCTTGGGCAGCTCTTCCAGCTGCTCACCCACCCGCAGCCGGTCGGCCGCGGCAGTCACCGACATGTTGCAAGTCCGGCTGATCCAGGTTGCTGCAGAGCTGGCGCCGCTGATCAGATGCTCGCCGCTCCTCTGGGAGTTTCGAGCGTTCATCGAGAACTCACATTCGAGTGCGTCGATGAGCTGTCGAAGCTCTGCGTTATCCACCGGTCGATCTTCGCGAGCCTGAAACTCACGGATCGCCGCTTTCAGTTTTGAGAGGGGTGTGCCCCCTTCCCCCAACATGCTCTAAGCCTACCAAACCTCTGTTCGGGGAGGCAACACTTTACACGCCTAATTTCGATCTCAAAACGAACTATTTCGGCGAGCGCGCCACACCGCCCACCCAGGCGTCCTCTCGCCTCCCCTTCCCAGTCCTTTTTCGCGCTGCCCGCCAGCTTGCTTTCACTCACCCCGTACCCTTGAAGCCATGTTGCTTGCCTGCTCGAGGCGCTGCGGAGGCCGCCTCTTTCGCGCCCTCTTCGCCGAGGTCGACCTCGAGGCGAACGGCGCATATGCGGGCCATCAGATAGCTCAGCCCGGCTATGTCTGCCTCAACTGCGGCGCGCCTGCCTTCGACCTGGGCGAGGTGCCGGCGGAGATGATGGCGGAAGCTGAGGAGGATGCGCCCACCAAATCGGACGTCCTGTGTCCGATTTGCGAAACGATGGTCCAGGTCGACGCCGGCATGGAGTGCCCGAACTGCGGCGCTCCTCTCGAAGTCGGCTAGAGCCGAGCGCGCGCATTAAAAAGGGTCCCCGCGAACTCATGGCGCAGCCTCAGAGTTCGTGGGGTAAAGCGCGGCTAGGTCAAGGACGCGGTGCCGACCAGGATGCTCAGCATCCACCGCACGGCTGCGGCGTCTTTTTGACGGATCGCCGCGCGCAGCGCCCGCACCGCGCGGGGCGTGTCGAGGTCATCCGCCAACGCAGCGTTGAACTCTTTGATCAACGCGGGCGAGGCCTGACCGCCCGGATCCTTGATCACCGCCCGAGCGCGATCTATCAGGCGCGCTGCCTTGGCCAGACCCGGCCAGTTGAAATCCCAGTCCCGCTTGTACGCATGGGAGACCAGATACAGGCGAACCGCTGCGGCCGGCGCTCGCTGCAGCGCCTGGCTCACTTTGACGAGATTGCCGAGCGACTTGCTCATCTTTCTGCCTTCGTAGCGGACCATCCCGGTGTGCATCCATGCGCGCGCGAAAGGAGCCTTCCCCGTCAGCGATTCGGATTGAGCGCGCTCCGACTCGTGGTGACTGAAAACGAGGTCGCGCCCACCGCCGTGAATGTCGATCTGCTGGCCGAGGTGCCGCATCGCCATCGCTGAGCATTCGATATGCCATCCCGGCCGCCCGGGCCCGAACTTCGAAGGCCACGCCGGCTCATCCGGCGCTGAGCTCCGCCACAGCGGAAAGTCGAGCGCGTCGCCCTTGGCATCAGGCGCCACCTTTCCGAGCAGGCCCTCGTCGCGGAGCTTGCGCAGCATCGCTCGTCGCGTGAGATGCGAAAGACGGCCGTAGCCGCGATAGCGGCTCACATCGAAATAGAGGGCGTCGGTTCGGTAGGCGTATCCCGTCGAGTGCAGCCTCGTGGCGGCGGTCTTGATACGCGCGATCTCGTCCGACACTCGCGGCATCGCGTCGGGCGGCCGCCACCCGAGCACAGTCATGTCACGGATGTGAACGCTCGTTTCGCGGTCCGCGAGGACTCGCCAGTCGACGTTGTCGCGACGCGCGCGCTCGAAAAGCGGGTCGTCGATGTCCGTAACGTTCTGCACGTATCGCACTCGAAGGCCGCCCGACTCGACGAACCGAACAAGCACGTCGAACATCGAGAACGTGAAGGCGTGGCCCATGTGTCCGGAGTCGTATGGCGTTACGCCACAGACGTACAACGTGAGTGGCTTTCGACCTTCGCCTTTGGTCCGGGGCGCGATGCGAACCTTCCGCTCCGTCATCGTGTCGTGAACACGCAGACGGGTGGTGGGTTCAGTCACTGCCAGGTCGGGTTCGCGCTAACTCGCCGTTCTGGTCGCGACAGGCGCGTCGGCCCGCAGAGCCTCGACGCGATCTGTCAGCTCCCAGGGCACTCCCAGGTCATCGCGGCCGAAGTGACCGTAGGCTGCGGTCGGCCGGTAGATCGGGCGCAGAAGGTTCATATTCGCGATGATCGCCCCGGGGCGGAGGTCGAAATGCCGCCGGACCAGCTCGAGCAGCTCCGCCTCCGAGACAGTGCCGGTGCCGAACGTCTCAACCGCGATGGAGGTGGGGTGCGCCCGGCCGATGGCGTAGGACACCTGCACCTCGCACCGGTCGGCCAGTCCGGCTGCCACCAGGTTCTTGGCCACGTGCCGCGCCGCATAGGCGGCGGAGCGGTCCACCTTGCTCGGATCCTTTCCGCTGAAAGCGCCGCCACCGTGGCGCGCGATGCCGCCGTACGTGTCGACGATGATCTTGCGGCCGGTCAGGCCGGCGTCCGCCGCAGGGCCGCCAAGGAGGAAGTGGCCGCTCGGGTTGACCAGGATCTTGGTCTTGTTGTCGACGATCATGTCCTTGAGGATCGGGTCGATGACCAGGGCACGCACGCCCTCAGAGAGCTCCTTCTGAGTCACCGACGCGGCGTGATGGGAGGAGACGACGATGGTTTCGATTCGCTTCGGACGCCCGCGCTCATACTCGACGGTCACCTGGGTCTTGCCGTCCGGACGCAGAAACGGGAGCGAGCCGTCCTTGCGAGTCTGTGCCAGCCGCTTCGCCAGGCGGTGCGCCAGCGCGATGGTCAGCGGCATGAGCTCTGGGGTCTCGCGGCACGCGAATCCGATCATCATGCCCTGGTCGCCGGCGCCCTGAAGCTCGAACGGATCGTCGACAAGGCTGCCTTCGCGCTCCTCGAGCGAGTGGTCGACTCCGGCGGCGATGTCGGGCGACTGCTCCTTCAGGTAGACCTGGATCAGAGCGTGATCGGCGTCGAAGCCGATCTCCTCATTGTTGTAGCCGATGCCGCGGATCGTCTCCCGGATCGTGCGCTGGATATCCAGGTCGGCATGGGTGGTCACCTCGCCGATCACCACGCACAGGCCCTTGGTGATCGCCGTCTCGCATGCGACGCGAGCGTGGGGGTCCTGGGCGAGCATGCCGTCCAGGACGGCGTCGGACACCTGGTCGCAGATCTTGTCTGGGTGCCCTTCGGTGACGGATTCAGAAGTGAGGAGGAACGACGGGGACTCGCTGAAGGAAGTTGTCACAACGGCAGCACATCATAACCGCGGCCAAGCTGAGACCCTGCCAGGGGCCCAAGTAGATCGGTCAGCAGTCGGTGCTGTGGCGGCTGTCCTCCGGCGATTGACCGAGCAGCTGGGCCTGGAGCGTGAAGATGTCGTCGAGGACGCGATCCACGCGACGGCCCTCGAGGCGATGCTCCGCGATCATCCCGGCACTCTCGAGGTGGCGGCGCAGCGATGATCCCAGCGGTCCGTCGACGCGAGTCTGTCCACTCATCTGGGCCTCTTCGAGCAGTTGGAGACACCGATCGAGCGCGAGCTGCCTGGACCTGTGCATGCTGACCTTCATCTCAGGCGGTCCCGAGCACCTCGACCCTCCCGGCAGCGGTGACTCTCACCTGGACAGGGTTCAACGCCGGCAGTGGATAGGTGTCGTTGGTCGATCTGCCCTCCGGCGTGAACGAGGCGGGATGGCAGGAGCAGTCGAGCACGCCGCCGCCACTGCTCCACGACAGCTCGCACGGCAGGTGCGAGCAGATCGAGGAAACTGCGCTGACCGTGTCGCCGCGCCGGAACAGATAGGCACCCACGCCGCCGGCAGTGACCCGTTTGCCCTGCCCCTCGATCAGTTCGGCCATGGCGGCGACGTCCACCCACCGACCCTGCACCGGATTGATCGGCTCTCCCCCAACGCGAGCGTGTCCACTGGGCCTGTATGGGGCGACAGGCTCCAGGACCCTGGCGACCAGCCCACCTGTGACTACGCCGCCGGCCAGGCCCAAACCTGCCACAAGCGCCGCCCGTCGCGTCAACCAGGGCTCCCTGGGGGCGGATTCGATGGCGGCCTCCAGACGCTTCCGGAAAGCCGGGTTCATGCGCGGGGGACCCTGGCGAGCGGCGACCAGCCGGGCGGCGGCGGTGATCGCCGCCTTCTCTTCGGCGTCTCCGCCACGCAGCCGCAGGCGGCGGCCCCGCAGGAGGTCGGAAACTATCTTGTCGACGCGGTTCTCGGGCTTGTTCACGTTACGTCCTTGACCTTGGCGGCGGCTCGGAGGGCGCGAAGCTGCATCACCTTGACGGCTCCGACAGTCGAGTTCATCTCCGCCGCCACTTCCTTGAGTGAATACCCGTGCAGGAAACGGAGCTCGAGCACGCGGCGGTAGTTGTCTGACAGCTGAGCCAGGATTCGCTGGACGGTGTCGGCCCGTTCCTCGGAAGGCGGCGCCTGGGGCACGGCCAGCGCGAGGTCTTCGTGAAGCTCGACTTCGGACAGGCCGAGCCGGGTGCTCCAGAAGCCTCCGAGCACGGAGCGGGCGGTGGCGAACAAGTAGCCGCGGATGGCGCTCGCCGGAGCTCCCTGACGCAGCCGTGGGATGGCCTTCATCGCAACCAGCTGTGTCAGGTCCTCGGCGTCGGCGCGGTTGCCGACCCGGGCGTAGATGAAGGCGTACACCAGCTCGAGCTCGCCCAGCGCGATGTCCGTGGCGCGCGGCTCCATCGGGAGCTGGAGCACATCCCCTGTCTCATCCGATTCGACCGCTTGCTCGTCAGGTGGGCGACCGGTGCTCACGCTCTCGGCATTACCACTGCAGGTTACGGGAGCAGCCGTGGATTTCAGCCCCGCTAACGATCGAAACGCGAAGGAGGGCCGGGATGTCCCGGCCCTCCTTCATATGTGTGCGTGTTTACGCGCGTCGTGGAAGCAGCGAGCTGCGCCGCCGCCACAGGACGTATCCAAGCCCCAGCAGGACGAGGAACGGGCCCACAGCGCCCAGCGCCGTGATCGCGTAGTTGATGGTCGTCACGAAGTTGTGCCCGGCGTTGCTCAGGGCGGTCGCAAAGCCCCAGCTGTCGCTCGAGGCGGCCTGGGCGGGTGCCGCTGCTTCTGTCAGCTTGACGCTCACAGAGCTGTACGAGGTGTTGTCGTCCAGGTACTTGATCTGACCCTTCAGCTGCTCGATCTGGACGGTGATCTGGCCGATCTGGTTCTGCACCGCGATGATGTCCGAGATCGTCTTCGCTTGCGTCAGCAGCGTCAGCATCGCGTTGCGCTGCGCTTCTGCATTCGCGAGTCGAGCTCGCAGGTCGACGTACTGGCTGCCCACCTCGAGGCCGGTGATGTGCTCGTTCTGGAGCTTTCCGACCGTTGCCAGCTGGTCAAGGACGCTGTCGAAATTGGCCGCCGGGACCATGAAGTTGATGACGCCGGTTCGGATCTGGCTGTCGCTCGGCGGAACCTGGGCGTCGGTGCCGGCGATGTACCCACCAGCGACCTCGACGATGCTTCGCAGCTCGCTGAGCTTGGAGTCGAAAGCCCCCGAGCTCACCGTGATGCCCAGCTGCGCCTGACGGATGACCGGAGGCCCAGCCAGCGGGGGCACGAGGCTGTCGGTGCTCGACGGGTTGGACGGGTTGGACGGGTTGCCGGAGTTACCCGCGCCGCCGCCGGGCTGTCCGCTGATCTTGGTCGGTGCGCCTACTGCTGAACCGTTCGACTGCTGCGGCCCGCTGTATGCCCGCGAGGTTCCCTCTCCGACGGTGCCGCCGCATGCGGCTGCCGCCACGAGGATGGCGATGATGACGACGACTCTTTTCATTCGACGGCCTCCTGTTTTGTTGGAGATACGAGCTGCCTGACCAAACGCTGGAAGTCGCGGCACGTAACATCTGCCAGCGTGCTTCAGGTCAGGAATCTCGCCATCGACGTCGGCGCGCGCCGGGTGCTCTCCGACGCGAGCTTCATTGTGGCGCCAGGAGACAAGGTGGGGTTGGTCGGCCGCAACGGTGCCGGCAAGACGAGCCTGCTCAAGGTCCTGGCCGGCGAAGACGACCCGGCCGCCGGCCTCGTCCTGCGCCGGGGGACGCTCGGCTACGTGCCTCAGAATCCCCGCCCGCGGGGCGAGGCGTCCCAGACCGCGCTTACCCACATCCTGTCCGGGCGCGGCCTCGACGGCGCCGCGGCTCGCCTTGCCGAGCTGCACGCCAAGCTCGAGCACGATCATTCGCCCGAGATCGTCGAACGGTTCTCCGAGGCCGAGGAGCGATACCGGCTCGACGGGGGCTACTCGTCGGAGTCTGACGCCAGACGTATCGGGACCGGCCTTGGCTTGCGGCCTGATCGCCTGGACCCCCCCCTCAGCGTGCTTTCGGGCGGCGAGCGCCGGCGAGTCGAGCTGGCCCGCGTGCTGTTCGGGGACGCCGAATTGCTGCTCCTCGACGAGCCGACCAACCATCTCGACAGCGACGCCAAGTCATGGCTGATGGATTTCCTGCGCGACTACCGCGGCGCGGTCATCGTCGTCAGCCACGACCTGAGCCTCCTGGACACGTCGATCACCCGCGTGCTGCACCTGGACTCCGGCCGCATGCGCGAATACCGCGGCACGTACTCGCAGTACCAGAAGGCGAGGCAGCTCGAGGAGAAGCGATTGACCTCGCTGGCGCAGACGCAGGAGACGGAGATCAAGCGTCTGAGCGTTCTGGCCGAGGTGATGCGGCGCCAGACGGCAAAACGAGCCAAGACCGCCAAGTCGATCTTCAAGCGGGTGGATCGCTTGAAGGCGGACAAAGTGTCCGCGCCGCAACGCGAGCGCAAGGCGATGAAGGTTCGCTTCCCCGAGCCGCCGCACAGCGGCCGGGTGGTGTTGACGGTGACCGGCCTCAGCAAGGGTTATGGCGGGCCCGTGGTGTTTCGCGATGTGTCGTTCGAGGTCGAACGCGGACAGCGGCTCCTGATCATGGGGCTGAACGGAGCAGGCAAGACGAGCCTGCTTCGCATCCTCGCGGGACAAACCGAGCCGAACCAGGGCAGCGTCAAGCTGGGGCACGGAGTTTCGCTCGGCTACTACGCGCAGGAGCACGAAGGGATTCGCGCCGGTGTGCCTGTGCTGGCGCACATGCGGGAGCAGTCGGACGAGGATGAGCGCGTGCTGCGGTCGCTGCTCGGCAGCTTCAGCCTGAGCGGCGATATCGCGCGTCAGGATGCCGGAACATTGTCTGGTGGAGAGAAGACAAAGCTCGCTTTGGCACAGCTGGTCGCCGGGCGGCACAACCTTCTCCTGCTCGACGAACCGACCAACAACCTCGATCCGCCGTCACGAACCGGCGTCGCCCGCGCGTTGTCGGAGTGGCCGGGCACGATGGTGATCGTCAGCCACGACCCGGAGTTCGTGGAAGCGCTGCGTCCACAGCAGGTGCTGTTCATGCCCGAGGGCCGAGTGGACTACTGGGAAGCCGACCTGCTGGATGTCGTCTCCCTCGCGTGAGGCGGAAAATGGGCGGGTGAAACTCGAACTACGGGATGTCCTGATGCCGGACCTTCAGGGCGCGGAAGAGATCACGGTCGGCGCCTGGAGCAAGAAGCAAGGTGAGCACGTGGCCGAGGGAGAGACGCTGATGGAGGTGCACACCGACAAGGTCAACGCTGAGATCCCATCCCCCGTCTCCGGGAAGGTCGAGCAGCTGTTACTCAAGGTCGGTGAGCCGGTGAAGCCCGGCCAGCCGATCGCCAGGATCTCGCCGGATTAACCGGGCCTCTAGCGCTTTTTGGCGGCCTTCTCCCGGAACGCGTCTTCCTCGTCCTCTCCGAGCTTGCGGCCGAACCACCAGGCCACGCCCAGCAGGATCACCACCCCGATAGCGATCGGTATGACGAAAGGAGTCATGGTGGCGGCGACCACCTGATAGTGCTGACCAAGCTTGAATCCGGCGTACGCGAGAGCGAAGTTCCACGGTATGGCCCCCGCCAGCGTGGCGATGGTGAACCAGCGGTAACCAAGCCTGGAAACTCCTGCCGGAAATGAGATGTAGGTGCGGACGATCGGCAGCAACCGGCCGACAAACACCGCCCAGAGCCCAAAGCGATCGAAGAACCGATTCGCGAGCCGGAGGTGGCCCCGGCTCAGTCCCATCCATCGACCGGCGCGACTGAGCACGACGCGTTCGCCGTAACGGCGCGTCAGGTAGAAGGCGATCAGAGAGCCGGCGAGGTTCGCGACGCTTGCCACCACCACCACCAGGATGAAGCTGAGCTTGCCCTGGGACGCGAGCGCCCCTCCGAGCGGAACCACGATCTCGCTCGAGATCGGAATTCCCGCGCTTTCGCCGGTCATGGTGACGAAGATGGCGACCAGTCCCCACGAGGAGACAAGGCCGATCAACCACTGGGTCACGAAGGGGGATTATCCGTCGTATGCCGGAGCACCGGCGTCCGGGGACACTTGCCCCGATTGAGAAATCTGAAATTTGGTGGGCCCGGTTGGGATCGAACCAACGACCAGCCGATTATGAGTCGGCCGCTCTGCCACTGAGCTACAGGCCCTCCGAGGGTGAGTCTATCCGCGGCCAGATCGAGGCGTTATCGCGTCCCATCGTTGGTGTTTTGGGGGCGCTCGGGCCTGGGTAAAGGAATTCCAGAGCTCTAGGGGAGGTAGCTAAAAGCGATGTCCATTTCATTCGGACTCTTGATTCTTCGACTGGTGATCGGCTTGATCGTCGCGGCTCACGGCGCGCAGAAGCTGTTCGGCTGGTGGGCTGGACCCGGAATGTCCAACTGGACCCTGTCGGTGCAGAGGCTTCGCATCCGGCCGGCCCAACCCTGGGCCTGGGTCGCCGCGCTAGCTGAGTTCGGTGGTGGTCTCCTGCTTGCGCTCGGATTGCTTTCGCCTCTCGGCAGCCTGGCGCTGGTCGGCGCAATGTCGGTGGCCATCGCCACGGTTCACCTGAGCAAGGGCTTTTGGCTGAGCAAAGGCGGATACGAGTTCAACCTGGCGATCATCGGAGGCGCCGTGGCGCTCGCTTTCACGGGTCCGGGCGCCTACTCGCTCGACAATGCGCTGGGCATCCACCTACCTGAGCCCGGCAGCCTGATCGTTGGAACGATCGCCCTGATCATCGGCGTCACCGTGACACTGGTTACACGTAAACAAGCCGAGCCGGTGACCAAGCCTCAAAGCACCTAAGCGCTCATGCGGGTGCCGGCCGCGCCGGGCCCATACGCAGGACCGTACCGACCGCTGAACGCACTCATACCGTCGCCGCGGATAGAGGCGGCACGTGGGCGAGCACCAGCGCGATCAGGCAACGGTACGTGCGGCGGGGAGAGCACGATCAGGCTCGGGCTATGTGCTCACGACGACTTTATTCCCGTCGGCCGCAGCGAGCGAGCCTCACAGCTCTATCGTCTCGACCATGTCGACAATCCGAGCTTGCGGGTTCCTCATCACGTTTCGGCCTTCGCCGTTCCACACTCGGCGCATCTTCGTGAGAAGTCCTTCAGCCTCCTCGAGACTGTCGAACTCGAGGTCGATCATTACGTAGTTCGGATCTTCGACCGACCGCAAGACTTGATATCGACGTACGCCTGACCCTTTGCGGTCGGCAGGATCGCTGTCGAAGGCTTGCTTCCAGCCGGCGAAGTCAGGGACCGCATGTTCGATCCGCAGAATTGGCAATTCTTGCTCCTTTACTGGGCGCTTGATGGATCAGGAGAAATACATTCGACCTCGTTGCCGTCCGGATCGTCGACATAGAACGTCCGCACGCCTTTCAGTACAGGGTGGACGCCGGATCGCACCTCTACGCCTGCCGCGGTGAAACGCTGCTGCAGGCCTTCGTATGCCGAAGCGTCTACGCGAAACGCGAGGTGATGCAGGGCACGCTTCGGCTTCTCACGTGGGAATTCGACAGATCGATCCGGATGCGGGACCAGCACGATCATCTCCGGCACTCCCGATGCACCGGCGCCTGCGCGGAGGAACTTGTTCGGGAATTCCGGCGGCGAGATGATCTCGAGCCCGAACATGTCCCGGTAGAAATGCAGAGCCGCGTCGATGTCGCGCACCCATAACACGATCTCCGCCAGGCCCGCCACGCCGCTCATGCCGCGATCGCCGTCACCATCGCCGCCAGGTTCACATCCTTGGCGCGTGGCGGAACCGAGCATCCTGGCGCGAGGAGCAATCCGCGGCCACCCGTCTCGTCCACCGCTCGGCGGACCTCGGCTTCGACCTCAGGCGGCGGACCGTAGAGCAAGCTCGCGCGCTGGCCCAGCCCGCCCATAACTGGACGGCCGCTAAGCTTGCTTCCTTCCGCGAGCGACGGGTTGCCCTGGTTGTGAACCGACCAGCTGACCGCGTGCGCGGGTACGTCGCGCGCCAGGCCGAAGTTCAGGTTGGAACCGCAAAGATGGACGACGTTGAACCACGCGGTGGCCGGCATTTGTCCCAGCACGCCCACGTCGTATGGAAGCAGCGTGTCGCGATACAGGCTTTCCGACATGGCGTCTTTGCTCGTGTAGCCGGAGATCGCGTAGAAGATCCCAGCCGCGCCCGCCTCGACCGAGCGGCGGCCAAAGTCCACCAACGCCTCGGCGATCCTGTCCAGCGCCGGACGTACCAGCTCCGGGTGCTGCCGCAGCTCACGCCTGACGCGGGCTGAAGACTTGCCGACTAAGTAGCCGCCGACTGTGATCGGGCTGAACACGGTCTGTATGACCGGCACGTCCCTTCCAAGCTCGCGCGCCACCATCCCGATCGACTCCACCTGGTCGTCCATCGCCTTGGGGTTGACCAATTTCACCTTGCGCCAGGAATCGAGGCCGGGGACTGCCGCGCTGAGGAGCACAGGCCCCTTGGAGGGATGGCCGGCGGGCTTGTAAACGGACCCAAACGCCTCGGCAAAGCTGCTCGCGCGCGGCTGGAACTTGACGAAGTCCCAACCGAACTGGCGGGCGCGTTTGACCGTGATGGATGCGAGCGCCTCCGGCGACCACTCCTCGCGGTAGGTGTGTCCCCACGCGCCCACTGGTGGCCGGTCGGCGACTCTCATCGCCAGAGCGGCCTCCACACGTTCTCGTCCGTTCACCGTTCGAGTTTAAGCTGGACCCCTGATGGATGCGATTGGCGAGGTGGCGGCGCGACTGAGGGCCACGGCCGAAGCCAAGCCGATGCGATTGCCGGTGAACCGGCGTGTCGATGAAACCCACCACGCGATCACGCCCGACGGCCTTTCCGTCTGGTACACGATCCAGGTTTCACCACACAGCCGGATCCAGGAAGCCATCTTCGAACGCAGTGATCGCATGCCCGCCGACGAGGAGTGCCGGCGATGGCTTGACCTCCTTATCGTCGGCGCACAGGCGGCCGAGGCGCCAGGACTACCCGGCGCGATGACGCGAAGATTCGAAGCTTTCGAACGCAATCCTAATCTCGAGGCACCGATCGCCTGATGGCCTTGCCCACCTCGGTCGTCGAAGAGCTCCGGCGGATCGTCGGTCGCGAATCCGTCATCGACTCTGCGAACGACCTGCGCATCTTCGAGCGTGACGCCTCGATCGAAGGTGCAGTTCCCGACGCCGTCGTCCTGCCCGCGACGACCGAGCAGGTCGCAGCCGTGATCAAGCTGGCGGCGAAGCACCGCATCCCCGTGGTTCCGCGGGGCGCCGGCACGGGGCTCTCGGGCGGCGCGGTCACGATTCGTGGCGGCATCGCGCTGCAGGTGACGCGAATGCGGCGCATCCTCGAAATCGATCCGGTCGCGCAAACCGCGATGGTGGAGCCGGGCGTGGTCAACCAGGAACTTTCCCTCGTCGCGTCGACGCACGGGCTCTTCTATGCACCCGATCCATCGAGTCAGAAAGCCTGCACCATCGGTGGTAACGCGGCGGAAAACTCAGGCGGCCCTCACTGCCTGTACTACGGAGTCACGACGAACCATGTCCTCGGCATGGAGGTCGTTCTCGCGGACGGCAGCGTCCACTGGGTGAGCGGCGACGCTCCCGACCGGGTGGGTCTTGACCTGTGCGGCGTGCTCGTCGGCTCAGAAGGCACGATGTGCGCGATCACCAAGATCAAGGTCCGCCTGCTCCGGACGCCTCCCAGCGTGGCCACGCTGCTCGCCGCCTTCTCGACCATTGAGTCGGCAAGCCAGGCGGTGTCCGCGGTGATCGCGGCTGGAATCGTGCCGGCGGCGATGGAGATGATGGACCGCGTCACGGTCGGCGCGGTCGAGGCGCATTACCACGCGGGCTATCCGACCGACGCGGGCGCAGTCCTGCTCACGGAGGTGGACGGCATCCCGGAGTCGACCCGTGAGCTCATGGCGGCGGTGCGCGAGGTCCTCACCGCAAACCAGGGTTACGCGCTGCGCGAGGCTCAGACTCCAGCCGAGCGAGACCTGTTGTGGCAAGGCCGCAAGGGCGCCATCGGCGCTCTCGGGCGGATCAAGCCCAACTACTACCTGCATGACGGGGTCGTGCCGCGATCACGCCTGCCGCAGGTTCTCTCCGCGGTCGGTGAGATCGGCGAGCACTACAAGCTCCCGGTCGCCAACGTCTTTCACGCCGGCGACGGTAACCTCCATCCAAACATCATGTTCGACCTGCGCGAGCCCGGCATCATGCAACAGGTCGAGGGCGCCGGCGAGGAGATGCTTCGTGCGGTCGTAGAGCTGGGTGGCACGCTGTCGGGCGAACACGGCATCGGACTGGAGAAGAGCGCGTTCATGCCCTGGATCTTCAGCCCCGACGACCTCGAGGCGATGCAGCGAGTCAAGAATGTGTTCGACGTGGACGGGATCCTCAACCCCGGCAAGATCTTTCCCGACCCGTCGCGCAAACACATCCAGCTGGCCGGCCGCGCCGGGCTCGCCATCGAGGCCAAGTGGTGGTAGCGGCACCTGTCGTCGAAAAGCCGACGACCGCCGAAGAGCTCGCCAAGCGCCTGCATCAGGCCGGCGAGAGCGGGTCAGCCGTCGTCCCCGTCGGAGGTGGAAGGTCCAACCGCATGGGCGGCGCGCCACTCCGCTGCGACGTCGAGCTGCACACAACGCGCCTCGACCGCGTGCTCGAGCACTCTCAAGCCGATATGGTCGTGAGCGTCGAGGCCGGCATCACCCTGGAAGCGCTCCAGGAGGAGCTCGGCAAGGCCGGCCAGTTTCTGCCGCTCGACCCATTCAACTCACCCGGCCATACCATCGGCGGGCTGCTCGCGACAGGCTGGACCGGTCCGCTGCGCCAGCGCTTCGGCTCGCCGCGCGACTACCTGATCGGAATCCGGGTCGCGCTGCCTGACGGACATCTGGCCAGCGCGGGCGGGCGGGTGGTCAAGAACGTCAGCGGATACGACCTGATGAAGCTGCACTATGGCGCGATGGGATCGTTGGGCGTCATCGTCGCGGCCTCATTCAAAGTTTTTCCGAAACCGATGCACGATGTCACGCTCGGGACCGCTTCCGGCTCCATGGAAGAAGCCTGGATCGCGGCTGAGCAGGCGCTCTCGATGCCGCTCGCACCGACGGCGCTCGAGCTCTTCTCGGATGGCCGACTCCTCGTACGCCTCTGCGGCAGCCCCGACGCCGTCAGGCGCATGGTGACGGAGCTTGGGTGGCAGCCGGCGGATGGCTCGGTATGGGCGGACCATTCCAGAACCGGACTCGCCTCCTGGGCCCGGATCGCGATGCCGCGCTACGCACTGCGAGAAATCCTGGGCGCGCTGCCGGAGAAGTCTCGGTGGTGGGCCTCCCCTGGCACCGGAATCGCGCACTGGTCATTCGACAGCTCGGACGACGTCGTCCGAGTCCGCCACGCCGCAGAGTTGGCCCACGGGTCGCTCGTACTGATGTCCGCACCCGACGAAGTTTCCAAACAAATCGGCGCGTGGGGTACACCGCCGGAGACCATCGGGATGATGCGCCGGCTCAAGAAAGCTTTCGACCCCGATGGCATCCTGAATCCAGGAAGATTCGTCGTGTGAAGAGCAAGCCATTTGAGCTCCTGAGCGATGACGACCTCGCGACCTGCGTCCACTGCGGCCTTTGCCTGGACGCATGCCCGACCTTCCGCACCACCGGCCTCGAGACCGAGTCTCCCCGTGGACGGATCTACCTGATGACCCAGTGGAAACGCGGCACGCTTCCATTCGAGGAAGAGCAGGTGCGGCACATCGACCTGTGCCTCGGCTGCCGCACATGCGAGGCCGTGTGTCCTTCTGGAGTGCCTTATGGACGGATCATCGAGGCTGGTCGCGCCGAGGTCGAACGCCTCCGTGGGCCGTCGGCCAAGCACGCGATCAGCAAGTTCGCGCTGCGGCAGCTGCTCGCACACCCGCGACGTCTGCGCGCTTTCGGGCTGGCGACTCGCGCAGCGCAGGCCTTAAGGCTCACGTCGGTCGTTCGGGCTGGCCGCCAGCTGCCCAGGCTCCACCCGCAATTCCAGCCTCCTCGGGGCAATGTCGCGCCGGCGATCGGTGCGCGCAAGCATCGGGTGGCCTTCTTGGTCGGCTGCGTGATGCCGATCCTCTATCCGCAGTCGCACCAGGCGGCGGTCAAGCTGCTGCAGCTCGCGGGCTGCGAAGTGTGGTTTCCGCCCGGCGAGCGTTGCTGCGGCGCGCTGTTCGCGCACAACGGCGACCTCGAAAGCGCTGAGCGGCTGCGCGACATGAACACTGGCACCTACCTGGCCGGAGAGTTCGACGCGCTCATCGTGGACTCGGCAGGATGCGGAGCGCACCTCAAGGATTTCTATCCAGCGCTCAAAGGAAAGGTCAAGGACATCACCGAATGGCTCGCTGAAGTCGGGCTGCCGGCTCCGAAAAAAGAGGTCAAGGTACGCGTGACCTACCAGGACGCGTGCCACCTCGCGCATGCGCAGCGCATCCGCAAGCAGCCGCGCGACCTCATTCGGTCAGTGCCGGGAGTGGACTTCGTCGAGATGCGCCACGCGGATATCTGCTGCGGAGCGGCAGGCCTGTACAGCACGCTCGAGCCGGACATGTCCACCCGGATCCTGCAGGAGAAGCTCCACGACCTGACCGCCACGCGAGCGGATGTGGTGGTCAGCGCGAATCCCGGCTGTCAGATGCAGCTCGAAGCAGGCCTGAGAGCGCGCGGGTCAAGCATGAAGGTGCAACACCTGACGGAGCTGCTTGCCAGCGCATACTAAGCCTTCATCTTTGGAAGCACTGCTGTCTTGGTCACGTCGACCTCGACGCGAGCCACCGCCAGGGTGACGTTGTCGGGCGCGCCGAGCTCTCGACAGCGCTCGATCACACGCTCGGCGCCGCGGTCGAGATTTCCGTCCTTGAGCAGCAGGCGGCCCATCTCCTCCACGCTCACGCCCGCCGTCTCGACTCCATCGCTGCACAGCACGATGGCGTCGCCCTCCTCGAGCTTCATCTTGTCGGTGAAAGGCTGAATCGCATCCCACACACCGACAGCACGCGTGAGGCGGTGCTTGAGCGGGTGGGTGGCAACCTCTTCCGGTTTGATGAGGCCGAGCCGCACCTGCTCCGCAGGCCATGAGTGGTCTTGCGACACCAACTTCGCGAGCCCGTTGCGAAAGAGATAGGCCGGGCTGTCGCCCACGTTCAGCAGCGCGAGCTCACCGGTCCTGATCGCAGCGATCACCAGCGTGCTGCCCATGCCGGCCCAATCGGGATTGTCCCTGGCGGCTTGAAACACGGCGGTGTTCGCCTCTTTGCAGGCGCGCCTCAAGCGCTCGACGTCGGGACCCTCTTCCCCATCTTCGGCCAGGACTCTCGTGAGGGTTTTCGACGCGATCGAGCTCGCGGTCTGGCCGGCCGCGTGACCGCCCATCCCATCGCAAACGACGAGCAGCGTGTCTAGGCCCGCCTTATTGCGCCAGACGACCACCGCGTCCTCATTCTCCTCACGCTCGAGACCGGGATCGGTCGCCCATGCGATCCGAAGCCGCATTAGCGGCTCACTCTAGGAGCCGATGAGAGAGAAGTTCACCGCATTCTGGCCGATGGTGATCCGGTCGCCGTTGCTGAGCTCTTTCTCCTGAATCGGCTCACCGTTGACCAGGGTGCCGTTCGTGCTCCCCAGATCGACGATCCAGAACTGGTCTCCTCGCCGCTCGACACGAGCGTGGTGACCGCTGGTCGCCGGGTCTCGCAGGATGATGTCGTTGTCCGGCGAGCGGCCAAGGCGCAATGCTCGGTCGCCGGCGCGATGACTGTGTCCTGCATCAGGGCCCGCCTCCATGGTCAGTTCGGCCTCGCGACCCGCGCTGGGCGAGGTGCCTGCCGGCGGGTGGGTCTTGGTGTCCATGGCCATTGTCTCCGCGACTTCCGCCGCGGCTGGAGGCGCAGGCGGAGGCTGCCAGGCCGGCATAAGGGTGGTCGATTCGCGACCCTCACCGGCCGCATCGGAGCCCGTCATCGCGGCGTTTCCTTGAACCATGGTTTCGGCCACCTGGGCGTCCGTCGCGCCGGCCGCGGCAGCGGCTGGAGCTTCCCGCGGCAGCGTCGCCTGCGAAGCTCGGTCTGGCTCTTTCGGCGCCTCAGCCTGAGCTGGCGCGCTCGCGGCTCCTTCGGCAAGCATCGCGTCGGTTGAGTGCTCAGGCTGCTGCGCACTTTCGACGGGCGCTGCAGCCGGCGCTGACCATGCCGCTGTCGGAGGTGGCGCATTCCACGGCGGCGGAGCGGCCGCCGGCTCGACCGGAGGCGCGGCTGGCGCAGACCACGACGGCGCCGCGGGAGCCGCGGGCTCCTCGGTCTTCGGGGCATCCCATTCGGCCGATGCCGGCGCACCCCATGAGGGGGCTACAGTCGGCGGCGGCGCGGCCGCCGCGGCGGGCGGGCCCCAATCGGCTCCGGCGGGAGCCGGTGGTGCCGGAGGCGTGGCAGGCTTCGGCGGGTCCCAAGCGGGAGCCGGCGGGTTCCAGGATGACGGCGGAGCGGCGGGACTCGCCGGTCCGGCGGCCGGCGGCGATCCCCACGACGGTGCAGGCGCCGCGGGAGATGCGGCTGGAGGTCCAGTCGGGGCCGGCGGCTCCCACGGTGGAACCGGGGCGCCGGGTGCTCCCCAGGAAGGAGCGGCAGCTGGCGGCGCACCAGCCGGCGGCGGAGGGGCGAAAGGTGCGGGTCCTCCCGATGAAGGCGGGGGTGCTGCGGAAGGCGGTGCGGCTGGAGCGGAGGGAGATCCCCACGTCGGAGCCGGGGAGTTACCCGCCGGCGGCGCAAGCGGCGCCGCGGGCGAGCCCCAGGTCGGGGCTGGCGCAGCCGACGGCGATGCCGGCCCACCCCAGGAGGGCGATGAGGCCGCCGTGGGCTTCGCCGGCGAGGCAGCGGGCTGGTCCCAGCTTGGGCCTGCTGGCGGCGGCACCACAATCGTCGGTGCGACAGGGTTTGTCGGCCGCGCTATGGCGGGCGGAGCCCACGTCGAGGCGACCCCGGCGGTCTGGCTGTTCGGCGATGCAGGCCGCACGGGAGGCACTGCTTTCTTTTGCCTTCGTCGCCGGCGGGCAGTCCTCAGATAGAGGAGAGCGGCCAACAGAGCCGCCACCGCCAAAATTATGTCTGCGTATTCAACTGGCATCCGGTTGGAGAGCTCCTTTTGCCGATTCCGGCTGGGTTTCAGTGACCTTAAGCAGCGTCTGCGTAGTGCTGAAGTATGGCATCCGGTATTTCCGAGTCAACATTACGACCCGACGGTTCCCTCGATCACCAGGCGGCCTGACGCAACGCCCGGCACCGTGATGTCCGCCTCCAACGAATGCATTCCAACTCCCAAGGGCTCTCCAGTGATGACGTGGACTGAAACGCGTCTTCCGAGCGGCAGGTCCAGGCGTCGCGGCAGCGGCGCGAGACCCGCGTGCGTCTCGATCTGGAGCTGATGGCGGACAAGCACGATTCCGTCGAGCCGCAGGCCGGTAACCCCGACCAGCACTGCCGGCCTTGTCCGGTTATCGAGCACGAAGCTCATGCCCTCCGTCTCCGAACGAAGGCTCGTCGCATCCGCGAGCCGCTCGGCGAGGTAGCGCGGAATCTCCGGCCGCGGCCGCGGTGGTGGGAGGTTGGATGTAACGTCGAAAAAAAGCTCCGCGCGATCGAGCTCTCGCCCGCCCACCGTCAGCACTGCTTCAAACCTGTAGTCACCCTCGGCCGGCAGCGGAAGGCTCAGCGTTGTCGCGCTCACCGCAGGTTCGAATGCAGTTGGGACTTCAACCTCGACCGTTCCGGAGTAGGACTTTCTCTGCATCGCGTCGCGGATCCGCTCGACGCCTTTGACGTTCGCGGCACGCTCGCGCGCCAGTGACCAACGGATCGAGCCGCGGCCGAAAACCTCCGGGTCGTCGTTGACGACCACCAGCCGTGCGGCGAATGGAACATCCGGTTTCTGAAGGATTCCAAATGGCCGCCCGGGCTCAAAGGCCAGCGGCTCGATGATCACTCGCGTCGGCGCGAACGCCCGCGTGAGCGCCTCGAGTGCGCGTTTCGGATGCCGAGAGCTGTCGAGCAGACCGAACCCGATGCCGGGGAATGGATCGACGAGGTGGTAGGCGAACGCTCCCCAGCACGACTCGAACTTCCGGGTGCGCATGTGCTCCGCGGCGAAACGCACCACGTCGGCCTGGTACGCCTGCGAAGCGTCGGCATACGACTCGAGGCTCTCATGCGCGGAAGGCAGGCCGGCGCCGCGTTCTGCCCAGTTGACGGGCTGAAAACCCGCATGGCGCCATGACGGTTCGTCATCGGCCGCCGGCCATCGCGTCTCGATGTGCTCCCACACCGGCGAGCCGGCGACGGGTAAGGACTGTGCTCCAAACGCCGTGACCATCAGCGGCTCGAGGTGCGCGAGGTCGGACCACGAACCCGCCGACCAGCCAAGCATCACGTGTAGATCCACTTCGCCAGATGCGGCGAGGGCCGGCCGGCTCGGGTCGAGCCGCTCAAAAGAAGCTTTGAGGTCCTGGTCGATCGAATGGTTCTGCCGTACTGCATGCACCTCACCGAGATCGGAGTTCGCGGCCAGCCACGGCGGATCATCGTGTGCGATCCATACCGCGATCGACGGCCGGTTGTGGAGCATCTCGACCATCTCCGCCTGCTGCTCGCGCGCAGCCTGCTCGAAAAAGCGGGCATCGATGCCTGTCGCGTGATACGCGTACGTGCCGGTCAGAGGCAGGTCCTGAATCACGAGCATGCCCGCTGCATCGGCACGCCGGTAGAACTCGTCAGGCAGCACGTTGGAGATCACCCGCAACGCGTCGAGATTGGCCTCCTTCGCGGTCGCGAGATCGGCATCGAATCGATCCGAGGTCAGCTCGTCGAGCCGGTAGCTCGGCGCGTAACAGGCGCCGCGCAGAAAGATCGGCCGGCTGTTCACCGACAACGTCCAGCGACGTGGACCGATGTCCCACGTGAGGTCACGAAACGCAAAGCTGTCTTCCACTCGGGCCGACTCCACACCCGCAGCTCGCGTGGTGAGGTCCGCGCGGTAAATCGGCTGGTCGCCAAGCCTCCAAGGCTCCCATCGGCGGGCCCCCGGAAACGCCAGCCGCATCGTCACCACCTGGTCGGCACCGCCGGCGAGATGCAGGTCACGCGTGAGCCGCAAGGCATCGCGACCTTGCGCCGGCACGATGAGCTCCACCTCTCCGTCCATGTGCCGGCCGTCCAGGTTGCGCAAGCGCGCCTCGACCTCGATGCGGCCATCGCCGGCTTCGAAGCCCGGTTTGATCCGCATCCAGTCGATGGTGATCGGGCCGACATACTCGAGCTCGACCGGACGCCAAAGGCCGATGGGCACTTCAAGCTCATACCGCTCGGGCAGGCTCGAATAAGCGGAGGCCGGATACGGCTTGAGGTCACCATCGTTGAACAGGCCCATGATGTGGCGCTTCTTGTCGGGCTGTGTCTCAACGGGCGACTCGCAGCAGATGACGAGCAGGTTCTCTGCTCTCAGGTATGGCGTGAGGTCGAAGCCGAAGGGGGCGAAGTAGCCGTAGTGCGACCCCAGCAGCTTGCCGTTGAGCCACACGTTGGTGGCCAGAAAAGCTCCGCCGATCCGCAGCACGACGCGGCCGGAATGATCGGGACGCGGGAACTCGGTGCGATACCAGATGGACTGGCGCCCGTGGCGGGCGGACAGCTGGCGCGGCACCTCGATCGGCTTCCAGCCGGAACCCCGGCCCATGGTCAGCCGCTCCGCCTCGCCCTCGCCGAGGGACATCCAGACCGCTTCCCACGAGCTCAGCTCGCGGATGCCCGCCGAACGTTGCGGCAGCGGCAGAAACAAGCAGTCGCTCACAGCCCCACAAACTCCGAGGCTTCGCCCTGAAGGGGCCCCCGCGAACTCACGGCGTTGCCTCTGAGTTCGCGGGGTTTTTTTGTGGGGACCCCTCAGTCACCGTGCCGGTAAGCGCCACGTATGCGCCGTCCGCAGTGGCGCAAAACAGAACAGGCCGGCCGATCGAAGCGGCAAAGGTCCTGGTCTTGGAGCGCTCGACAAGGGCGAGGATGCTTCCCCCGAAGCCTGCGCCCATGATGCGAGCGCCGTAACACCCCGCGGTGCTCCAGGCCTTCTCGACTAAAGCGTCCACGGTTGGCGTCGAGACTTCGAAGTCATCGCGAAGACTCTCGTGCGACTGTTTCAACAACCGCCCGAGCTCATCGAAGTCGCGCCGCCTCAGCGCAGCGACGAAGGCGTGGACACGCGCGATCTCGGAATCCACGTGCCGCCGCCGCTTCGGATCGCCGGCCTCGGCCTCGCGCCGCCGCTGGTTGTACGGAGTCGCCGCGAGCGAGCGGTGCTCGCCCGAATCGATGACCGCGATCGCAAGCTCTTCTGGAAATGGAACCTCCTGATACTCAAGTGTGTTGCAGTCGATGAGCAGCGCATGGCCGCGTCGTCCGAGCGCGGATGCGAACTGGTCCATGACGCCGACCTGGACCCCTGTCGCACGCTGCTCCGCCCGCTGGCACGCGAGCGCGGCAAGCTTGCCCTCCATTTCAGGACGAAGTCCCACGGCTACCGCAACGAGCAGCGCTGCAGACGAGCTGATGCCTGCCGCGGGGGGAACCTCAGAGGTAACCCTCACAGCCTGCGGCTCCGCACCCAGCTCCTCCCCTATCGCCCGGACGTAAGCGAGCCCGCCCTCAACGTCACTGTCAACCGACCAGCTCTCTGCCGGAAGTCCCGTCACCGTGGTGTGCTTGTCGACGGCCGCCGGCAGCACGACGCCACCGAGGTAATCGACGTGCTCTCCGATGAGGTTCACTCGGCCGGGCGCTCGACCCCGCCACGGACCCTCGCGTCTAGACTCCACGCAGCTCCGCGGCAGTGTCCTCGGCGCGCGCGTCGAGGATGAAGGCGCCCGCCCCGATCTCTGAGCCTGCGAGGTACTTCAATTTGTCTTTGGTCCGGTTGGCGGGATAGAACTCGACGTGGAAGTGATGATGCCGGGCGCCACGGCCAGGCGGTTTCTGGTGCATCGCCATTACATAAGGAAGCGGGCGGTCGAAGAGCCTGTCGTATTTCTGCAGCAAGCCTTTGAGGATGCGGGCGAACGATTCGTTGTCTTCGCCGTCCAGGTCTGAGAGTCCACCCCGATGACGGATTGGCGCCAGATGCACTTCGTAGGGCCAGCGCGCAAACGAGGGGACGAACGCGATCCAGTGCTCGTCTCTGAGCACGGTTCGCTCGCCGCCACTCTCGCCTTCGATGACGTCGCAGTACAGACAGCGGCCGGTCTTCCGCATGTGCCGCGCCTCGGACGCCAGTTCGCGTTCGACGATCGGGGGCACGAATGGGTAGGCGTAGATCTGTCCATGCGGATGGCTGAGCGTGACGCCGATCGCCTCGCCTCGGTTCTCGAAGACGAACACGTAGCGGACGTTGGGAAGCCGGCCGAGCTCATCGGTGCGATCCCGCCAGACCTCGATGAGGTCCCGGATGTGTTCGACGGTCTGCTCTCCGAGCGATGAGTC
Source organism: Candidatus Dormiibacterota bacterium (assembly GCA_036570165.1). Classification (GTDB taxonomy): domain Bacteria; phylum Chloroflexota; class Dormibacteria; order Dormibacterales; family Dormibacteraceae; genus Palsa-870. The sequence goes on along the minus strand of DATCPI010000116.1, from coordinate 590 downwards.
GTGTACCGGTGTGTAGCAGACGACCTCGCTCCGCCCCTGATCGCCGGTGTAAGAAGGAAAGCGGTTCTCGAAAACGGCGATGTGATAGTCGGGCTCGGGGATCTCTGTCTCGGGTTGTCCGGGGCGCGTCGGGCACAGCGGGCAGTGGTCGGCAGGCGGGTGATAGGTGCGGTCCTGCCGCCAGGGTGCGACGGTCACCCACTCCTCGAGTAGAGGATGCCAGCGGAGCTCGCTCAAACCTGGCCTCCAGGCTTAGGAGATGACCTCTCGTAATAGATGAGATAGCGCCCATCGGGTTTGATGACCACGCGCTTGGTGAGCCGCCTGGATTTGCCACGTCTGAGGGGCACGAGCGAAGAGTCTAGTTGAGCTAGTCCTTCGTCCCAAAACGCACCGCTGACCCGCCAGACGTGCGGAATTGAGATCCGGCGGTACATCTGACCGACCCGGGTTTCGCTGATACACTTCGAAATGAAGTTCATCGCCCGTGGGGCAAAGGAGGTGAGGCGGAAGCTTGGATAAACCGAATCGTGGTGCCAGCCGCCTCGTTTGCCAGCCGGGAGCTCGGGAGGAAGTAAGCCTCTAGGGCT
>DATCPI010000115.1:0-8349 GCA_036570165.1 Candidatus Dormiibacterota bacterium | reverse complement strand
GCGCCAAGAGCGAGCAGCTCCAGCAGGCCTCAGGCTTGAGGAACAACGAGATCCAGCCGACGATCAGCTCGCTTATCCAGAAAGGGTTGATCTACCGCCCCGAGCGGGCACGCGTTGCTTTCACCGCGCCGATGTTCGGCGCGTTCCTCCGCCGGACACCGGATTAAAGCTCGAGGCGAACCATGGCCGCCGCCTGGGCCAGCGCGCTCAGCTTCGCGAACGCCTTCTCGCGCGGCAGGTACTTCATGCCGCAATCGGGCGCAAGGATCAACCGGTCTGCGTCGACGAACTCGAGCGCGCCGCGGATCCGGCCGCCTACGGTCGACACGTCCTCGACGGGACTGTTGTCGTCGAGGTCGATTACTCCGACGATCAGCTTCTTGTTGCGCAGCGACTTCAAGACCGAGAGGTCGACCTTCTGCTGAGCGGACTCGAGCGAGATCTGCCGCGCGGTCACGTCCGCCAGCTGCTCCAGGAACGGATAGCCGTTCGGTCGTGAATGCACGATGTGCGCGTAGCCGAAGCACGTGTGCAGCGCGGTCGTGCCGGTGATGCCGTCGAGCGCCCGGTTGATCGCCTTGATCGCGAAGCGCTCTGCCTTCTCGGCGCGGGCCTGCAGGTAAGGCTCGTCGAGCTGGACCACGTCGGCGCCGGCGGCGAACAGGTCGCGCACCTCCGCGTTGACGGCGTCGGCGAGCGCCATCGCCAGCGCTTCCTCGTCGTGGTAGTAGTCGTCCTGCGCCTGCTGGCACATGGTGAAGGGCCCGGGCAGCGTCGCCTTGATGGTGTGGTCCGTGTTCGAGCGCAAGAACGTCACGTCCCGAACCTCGACCGCACGGGTGCGCCGGATCGGGCCGACGACTCGGGGCACCGGGTTGGGACGGCCAGTGCGGTCCAATGCGGTGCCGGGGCGGTCGAGGTCCATACCTTCGAGGGCGGTCGCAAAACGGTTCGAGTAACTCTCGCGCCGGACTTCACCGTCGGTGATGATGTCGATGCCCGCGCGCTCCATGTCCCGGATCGCGACGATGGTGGCGTCGTCCTGCGCCTGCTCCAAAAAGTTGGGCGGAACGCGCCAGATCTCGAACGCTCGAGTCCGCGGAGGGAGGCGGCTGCCCAGCATCGCGCGGTCGACGAGCCAGTCCGGCTGAGGGTAGCTGCCGACGACGGTTGTCGGCAGGAGGTCAACCACGGCAAGCAGGTTAATCCCCACGAAATCTGGGGCAAGGCCTTGATTTCGCGGGGGGCCCCTAGGGAGCGCGCATCATGTCCTGCGCATGGAGGCGAGGAACAACCGGCTCAAGGGTGACGACTGCGATCGGGATTGGATCTGGGAGCGAGAGATCGAGACCGCGAGCGCGGAGGACACCTTCAGGCTCTCGGCCGCCGCCTGGGAGCGGCAGTTCCGCCGCCTGAGGGAGGCCTCTCCTTTCTATATGCGGAAGTTTCGCGAAGCCGGGCTGGGCAGCTCGTTCGTGGGCCTCGCCGATCTCGCCAACGTCCCCTTCACCACCAAGGCCGAGCTCAAGGGCGCGATGGACGAGGATCCACCTTTTGGAAGCAACCTGTGCGTCGGGCCCAGCCTTGTCAAGCGCGTCTACCAGACCAGCGGCACGACCGGCGCGCCGGCCGTGCTCGCGTTGACGCGAGCGGACATGGAAACCTGGACGGTCATGGGCACGCGCTCGTATTACGCGACCGGCATCCACGAGCACAGCAGCGTTCTGACCACGTTCGGAGCGGGTCCCTTCGTCGCCGGTCACACGCACTTTGCGCTCCTGCGAATCGGGGCGCGCACACTGCCGGTCGGACCGGGCGACACGGAACGGGTGCTGTTCGCCCTTCGCGCCGGGCTCGCCGACACGCTTCTGGCGACAGCCTCTTTCGCCCAGTACCTGGCGAATCACCTCGAGAAGATGGGCGCCAAGCCGGCCGACAACCCGCTGACCCACATCGTCACCGGCGGCGAGCCGGGCGGCGGAATTCCTGCGATACGCGACCACATCGAAAAGGTGATGGGCGTGACGGTGACCGAGGTGATGGGCATCGGCGACATCGCACCGTCGCTGTTCGGCGAGTGCCCGCACCAGCAGGGAATGCACTTCTGCGGGATGGGTCATGTCTGGCCCGAGCTCATCGATCTGAAGACTCGCGAACCGATGAGAATCGAGGAGGGCGCGGTCGGAGAGCTGGCCTACACGACCCTGACCCGCGAGGCGATGCCGGTGGTTCGGTTCCTCAGCGACGACATCGTGCGCATCGAGGGAACCTCCTGCGCCTGCGAGCGGACGACCTTCCGGATGCGCTGCATCGGGCGCAAAGACGACCTGTTCATAGTCCGCGGCGTGAATGTGTATCCGACGGCCATCCTCTCTGTCGTTGGCGACTTCCGGCCTCGCGTGACCGGGCGTGCTCGAGTCATCCGGTCCGGCGCAGACGTCAGCGTCACGCCGCCGGTCCCGGTCGAGGTCGAAGTCCCGGACGGCGACGCCTCAGATGCAACCCTGGCGGCCGAGATCGCCGAGGCAATCCACGCCAAGCTCGTCTTCCGCAGCAAAGTCACGCTGATACCGGAGGGTGCCTTCGGCGAAAGCGGCTACAAGACCAGGCTCACGGTCAACCGGCCGTGACCGGGAAAAAGCTCCGCTCCGACCTGGGCTGGAGCACCGCGGATCGGATCGTGGTTCGCGGCCACGACCTGGCCGAGGAGCTGATCGGCAAAGTCTCTCTAGGGGATGTCGCGTTCCTCGAGCTGAAGGGCCGCCTCCCAACCAAGCAGGAGTCGACAATGTTCAACGCACTTGCCGTGACGCTCGTCGAGCACGGCATGACGCCGAGCGCGATCGCCGCTCGCCTCACGTATTTCGGCGCACCGGAATCGCTGCAAGGCGCCGTGGCTGCGGGCCTGCTGGGAATGGGCGATCGCTTCGGGGGACCGGTCGAGGGCTCTGCACGCATGCTGCAGGAAGCCCTTCACGGGGCGGCGCCGGGTGCAAACCTGCGCGAGCTGGCGGCCAAGATCGTCAGCGAGCATAGAGAAAGGAAGCAGCAGATCGGAGGCCTCGGCCACCCGGTGCACAAGGAGGTGGATCCCCGGACGCCGAAGCTGTTCGCGATCGCGGCCGAGAACGGCTTCTCCGGCCGGTACGTGGAGCTGATGGAGCTCGTCGGCGAGGAGGCGTCGCGCAGTCTTGGCCGCCACCTCCCCGTCAACGCCACAGGCGCGATCGGGGCGATCGCGAGCGAGCTCGAGCTCCCGTGGCGGGTTTGCAGGGGACTCGCGGTAATGGCGCGCGCGATCGGGCTGGTCGCCCACATCCAGGAGGAGATAGAGGAGCCGCTCGCGGCAGAAATCTGGGCGCGAATCGACGAGGAATCGTCTGGCCACAATCGTCCGGGTACGGACTAGACTCGAAGCACACCCATGCCAGCCAATTTGCTCGGCATCCATCACGTCACCTCGATCACCGGCGACGTGCAGAAGTGCGTCGACTTCTACGTCAGCGTTCTGGGCCTGCGCTTCATCAAAAAGAGCATCAACCAGGACGTGCCCGACACTTACCACATCTACTTTGGCGACAACATCGGTTCGCCCGGCACCGCCATGACGTTCTTCGGCTGGCCCGACTGGCCCAAGCGCCGGGCGGGAAGCGGCCAGGTCACCACCGTCTCGTTTTCAGTGCCGACAGGATCGCTCGATTTCTGGAGCAGCCGCCTGCGCACGCTCGGTGTGAGCGCCAACGCGGCGAGCAGGTTCGGGACGGCCGCCATCGTGGTCGAAGACCCAGACGGCATCGAGCTGGAGCTCGTCGCTCAGTCTTCCAAACAGCCGTGGGTCGCGTGGGCGGACAGCCCGGTCGATCAGACGCAGGCTATTCGAGGCTTCCACTCGGTGACGATGACCGTGGCCGAAGCCACGGCAACCTTCGACCTTCTCGCCAAGACAATGGGATTTCGCAAGACCGCACACGAAGGACATCGCACCCGATTCGAGACCGGCGAGGGCGGGCCACACTCGATCGTCGACGTGGTCGAGTCGCCTGAGGGGCCAGAGGGTGAGGAGTCGATCGGGACGGTGCACCACGTCGCGTGGAGGGCGGCCGATGCACCCCACCAGGCCGAGTGGCGTGAGGTGCTGGTCAAGTCCGGGCGTAACGTCACACCCGTGATCGACCGCTTCTACTTCAAGTCCATCTACTTCCGTGAGCCCGGGGGAGTGCTGTTCGAGATCGCCACGGACGGCCCTGGCTTCACGATCGACGAGAAGGTCGAAGCGCTTGGTTCTGAGCTGAGCCTGCCGCCCTGGTTCCAGGTGCGCCGCGATCGGTTGGATGTGACGCTACCGCCCATCGTCGTACCGACCACGGCGACGACGGGCGCCGGACATTGACAGTTCGTGGTCGCTAGACCAGGTCGGATGAGGGGATGAGTAAATGAGTACTTCGACAGCAATCGCTCCGGTCAACCCGATGTCGGCGGAAGGCAAGGACACGGTCATGAGCGTCATGCGACGAGACCGTGCGAACTTCATCCGCCTGGTGTCCGACCCGAAGAACTGGAACGTGCAGACCCGCTGCACCGAGTGGGAGGTGCGCGACCTGGTCGGTCACATGATCGACGTCACCGAGGGTTACTTCGCAAACTGGGAGGCGGCGAAGAAGGGTGGGACGCCGACCCCCGCGGGCCTGGCCGTGATGGCCGACACGCTAAACGACCACGCGAAGGACTTCCGCAAGCTGCCGCGTGAGGAAGCGCTCAACCGATTCAAGAAGAATGCGGAAAAGCTCGACGGCATGCTGGATGCGCTCACGCCGGACGAGTGGACCGGGTTCATGGTCTCGCACCCGTACTCAGGACCGGTTCCGGCCGGTTTCTACGGGACGTTCCAGATCATGGACTACGGCGTTCACCCGTACGACATCGAGTACGGCCTCGGCAACAAGCTGGCGACGATCGACGAGGCAACGGCCGGGCTCATCCTGCCGTTCGCCTTCATCTTCTGGCAGTACCAGGTCGACCCGAAGTCGGCGGCGGGGGTTGACACCGTTTATGGGATCGACGTGGCAGGCCCGTGGGGCGGCAAGTGGCGCGTGACCGTCAAGGACGGCAAGTGGACGCCGGAACCGGAGACCGGCAACTTCGCGGGTTGCGAAGCGGTGTTTCGCTTTGACACTGCGGCGGACCTTGTGCTGACGTTCTTCGGCCGTTTTCCCGGCGGCTCGGCAAGCGGCGACCCTGACGTGATCGAGAAGGTTCGCCACCTCCACTTTTCCATCTGATCCGAAGCACTCTGTGGGCGGCGGACCTCGGCGTTCCGAGCCCGCCGCTCATTCCTTCCTCCGTTGAGGTCAAGGAAGTTGGCACTGCCACATCAGCTCTGGTGGCAGCCGCCATGGGTGCCGACGGCGACCTCGTGGCAGTCCGTCTGGCGAGGGGGTGCAGGTGCTTCGGCGCGTGGCGGGACGGCGAGCTTGCCGGATATGGCTGGCTCACGACCAAAACAGAGTGGATCGGCGAGCTGGAGCTGGAGATCACGCCCAGTGCTGGAGAGGGTTACATCTGGAATTGCTTCACCCTCCCCGATCAACGGCGCCGAGGCGTCCTGCGTGCGCTGCTTGCGGGGATCAGGGCGCGCGCACACGATGACGGGTTGACCAGGCTGTGGATCGGAAGCGTTGCGATCCCCGCCGAGACGGCGTTCGGACCGTCGGGATTCACACCCACGCTGGCCTTCGCCAGCGAGGTGATCATCGGCTATCGGTGGCTGCAGGTCCGGCCGGTCGCTGGGGCTGACCCGGCGCTGGTGGAGGCCGCCCATCACGTGGTGGGAGCGCCGGCGGGCCGGTTCCTGCGCCAGTCCCACCCGCGCCGCCACTAGGAATTCCGCGGGCTCCCGCGGGGAATTTTCTCAGAGGGCGGCCAGGTAAATCTCCAGCAGATCCTCGGCCGGGTATTTGCCCGCCAGCTCGCCCGCCGCTTTGCGCAGCTCCGGCTCGCCGATGCCGTACGCGGCGATGTGCTGCGGCAGTCCTAACGACTCGATCAAACCCTGCACGCGAGCCGCGGGGTCAGGCCCGGTCGCGTCGGCCAGCAGCGCAACGCGCTCCGGCGTCCGCCGCCCGAGGAAACGCATCACGGGTGGCATCAGCAGGCATGACGTCACTCCGTGAGGGATGCCGTGTCGAGCTCCGATCTGCTTGCCCATCACGTGGCTCAGCCCGCCCGCCGACGCCGGAAGCGTGTACGAAAACCATGCGGCGATCTGGTTTTCGGTTCGCACATCGGTGTCGCCCGGCTCGGCCTTCGCGCGCGGCAAGGAATCGAACAGGCGGCGGATACCTTCCAATGCCATGACATCGGAGAATGGATGCAGTCCGTCGGCGAGAAATCCTTCCACCGCGTGATCGAGCGCGCGGATCCCGGTTGACAGCCACAGAGCCATCGGTGTCGCGATCGTGAGCGCGGCGTCGTAGATCACCGCGTCGGGCAGCTGGCGCGCATCGCGCATCCCCGCCTTGTTGCCGGCCTCGTCGGTGTACCCGGCGCCGGCGGCGAGCTCGGCCACCGAAAGCGTCGTGGGCACTGCGATGTGCGGGAGACCTCGCGCGGCGTGGCCGTCGCGATCGGCCAGCTTGACCGCGATCATCTTGGCGGCATCGATCGAGCTCCCGCCTCCGAAGCTCACGATGCCGTCCACCTGCGCGTTGGCGGCGCGCTCGATCGCGTCGTTCACCTCCGCAATCGGCGAATGCTGGCTCACGACCACGGTCACCTCGACGCTGGCGTCTCCAAGCGCGCGCTGCACAACGCCGATGTGCTCATGGGCGACGAGCGACGCAGTCGTGACAAGGGCGATGCGCTGGGTGTGCCAACGCGCGAGCTCCTGGGCCAGGGCTGCTACAGACCCCGACCCCCAGTGGATGACCTGCGGGTTCGAGTACGTGAAGGTGCCGTTCAAGACGCGGCCATAGACTGACACCAATGGCGGCTCCGCATCAAGGCATGCCGGTGGTCGAAGCCGGGGAGCCGCTCGCGAAGGCGCACGCCGCGATGATCCTCCTCCACGGTCGCGGCGCGACGGCGGCGGACATCATGACGATCGCGGCCGAGCTGATGCACCCGGGCTTCGCTTACCTCGCGCCGCAGGCGGAGGGCAACGCATGGTATCCGTACCCCTTCACCGCGCCGCTCGATGCCAACGAGCCATACCTCAGCGCGGCGCTTGGCGTGATCGAAAACTTGCTGGCCAAGGTCGAGGCCACTGTTCCCGCTCAACGCGTCATCCTGCTCGGCTTCTCCCAGGGCGCTTGCCTGACGCTCGAGTTCGCCGCCCGCAACGCGCGGCGGTATGGGGGAGTGGTCGGCCTCAGCGGCGGGCTCATCGGACCCTCCGACACACCGCGTGACTATCCGGGTGACTTCGCCGGCACGCCAGCCTTTCTCGGCTGCAGCGATGTCGATCCGCACATCCCGAAGGAGCGCGTGGCCGAAACGGCGGAGGTCTTCAAACGCATGGGCGCCAAGGTGACCATGCAGCTCTACCCTGGAATGGGCCACACGGTGAACCAGGAGGAGATCGGCGCGGTGCGGGAGATCGTCGAGAGCCTATAGAGGCACGGCCCGAAAAGCCCTCGACTGATCTTCGGCGCCCATGCGGCCCATCTCCGGGCTCAGCTCCTGCGCTGCTCGCTCATGAGTGGTCAGACGCGCTCGCTCCGCTGCTCGTCGCTTCGCCCGGATCTGAGCCACCTGGATCGCCGAATCTCTAGCCGAGCGTTTTCGGCCGCGCCTCTAGGTGGCAGGCTCCCGCTCGTACAGCGATGTGATCGCCGAAATGTCCAGGCCGCCGACGGTCTTGGCCGCGCGCTCGTAGAGCGCCTCAGTCGACCTCGTGAGAGGAGTGATCGAACCGGACCGTTCATAGAGTTCCAGCGCCAGCCGGATGTCTTTCAGCGCGTCGCGCAAAGAGAAGGTGACGGGCTCATACCGGTGCTCGACGAACCCTGCCTTGCGCATGTTCAAAGCCGGCGCGGTGCGGCTGATCACCGTGAACACGTCCTCGGCATCCAGGCCGGCGGCCGTCCCGGCTGACTGAAGCTCGGCAGCGAGCGCGCTGACGCCGGCCACCATGCTGTTCGCGATCAGCTTCAGCGCGGCGGCGCTGCCGAGATCGCCCACCAGGCGGATTTCGCCCAGCGCCTCGAGGACCGGGCGAGCGCGCTCGATCGCGGCCTCATCGCCGGCCGCCAGGATGAAGAGCTTGCCGCTCTCAATGGCCGGGATGCTGCCCATCACCGGGGCCTCGACAAACTGCGCACCGGCGCGCTCGACCGCGGGCGCGACCTCCTT
>DATCPI010000114.1:0-19690 GCA_036570165.1 Candidatus Dormiibacterota bacterium | reverse complement strand
ACCTGGCCCGTCCGCCGGGCAGTCAGGCGTTCTTGATCGACCGGCAGTGCGTGAAGCGCCGGCCCCACTTTTCGCGAAGCTTGTTCACCCTCATCGCCGATTCGTGGAGCTTCGTTCGATCCAGGCGCCCTGAGAGGACTGCAGCGCTGACCGCAGCCATCGCCTCCGCTTCGTAGCCAGGATCGCCATTGCCCAGGAGCACCATGTCGTTTCCCGCGGCCAGGGCGAGGACCGTTGCTTCGGGCAGCGAGTAGCGGACGCCGATCCCTCCCATGCTCAGAGAGTCAGACATGATCACGCCGTCGAAGCCCAGCTGGGTACGCAGGCGACCGACCACCGGTGCCGAGAACATCGCCGGCGTGGTGCCTCCTCCGAGGCCTGGAACATAAATCGCCGTCGTCATGACCACGTCCGCGCCCGCAGCGATCCCCGCCTGGAATGCCGGCATCTGGACCCGCTCCCACTGCGCCTCAGATTCAGTGTCGGTCGGAATCGCCAGATGCGGGTCGCCGGCAGCGCCGCCCAGCCCCGGAAAGTGTTTCAGCGTCGCCCCCACTCCGCCGTCGTGAAGTCCCTGCACCGCGGCACCGACCAGCGGCGCGACCGCTGCCGGGTTGGACCCGAAAGACCGGTCGCCGATGACGCGGTCGAGAGGATTGGTCCTCACATCCGCGACCGGCGCCAGGTTGAGCCCGACCCCGAGCTGACGCAGCCCGGCGGCCGAGTCGCGTTCGACCGCGCGAACATGATCGGCTCCACCCGCCCCCACGGCCAGCTCGGATTGCGGCGCAAAGTCCGCCTTGACGCGAATCACTTGCCCGCCCTCCTGATCGAGCATGAGTAGGATCGGGTGGTCGAGGCACGCGCTCGCGGACAATGCCCGCAGGCTGTCGCTGAGAGCCCTCAGGCCTGCCGGATCGCCGAAGTTGGACGTGAACAAGAGGACGCCGCCAACCCGCCCGTCATCCAACATGGCCCCAACGGCGGGCGGGATGTTGCCGCCGCGCCACGAGACGACCAGCACAGAGCCGACATCATCCTGTAGGCTGCCGAGATCCGGCGCGGAGTCAGCCTCCGACACCGCGACAGGTGGGTCGGCCGCGGGGATTGCCGGTGAGACAGGGACCGGTCGAGCGCTCAGCAGTACACCGGCGATGACAGCCCCACTTAGTAGAACACCGACCAGGTTCTGGACTCGCATCCGGCGACAGTCTAAGCTCGGATCTTCCGAATGGCGCCTCGGCCCGCCTCCCCCAGAAATAAGGAAGGTCGACAGTCTAGGCCCGCAGCACCTTCAGGCGATTCTCACCGAGTGCGCAACTTGAAAAACGCCACCCCGAGCGCCCACAGCACCGCCATCAGCGGCAGAACGTACGTCCAGCTCAAATGCGGCATTCCCGCGCCCTCGAGGAACCCGTATCCGAACGTCAGGAGCGCGGTGGCAGCCGTGGCGAAACCGAACGCCTGCACGTGGAGCCGCTTCTGGGATTCGTCGAGCCGCGCCAGCGATCGCATGAACAGCCAGATCACGAGTCCGGCGGGTATGACCGGCAGCACCGCCACGTAGTACCGCCACGGGGCTTCTGGGTTGGCCTGCAGGACCGTTACCGAGCCCACGAGCACCATCAGGTAGGCCAGCATGGTGAGGCCGAACTCGATCTGCGTGCGATACGTGACCCAGGTCGAGTAGATCGGCGCCGTCGGTGTCTGGTTCGGAGACGAACCAAGGGCCACCGGCGCCGGGACCTCGGTCTGGATGAATGGCGATGCCGGGTGGGTGAAGAGCGGGTCGACGGGAGCTTCGGCGGGATTCGGGCTCGGAGGCTGCTCAGTCATCGCGCCGGATCGTAAAGGGCGCTTGGCAGGACGTCAAACGTCCTTGTCTTCGGGATCCTCCGGCTCGGCTGAGTCTTTGTGGCCGTTGTCAGCATGCTTTTTCTTCATCGCCTGTCCGTGGCTGTTGGCGCTCTTCTCTCGAGTGTTGTCACCGGCCTCGGCAGCCTGGTCCTGCTCGCTCGACGCACTTGGAGTGGTGTCCAGCCGGTGGACGATCACGCCACCCGCGACGGCGCCAAAGATCAGCGCGCTCGCGAGCACGATCGCACCGACCATTCCAAGCCGCTGAAACAGGTTCGCTACCATGTCACGAACTACCAACGCCGCTCCCCCTATTGCCGGTCGCTTACAAAAAGTAGGCGCCAGGCATCCGGCCCTTAACTGTGTGCAGCGCCTGGTCTGAATAACCGTAGGGAAGGAGGATTCTTGCTTCCCGGTTGCTGGATGGCCTGCTGACCTCAGCGCGCGAGTCTGGCCTGGACGCGTCGTTAGGTTTCGCAAGCCGCAGCGTCGTCAACCGCGCGATCGATCTTTGATCTCATCCTCGAGGAGGAGGAGAATTGGGGCGATGGCCGCCCCCAAAGGCATGGCAATGCCAAAACCCACCGAGGAGGCCAAGTCGGCGTTCAGCAAGCTCGTGCCCGATGAGCCTGCGGTGACGCTGAAACCGATGTTCGGCCAGCTTTCAGCCTTCGTGAACGGCAACATGTTTTGCGGGATCTTCGGCGAGGAGCTGATGGTGCGGCTGCCTGAGGCCGAGATTGCGACGGTGAAGAAGCAGGGCGGTCGGGACTTTGAGCCAATGGCTGGGCACAAGATGGGTGGCTACGTCATCGTGCCAGGGGACTGGCGCGCCAAGCCCGCGCCTGCAGTCGCGTTGATCAAAAAGGCGCTCGCGCACGCGCGCGCCATGCCCGCCAAAGCACCCAAGAAGAAGCCGGCGGCAAAGCGCTAGCGGCGCTTTGTCTTGCCTTTCTTGTCGGGGTGCTTGGCCGACTGCGGCGGCTTGACCGGTTGCGACACTTTGACCGCTTGGGGAGGCTTCGCTGCCACTGGAGGCACCACCGCCGGCGACGGCTTGAGCCATGCCGGCGACTTGGCCGCATCCAGCAGCTTGTTCAGGCCTGGAATCTTGCCGGCGTCGGGCGGCTTGACCGGTTCAGGCGACTTGGCCCCTTCCGGCCGCTTGACCGCTTCTGAGGGCTTGACCGCTTCTGGGGGCTTGACCGCTTCTGGGGGCTTGACCCCTTCCGCCGGCTTGACCGCGTCTGGGGGCTTGACTGCTTCCGGTGGCTTGACCGCTTCTGGCGGCTTCACCGCTTCGACCGCCTTTGGCGGCGCTTCGAGGGCTGCTTTGCCCATCGAGACTCTGCCGATAAACGTGGCGCCGTCCTGCACGACCAACCGCGCCACTCGCACGTCGCCCTTCAATGAGCCATCCCGGCCGACCACCAGCCGGTCGCGCGCCGTCACCGGTCCGGTGACACGGCCGCCGTCAGCGATCTCGACGCTGCCCGTGACCTCGAGCTCGCCCTCCACGGTTCCGACCACACGCAGGTCGCCCTCGACGTACAGCAGGCCGACCAGCCGGTCACGGGGGCCGAGGACCAGTGACCTGTGGTCTCCTTCGGACCCGTTTCCCGCCGGCGCCGCGGTGCGGTTTTTAGCCGCCGGACCCGTGCTGCTCAAAGTCACCCATTCGAACGTGGCCGTTGAGGCTGGCCCCGTCATCGATCTGGAGCCTGCGTACCACGATGTCGCCACTGAGCTTGGAGCCCCTACCGAGCGTGAGCTTGTCGCGCGCGGCCACTGAGCCTTCGACGGTGCCTTTCACGGTCACATTCGTGGCCTCGATCAAGATCTTGGCCGTTGCGCCCGAGGCGACGTCGAGGTTCCCCGTCACCCGGAACTCGCCTTCAGCACGCCCGTCGACGTGCACGTGCCCGTCGTAGACAAGCTTGCCTTCCAAGCTGTCGTTCGGGCCCATCGTGAACCGGCGCTGCCCGTCGCGCTTACCGTCGCCGTTGTCATCGGCAGAAGCCTTGTGCTGGCTTTCCGCCACCGCCTCCTGAACGTCCATTGGCTTTCGTCACCCCCGACTTAGATAGGACCGCCAGCACTCCCGGAAATCAGGTGTTAAACGTTAGCCCAAAACGGCTGCAATCCGCCGACAGAGATGTTCAGCTTTTGCCTGGCAACTATTAGGAAGGGGCGCCCAAATGGGGCTCACGCGAACTCACCCAGCAGCCCTTTGTCGGTGAGGACTGGTGCGCGCGACGAGATGGCGAGGTACGGCTCATGCCCATACCCCTGCTGCATCAGCCGCGGATGCTCCCGAATTGCAATCCGCCACTCTTCGAGCTGGCTGCGATGAAAATCGATGGCGCGCAGCTTCATCATGACCTCGTCCGAGTCCAGGTCGAGGACGACATCGACGTGGTCCTTCACGACCAGCGGTAGCTCGTGAAGGTCGCCCGCAAGTCGAAATGCATCGCGGTAGAAGTCGGCGACCTGCTTGTCGATCGCCACGTGGTAGAGCGCCGGTCGGTCACCCTCCGACATCGCATTCACCGCCGAGTCGGCGCACGCGCCCATGGCGATGTGGTCGGGATGGCCGTAACCACCGTCGGAGCCCCAGCTCACCACCGCCCTCGGGCGCAGCCTGGAAATTTGCTCCCACACGCGATCGGTGATCTCCTGCGGGTCGCAGCCATTCATGCCGCCATCTGGGTAGTCCCAGAGCTCGACGCCGCTGATGCCGAGTGCCGCCGCGGCCCCCTCGAGCTCCGCGGTGCGAATCTGCGCGAGGTCCTCCCGCTTGGCGCCGAAAGGCTTGCCGCTCCATCCCGCCTCGCCTCGGGTGGCACAGATGAGGTTCACCGGAACGCCGGCGCGCGTGTGTCGGAGGATCACGCCCCCGCACCCCATCGACTCGTCGTCCGGGTGGGCCATCACAACCAGCAGGCCGGGCGTGTTCTGCATCAGCGCCCCAAGATAGACCGAGGCGGTTACGCGGTGCTTCGGTCCTCGATCTCCCACGCGTGGTCGAGCGCGTGCCACGCAACGCGGCGCGCGGCATAGGAGACAGGCCACTTTTCCTCTCGATTGGGGTTGCTGAGGCTCTCGAGAATCGCTGTGCGGAAGGCGCGGACCGCAGCCCTGTCTTTTCCATCCGGCTGCTTCAAGCGGGTCCCGATCCGCTTCGCGTACTCCATCTCCGCGCCGAGGACGTGACCGAACATCGCATCGCGGTCCCTGCCCCCGCCGCGGGGTCCCTTGCGCAGCGATGCCGGCGCCGCGGCGACGACCTTGTCGAGGTAGGTCCAGCAGGCCTCGACCAGATTGCACATGCGCTCGGTCTGCGTGGAGGTCAGGGGATTCGTTTCAGCCTTGGCCGGGATGCCGGGGGCGCCGAAGTCGGTGGTCGCGTTTCCCTTCAGCCGCTCGACGACTTTGAAGTTGGTCGCTTCGTTTGGGAAGGGGACTCGGGCCAGCTTTGCCACCGCCGCGTATCGCGGCGCATACGCGGCGAGAGACTCGAGCGCCGCGTCCTCATCCTTGCCGGCGCGGCACCAACCTGGCCAGTCGGCTGCGCTCGCGAATGTGCGTTTGGCGCCGACCTCAAGAAAAACGCGAGTCGGCGCGCCCGTTTTCGAAGGCACGCCGACTATTTTCGGAGATTGGCTGCTAGGGCTTAGGCGACGGCTTCACCGCCGCGTTCTCAGCGGCCTCGCGGGCTGCGGTCTCTCCGGCTTCGTGGGCCGCGGTCTCGTTCGGATGACCTCCACCACCGTGACGCGCTGTGCCGTTGTTTTCGGCCGCCTCTTGAGCGGCGGTCTCACCCGCCTCATGAGCCGTGGCCTCATTTGACTTGGGGGTCGGCGACGGCGAGGCGGCGTTGACCGGGGTGAATGTCGATTTCGCCAGCACGGTGGCGCCGATCACGCCACCGAACAGCATGGCCGCGGCCACCGCGGATCCGAGAAGCAGGGTGCGGGTCTTGTTGGTACTCATGCCGACCATCTTCTGGGCCCAACCTCAAAACGAGCTTGGATCCTGATGTGAGTTTTTGGGCAGCATGCAGCAGGCAAGCACATCGGGGTCCTGATCCGGGAACGCCGACAGCTTCGTTCGGCCATCAAAGCTGCGCTGTCCGCGTCCGGGTGGACAGAGCAGGCGATCGAAAACTGGCTCAGCTCAAGTTAGAAACCGACTCTGACTTCGCAGTTACGCGATGGAGCGGGCGATGGGAAGCGGGCGCTGATACCCGTAACCCTCAAATCCCTGGGAGAACGTGGAAGACACGTCAACCCGAGACCCGATCTGGGACGACCTCGCCGTCATCGCCTTCGAGCTCCTCGCCAAGCCTGACCGAGCCGGCGACGTTGCCGCCCGAGGCGACGACCCCGACGCGGACCACGAGGAGGACGAGTAGGCGGTGAGCCTCGCTTTGATCTACGTCCGACAGTCCGACCACAAGCGATACGAGCGCACGACCTCGCCAGAGGTGCAGTTGGAGGAGTGCATGGCGCTGTCCTCGGTGCGGGCGTGCGACCAGGTCGAGGTCTACAAGGACCTCGGCAAGTCAGGCGGCAAGCTCAAGGGCCGCGCCGACTTCCTGCGCATGGTTGAGCGCCTCAAAACGGCGCACGTCGACGTCGTGGCCGTTTACGACCAGTCTCGCGCCTTTCGGAACAACCTCGACGCGCTCAACTTCTACGCACTCATGGAGTCGCGGCCTGAGATCAATGTATCGTTCGTCCACGGCCATTTCGACCGCTCCCCGGTCGGCGGATTCTCGTACTCCGTCCTTGCCGCGGCGCACGAGATGGAGCGCAAGATGACCGGCCTCAAGATCGGCGAGGCGAAGCGGCGAGCGAAGTCTCTCGGGCTTCCTGTCGGAGAGGTTGCCGCCGGGTACAAGTGGGACGGCGACGGGCGGGACCGCAAGCTGATCGTCGACGAACCGGTCGCTGTGATCGTCCGCCGGGTCTTCGCGGAGTACGCGCAAGGGCGCGGCGCGACTGACATCGCGCGTCGCCTCAACGCCGAGCGCGCATGGCTGCCGAACATGAAGGGCGAGTGGCGGTGGTCACAGGTCAACGCAGTCCTTCGCAATATCGTCTACCACGGTCAGACCTACACGGTCGACAACGACGCCCGCGACGCGAAGAAGGGCGCGCTGGTCGACGCGCAATGGCCGGCGATCATCGACGACGACCTCTGGACGGCCGTCCGCGCCCGCGCCCGCAAGCGATACCGCGCCGGGCACGCGGGAAAGCGCGCCTACGTGTTCCGCGGCCTGCTGCGCTGCTCGTGCGGCGCGCGCCTGCACCTGACGAACCCGAAGTCGGGCTATGTGTACTACTTCTGCCGCCGCGACGGATCGACCGACCAGGACGCCTGCACGAATCGCGGCTACGTTCGCGAGGAGTCGCTACTGCCCTGGGCGCGCGCCGTATTCGCGCACATCGACCGTGACCCGTTGCGCCCTGGGAGTCTGAGCGGCGCTGGCCGTGACGCCGCGTCCCGTCGACGGCGAGCGCAGCCCGACGCACTGGCGTCGATCGAGGCGACCGTCGCGCGCCTCGGCAAGCGGTTCGAGTGGGGACACCTCGACGAGGGCGCGTACCGCGCTGAGTGGGAGCGCCTGCAGGCACTTCGCGCGGAGGTCCTGGCCGCTGATCGAGCCCCGGCGGAAGATGCCCTCGCCCGCGAGCTACGCGGCGCGGTCGCGTTATGGGACGCCGCTGAGGGTGACCCGGACATGCGACGTCGGATGCTGTTGACCCTTTTCGAGGAGCTCGACATCTGCGACGGCGCCGTCGTCGGGTACCGACCGCGAGAGGACCGTGCGGCGCGCGTCCATGAGTTGCTGGCAGGGCTGGAGGGCGCCGCGGTCAGGTTCGCGTAACCCTGCCGCGCCTGGGAAGGTGTAACCGACCTTCATGTCCGCACTGCGGTGAGGTGAGCCACCTCAGTGCGGGCGGTCGGCTCGAATTCTCCTAAGGCCTCACCAACAGGAGCTCACTAGTGCCAACCTTTCAGGCACCTCAAGGCGACGCGTTCATACCTTCACTGGCAGGGCGTTTCTTGCTGCGCGTAGACAACCTCGACGTCGAAATGCGCACGCTCGGTTTAGACGCGTCAAGGCTCAGCTATTGGTCGAACCAACTGACTCCCGACCTAGTCGCGTCCGTCCTGCGCTCACGGCGGGCGTCGAAGCGCGTACTCGTGCAAATCCGTTTGGCGCTCATCTTCGCGACCCAGGACGCCGGGAGGAAGGCCGACCACATCACGCTTCGATACCTCGCGGAGGGCGACAAGTGAACGCCCGCAGCGTCAAGGTCGACGTCGCCGCGATCGTGGCCGAAGACGCAGCGTGACGTGGTGCAACATCGCGGTATCACCTGCCGCCACTGTGGCTATGACGAGTGGTACGAGGGCGCGACTGGCTGGCGGTGCGGCGGATGCGGCGAGCCCGAGCTCACCTCGTCGGCGCGCAGGTCGGAGCGCGACAGGAAGCCCAAGGACAAGCGGTCATTCGGTCATTGGTCGCGAAACCCGGACGCGATCATCGACGACCCCAACCTCGGCGCCGCAGAGAAGGCGGTCGCAGCCGCGATCGCCCGGAAGATCAATTGGGGCAAGTGGAATAAGTACCTGAGCGCCGACATCTCACAAAGCGCGCTCGGCCGACTCGCCGGCATCCGCAGCCGACACGGCGTTCGCGAGGCCCTGGATCGCCTTGAAAAAGCCGGTTACATCCGATGGGTTGGACTCCCCGGCCGCGGCGGGAGTCGATTCTGGTTCACGGAGAAATGCCGATGACCTGGTCCCGTGGGGTACACACCCTGTCCCGTGGGGACCAGGTCGATTTCTCTTAAGACCCGTTCGTAGCTGTACCCCACGGGACCAGGTCAACCGGTCTTAGACCTTTCTTAGATAGAGCGCTTCGCGAACGGCTGGCGCCGATTCGCTCGCGCGCTGAGTTGGAGGTTCGTCAATGATCGCCGTCTACAAGGTCCGCGTCGTCATCGACGCCGCGCTCCTGCATTTCGTTCCGCGGCCAGATCCACGACTAGAGGAGTCCCGATGACGACCCGCCAACTCTCCGACCCCACCCTCGTCAAGGTCCGCGTAATCTTCGCCGGCGGCGCGATCCTGCACCTCGTCGCCCGCGACGAGCCCGAAGTCGTGCGGGTCAAGAGCCACATCGACTTCGTCAAGGCGGATTGGGTCGGCGGCGCGGACGTGGACGCCGGCGACACCCTCGGCTATGTGGATTGGGCGCAGGTGGTCGCCGTCACATGGAGGCGGGCGTGAGCCGCCGCGCCGTCCGGCGCGTCGATTTCGCCGAGGGCCCCGTCGATCGCCGTCTCCAGTTGATGCTTCGCGGGTTCGACGACGACTATCGGACGAACGTTGCGCCTGAGGTCCGTAAGCGCCGGTTCCACATGGACGCCCGCGCCCTGGCCTACATGAAGGAGAAGGCCCGCCGGCGCCGCCTGGCCAAACGCCGCGCGCCGTCCCGCGCGGCATGATCGTCGCCCAGACCGTCAAGGTCCCGGCCGCCGCGGCACGAGCCGCCCGCAGGGCGATGGCCCGAGGCCTGATCGAGTTCGCCCTCGACGGCCGGCGCGCCGCGCCGCGCGCGGTCCGGTTCTACAGCCCGCAGACCGCGGACGAGCGCCGCGCCGCGGCGGAGCTCGGCCTCGACTACGACCTATTGCGGGCGTCCGCTGGCGCCCAATCGTTCGTCCGCCAGGGCGCGGTCTGGCTGGCGGCATGGAAAACCGACCCGCGCGATGTCACCGGCCTCGTCGACGACGCCCTCGCGGCGCTCGCCGGGCGCCGGGCCAAGAGGAGGAAGCAATCGTGAGCAGCAAACAGACCCCGTTAGTGGGGCCAGGTATCCAGCGCACGCCGCCGCCGCGCGGCCAGGGCGGGCCGCCACTCTCGCCGCCGCTCGTCCTCGGTGGCGACCGCCGAGTCGGTCCGCCGCAGGGACAGCCGGCGCCCGTGCCGGCAAACCCAAGCCGTCCGGGCGCGGGCGCGAACCAGGGCGGCCCCGGCGTGCCGGCGTCGAACCTACCGATGGTAGGTGGTCCGAACCTCTCGCCGGTCACTCGCAGGCCCGCGCCGTCGCGCGTGGTGCGCCGAGCGGCCCTGCCGCTGCGGCTGCCGAGGAGATAGCCGATGACGACGATCATCGTCCAGCACAAGGACTCAAGCGCCGCGCCGGGCTTCGGTGCCGCGTCGGCGTCCGTAGAAGGCACCGGAGAGTTCCGCGCGACGATCGCGCGCTTCGACGCCGGCCCGGACAAGGAGGGCGACGTCTACGCTAGCCCCGCCGCCTTCCCGATCGGCAAGGCCGTCGCCGTCTCCGCGTGGATGCATAAAAGTTGGGATGCCGCGCTCCCGGTCGGCTACGCGATCATCCACGCCAACCAGCATTGCGCGACCGCGGTCGGGCGGCTCTTCAGAGACACGTTCGCCGGCGAGCAGACGTATAAAACCCTGATGGGGCTGAAGGCCGCCGGCGTCGACGTGGAATGGAGCTTTGGCTACGATCCGACTGAAGTTTCATTCGACGACCTCCCATCGGGCGCCAAGCGGCGCCTCGTCAAGATGGATGTTTTTGAAGTGAGCCCCGTCCTGGTCGGCGCGGGCATCGGCACTGGGACAGAGGACCTGAAGGACGACCTCGACGCGCAGATCGCGGCGACGCGCGCCTACCGCGACTTCCTGTTCACCCTGCAGAAGGTGCGCGACAGCGGACTGTTCGCGCCCCAGAGCGCCGACGACGTCGCGCGCTCGGCCATCAACGCAATGCGCCGCGCGGAGCAGGCGCTCCGGTCCGCGGCATAAAAGGAGACAAGTAAATGCCCAGCGATAAAGAGTTTCAAGAGCTCAGGGCCTTGGTCGAGCGCATCGCCGAGAGCCCCAAGGTGAAGCCGTACCTCGATGGCGGGCAATGGCCGCGTCGGGTGATGATGGGCGAGGGAACGGTCTCGAGCGGGGAGCAAGACAAGGTCGCGTGGGAGCAGGACCACCCTAAGTCGAAGGCGCTCGTCGCAGCCGAGGAGGCCGTGGCCGCAACGCAAGCGGAGTTCGATGTCGCACAACGCGCCTGGATCGACGCCAGCACCGTAGAGAAGGGCGGCCAGTACATGCACAAGGACGGCTTCGGCGGTGCCGTCGTCGTCGACGTGCCGCCCGACGCGCTGATCCAGGGTCGCAAGGACGTCCCTGAGTTTCAGGCCTTCGACGTGGCCGAGAGGAAGATGATCGCGGCGCGCGTGCGCCTGTACAAGGCACAGCGCGAGCGCGACCTCGACCGGGTTCGATGGGAACAGAAGCGAAACCCAAGCCCCAACCCGTCCAAAGACGAGGATAGGTCTTGGTCGAAGCGCATCCGCATGGGCCCGTTCGGCGGGGAGAAGCGACCCGCCTCCGGTCTGGGAAAGAGGTGACAGTCGCCGACGTTCTGGACCGGTTGAGTTCCGAGGACCGTCCGCTCGTCCTCGCGGCAATGCAGGCGTACGCGCAGGAAGCGGTTCGACTGACGCTCGAGCAGGAGTCGCCGAAGATCGTCCGTTTAGGCCTGGTCTTTGGCGCGCAGATAGTCGGCCAAGCATTAGGCGCGAACGTGATCGTTGACGCCTGACCCCCCGGGGTGGGATCGAATCGTCTTGGCCCCCGGGTACCCCCACGCCTCTGCTAGTTACCCGCGAAAAAGAAAATCGCGAACCAAAAAAACCAAAAAAGGAGGCCGCCAATGAGCAACCGAACCTGTAACTGCGGAGCGCCAATCGTGTCGACCGGCCGCGGCCGCCCTCGCGTCCGTTGCAAAGCGTGCGCGGCAGATCGGTCGCGACTCGGCAAGGACTGGCGAGTGGCGCACCCTGAATTCGTCAAGGGCTACAACGCCGGCCGGCGCGTCCGGTACGCCGAGCTCCGCAAGCGCCGCGAGCCGTCGCGCGAGGCTATCGAGGCTCACAACGCGCGGCTGCGCGCTGATAACCGCGCCAAACGCGCCACGGCGCCCCAGAACGCCTGAAATAAGTGCGGGTCGTTGTCCCGTACGTCGCGGGCAAGCTTCATCCCCAGACCCACGCGTGGGGTAGAGCGAATGGCGCCGAGTTCCATCACGTCGGCGATGACCGCGAGGCCTACTTCCGGTTGCTGCGCGCACTCTGGGCAGAAGGCCACGCCCTCATGGTCGTTGAGCAGGACATCGTCCCGGCCGAGGCGGCGGTCCGCAGCCTCGCGCGGTGCCCGGGGCGCTGGTGCGGCTGCCCGTACCAATACGGCGGCGCCGACGTCGTCCTTTCCGGGCACCTCGGCTGCACGCGTTTCTCGGCCGAGCTGATCGCCGCGCATCCGCGGCTTTTCGACGAGACCTTGGGCGCCGCGTTCGTCATCGACCGCGGCGGTCGCGACTACGAGTACCTGTCGGTCCGCGTCGCCGCGGCGCTGCGACGGGCGGGCGAGCGCTTCCACCGGCACGATCTGGACGCCGGCCACCACCACGAACCCGACGACATATACCAGCAGAACGCCCGAGAGTTTGTTGACGCCGTCGGCGCGATGCGCCGGCATCGCTTGGAGGCCACCCTGGCTCGGAGTTT
This sequence comes from Candidatus Dormiibacterota bacterium, assembly GCA_036570165.1. Lineage (GTDB taxonomy): Bacteria > Chloroflexota > Dormibacteria > Dormibacterales > Dormibacteraceae > Palsa-870. The sequence continues at coordinate 7,220 of DATCPI010000114.1, read as the reverse complement.
TGGCGACGACGCGGCGGCGACGCGTGCGGAGGCGTTGTGGGACGAGGCCCGACGGCTGATCGTCTTCATGTCCTCGCGTGTCACGCCTGAGCAGCGCAAGGCGATTCCCCAGGGCATCCAGGCCGCAATCGCCGAGACGGTTTGCTGTGGGGCCGTTGACTCCTAAGATGCCTTCGTGGGTGCGTACCTGTGGGAGGTGGCCAAGGAGGTCGTCTCCATCGCCGGACTTGTCGTGCTTATTGCTGCGGTAGTTGCGTTGTTCGTGACCGGAACGCTCCTGCCCTTGTGGGTTGGCCTGGTCATTTTCGCGGTGACCATCATCGTCGCTCAGGCTCGCGTATACGACCGGTCGTTTCGAGGTCAGGCCGGTGGCGACGTTCAGTCTAAGATCGTGAACGTGGCGGGCGGTACGCCAACCCTAGTCATCAACGTGCATGCAGGCGGTCAGGTCGTTGTGCCTTCCCCTGGTCCGCTGCCTGCCGCCCAGCCAGTCGAACTCCCGCCGCCTGCGATACCCGACCAGGGCGTCAATCCCGGGCCGCAACCCTGATGGAATGCACTCTGGCCGTCTTTTGCGATTACGCCAATGTCTCCCAGGAGGGGAAGCTGAACATCCTCGGCGTCTTCGGTGAGATCAACCCCCCAGGGTTGCCCATTGCACTACCGCAGATGTTCCTCGTCGTGTCCTACACGGCGGAACCCGTCGAATACGACACTGTGAAGCACATCAAGATGGCCATAATCAACGCTGACGCGACCGTCGAGCTAGTCTCGATCGAGCAGGACATAACTGTGCCGCGACCGCCGCGGCCCGGACTTCGGTCCAATATCAACCAAATCATCGGATTGGCTGGCGTAACCTTTCCGACAGCTGGAGACTATTCCCTCGAGGTATTGGTGGGAGGCGAGCCGAAAAGGTCGGTTCCGCTCATAGTCAATCCGCCACCAGCGCAGGCACAAGGAGGTCGATAGCTGTGGGTGACTCGATCCGCGTCAGTCCGCCCGAGGTCAAGGGTGCGAGGCTCGTGACGTCGACCGTGGTGGCCACACGGCCCGAACTCGACACGCGCGCATTCTCGCGTCCAGCAGAAGCTCACACGCCGCATGCGGTCACTCCTGGGTCGTATCCCCGACCGAAGACGAAGTGAAGCCGATGACCCTACGCGAGTTCTCCTAGGTTCAAGCGCCAAGCGATGCCCGCGTCCCACCGCTCGAAACCGTGTAAACCGGTGGCGAGACCGAAACGGGAGTTAGGTCAGCGCTGGTAGTTCGAGAAGTTCTGCAGCTTGTCCGCCGCCCTGAGCTCGGACGTGATGGTCTTGCCCGCGTGACCGCCGTCACCGACCAAGCCGACAAGGGCACCATCTTTCAGCAGTACCCAAAACACGAGGAGGCGTTGCTCACCGGACGAGTAAACGGCAACCCATCCTTCGGCCGGGCAGATACCTAGAACGGCGTCGAGGTCGAGGTCTCCGTGTTTGATGTTTGGTCTATTCATGGAGCTAGTCCAGCACATTCGAAGAAACCCGCGCAACATCGCAATGCGAAGATCGACACTCGTCGCCGCCAACTTCGCGGACCTATCGCATTGCGACGGATTCCAGGGCTGCGCGCCGCACGAGGAGTTGCAGCGCGCGCTCCAGCAGCGCGACCGGGTCGTCGAGGAACGCGCGCACCTCGCGCAGCGTGGCCTCGACGTCCTTCTCGACGGATGGTTCCTCGGCGGTCTCGATCTCGGGTGTCATTTCAAGAGTCCTCTCGGGATGACTGGCCGGCGACGCGGCGAATGATGGCGAGCGCCGAGGACAGTGTTTGGACGAAACCGGCGACGGACCGGCGACATTTACGCGGACCGCGTTAGGCCCAACGCGCGGCGCGCCGCGGCAACGCGGAGCGCGTGAATCGGTGTCCTCGAAAATTTACAGGATGATCGGCTGGCCGGAATCGGCGATCGCCCTTGAGGCCGAGGCGCGGGAACGGCAGGGGAGGCGCGGGTCGATTCGGTGGTTCGTCGCAAAAATGCGACGAACCGGAAAGGGCTAGCGAGGAGGCTGCCCGCCTCCTGAAGGTCAGCCCGCGGAGCGTGCAAGAGGCGAAACGCATCCAACGCGAGGACCCGAAGGACGTTCGCCTGCTGACACGAAGCGGCCCTTCCGCCTATGATCCCGAATGTTATGTGTGGGAGCGGGCGATGGGAATCGAACCCACGTAAACAGCTTGGAAGGCTGCCGCACTACCATTGTGCTACGCCCGCTTCTCGACCTTTCGCCTGGTAGCCCGGAGGGGATTCGAACCCCTGGTATCCACCTTGAAAGGGTGGCGTCCTAGTCCACTAGACGACCGGGCCAGGCTCATGGATTGTGCCCGAAACGCTGTTCTATCGTGAGATGAAAGCCGCCCCGCGCGCGCGGCCGGCTGCCATCCCGGTGGTGGGCGGCGAGGGTTTCGAACCCCCGACCTCCAGCATGTCAAGCTGGCGCTCTCCCAACTGAGCTAGCCGCCCGCGGCGGAATGGCGGTGTCGAGTGACGACTTATTGTAGTTGTCGTGCCCAATTACATCGGCCGGCGCATGGTCCGGCTGGAGGACCCGCGACTTATCACCGGGCAGGGGCGCTACGCCGGAGACATCAAGCTCGACGGACTGCTTCACGCAGCCTTCTGCCGGTCGACCCTGCCGCATACGCGGATCGTGGCCGTCGACAGATCTGCGGCAGCCGATATGCCCGGAGTCATCGCGGTGTGGACCGCGGACGACCTGCCCGAGGTCGCCGCCGGCCTGACTGACTTCACCCCGCCGGACATTGAGCAGCGCGGGCGGCCGATCCTCAATCGAGACGAGCTGAACTACGTCGGAGAGGCGTACGCGATCGTGATCGCCGAAACCGCCTACCAGGCGCACGACGCGGCCGAGCAGGTCTCGCCCGAGTTCGATCCTTTGCCCGGCGTCGGCGACGTCATCACCGCAATCGCCGATGGGGCGCCGACGGTCCACGCCGACATGAAATCCAATGTCGCTCAATCCACATCGACGACATACGGCGACATCAAAGCCGCGTTCGAATCCGACAGCGTGACCGCGAAGATCCGCCTGACCACCTCTCGCGTCGCGGGCGCGGCGATGGAGCCCCGCACCGTCACGGCGAGTCCGGACGCAGAAACGGGCGGCATCAAGATGTGGACCTCGACGCAGAACGTGTTCGGCGTCAGGCAAGCGGTGGCGTCAACCCTCGGCCTCGACGCGGACAAGGTGCGCGTCCTCGCGGAGGACGTCGGCGGTGGATTCGGCGCCAAGGGCAGCGTTTTTCCCGAGGAGGTACTCACAGCGCTTGCCGCATGGCGCTTGAAACGGCCGGTGCGCTGGGTCGCCTCGCGCAGCGAGGACGGCGCCACGACCGCCCAGGGACACGGGTCCGTGATCGAGCTTGAGCTGGCATCGGATCGCAGCGGCAAGCTGCGCGGGTTGCGCGGCCGGCTGATCCACGACATCGGCGCGTACGCCGGCTCGGGCACCGGCCAGCCCGGCATCATCGTCGCTCACCTGATGTCCGCCTACGTCCTGCCGGCGATGGACGTGGCGCACCAGCTCGTGTACACGAACGCGGTGCCCACCGGATTCATCCGGGGCGGCGGGCGGCCGCTCGGCAACTACGGGATGGAGCGAGTCATGGACCGGCTCGCGCGAGAGCTCAAGCTCGAGCCGGTTGAGCTGCGACGGCGCAACTTGATCCAGCCGGATCAGATCCCTTATACGACCGGCTTTCCCGCGGGCCGCAGCGGACTCGTATATGACAGCGGAGACTACCCGCGCCTGCTCGAGATGGCGATCGAAAAGCTGGGCAGTGATCCGGGGCGTGACGGCCAGGCGGACGGCCGGCTGGTCGGCGTGGGCGTGGCGTGTTGCGTCGAATCAACAGGATTCGGCCGCGGCGAGCCTGCGAAGGTCCATGTCACCAAGGACGGCATCGCCCACGTGTACGTCGGCTCAAGTCCTCAAGGGCAGGGACACGAGACGATGGTGGCGCTGGTCGCTGCCGAAAGACTTGGCTGGCCTTACGAAAAGATTCGCGTCACCGCCGGTGACACCCGGCACGTGCCCTTCGCGCTTCTGACCGCGGGCAGCCGCAGCGCGGTGCAGGTCGGCAACGCCACGGCGCAGGCGGCGACGGCAATGCGAAAGCGCTTGCTCGAGCGAGCGGCCGACGTGCTGGAAGCCGATGTCCAGGACCTCGTGCTGGAAAACGGCGTCATCGGTGTTCGCGGCACGCCGGCGCGCCAGGTACCGGCGACCGACATGGTGCCCGATGAAGGCCTCGAGGTTTTCGAGAGCTTCGACCCGACGCGGCCGCTGACCTTTTCCAGCGGATGCCACGCGGCGGTCGTCGCCGTCGACCCCGAGACGGGGCACGTCGAGGTCCTGCGGTACGTGATCGCGCATGACACCGGCAAGACCATCAACGCGGCGACCCTCGAAGGCCAGCTTCACGGTGGGTACGCGCACGGGCTCGGGTTTGCCTTGTACGAGGCGTCCATCTACGACGCGGACGGCTCGTACCGCACCGCGAGCTTTCTCGATTACACGATCGTCAGCACCGGTGAGGTCGGCGCCGTGCCAGAGCTCGTGGGCATGGAAACGCCGACGGATTCCAACCCCGAGGGGTTCAAGGGCGCCGGCGAGAGCGGGACGATTCCCGTTCCCGCCGCGATCTCCAACGCAGTCGAGGACGCGCTGCGCAAGCGCAACCCGAACGCTGTGGTCGACCGGCTGCCGATCACGTCCGACCGTATCGTCGAACTCCTGCACTGAGCACCGATCCGCGGGCGACCAGTCCTCCCCTGGGACCGGGTGGTATCGACTGGCGGCGCAACCTGGTCGCGCTGTGGTTCGCCGAGTTCATGGCGATTTTCGGGTTCAGCTTCGCCTTCCCGTTTCTGTCGATTTTCATCCACCAAGACTTCGGTGTTCCAAAGGGCCCTGAGCTCGACCTGTGGACGGCGGCGACGGCCAGCGTTTCCGGGCTGTCGATGGCCATCGCGAGCCCGATCTGGGGCATCCTGGGCGATCGGTATGGGCGCAAGCCGATGCTCATCCGGTCGATGGTCGGAGGCGCGCTGACGGTCGGGTTGATCTACTTCGCGCGCAACCCGACCGACCTCCTCGTCCTGCGCCTCCTTCAGGGAGCGACCAGCGGCACGGTCGCGGCGGCGACGGCGTTGGTGGCGGCCGAGACGCCACGTAGTAGGGTTGGCTGGGCGCTCGGCGTCGTCACCTCGGCCGTGGCGCTCGGAAGCGCTGTCGGCCCGGTCGTGGGCGGCCTTGCGGCCGCGCTGCTCGGCTTGAGGCTCATGTTCCTCGGTGGAGGGATTCTCCTGCTTTTGTCGATGCTGCCTGTGCTGTTCATCGTGCGCGAGGGCCCGATCCGGCGCCGTGAAGGATCACAGGTGGGGGTTCTGGCACTTATCAAGCAGCGGCCGGGAACGATACGGGCCTTGAGCGTGCTCATCGGCGCCCAGGGCCTCATCAGTGTCTGCAACTCCGCCACCCAGCAGCTCGTCGTGCTGCGGCTGCTCGAGATGGTGACGAGCAGCGTGGCAGCCGTTACCGGTGTCGCCTTCGGGCTGGCCGGCGTGGCGAGCAGCGCCGCCGCGGTGTTCTACACGCAGGTGACCAGGCGCCTCGGCTACGTCCGAACGACGGCACTGTCCGCGGTGATGGTGACGGTTGCCGTGGCGCTGATCGCAGTCTCGCCCTGGGTGGCGCTGGTTGTGGCCGCGGTGGCGCTGAACGGCCTTTTCAGCGGCGTGGTCCAACCCGCGACCGCGAGCATGATCGGGCTGGAAACTCCAACCGAGGCGCAGAGCACAGTCTTCGGGCTCAACGCGAGCTCGGTTGCGCTCGGCTTTTGCATCGGCCCCCTCATCGGAGGCGGGGTGGCGGCGGTGGCACAGTCGGTGCCACCCGCGCTGCTGGTCATCGCCGCGCTGGCGTTGGTGCTCGCGGGCCTGGTCGCGGCAGGGGCGCGCGAACCCACTCGTTGACCTCCCGGCACGACGGCTTCCGGTAATGTCTCGGCGGTGAAGCGAGGACTTGCCCTGGCGCTGCTGCCGATTGCCATCGCCGCCTGCGATTCGGGTTCTTCGTTCCCCGCGGGCTGCGACAATGAGATCGTCACCTGTATGGAAAAACGCACCACTCCGCCACCCACCGTGATCGACCCGAGCAAGAAATACACGGCCACCGTGCACACCACGCGAGGCGACTTTGTGATCGCCCTGGTCGATTCCAAGGTTGCGCCGCAGACCGTCAACAACTTTGTCTACCTGGCGCAAAACCATTTCTATGACCACCTGACGTTCCACCGCGTCGTCCCTGGCTTCGTCGTCCAGGGCGGCGACCCGCTCGGCAATGGGACCGGGGGCCCGGCCTACAAGCTGCCGGATGAGAACAACCCGTCCAAGTGGCCCCGCGGCACCATCGGGATGGCGTCAAGCGACGCCGGCGTCAGCGGTTCGCAGTTCTTCATCACCACCGGGGCCGCGCCCTTCCTCGAGACCAGCGGCGTTTACAACCACTTCGGCCAGATCACCTCTGGGATGGAGGTCGTGGACAAGATCCAGATCGGCGACCAGATGAATTCGATCGACATCGCCTCCTCGTGAGGAGACTGCTCCTAGCAGTCTCTCTGGGTTTCTTGCCACTCACAGCCGTGGCCCTGGCGGCGTGCGGCTACCCGGATCCTTACGCGAGCACGGCCCCGGTCGCCAACGAGAGCCCTGGGCCCGTAGCGTCCCCGAGCCCATCGCCGGGGGCTGACGACTTCAACGCAGGCGCTGGGCTTCCGGTGATCACGTTTCCGGACGGTCTCAAGTACATCGACCTCAAAGTTGGGACCGGGGACGTGGCCAAGGGCGGCGACAACATCACGGTCCAGTACACGGGCTGGCTGTCTCCCAGCGGGAAGATGTTCGACACCAGCCGGCAGCCGGGTCGCGGGTCGTTCACCGTACAGATCGGTCGCGGCCAGGTGATCGAAGGGTGGGACGAGGGAATCCCGGGCATGAAGGTCGGCGGGAAGCGAAAGCTGATCATCCCGGCGTCGCTCGCCTACAAGGAGAAGGGGCAGACCGATCCCCAAACCGGCGCTGTGATCATTCCGCCGAACGCGACGCTGGTCTTCGCGGTCGAGCTGCTCAGCGTCGCGCCGGGGCCGAGCCCGTCGCC
>DATCPI010000113.1:0-1666 GCA_036570165.1 Candidatus Dormiibacterota bacterium | reverse complement strand
CATCGACCCCGAGGCCAACGTCTATCCGATCGTCCCGCTCGGCAAGAGCCTCAACGACTTCTGGGAGGCGCCTGACAAGTGAGCGATCAGGGTCGCGTCCGCGTACTGTCGGTCCTCGTCGAAGACGGCCCCAACACGTTGAGCAAGATCTCGGGGCTCATTCGCCGCCGCGGCTTCCACGTCCGCTCCATCTCGGTCGGCCCGAGCCGCCAGGCCGGCCGCTCCCGGATGACGCTGACGGTCGACGCCGGCCATGCCGAAACCGACCAGGTCCGCAAGCAGCTCGAGCGCCTGGTCGAGGTCATCGAGATCGAGGACGTGACCGGCGCAGACCTGCACAGCCGTGAGCTGGTCGTCGCGAAGGTCGCGGCCTCTGAGGTTGCCGGCCTGGTGGAGCGCGGCGCGAAGGTGCTGAACACCGGTGCGGACGGCACCACCGTCGAGTTCGCCGGCGAAGGCAAGGACGTCGGAGACTTCATCGATGAGTTGATGCGGCACGGCGTGCTGGACGTCGCCCGCTCCGGGCCGGTTGTCATGAGGAGAACCGCATGAAGATCCACTACGACGCCGACTGCCCGCCGAAGCTGGGCGAACCGGTCGCGGTGATCGGCTACGGCAGCCAGGGCCGCGCCCATGCACTGAACCTGCGCGACAGCGGCGAGGACGTGCGTGTCGGCCTGTACCCCGGCAGCAAGTCCTTCGAGCGCGCGACCGAAGACGGCGTACGGGCGCTTGGAGTGCCGGAGGCGGTGGCTGAAGCCTCCGTCGTGATGGTCCTGACGCCTGACGCCGGCCAGGGCAAGCTCTTCCGCGAGTCGATTGCCAAGCAGCTCAAACCCGGCACCATGCTGATGTTCGCTCACGGCTTTTCGATCCACTTCGGGCAGATCAAGCCCGACCCCGAGATGGATGTCTCTATGATCGCGCCGAAGGGACCCGGCCACCTCGTGCGCAGCACCTACGTCCAGGGCATGGGCGTTCCCGCGTTGATCGCCGTCCACCAGGACGCGTCGGGCCGCGCCAAGACCCGCGCCCTCGCCTACGCCAAGGGTCTTGGTGCAGGTCGCGCGGGCATCGTGGAAACCACTTTCAAAGAGGAGACCGAGACCGATCTTTTCGGCGAGCAGGCGGTCCTTTGCGGTGGAGTCAGCTCACTGGTCAAGACAGGCTTCGAGACCCTCGTCGAAGCCGGCTACCAGCCCGAGATCGCCTATTTCGAGGTTCTCCACGAGCTGAAGCTCATCGTCGACCTGATGTACCGCGGCGGGCTCGGATTCATGCGTCACTCCATCTCGGACACGGCCGAGTATGGCGACTACGTTTCAGGTCCGCGCGTCATCGACTCGCACGTGCGCGAGAGCATGCGCAAGGTCCTGCGCGAGATCCAGGACGGCAGCTTCGCCGAACACTGGCTGGACGAGAACTCGAACGGACGGGAGGGATTTCTGACCATGCGGCGCAAGGATGCCGAACACCCGATTGAGAAGGTCGGGCGCGAGCTGCGCTCGATGATGACCTGGTTGGAGCCAGTAGAAAAATAGATGAGCGAAAAGAAGACAGAGGGGTCCCCGCGAACTCACGGCGTAGCCTCCGAGTTCGTGGGGTTTAGCCCGGACAGAGTATTCATCTTCGACACGACGCTTCGCGACGGCGAGCAGTCGCCCGG
>DATCPI010000112.1:0-4854 GCA_036570165.1 Candidatus Dormiibacterota bacterium | reverse complement strand
CCGCCAGCAACTTCATTGCCGGCGGGCTCGCAGACCGCTTTGGCCGGCGGACCGTGCTTCTCGTAGGTTGGCTGGCGGCGTTGCCGGTTCCTCCGCTGATCATCCTCGCGCCCTCCTGGGGCTGGGTCGTGTTTGCAAACGTGCTGCTGGGCCTCAACCAGGGCCTCGCCTGGTCGACCACAGTCAACATGAAGATCGACCTCGTCGGACCTCGGCGGAGGGGCCTCGCGCTCGGCCTGAACGAAGCCTCCGGTTACCTAGCCGTCTCTGCGGCAGCTGCGGTGGCTGGATTCCTCGCCGCGAACTACGGCATCCGGCCCGGTCCCTACTTGCTCGCGGAGGGTCTGGCCGCTTGCGGCCTCCTGCTTTCCCTGTTTGCGCGCGACACCTCGCCGTACGTTGAGCTCGAATCGGCGGGTGCTGTGCGGACACAATCGCTCGGCAAGCTCGCAATTGAGGTCAGCTTCCGTGACAGTACGATGTCGAGCGCGTGCCAGGCCGGCTTGGTCAACAACCTCAACGACGGCATGGCCTGGGCGCTGTTACCGCTTTTCTTCGCGGCCCATGGACTTGGACTTGGCGAGATCGGGCTGCTTGCATCAACCTACCCGGCGATCTGGGGAGCCGGCCAGCTAGGCACCGGCTGGATCAGCGACCATGTTGGTCGCAAGCCCTTGATCGTCACCGGGATGATGCTCCAGTCATTCGCGATTGTGGGATTCGTGTTCCTGCCCGGTTTCAGCTGGTGGCTTGCAGAAAGCGTCTTGCTCGGTGCTGGCACCGCGCTGGTGTATCCAACACTGCTGGCGGTTGTAAGCGACGCAGCTCGCATTCCCGAGCGAGCAACATCGGTTGGCATCTACCGGTTCTGGCGCGACAGTGGATATGCGGCGGGTGCGATTGTGGCCGGCCTCATCGCTGACGCTGCAGGTTTTCCTGCAGCGATCGTCACTGTCGCTTGCCTTACGGGCTTATCGGGACTCGTCGTTGGGGTCCGGATGCGCGAAACGAGGCCAGGTGCAGCTGGCGTGTTTCCCTAGACAGCTTCAGACGGTCTTCGGGTCGGCGCGTCCCGCCTGAAACTTCCGCAACGCAACTACGCACCAGATGATCTCCACGACTCCAAAGGGCCAGGCCCCGATCAGGAAGCCGTACACGCTGGATAGCAAACAGCCGGCTGCAAAAGCCCGGTGTGAAGCGGAGATGCCTGCCCTCGAGCGAATACATAACCATCATGAAGGTCAGCGCCAGGACGCCAAATACCGAAAGAACACCTCTACCGCGGCGGCCGGATGTCTGGCCCGTACCAGGTCGTTCGGTTCAGAAATGCGTTCCGCCCCGCGTAGGTGAATCGGATATCCTCCGCGTCCACGTCCAGCCGGCGGGCGGAGAAGTGCTCCTCGACTGGATGCAACAGGCCCGTTTCGATGACGGTCTTGACTCGGTGCTCCTTGCCCGTGACCGGATTTTTGATGGACTCGAAATCGACCGCGATCTGGCCGTCCACTCCAAACGACGTCCGCTTGCCGTCGAGCTCGACCCGAATGGGCGCGTAGCGGACCTCCATGCCGGCAGTCACGGTGCCCATGAACCAGCTGATCGCTCCGCCGGCGTGGCCGGTTGCGATCAGCTCGACCGGTTGGCGCTGAGACGCTGGCAGCTTCTCGTCAATGAAGATCACTCCGCGGCCGCCGCGCTCATGGAGCGGGCCCGGCCAGGCAATCGCCGCCAGCCAGGTGGCGCCGTCGAGGCGAATGTCTCCGAAGTTGCCTTCCAGCACGCGCCAGGCGAGCGCCGCTTCACAGGTGCCGTAGGTGGGCGGTGACTCGAAGGCGCAGGGGCAGCCCCAGTTGCAGTTGCACGCCATCGCGTGGTCGACTTCCATCCGCCAGTTCTCGATGACCGCCTTGTTCATCCTGCCAACGTTGACAGCAGAGCCGGGTGAAGGATGACGGCAGCGCCGAGAAGAGCGATAAGACTTCCGGCCAGCTTGCTGAGGAGCGGGCCGCGTCGCCAGGTTTTCTCGGCCACGAAGACGAGGGTGAGTGCTGCCATCCAGATCAAGTTCATCAGTCCAACCACCACGAGCACCGACATCAAAGCCCAACAGCAGCCAAGGCAGTAGGCACCATGGCTCACGCCCGCCCAGAAAGCCCCCTTGGCGCCGCTGCCGAAATCATGAGTCAGAATGAAGCCGAAAGGAGTGCGGCAGGCCTTGAGGCACACGCCCTTGAGCGGCGTGAACTGGTAAAGGCCGGCGCCGACCAGAACCCCTCCGGCGACAATCGGCAGCCAGCCTGACCTCGCGGTCTCCATGGGGAGGTTGCGGAAGGCCAGGAAGACCGCCAGGGGAACCAGGCCGATCGCCGTCCACACGGCCAGATAGCCGAGCACAAAAACGGTCGTCGGCAGTGCTCCCTCACCCCGCTGTGTCACGACCATGCGATGGGCCAGCACCATGGGAGCGATGGTCGGGAACATCATCGCCACCATCATCGTCAGCCACATGGCCAAGAAGAGCGGCGCCGCCATGTCATTGGGCATGCGGGAGCCGACCTGGGCCAGGCCGGTGACCATCCCGGACATATCCAGCGCCTGCTTGGCCGTCAAGGTCCAGGCCAATGCGGCCAGCCCGACCAGGACGCCGACCACGACCAGGGTCGCGCGCTGCTCACCGGTTCGCGACGTCACTGGCTTTCGTACTTAAACTCGGTGATGAAGCTGTTGGTGTCCGAGGTGTCGAAGGTCCAGCCGCCTGCGTAGTGGATCCGGTCAGCCTTCCCCTGCCGAAGCGGTTGCGTGGCGCCGGCCCAGACCGTTGGATTCGAAATCACCGCGGGATTCACACCGTCCATCCCGACGAGTTCCTGACCCTCCACATCGAGAACGCCGGCGACGCGCAGGCGGCGCGCCTTACCTGTCTTCTCGAAGGCGATGGCCGAGCTTCGGACGGCCGTGACCTTGCCTATGCGCGGAGCGACGACCTGGAGGTGCCCGCCGGCCTGACCCGAGAAGATCGACTCGAGCGCCGCCGATTGGTCAGGCGAGGCCTGCTCATCCAGGTACAGCTCGACCAGCCATTGATCCTTCTCAAGATCGCGAGGCCGGTGCCGGGCCAAGGTCACGTTCAGGTCGCCGAGATCGACCCCATCCTTCTGACCGCGCGAGATGTGCCAGCCGATGAACACGTCGCAGGCGTCCCCGTCGAAGGTGGTGCCGAACGTGCATCGACATGTGATCAAGCAGTTGCAGGATTCGAAGTAATCACCCTCAACGTGGTAGCTCATAGCTTTTCTCCTCCGATTTTTACGAGATGCTTCACCGATCGTCGGGCGGTCTCCTCAACCACCGGGTAGCCATGCTCGCGCCATTCTTCCAATTCTTCTCGTGCTCCTCCCCGCACGATCTGACGAACCCGCTCCCCGCACAAGACTCCGCGTCGTCTAATAGTGGCGCCTGGCCGTCCGATTGGCTCGCCCCGAGGTGCGGGAGGTCGAAGGCCACAGTTGCGGTGAGGAGGCTTATCGTTGTAGCGGGCTCAGTACTCGCTCAGCACAGCCTCCAAATGACGCGGGAATCGCTCACCGGTCGCCGTAAGTCTTAGGCTGGGTTCCATCACCAGAATTAGGCGGCCCTGGATATAGCAGGCGATCCACTTTGCGGCACCAGATATGGTGGTATGAATGCAGCGTGCCCCGTATTTTCTTAAGGTGTACGAACTCAGCGGGCCCGAGGTGCACGGTCACGCCTTGAAGTGCCCCCGACTGGATATACAGCCACGGCGAACTCGAAATCCTACCCAAAGCGCTCTTCATCTGCTGTGTCAATCGCCCCACCCGAGACGGGGATTTTGAGAACTTCGGGGGCGGTGTGGGAGGGCAAAACTCGGTATGAGTTCACGCGGCTCCCGATTAGATGTGATGGAGACCTCCAAGGATTGGCCTGGAGACGATCGGTCCGGTGGAGCGGAGCGAACGCGGTCGGGGCGGATGCAGATCCAGACTTCGGTGAGGCCGATCGCGGTTGTAGTAAACCCCGAACTCCCTGAGCGGCCTGAGCAAATGGCTCTCGTTGACCACGACGACGTGGTCCAGGCATTCCCGGTGCAGAGTCCCCACCATCTCTCGGCGATCGCATTCGCCTTCGGCGCCCTGTACGGAGTCCGGATGTCCCTTCACCGAGCTCGGCCAGCTTGGAGTCGAAATTCCTGCTGTAAACGTTGTCTCGGTCATGGATTAGGTGACGGGGTTGGCGGCCCCAGGGGTGGCGTTGAGAAGCTGTTGCCAGACCCAGGCGGCGGTCGGACTGGAGGTCACGTTCAGGTACACGAGCTCACGCCTGGCGTGGCTGAAATCTACTGGAGCTGGAGGTCGACGAGCCAAGGGGGGCGACCACGTCTAGCTCCCGAGGGAGTCTCCGGTCTGACAACCACGAGGTACCGCTGCTCTTACTGCCGCTTTTACTGGGCGATGTAGCGCAGCCCCCGACCCGCCATCCTCCGGCACCGCCGACTGCCACAAGTTTCGTTGCTTATACAAGGGGAGAGCGGCGCTCCGCGCCGCGGGACACTCGCCCAGCCGACGCTGCTGTGCGACGAGAACGAGTGTCCGCGGCCCCTCGCCGCTGTCTTGCGCCGTTCCGTAGTAGCGTCTTCGTGTGCGTATTCTCGTCACGTCGTTCCCCGCGCTCGGCCACTTTCACCCCGTGGCACCGCTTGCGCTTGCTGCCCGCGATGCAGGTCACGAGGTGCGTGTGGCGACTGGGCCGGATCTCTGCGAATGGGTCGAGCGTTGTGGCCTGGAGGCGCATGCCGTCGGTATCAGCCAGGCCGAGGCTCAACGTGTTGCCGCGGAA
>DATCPI010000111.1:0-4335 GCA_036570165.1 Candidatus Dormiibacterota bacterium | reverse complement strand
CCAGGGTGGCGCCGCAGCAGCAGTGCGCGGCCAACTTTGGCAACTCCGACATCTACAGCTTCACAACCGCTCCGTAGCGGGACTCGACTTGTGAGGGGCGCCTGACGGCGCCCCTCACTTCTCCGGCGCCGGCGACGCGATCTTGTCGAGCCGCGCGCCCGCGTCAACCAGGTCGAGTGCCTGGGTGACCAAACCGACGAAGCTGCCCTTGCCGTCGCGTCGCAGCCACTCGTGCATCGCCTCGAGGGCAGCCGCGGCCATGACCATGACGGCGACGCGAGTCTCGAAATCGGCTGCATCCAGTCCCGCGCGCTGCGCAATCAGCCCGCTCATGAAGGCCTGGGCCTTCTCCATCTCTTCCCACAGGCGAGCGCGCAGCGCGGGCACCTCGAACCAGAGCTTGCCTCGCGCAAGGATGATGTCGCGGTCGCGCTCAAAGATGTCGCCCATCGCTTCCATCACGTGGCGGAAGGAGACGCTCAGCGGCTCGTCGGCGGGCCGCTCCAAAAGCAGTGACGCGAGGACCGGGTCGTACGCGTCATAGAGGACGACGTCCTCTTTGCTGGGAAAGTAGTTGAAGAAGGTGCTGGGCGAGATCTCGACCGCGGCCGCGATCTGCTCGATCGTCGTTTGCTCGTAGCCCTGCTTTGCGAAAAGGCGCATGGCTTCGTGCTGGATCGCGTCGCGCGTCTTCTGTTTCTTGCGTTCGCGCAGTCCCTGCGCGATTGGCGTGATGGTGTTCGGCATTTACGCGACGGCCATCTCCGCGGTGGGCTCGGCCTGTTGTGCCCTTGCCGGGAGGAACACGGCCATCAGCACGGCGCCCGCCACCATCAGGCCGGCGGTCGCCACCAGGACCTCGCTCATGCCTTGAGAGTAAGCGGTCTCCGCCAGGCGTAGCAGCTGGCCGCCCAATGGCGCCGGGAGGTGCCGGGCGACTGCCGCCGCGACGGCGACGCTGGTTTCGGCGGCAGTGCGGGCGGCGGGCGGGAATCCCGAGAGCTGCCCGCGCACGTGCGCCTGGTAGGCGCTGTTCAGGATGCTGCCCATCACGGCGACCCCAAGCGAAGCGCCGACGTTCTGGATGGCACGCGTGAGGGCGCTGCCCGCGCCGGTTTCTCCCGCACGCAGCGCGCCGAGGATTGCGTCCAGGGCGGGGATCATGGTGAACGCGATGCTGAGGCCGATCACGGCGAGCGCGATCGCGACCAGCCCGAAACCGGTGTCGACTCCGGCTCGCGAAAGGATCAGCATCCCGGCGGCAGTGCCGAGCATGCCGCTGGTCACCATCACCTTCGCGCCGAGGCGCTTGGCCAGCCAGTCGCTGCCCACGGCGCCGGCCATCATGGCCCCGATCAAGGGAAGCAATCGAATGCCGGTGCCCTGCGCGTCGTTGCCCTGGACGACCTGGAGGTAAGGGGAGAGGACGAACAGGACTCCGGTCATCGCGAAGCCGACGATGGTGAAGGCCAACGTCGAGAGGGCGAACCGCCGGTTCCTAAAGAGGTTGAGGTCGACGAGCGGCACGCGCGTGCGGAACTGCCATACGACGAAGGCGGCGATCAGCACAGCGCCGGCTACCAGCGGTCCCACGACCTCGATGTCGGCCCAGCCGCGCACGGGCTCCTCGATGATCGCGTAGACGATTCCGGTGACGCCGGCCATCTCGAGCAGGGCCCCGATCCAGTCCAACTTCTTCGGGTTGGGATCCTTGCTCTCGGGGATGAAGAGCCAAGCGCCGGCGACCGCGATCACGACCACCGGAGCGTTGATCAGGAAAATGGAACCCCAGTCGTAGTGGGTAAGCAGCCACCCGGCGACAAGCGGTCCGAGTGGCAGGCCAATGAATGCGCCGGCTCCGGAAAAGCCGATGGCACGCTGGCGCTCGTCCTCCGCGAACATCGAAGGCAGGATCGAGGTCACCAGAGGCAGCACGATGGCGCCGCTGGCGCCCATGATCACGCGCATCAGGATCAGTCCGCCGGCCGAGGTCATCTGGCTTGCGATCACCGACGAGATGCCAAATGTGACGAGGCCGATCAGCAGCAGCCGCTTGCGGCCGAAACGGTCGCCCAGCACGCCGGCGGGCAGCATGAAGCCGGCCAGCGAGAGCGTGTAGGCGGCCGACATCCACTGGAGCTGGTCGGTGGTGGCGCCGAGCTTGGCCGACAGGGTCGGCAGGGCCGTGATGAGGATGGTGATGTCGAGGCCCAGGACGAGCCCGCTCACCGTCAGCGCGGCCAGCCCCAGCCACCTTCCCTTAAGTCGCTTGATCTCTGTTGCCATGATCCACCTCCAACGCTTTAGTCAAGTCACATGATAATTGGAGTGGCTAGAAAACACAAGTGGCTCGATTTATCAAGGCGCTGCAAGTGGTCGAGCGGGGGCGACCCGATCAAGTTCACTAGTAGCGCTGGATGCCCCGGATGTGGCACGTTTGCAGGGTTGCGAACGCGCTGTGGTCAGCGCGCGTCGGCGCTCAGGTGTTTTTAGGAGGGGATTGTGGTGAGGCCATTCGTTTCGAAATGGCGGTTCTAAAATCGTCCAAATAGCGACCCCTTCTCGAACGCAGTGTTCTTTATGCGGCGAGAGCCGCCAAAAAGCGAAAGAGTTCCGGAGCGGAAGCTCTTTGCCTGAATTCTGCTCAGCTTCGGGAGATTGCCATTTCCAACTAATCCGCTTGACTACCGCTCAGGCCCTTTATGATCCCGTCATCTACCGGTGATCCGTAAGCGTGGGGGTGCATAGGAAAATGGGGAGATTTCGCGTCTGGTCAGCCCGACTTGCCGGGTGCGGCGCGGCGCTCGCGATGGCGCTGGCACCGGTCGTCACCAACCCAGCCGTCGTCCGCGGCTTCGACCCGACCACGGCGCCCGAGATCCAGCAGCGCCTCCTGTCCGGCTTCGCGTCGTTCGAGCTGTCCAGTCCCGAGGGCAACGGTACCGGTTCAGGGGTCGCCGGCTACACGCCGAGGGGCAGCCAGGATTGCGGCGGCAACGTGGGCTCCAACATCCGCGTCAACCAGGGCTGTCTCAACATCAGCGATCCCGACCTGCAGGGCCGGGCCCAGGCCCAGAACGAAACCTCGATCGCCATCAACCCGAACAACAGCAACCAGCTGATCGCCAGCCAGAACGACTACCGGCGTGGTGACGGCAACTGCTACAGCGGCTACAGCACCGACAACGGGCGGACCTGGAACGATTCCACGGTGCCCATGTCCTTCACCCGCGGCAAGGTGACCGGCGTCGTCAACTTCGGGGCGAGCCGCGAGTACTGGCAGGGCGGCGGCGACACCTCCGTCGCCTGGGACTCCAAGGGCAACGCTTATCTCTCCTGCCAGGTCTTCAACCGCGGCTTTGGTGCCACGCCCAGCCATGACATCTCCAGCGCCCTGCTCGTCTTCCGCTCGCAGAACCACGGCGCCTCCTGGAACTTCCCGGGCCGCTACGTGCGGGTCAGCGCCGACGTGAGCGGCAGCGGCGTGCAGCCCTTCCTCGACAAGCAGCTGCTGACTGTCGACAACAACGCCGGCAGCCCCTTCCAGGACCGGGTCTACGTAACCTGGACCGAGTTCGCCGCCGATCACACCGCCTACATCTACGAGGCCAACTCGGCCGACTATGGGGAGCACTTCAGCGCCCCGCACCTGGTCAGCGGCAACGCGGCCGCCCTCTGCGGCAACACCTACGGCCTCGCCACGCCCCAGGGCAACTGCAATGAAAACCAGTTCTCGCAGCCGTTCACCGGCCCGGATGGCAACCTCTACGTGGTCTGGGACAACTACAACAACGTCGTCAATGGCGGTGACAACCGCAACCAGATGCTGTTCGCAAAGTCCGTTGACGGCGGTAACACCTTCTCGCTGCCGATCAAGGTCTCCGACTTCTACGACCTGCCGGACTGCGCGACCTACCAGGGGGGCCAGGACCCCGGCCGCGCCTGCGTGCCTGAGAAGGGCACCACCCAGAGCTCGGTGTTCAGGGCCGTCAACTATCCCTCGGGGGCGGTCGACCCGACCAACCCGAGCCGGATCGTGGTGACCTTCGGCTCCTACATCAACCGGCATTCCAACGAGGCCAACGGCTGCGTACCGACCGGCTTCAGCCCCACCAGCGGCCAGAACCTCTTCACCGGGGTCAAGACGGCGGGCGCCTGCAACAACGACATCCTGATCAGCGTCTCGGCGGACGCCGGCGCCACCTTCACCGGCACGGCGACCGACCCGCGAACGCTGGCCACCGCCACGCCCGACGCATCCCAGGCGACCACCGACCAGTGGTGGCAGTGGATCGCCTTCACCAAGAACGGCAAGCTGGCGACCTCCTACTACGA
>DATCPI010000110.1:0-5424 GCA_036570165.1 Candidatus Dormiibacterota bacterium | reverse complement strand
CCCGATCGTTTGCGCCGGCGAGGAGCGATCGTCAGAGAGGTCACCGCGTATCGGACGGTGGAGGCACCGGCCGCGTCGGCTGAGCCGCTGCGAACTGCGCTGACGGATCCAGACCTGAGCGCGGTGGTTTTCGCCTCGGGATCCGCGGTGCGGGGATTCCTCGAACTGGGCGGCAGCACAGCGCTGTCCGCGATCACGATCGGGCCGCATACCAGCGCCACCGCTCGCGAGCGCGGTTTCAATGTCATCGCGGAAGCCGACATCCAGAGCGTCTCCGGGCTGGTCAGCGCTATCGTCCGCGTGTTACCGCTGGAGGTCCAGAACAATGCGTGAAAATATCCCCACGAAAAAGCCCCACGAACTCGGCGCCTACGGCGTGAGTTCGCGGGGACCCCTGTCTGAGGCTGCGCCGTGAGTTCGCGGGGGCCCCTAAACATGCTGCGCACCAGAGACGTAGATCTGCCGGCCGAACGGCCCCGACGCCTGCGCGCCAACCCCGCGCTCAGGGCGCTGGTGCGAGAGACTCGGCTCCATCCGGCTCAGCTCGTGGCGCCGCTCTTCGTGGTCTCCGGCCGGCGGCGCCGCGACGAGATCGCGTCGCTCAAGGGACACGCTCGACTGAGCCCCGATCTCGCTCTGGCGGAGGCCGACCGCCTCGCCCGGCTTGGCGTGGGCGGGGTTCTGCTCTTCGGCATACCCGAAACAAAGGACGCGCGCGGCGAGTCGGCTGCGGATGAAAAAGGACCCGTGCCTGAAACGCTGCGCATGCTCAAGGCCGAGAGGCTCCCGTTAGCCCTTGCTGCCGACGTGTGTCTCTGCGAGTACACGACGCACGGGCACTGCGGTGTGCTCGACGGGGACGGGATCGACAACGACGCGACGCTGCCGCTGCTGGCCGAGGCCGCCATCGCGTACGGCCAATCGGGAGCGGACATCGTGGCTCCCAGCGCCATGATGGACGGGCAGGTCGGTGCGCTCCGCTCGGGCCTCGACGCCGCAGGTATGACCGGGACGGCCGTCTTCGCGTACGCCTCCAAGCACGCCTCTGCCTTCTATGGACCGTTCCGGGAAGCTGCCGGCTCCACGCCGAGCTTTGGCGACCGGAAGTCGTATCAGTTGGATCCCGCCAACGGCCATGAGGCGATGCGCGAGCTCGAGCTCGACGCGCGCGAGGGCGCCGATGTGCTGATGGTGAAGCCGGCGATCACGTCGCTGGATCTGCTTGCTCGAGCGCGGGATCGCTTCGATCTGCCGCTCGCCGCCTATCAGGTCAGCGGCGAGGCGGCGATGATCGAAGCAGCGGCGGAGCGTGGATGGATTGACCGGCGCGGCGCCGTCCTCGAGTCGCTGACCGCGATCAGCCGTGCCGGCGCGGACATCATCGTCACTTACTTCGCGGGCGATGTTGCGGCGTGGCTGAAGGAATCGACCTGAGCGAGGGCAGATTCGTCCACGCGCTCGCGCTGGGTCTCGATCCCGCCTGGCGGCGGCTTCCGGCCGAGGAGCGCTGCCAGACGGCCGAAGAGCTTGTCGCCGCCATCCGGATGGAATCTGAGGTGACGACACACTCCTACTCGATGGTCGGGCTGCAGCCTGGCGCGGATCTCTTGTTGTGGAGCCTTGGGCCCACGCTGGAATCGATCGAAGAACGCTCCGCCATGGCCCTGCGGTCGGGCATGGGGAAATGGATGAGCGTGAATGAGAGCTTTCTCGGCGTCATCCAGCCTTCTCAATACGTCAAAAAGCCGACGCCACAGGAACAGTCGCTCTTCAGCGGTGAGCGTTCGCGGTACCTCGTGGTGTACCCGTTCACCAAGTCCACGGAGTGGTACCTGCTCGATCGCGAGGAGCGGCAGAAAATCATGAACGAGCACATGAAGATCGGGCACGGGTTTCCAGAGGTGCGCCAGCTGCTGGCGTACAGCTTCGGCCTCGACGACATGGATTTCCTGGTCGCCTACGAGACTGACGACCTTCCGAAGTTCGGCGAGCTGGTGCGCGCGCTGCGCGGGACGGAGAGCCGACGGTCGACGGTGCGTGACACGCCGATCCTGACTGGAATCCACCGGCCGATCGAGGAGATCACAGAGCTGCTCGGCGCCACCGCCCGCGCCCGGTGAGCCGCTTCCTGCAAGCCGCGAGGCGCCAGCCCGTCGACGTCACACCGGTGTGGCTCATGCGCCAGGCGGGACGCTCGCTCCCCGAATATCGAAAGCTCCGCGAACGCTGGACGCTGGTCGACATCGTCGCCCAGCCCGAGCTCTGCGCGGAGGTCACCCTTCAGCCGGTCCTCCGCCTTGGCGTCGACGCGGCGGTGATGTTCGCCGACATCATGCTTCCGCTCCGCGGCATGGGCGTCGAGTTCGAGCTCGTGGAGAACGTAGGGCCGGTGATCGCCCGGCCGATAGCGTCGGCCGCGGACGTCGATCGCCTGATTGTGCCGCCGGGCGAGGAGGCAGCGCCGCAGGTCATCAGTGCGGTGCTCCAGGTCGTCGCCCAGTCTCCGGTCCCGGTGATCGGGTTTTCCGGGGCGCCGTTCACGCTGGCGAGCTACCTGATCGAAGGACGGCCAAGCCGTGACTTCGCCAGGGTCAAGGCATTCATGTACGCGGAGCCGGTTGCGTTCGACAAGCTCCTCGCGAAGCTGTCGGCGACGATGGCCGGCTATCTGAAAGCGCAGGTTGCCGCGGGCGCGAGCGCGTTGCAGCTGTTCGACTCGTGGGTCGGTGCGCTGGCTCTGGAGGACTACGAGGTCAGAGTCCTTCCTCACACGCGCTCCATCTTCGCGGCGCTCAAATCAGTCGATGTTCCGCTCATTCACTTCGGCACCGACACTGCAGGACTCCTCGAGTCGATCGCGTCGGCGGGTCCGCACATCGTGTCCGTCGACTGGCGTATGCCGCTGGATACTGCATGGGAAAGGGTCGGCCACGACCGCGGCATCCAGGGCAACCTGGATCCTGCGGTGCTGCTCGGACCGCCAGAGCTGGTCCGCGAGCGCGCCCGCGACGTGCTCCGCCGCGCTGCCGGCAGGCCGGGTCACATCTTCAACCTCGGCCACGGAGTCCTGCCGTCCACCCCGCTCGAAAATCTCCAGCTCCTCATCGAGACGGTGCACGAATGGCAGGTGGCCCGTGTCGCCTGAAAACCCCACGAAGTCGGAGGCTTCGCCGTGACTTCGCGGGGACCCCTACCGATAACAGGCGTCACGGGCGTCCTTTGCATGGCGTACGGCAGCCCGTCGAGCGAGGCCGAGATCGAGGACTACTACACGCACATCCGCGGCGGCCGCAAACCTTCGGCGGAAGCGCTCGAGGAGCTGAAGGGCCGCTACCGGGCCATCGGAGGCTCGCCGCTGACTGGGATCACGCGCGCGCAAGCGAAAGCGATCGGCGATCGCCTTGGGCTGCCCGCCTTCGCCGGCATGAAGCATGCGCCGCCCTTCATCGCCGATGCTGCTGGCGAAGCGGAACGAGCGGGCATCCAGCGGCTGGTCGGGATTCCACTTGCGCCGCATTTCGCCGAGATGAGCCTTGGCGCGTACCAGCACTCACTCGAGAAGGCGTGGCACGGTGAGCTGGTCTTCGTGCGCGGATTCCACGACCACCCGGCCTTCATTCGCGCGGTCCAGCAATTGCTTGCGGAGAGCCTCAGCGACTCGTGGCCGGACCGGCTCTTCTTCACCGCCCACAGTCTCCCGGCGAGGATCGTCACCGAAGGCGATGGATACTTCGACCGGCTGCTTGAAAGCTGCCGCCTGGTCGAGGCCGGCATGAAGCTGCCCGAGTGGGAGTTCGCCTTTCAGTCCGCGAGCACCACGGGTGAGCCATGGCTCGGACCGGACCTGCTCGCCGCAATCGAGCGATCAGGCGCGCGCGACGTGCTCGTCTGCCCGATCGGATTTGTCGCCGACCATCTCGAGATCCTTTACGACCTCGACGTGGAGGCCCAGGAGTTTGCGCGCTCGCGCGGTATCAAGATCCGCCGGACTGCGTCGTTCAACACGATGCCGGAATTCATCGACGCGATGGCGGAAGTCGTTTCGGACGCCATTCGGCGGCAGGTCCGGGCCTAGGAAGCGAGGCCAGGAAGGACTGGGAAAAGGGAGTCGGGGCCGGGCTTGGGGCTGAGGGACGACGCTAGGAGAGAGGGAGTTAATCGTTTCGTCTTTCTCGCGTAAATGCGTTGACAAGCGAACAGATGTTTGGTACCATTGGAATTCATGTTGGGGGAGGGGGGAACACCCCTCGAGAAACTGCTGGCGGCGATTCGCGAGATCAGGCTCGCGAGCTCGACCCGATCGACGATGACCTCAGGCGTCTGCGCGCCGGGATCGATGGGCTGGAGAGTGAGTTCTCAGCGATGGCGCGGCGGGTCCAGCGGCGTGGCGATCATCTGGTCAACGGGAACATCACCGCCGCGTCCTGGATCGGCCGGACCTGCGGCATGTCGGTTAGCTCTGCCGCCGACCGGGTCTGTGTCGGCGAGCAGCTGGAATCGCTGCCCAAGGTCGCCGCGGCTTTGAGCTCAGGTGAAATCGGTTCCAATCTGCGTCTCTGCTCTGTCACCTACGCGACTGGCTCGGTGACAAGCGAGGTCTCTTCGACGAGGAAGAGATGCTCGGCTACGCTCGCGACCATTCGGTTTTCAACCTGCGCAAGCTTTGCAACGTCGCCAGGCATGTGGCTGACCCCGATCGCTTCTTCGAAGAAGCAGAGGCTGACTACACCCGGCGCCGGCTGCACATCAGCTTGATGTCAGACGGCATGTACGCGGTCGACGGCGTCCTCGACCCTGAGTGCGGAGCTGCGGCGAAGACTTTGCTGGATTCCCTGTCCAGGCGGCGGGGACCGGAAGACGATCGGTCGGGCGGGCAGCGGACGCACGACGCGCTCGCCGAGGTCGTGCTTCACGCGATGGACGAGGGCAAGCTGCCCCGGCGCAACGGCGTCAGGCCGCACCTCAACGTGACGACCACCCTGGAAGCCCTCAAAGGCGAAGTCGGAGTGCCGCCGGCGGACCTAGAGTTTGGGCTCCCGATCTCGATCAAGACACTGGAGCGCATCGCTTGCGACTCCACCATCTCGCGCGTACTGCTTGCCGACTCGATGGTGATCGACGTCGGCCGGGCGACGCGAGTGATCTCGGCGCCGACGCGCCGGGCGCTGCGAGTAAGAGATAAAGGCTGCCGGTTCACCGGCTGTAACCGGCCGGTCAACTGGACGAGTCCGCACCATATTCACTTCTGGGCGAGAGGCGGTCCTTCGAACCTGCCGAATGAGGTCCTTCTCTGCCACTTCCACCATGGGCCTGTTGCCGAATGGCTTCGATGGGCTGGATTCAGTAGGCCAGTAGCCAAAACCCGGGCTTTCGCTCGCCATCCTGGCGTAGGAGCACTGTCGCGGCTCGAATCGCAGCAGCGAG
>DATCPI010000109.1:0-59610 GCA_036570165.1 Candidatus Dormiibacterota bacterium | reverse complement strand
AGGCCTGCCGCGACGCGTCGCGGCGGGATCCACGCGAGACGGCTCTGGCGGTGCTCTGTGGCTAATCAGCCCCAACGGTTTGCAGCTTGAGTTCAGCGTGCGGACAGCGTGCGCACAGCGTGCGGACAGCGTGCGCACAGCGTGCGGTCGAGGCCGTCCGTTTCGCCTCCTTTAGGGGGATATTCAGTACATGAAGACTTTTCAATCGGGCCAGCCTCTGCTCGCTCGGGTTCCCCGCGATCGAGTATCGAGGGCGACCGCTCCTCAGCCAGCCGGTCGGCCTTCAGTTGGAAGAGGAGGGCCGGTGATGGGCGCTCGTCTCAGGCTTCGCCGCAGCGCTCGTCTCTGGAAGCGAATGCCGCCTCGTATCCGACGCGGCGGCAGACGGTCCTTCCCCCGTCTTGCGTGCCAGCCAGCCGCCCGGGCGCCCCGATGAGCGTACGACTCAACGGCGCGGGGCTGAGATCGGAGCTTGTCCGCCGCGGGCCGGATCAGGGCGGGCTCGCGAAGCGCGCCAGGTTGCTGCCGGAAACGATCAGCCGGGCGGTAGCTGGCGCGGCGCGGGTCCGGACGAGATGTTCACCATCCGGGAGGCTGACAGGCGGTGGAGCTGCCACGAGCTGGATGTCCGGTGCCGATGGAGGCAGCCGGTTCGGACGGAGTCGTGCCGCTGTGAGGCCCTAGGACGCCAGAGGTGACGGGCGGCTTTTTGAACACCTCGGTTCGTGTACTGGCCAGAGTCGTCACTGAGCCACGACATCCATATTGGCACGACCTATCGATAATGACCGAGGGCGCCTCGGAACATCCCGAGTGTCGTCGAGACGACATGTGTGTTACCGGAGACTGTCCGCGAGTTGGATCTCCGTTTTGAACTCGTTTTGGCCAAGATCAGCGCCCTGCCTGCGCACCCTATTGCGAACCCCTCTGCGTACCCCTCAGTCGGTGGCTGTTGGGCCGGAAGGTGACTCAACGGCGGACGGAAGGTGTTTGCGCTGGGCAGAGCCGACGAGTGAGCGCCGAGGCGAGTTCGCGCACCTGTTTGCGAGAAGCTCAACTAGTCGACGGAAGGCGGATCTGGAGGCGGGAAGGTGAACAAACGGCGGACGGAAGGTGTTTGCGACCGACTCATTTAGGCCACCTCATTGGAGATATATGTATGTGAGGAATTTCAGGCCCGCTGCTCTCGTTAGGCGTCGGCTGCGGCCGCTGTGCGTCTGATGCCGGCGCTAATCAATGGGGACCGTCTGCGATTCGAGCTCGCTCGGCGTGGGCTAGATCAGACCTCGCTCGCGAGGCGCGCGAATCTACGACCCGAAACGATCTCCAGGGCTGTTCATGGCCATCCAGTCACGCCATCCACATTGGCAGCGATCGCTGATGCGCTTCTCCAAATTGCGCCGAAGGCCGGACTGGATGACCTGCTCGCCGAGCCAGTCAAGCGGAGCGCCGCTGCCTAATGGGGAACCCAACGCCTACAGCAGAGGCGCAGCACTGGAGCGCCGGCAGACCCTCAGCAGCGCTCGAGCCGGGCGCCGAGGCGAGGCGCGTCGACAATCCGGACGAGGCTCCGACAATAGCTGGGCCAGCGCGAACGAACGTCGCTGCGGCGCGGCCTGGCCGTCTACGAACACAATCAGAGCCTCGAGCGCGCGCACGAGGGGACCGAACGCGTTCGGTGAATACAAACGAGCCGACGCGTCCCATAAATGTCGGGCCAGCGACCGCTGAGCCTTCGCGGCCTTCGCGATCGCCATCTCAATCCTCTTCCGCGCGCAGGAGCGCGATCATCGCGTCGTAGCTGTCGGTCGCTGTCAGGTGCGAGTAGACCGACGAGATCATGGTGAGGTCGGCATGGCCAAGGATTCGTTGCAGCTGCAACGGGTTCATGCCTTTGCGCAGCGCCCAGGTTGCGTACGAATGACGGAACAAATGTGGGTGCACCTTCCGCTCGACACCAGCTGCCTCCGCGTTGAAGTGCAGCATGTTCTGCACTGAGCGTGGGGCCAGCGGCTCGTACTCGCGGCTCTTTGGGCTTTTGCGATTGGTGACGAAAATGCGCTCGCTCGCCGGCGCCTTGCGCCCACGCGTCGCGTAGCTTCGCAATCTCACAAACAGGCTCGGCTGCAGCGGCACGAGACGATCGCGGGACCCTTTGCCGCGCACTTTGATGTAACGCTCTCGGCCCTGCTCGACCAGGTCGGTCCGGCGAATGCCCAGCAACTCGCCGAGCCGGATGCCCGTGTCAGCGAGCAGTCGGATTATCAGTTTGTCGCGCTCGCTGTCGGCCGCATTCTCCATCTGAGTGATTTCTTTGCGATCCAGCGTCTCGAGCAGCTGGCGATGGCGCTGTGGCTGTGTTGCCTTGACCTTCAATCCGATCGCGTCTTGCGTCTGTGCCCACCGAATGAAAGTGCCCAAGGTGCGTGCATATGTCCGCACGCTCTCCCTGGCGAGTGGTTGGCCCTTCGGGGTCCGGTGGTCGTTCAGGAGATACGCCGTCCAGCTGTCGACGACAGCCTGAGTCAGCTGCTCGGGCTTGGAGACCTCCTCTCGCGCGCACCACGGCAGGAACCCGCGCTCGAGGATGTTGGCGTCGAGTGCGAAGCTACGCGGCGAGTTGCCAGCGGCTCGTTTGTGAGCCAGGTAATCGGCTACCAAACGCTCGAGACCAGACGAACGCGGTTGGACGATCTGCAGCTGGGTTTTGGGTGCCATAGGGCGTTTGCCTCTCCTTACCGCGCAATTGATGTGGATCGCGCTGCATTGTGGCGCTTATCTGGTGCAAAGCATAGCCGAAATCAAGGGGGTGTCAAGTGCGCACAAGAAAGAAGCAAGCGCAACAACTGAGATCGATTCGGCTCAGTTCCGGCGTGCTGGTGCGCCTGGCAAGAATCGAACTTGCTGCCTCTTGCTCCGCAGGCAAGCGCTCTATCCGGTGAGCTACAGGCGCGTCCATCGAACTGCTGCAACGCGGTTTGGGGTCCCGCGATCGCCCCAACCTTGAATCGGCTCGGCACTAAGTAGCGTACCTGACTGCATCATGGCTCCATGATCTGCGTCATCGGCTCTGGCCCGGCCGGTGTCGCCTGCGCCAGCGCACTGCTCGAGCGGGGCGCACAGGTGACGATGCTTGACGCTGGGCTCGAGCTGGAGCCAGACCGGCGGCGACGGCTTGTCGATCTTCAATCGGTTGCTTCCACCTCGTGGGACGAGGCTTCGCTCAGCTTGCTGCGCGAGGGTGTTGAAGTCAGCACCGGCGGCATACCGCTGAAGCTCGCCTACGGTTCGCAATTCCCATACCGAGATCCGATCGACCAACCGATGGCGACCGACGGAGTGCACGCGAAGCCGTCATTCGCGCGGGGCGGCCTCAGCAACGTTTGGGGCGCAAGCGTCCTCCCGTATCGGGCGGAGGACATGAGCGAGTGGCCCATCACAATCGAGGATCTGGCTCCTCACTATCGCGCGGCGCTCAAGCTGATGCCGTTCTCCGCGCGCCACGATGACCTCGAGGAGCTCTTTCCCCTTCATCATGACCAACCGGGGATGCTTGCCTCGAGCAATCAGGCGGCCGAGCTCCTCAGCGATCTGGAGATGAATAAGGACGCCCTGGCCGCCCATGGCGTCTCGTTCGGAGCGTCACGCCTGGCGCTTCAGGCTGAAGTCTTCCATGGCAAGCCAGGCTGCGTCTATTGCGGCAAGTGCCTCTACGGCTGTCCCTACGAGCTGATCTATAACTCGAGCCAGTCGCTGCATCAGTTGAGCGCGAACCGGTCCTTCACCTATAGATCGGGCGCGATCGTGGAGCAGTTGAAAGAGACCGGGTCCCAGGTCGAGATAACCGGGCGCGCCGCACTGGGTCGTGATTCGTTCCGGATGAGAGCGGACAAGGTCTTCGTCGCCTGCGGCGTTGTGTCGACGGCGAGAATCATGCTCACCTCTCTCGAGGCTTATGACCAATCCATTCAGGCGATCGACAACTGCTACTTTCTGCTGCCGCTACTGCGCTACCGAAGCCGACCTAACGCCCCCGAGGAACCGCTCTACACGCTGGCCCAAGTCTTCATCGAGGTGCTGGACAAGGCAGTCGGACCTCAGACAGCGCACCTTCAGGTTTACACGTACAACGAACTCTTTGGAAAGGAGGTCCAGAGGATGCTTGGGCCGCTGGACAGGCTGCTGCCCGACGCGCTGCGCCGGAGCCTGCTCGGCCGCCTGCTCTTGATCCAGGGCTATCTGCATTCAGATCTTTCTGGCGGAATTCGGATCACGCTCAGACGTGCGAGCCACAACCGCCCAGCAACTCTCGAGCTTGCTGCTTTGAAGAACGCGCGCACGCATCCCGCGCTGGCAGCACTAAGGCGAAGGCTGTGGGCCGAGCGGAGCTCGATGCGGGCAATTCCACTTTCGCCGGCGATGCGAGTTGGCGAACCGGGACGCGGCTTTCACACTGGCGGAACATTTCCGATGCGGCGAAGTCCGGGCGCCTTTGAAGCCGACCTACTCGGACGCCCCACCGGGTTCTCGCGGGTGCATCTCGTCGATGCAAGTGTTTTCCCATCGCTGCCTGCCACGACGATCACCCTGAGCGTCATGGCCAATGCACACCGGATCGGCAGCGCCGCGCTCGACTGATGAGAAACGTCGCGGTCACCGGCGCAAGAGGCTTTGTCGGTTCGATGCTCGCGCGCCACTTCGAAGATGTGGGCTGGGACGTGACGCGTCTTTCTAGCTCTGAGAGTGCCGGGGACAAGAACATGGTTCCTTTTCGTCTTGGCGAAGACATAGCGCCGGACGTGTTTCGCAGCCGGCAAATCTCCGCGCTTGTTCACTGCGCCTACGACTTCCGCCTGGTGAAGCCCGCCGAAATTCATCGCGTCAACGTCGACGGATCACGGAAGCTGCTCGAGGCGGCGAAGGCCGGAGGAGTGGAACGGATCGCGGTCATGTCGACGATCAGCGCGTTTGAAGGCTCAAGCTCGGCATACGGTCGCGCGAAGCTCGAGATCGAAGCCGCGGCGACCGCCTCCGGTGCCCTGGTGGTTCGCGCCGGCCTCGTGTACAGCGACGGTGCGCCCGCGACGGCCGGAGGCGTGTTTGGCAGCCTGGCCAGGAGCGTGCAGCGGGGAGTGGTCCCGCTCATCGACGGCGGAATGCATCCCCAGTATTTGATTCACGAAGAGGATCTGTGGCGCCTGTTTCAGCGATTCTTTGAAGGTGAGCTTCGCGACCCCGGGAAGCCGGTGGTTGCGGCTGCCTCGAAACCATGGCCGCTACGCGAACTGCTGGCTGAGCTTGCCCGCCGACAGGGCCGCCATCCGAGGTTTGTGGCCGTTCCGTGGATGCCGGTGTGGGCTGGGCTGAGGCTCGCGGAGCTTGTTCATCTACCGGTGCCGTTTCGAAGCGACAGCGTCATCAGCCTGGTGCGCCAGGACCGCAATCCGGACTTCGACTCGCTCGCGGCGGCCGGCATCACCGCGCGTGATTTCTCCGCCTCCTGAGAATCGACCTCAGACCAGGCGAGTGTCCATGGCGGCGGTGGCGGCTTTGAAGGTGGCCACGTCGAAATTGCTGACGACCACAAATGCGACGAAAAGCGACTTGCGCCAACATGCCAGCCTCAAGGGCGGCCGGTCGTACGTCCACGAGTTCAGACCGAGCCCTGTGCCGGTCCCTCGAGTGACGCCCGTCATGATCTCTCCTGGCGCGGGCGGCGGAAAACCGAAAACTCCAGAACCCCAGGCGCGGTCAGCCTGCCCCGAGTCCGCGAAGGCAGCGACGAAGCTCGCCACCGATTTGACATTTGAAGTCGCCGCCAGCTCGGTCCCGCAGGCGGCCGGGCTTGCCGTGAAGAGCGAGATGGCGCCGGAGGTGGCGCCTGCGATGCGAAGCTGCTCCCACTGCGCGCCAACGCGGGCGGCAAGCGTTGCGTCGGCTTGAGCGAGGCTGGTGATGTAGACGTCGATCGGACCTGAGCCCAGGCAAGGATTCAAGCCCGCCGGAATATCATCCGACTGCAGGATGGCCGACGTCGGCGCAGTGTGGGGGGTTGGAGTGGGTAGAGGACTGACCACCGCATGCGTGTTGGACTGGCATGCTGTGAAAAGCGCGCCCAGAGCGAGGATCGCGATGAGCCGGTGCACGGAGCGCGCAGTTTAGACTGCAAAGGCCATCGCGCGCCTGTAGCTCACCGGATAGAGCGTTCGGCTCCGGACCGAAAGGCAGCAGGTTCAATTCCTGCCAGGCGCACCACAGCTCGTATTCACATCGCAGTCATTTGGAAGCCGGAACCGGCCGTCGGGTCACCGTCGGGTCACATTTTCTGCGCGGAAGTTACCGCTTGAGCTCTACGGGCGTTATGTTGCTGTCGGCTGGCCTGCCAGAAAGGCTCTGGTCCGCGCCGTAGACTGACAGGAGGACCACCATGGCAGCCGCGGCCGACGCGATCACCGCAAAATGGGATGTTCAGTCCGGAGCGGAGTCCTCAGGGCAATCTGTTCCAGCGCGCCTATTAATGGCCGTAGCTGCATTCGATGGCCAGGATTGGACTGCGCTGGCGCCCGATCTCGACGTTGCGTCGGTCGGAGAAACAGCTGAGGTTGCCTTTCTCAACCTAAGCCAGGCCATCAAGGAGCTGGTCCAATACGCTGGCGCAGAGCGCCTCGAAGGTCACGCAGCCCCACCCGAGGCGGTTCGTGAATTCATCTTGGGACACCGCGGGCCCTTCACCGTTCATATGCGGACCCTCTCAATCTGATCGTCGGTACGGATGCCAGCTCGTAGCCGAGCCTGGATCATCAAGGTTCTCGAGGCGGACGGCTGGCAGTTCAAGAGACCGGGAGCCAACCACGATATCTATGACCGGGTCGCGATCGCTTCGCTGGCGTTGCTGCCATTGGTCGCGCCAGGCACCGACCGCGCGCAGACATCCACTTTGGTCCAGCCGATCGCTATGAACGCATTCGTTGTGGGGCTGCCGCTGCTATTCCTCGCCTTCGTCGGCGGATTGGTATGGGTCATCGGGCTTTGGCGGGCCAAGTTTGTCGGGCTTTGGGCGCTCGTCCTGTACGCGGTCTGGTTTGTTGTCGAGAGTCCCCTAGGCCGACCCCTCACTAGCATCCACCTGGGGCTGCTCATCAGCGAGGTGCCGTTTGCTGTCGTCATCGGCTGGATCGGAATCACCCTGATCAGACGCCGAGGAGGTACTGAGACAGTCGGTCAGACTTAGTCGGTGACCCACGGACTAAAGGCGCATTCAGCTGGTTGCCGATGTCCTGGTGACGCGCGATCCGCTGCGGTACGCCCTAAGTCTCCTGCGAAACACCCGTTGGAGCAACTGGCTCGACGGTGGTGCGCTGTGAGTTCTGAGCTAGAGGCAGGGCGGTCCTATGTAGTTGCGATAGCCGTTCCGGCAAACCTTCGCGTGCCTGGCCGCTAAAGCAATCTCGCCGGCCTTAACAAATGCCGAAAGGTTCTTATTGTGTAAACCCGGGAGCACTTTCTACGAATCCGTTTTAGTTGGGCACCTTCGTGATGGTGTCGCCAGGTCGCACGATGCCGGCCACAACGACCCGGCAGTTCGCTCCTCGCAGGCGAAGCTCGCGCCCGGTTGGAGAGTTCACGAACTTCAGCGCATCGACGCCGAACCGAGCTGAAAACTTCGCGCAACCGGTGTGTGGGGGTTCGCTGAACTCGATCACCGCCGAACCGATCTGAACCCGGCTGCCCGGAGGCAGGTTCGCGCGGCTGAGGTCGAAATCCACGTACAGCTGGTCGCCGGCCAGGGGCCAGCGCTCGCGCTCACCCGCGATGGCGGCAGCCGCCCTCGCGTTCATCAGCGTCAGCTGGGCGTCAGGATTTGGCCCGCCGTCGGGAGTCCTGCTGCTGCCACGCGCGAGCCAGGTGTCGCCCTCGAGGCCTTCGTGTGTATTGAGGCGAGCCTCGGTCAGAACCTCGCGCTGGTCCACGTCCGGCCGGCGGGCGATCAACTCGACTGTCCCGCCGTCAGCGGGTGCGGCACGAATGTGGTCGAGACCCTCCTCGAGGCGCGTTAGGTCTACGTGAACAAGCATGCCCGGTATTTTGCCTGTTCCAGCCAAGCGTTGGCCAAATCCCGAGGGCATGATTACGCGATCACAATTCAAGAGGTCAGGCGGTTGGCTCTCGCCTTACCCTAAGCCGTGGAGCAGGCCCATTGGGGCAATACGTCGTTCCGAGTTCGAGGCCGGATCTTCGCCACGGTGCCCGACGAGGGTCACGTGAACGTGATGATCGAGCCCTTCGACGTGGAGGCGGTCTTGCGTGCAGAGCCCGAATCGTGCGAGGAGCTCTGGTGGGGTAAGGAGCTCAAGGGCGTGCGCGTGTCTCTGCGCGTCGCTTCTCCGGCGATGGTCAAGTCGCTCCCACAGGCGGCCTGGCGGCGCAAGGCACCCAAGCGCGTGCTCAGGTGAAACGCGGCACGTCCGCGCACCGTAGGCTCTAGTCAAATGAGCGATAACGCGTTTGCCATTGAGCTCTTCAGCGGCCTGCCGCGGCGCTATGACCTGTTGGCAGAGGTCCTGTCGTTCGGGCAGAACGCGCGATGGCGTCGCGACCTGGTGAGCCACCTCGCCCCGCACCGGCCACGCGCCGTGCTTGACGTCGCCACCGGGACGGGCGGTGTGGCGATTGCACTTGCCGCTGCAACCGAGGCGCGTATCACTGGTGTGGATATCAGCGATGCGATGCTCGACCAGGGGCGTGAGCGCGTGCGGTCGGCCAACCTGTCCGACCGCGTCGAGCTGGCGCCGGCTCGGGCCGAGGCCCTCCCGTTTCCGTCCGAGTCTTTCGATGCGGTCAGCTTCACCTATCTCCTGCGCTATGTCGCCGATCCCGCAGCCACTCTGAGCGAGCTTGCGCGCGTGATCCGGCCCGGCGGCCATATGGCGAGCCTGGATTTCTACGTGCCGCCAGATGCCTGGTGGCGAGCTCCATGGTGGGCGTACACGCGGATGCTGCTGCCTGCGGCCGGCATGGTGCTCGGTGGGAAGGCGTGGTGGGACGTTGGTCGCTTTCTCGGCCCGAACATCGAGGCCCACTACACTCGGTGGCCGACGTCCCGGATCGTTGACGCGTGGAAGGCGGCCGGGATGATGGACGTCGGGTACCGGATCATGAGCCTGGGTGGCGGGCTCGTGATGTGGGGTACAAAGCGTGCCTGAAGCACTGGCCCCGGCTTTCTACGCCGCGCATACCACCGGGTGGCGCAGAGACATCTGGGCACTCCTTCACCCTCCGTATACCGCCTGGCATCTCTCCTACGTCTTGATCGGCGCGAGCCTGGCTCCGACCGTGAACCTCGTCCGGCTAATCGCCACGCTGCTGGCCTTTTTTCTGGCGGTCGGAGTTTCGGCGCACGCGCTTGACGAGTTGCGGGGGCGCCCGCTGCAAACACAATTACCAGCAGGCCTGCTGCGGGCGGCAGCCGTGATTGGTCTCGGCGGCGCGGTCGTCATCGGTATCGCGGGGGTGTCGGTGCTGGGACCTTGGCTGCTTCCCTTCATCGCCGTCGGGGTCTTCTTCGTCTTTGCGTACAACCTCGAGCTGCTGCGGGGGCGAGTGCACGGAGATTTCTGGTTCGCGCTGTCGTGGGGCGCCTTTCCAGTGCTCACCGCGTACTTCGCGGAGACCGGCCGTCTCTCGCTCGCCGCGATCGCGGCTGCTGTTGCCGGCTACGCGCTGTCCTATGCCCAGCGAATGCTGAGCACTCCGGCCAGGCTGCTTCGCCGGCGCAGCGGGACGGTGGTGGGAGCTGTAACCCTGAACGATGGCTCCCAGGTTTCCCTCGACAAGCCGACCTTGCTGCGCCCACTCGAGCGAGCCCTCGCCGCGTCCTCGTGGGGCGTCGTCGCAATTGGCGTGGCGCTTGTCACCTCGCGCTTAATCTGACGCCGGTATCCTGCGGGGTGCTATGAAGCCGGCCGATCTGCTCGCCAAGCCGCTCCTGCGGGGATGGTCGCATGCGGCCGCCGCGCTGGTCGCGATCGCGGGCCTTGTCGCCCTGATCGTCATCACCCGCCACGACAGCGCAAAGCTCGTCTCGATGCTTATCTACGGAACAGCGCTCGTCCTTCTCTTTGCGGTCAGCGCCACGTATCACATCTTCAATTGGCCGCCGAGGGTGAAGAACTGGCTGCGACGCGCTGACCACGCCACGATCTTCGTCTTCATCGCGGCGACCTACACGCCGCTTGTGTTCAACGCGCTGGTCGGGTGGTGGCGGGTCGGGGTCCTGGCGGCGATCTGGATTTGCGCCGTGGCCGGGGTCGCGGGCGCTGCGCCTTTCCTGCGCATTCCGCGCCAGCTGCTCGCGGGACTCTACCTCGCGATGGGCTGGGTGGCTGTGGTCGCCTTCGTGCCGCTGACCGCTGCGCTCGGCTGGGTGGCGGGGTTGCTCATTGCTTTCGGCGGGCTCCAGTACTCGCTAGGCGCCGCCGCGTATGCCTTCAAGCGCCCGCGCCTGTGGCCGCGTGTGTTCGGGTACCACGAGGTGTTCCACCTGGCTGTGATCAGCGCAAGCGTCACCTTTTACGTGGTCGTGGTCCAGTTCGCAGCGCCGTTTCATCGGGTGGGCTAGAAGCCCTTCCAACTCCCCTCCGGCTCGCTTCGCTCGCCACCTCCCCACAAGTGGGGAGGAAGACTTCTAAGCGGGAGTAAGGCTTACCTAATTAGACCGGGGGGACTCCGTGCTTTCGGTCGGGACGGGCAGACACCCGAGTCGCGTACGCCTTGAACCGCGCGATCAACGCGTCGCGCAGCTGCTCGGGCTCGACGACGTCGTCGACGATGAGATTGGCAGCGAGCTTGTAGAGGTCGACGTCCTCGCGGTACTCGTCCTCCAGCTCCTTCCGGCGCGCGGCCTTCTCCTCGTCGGGCAGCTCGGCGAGCTTGTTGAAGAAGACTGCATTGACCGCAGGTTCCGGACCCATGACCGCGATCTGGGCCGACGGCAGCGCGATCACGCAGTCGGTGTCGAATGCCGGCCCGGCCATCGCATACAGGCCCGCCCCGTACGCCTTGCGCACGATCACGCTGATCTTCGGGACGGTGGCCTCGGAGACGGCGCTGATCATCTTCGCCCCGTGGCGGATGATGCCGCGCCGTTCGACATCGGTGCCGATCATGAAGCCGGGCACGTCGGCCAGGAACAGCAGCGGGATGTTGAACGCGTCACACAGCCAGATGAAACGAGCGGCCTTGTCAGCCGAGTCATTGAAAAGCACGCCGCCCTTCTGCATCGGCTGGTTTGCAAGGACTCCGACAGCGTGTCCGTCCAGCCTTGCAAAGCCGGTGAGCAGCTCCTTCGCGAACAGCTTCTTGATCTCGAGCCAACTGCCTTCATCGATGACGGCTTCGATGAGCTTGCGCATGTCGTAACCGCGGTTTGCCTCCTCGGGTATCAACTCGCTGATCGGCTTCGACGACGCCCGCGGAGGTCTTGCATCGCAGGCCGGGGGCGTTTCGCCAGTCCGCAGCGGCATGTAGCTGAAGTAGGCGCGACCGAACTCGATCGCCTCCTTGTCGTCTGCGACCAGGGCGTCCCCGCAACCGCTCTCGGTGCAGTGCATGCGCGCGCCGCCGAGCTCCTCGAGGCTCACCTTCTCCCCGACTACGACCTCGACCATGCGAGGCGATCCGAGGTACATCGAAGCGTTGCCCTCGACCATCACGACGATGTCGCAGAAGGCTGGTATGTAAGCGCCACCGGCGGCGGATGGCCCGAAGAGCAGGCAGATCTGCGGCACCTGGCCGGACAGCTGCACCTCGTTGAAGAAGATGCGTCCAGCGTGGCGGCGGCCGGGGAACATGTCGATCTGGTCCGTGATGCGCGCGCCAGCTGAGTCGACCAGGTAGAAGAGGGGCACTCGGATGCGGCCGGCGGTTTCCTGGATGCGCACGATCTTCTCCACGGTGCGGGCGCCCCAGCTGCCCGCCTTGACCGTCGGGTCGTTGGCCATCACGGCGACCTGCCGGCCCTCGATCGTGCCCAGCCCGGTGACCACGCCGTCGGCAGGCAGCTCTTCGGCCAGCACATTGGCGTAGAGCCCGTCTTCGATGAATGAACCATTGTCCAGCAGCAGGTCCAGCCGTTCGCGCGCGGTGAGCTTGTTCTGCTCGCGGAGCTTCGGCAGGTAGCGCGTGCCGCCCTTCAACGCCTTTTCGCGGAGCTCGCGATGGCGTGGATTGCTCAAATGACTACTTTCCCTTGAAGTCCGGTTCGCGCTTCTCGAAAAAGGCCTTGATGCCCTCCTTCGAGTCTTCCGTCAGCGTGACCAGGGTGAACTGGCTGTGCAGATAATCGAGGGCCGCCGCGAACTCCATGTCCTGCTGCCTGTAGAACGAATCGCGACCGAGCTGCATCGCGACGGGCGACTTCCTCGCGAGCTTGTCGGTGATCTCCTTGACAGCGTTGTCGAGCTGGTCGTGCGGAACCACCCGGTTGACGACACCGAACCCCTGCATCTGCGTTGCGGTCCAGCGGTCGCCCAGCATCTCCATCTCGAGGAGGACTTTGCGCGGCAGGTTCCGCGAGAGGATCGCCTGGATCATCATCGGCCAGATCCCAACGTTGATCTCCGGCGTGCCAAAGGTCGCGGTGTCGGTCGAGACCAGGAGGTCACAGGCGCACGCAAGCCCGATGCCTCCGGCGAGCGCGTGCCCGTTGATGCGGCCGACGATCGGCTTCCCGAGGCTCGCCATCAAGGTGAACAGCTCAACGAAAAGGCTCCGGCTGCGATGACGCTCGAGGTGGGTCATATCGCCATCGAAGCCGGCGAGGTCCGCTCCGGCACAAAAAACCCTGTCCCCGGCTCCGGTCAACACGACGACGCGGACCTCGGGCTCTTGTTTGCACCAACGAAACGCCGCCGCGAGGTCGCGCAGCATGATCGCGGACAGCGGGTTCCGCTGCTCCGGGCGGTTGAGCGTGACAGTGGCGACGTGTCCAGCAAGTGAGACCACAATCTGCTCGAGCGCGGGCACCTCAGTCACGCCGTTATCCTAGGCCGCAAGAGGCGCGGCCAAAAAAGCCCTCGACGGATCTTCGGCGCCCATGCGGCCCATCTTCGGGTTCAGCTCCTGCGCTGCTCGCTTACGAATGCACGATGCGCTCGCTGCGCTGCTCGTCGCCTCACCCGAATCTGGGCCACCTGGATCACCGAATCTCTCGCCGAGGGTTTTCGGCCGCGCCTCAGCCCAGGATGCCCGTCGCGATGGCGATGCCGACCAGGATGAGCATCGCGCCACCCAGCTCCTCGCTCCATTCTTCGACCCGCCGACCGAGCCGGTGGCCGAGCTCGAGGCCGAGAAGCGACATCGCGACGCTGATCACTCCCATCGTCACAGCCGCGACCACGATCTGGATGTGGTACACGGCGAGCGCAAAGCCCACCGCCAGGTTGTCGATGCTCAGCGCGAGGGCGGTGATGAGAAGGCGGTGGGTGCGGAGACTCCTCGGGCCCTTCGCCTCATTCTTAACCTGCCGGCCCTGCCAGATCGTATAGGCCCCGGTGAGAATCAAAATGCCACCGGCGACGTAACCCGCCAGATGCTGTCCGATATAGACCGCGACCGCCTGGCCCAAGAGCAGGCCCAGCAACGGCATGAGCGCCTCGAACAGGCCGAACGCCACACCGACCCGGATCCTGGTCCGGGCGTCGATCCCGCTCAGGCCGATCCCGATCGCGCCTGCGAAGTTGCTGAGCCCGACGGAAACGCTCACCACCAGTAGGCCGACCAATCCTGACACTGGGCGTAACTATATTCAGAGCCTGGAGCTCGGGACTTCGTAGTCAACACTTAACAAAAACACTTTGCCGAGGGGACTAATCGGACCCAGAATGGCAGCGAATCTGCAACCGCCTCTGTCACCCAAAGTTAGGCCCAGACTCGCTTAAACCATATACTCCGACCCGCCAAGAAACATATGAAGCTCAGGCAGCGCGAACCTGTCGCCGCCACGGCCACCGCGCAACAAGCCGGTGGCATCGATCTCGACAAGCCGATATTCACGCTCAGCGTGGCTTCCGAGATCCTGGAGGTGCACCCACGCACTTTGATGATGTACGAGCACCTGAGCATGATCAATCCCAAACGGACGGTGACCAATCGCCGGCGCTACTCGCGTCGGGACGTGATGAAGCTGCAAGCCATCCAGACGCTCTCTCGCGAGCATCACGTCAATCTCGCCGGCGTCCGCTACATCCTGGCGCTGCTCAAGCGCCTTCACAACG
Organism: Candidatus Dormiibacterota bacterium; assembly: GCA_036570165.1. Lineage (GTDB taxonomy): Bacteria > Chloroflexota > Dormibacteria > Dormibacterales > Dormibacteraceae > Palsa-870. The sequence continues at coordinate 45,337 of DATCPI010000109.1, read as the reverse complement.
CGGGTGTCGAAGCACCGGATGGCTTGAAAAACCTGGACGTGTCGCAGCTCGACGTCTGAATAACCCCAGTTCCGGGTGATGGAAGGTAAATGTCAAAGAAGAGAAGACGCTTAGAGATCAAGGTCGAACCCCTGCCGGCCCCTTTCCAGATGGAGACAGCATCCTGCCCAGTGTGTGGGCGCGACGCGGCGGCGATCGGGAGGCGACACCTTCAGATCGTGTTCCGCTGCGAGGGGTGCAAGGTCGTCTTCAAGCGCAACCGGAGCTGGCCCTACATCTATTAAGGCAGTTCGCAAAACCCCGCCCGCCACCTTTGTCTAAGGTGGGGCTATGAGGCGATCTGTCGGGAGGGCGGCAATCTATGGAGCGCTGCTCGGGTTGGCCACAGCGGCTGTGGCAGAGGCGGTCCGGCCGAGAGGCGGGAGCACCGTGCTGGTCGATTGGGACCAGGTGCGGCGGGCCGCGCGCGCGCGTCTTGACACGCCGTCGCTCGACCACCCTGAGCTCGCTGCCGCTGCCGGGAACTACCGCCTGATGGCGGCCGAGCTCGAGAAGCCGATGCTTAAGTTTGTCGAAGGGCTCCCGAAAGGTGCGTCCCTCCCGAAGTTCGAAGCGCTGGATCGCGTCGGGTGGCTCGACCTGAACCTGGGCATCCTGCGGCGGGTCGTCGACCCGGTGCTGGAAACCGGACGCGTGCCCAACTCGCTCCTTGTCGAGGTTGGGCGGGCCGGGGTCGACAGCTACATCGCGCTCATGCTCGCGTTCATCGGCCGCCGGGTCCTCGGCCAGTACGACCCGCAGCTCCTTGGAGCGGAGCCGGTCGGTGGCGAAGGCCTGTACCTGGTCGAAACCAATGTCGAGGAATGGGGGCGGCGCGCCGACCTGCCCGGCGAGGACCTGCGGCGCTGGTTGATCCTTCACGAGATGACGCACGCATGGCAGTTCGCGGCGCATCCGTGGCTGAGGCCTTACATGGAGAGCTCGATGCGGGTGCTCATCCAATCGGTGACGAAGAGCGCCAAACCGGTCGCCCGCATCGCAGCGTTCGCGGGTGTGCTGCCCGCTCAGTGGAAGGTGATGCGGCAGGTCCAGGGCACGATGTCGGTGGTCGAGGGCTACAGCAACCTGGTCATGAACGAGCTTGGAGGAAAGCTCCTGGAAGGCTTCGACCGGCTGGAGGAGGCTTACCTCAAGCGGAGCTCGGGCAAGAGCCCGCTCGAGGTGTTGATCTGGAAGCTCACCGGGCTCGACCTGAAGCTGCAGCAGTACCGACACGGAGAGGCTTTCTGCAAGGCGATCTTCGACCAGCACGGGATCAAAGTGCTGAACGAGGTGTGGACTAGCGAAGCTCACATGCCGCACCTCGGCGAGCTGGCGCATCCGGAAGTTTGGTACAGACGGGTGGTTGCGAGCTAACCCAGCTCCCCCCACCCGGACGCCGCGAGCGGCGTCCGACCTCCCCCTGGCGGGGGAGGTGAATCAACTTAGTCCTTTAGTTCTTCCTGGGCGGTTTCTTCGCTGATCGGCATCACCGCGACGGGCAGATCCGCGATGTCGAAATAGCGCACCGCCTTGCTCATTCGCTTGGCGATCCCGACCTGCACCTTGACGCCAAGCGAGATCCGGCCGAACACCCACACCTCATCGCAGTGCGCGAGCAGGTTGTTCATCGCCTCGCGCACCACTTCCTTGGAAACCGTGTGCATGAGGTAGTAGTCGAAGAGCATGAACGGGCTGACAGGGACCATTCCCGAGTCGAGGACAAACTTCTGGATGTGCGCCCGCCAGTAGAAAACCTTGTTCGACATGGCGACGTAGACCAGTCGCTTGGGGTGCCTCAGCGTCTCTTCGGCCTGGTCCCGAGCACTTGGTTTGGTGGTCGGCTGAAAGATCCGTTCGAGGATGTCCTCGGCGGCCTTCCCCGAGACTGCCATGAGACTGGCTATCGTATCAGCCGTGCCCGCAGGCTCCCGGTTCGACCTTTCGGGACGCGTCGCATTGGTCACCGGCGCGAGCCGTGGGATCGGCAGCGCGATCGCGACCGCTTTGGTCGAGCAGGGCGCCCAGGTCGTTCTATCCAGCCGCAAGCAGGCCGACCTCGACGACGAGGCGGCGCGGATCAATGCGGACTACCCGGAGCGGGCTGCGGCCATCGCCGCCCACGCCGGCAGACCGGAGGACCTCGAGCGGCTGGTCAAGACGGTCATAGACCAATTCGGCCACATCGACATCCTGGTCAACAACGCCGCCACCAATCCGTACTTTGGCCCGGTCATGGATGCTGAGCTGTCGGCGTGGGACAAGACCTTCGAGGTCAACCTGCGCGGGGTTTTCATATTGACCAAGCTCGTCTACCAAGGGTGGATGGAGGAGCACGGCGGGGCGGTGGTGAACATCGCCAGCGTCGGCGGTCTGCGGCCAGGCCTCGGCCTGGGTGTTTACAACGTCACCAAAGCGGGCGTGATCATGCTCACGCGCCAGCTGGCTCGCGAGCTTGGCGGCAAGGTGCGGGTCAACGCGATAGCACCGGGACTGATCAAGACACGATTCGCCGAGGCGTTGTGGGGCAACGAGGCCATCCTGGAGCGCGTGCTCGCCTCCAACCCGATGGGACGGATCGGCTTGCCGGACGAGATCGCGGGCGCCGTGGCGTTCCTTGCGTCCGACGCGGCGAGCTACATCAACGGGGAAGTGATCGTGGTCGACGGCGGCGGGGGGGAGCCTTAGCCGTTCCTTCGCCGGCTGGAGCCGAGGCCCCATTGGAGTCGGCCTCACCGTCTTCTAGCGCCAGCTGCCGGGTGTGGATGAAGTCCTCCAGCTCCTTCTCGTACTGGTACGCTTGGTGGTCGGGCGCGTAGCGGTGAACGCGGCGCTGCTGGATGAAGTCCTCGAAGGCGGCACGGGTGTCGCGGGCGGCGCGAAAGCCAAGCAGTCGCGCCGCCTTGGCGGTCGACAGTGAGCGGCCCCATCGCAGCAGGTCCAGCAGCTGCGGCGACAGGAACGCCACGCCGGTCTTGCCGATCGCGAAGGCGGCCAGCCCGAGGCCGATCGGCGGGAGCAGCGGCGCGTGCAGCTTGCCCGCGGCGTCGAGCAGCTTCGAAAGCGGCTCTGCGCCAGGCGCGGCGATGTTGTAGGCGCCGGCTGGGCCTCGCTTCGTGGCCAGGTACATGGCCTCGATGCAGTCATCGCGGTGGATGAGCTGCAGCAAGGGATCGTAGCCGGCGACCGTGGGGACAACCTCGAGGTCGAGGTAGCGGGCAAGTGGTTGAGGCTCCTGCGGGTTGAGGCTGTTGGAGAAGCGGAGCACGACGATCGCGATCTCAGGGTTGCGCAGCGCGAAGTCGCTGACGTAGGACTCGACCTCGACGATGTCGCGCACAAACTGGTGGCGCGAGTTGGTGTCCAGGCGGTGGTCCTCGCGCAGGCCGGCAGGTAGGTCGAAGCGCGAGCCGTAGACATGTCCGGACGACTTGATGACGAATCGCCGGACGGGGCTCCCTTCACCAGCACAACCCGCCAGAAGGTTCAGCGTGCCGATGACGTTCATCTCATGAGCGCGACGCGGGTCCATGTCGAAAGAGTCGACGCGCGTCAGCGTATGCACGACGGTGTCGATGCCGACGGCCCGCACGAGCTTGCCGATCAGCGAGTGACGGACGTCGAGCTTGAGGTAGTCGGCGCGTCCCAGGTCGTAACGGGGCTCGCGGATGTCGATCCCGATGACCTCTGCGACGCTTGGGTCTTCCACCAGGCGCTGCACGAGCAGAGCTCCCCACCAGCGCGCGACGCCGGTGACCAGAACGCGCCGTTTCTTAGCGGCCATCGGCTCTCAGTATGTTCGTTTGATGACGTCCCGTTCCATCTGCGCGACCGCTGCCGATACGGTCTCGCGCAGTGGGGATTTCGCCGTCCGCAGCGCCCATTCGAGCTGGCGCAGGAGAGAGTAAAGGCCTTTCATCGCCTTGATCGCATCCCCGATGTCGACGTTGGCCGGGAGGGGGATCTGGTCGAGGGGCTCGCCGGCCGCCCAGCGGTACGCGAAGTCGATGTAGTCATGCGAGGGCGTGCGGAGGTTGGGCTCGTCGAGATCACTCTCCATGTCCGCAAACCGGAAGTAGAGCGAGCGAACCAGGCGGGCCGTCTGCGCAATGGCCGGAGTCGGATAGCGTCGCGGTCCGCGCGCCTGGCGATCCCTCCCGCCCCGATCCCGGTCCTCGGCCGCCAGCATCACCAGCACGCCGCACAGCTCCTCGGCGGTGAGGCCTTCGAACCATCCGAGCCATACCGCCTCGGCGACCAGGATCGTGTTCTCCCCGTACACGCGGGAAGCGAACAGGCCCTTGTCGGTGGGCCGGTCGTGGGCGAGGAAGCCCGTCTCGGTCAGGATCCTGCAAAGGCGGCGAAGCTTGCGGGGGTATTCGTCCATCTGCCCGCTGACCTCGCGCTGCCCTCCCTCAAGCTCCTTCTGGAGGGTGCGGATCTCGCCGTACTTCTGAAGCAGCTCGCCAAAGCGCGGCGAGCGCACGACCTTCAGCTTCCGCTGGCGCTCCAGGAGGCCCTTGGCCTCGACCTCGAGGCGCTGGACCAGGCGTCCGGTCGACCCCATCGTCCGGGTGTGGCGCCCGCGGCGGCCCCGGCGCTCCGCGCCCGCCTCGCGCCGCAGCCGTTTCAGCTCGATCCGGATCGCGCGCCGGCGGTCCTCGAGCTTGAAGTACTGGGCGACATCCTCGATCGACACGTCCGGGTCGTCCCAAAGGCGCCGGATGTCGGCGAGACGCTCCCGAACGTTGGCCAGGCGCTCCTTCGTCTGCTCCGCCGCGAGGCGCTTTTGGAACTGGCCGAACGAGCGCTGCATCAGCCCCTCTGCCTCCTCCGGCGTGTACACGCGCAGGAGGTTGAGGGCCATGTTGTAGCTGGGCAGGAACTTGGACCGGACGACGAGGGTGGGCCCCATCGCGACCTCGTAGATGGTGGCAATGTCGACCTCCGACTCCTTGAGGATCACGCCGTGGCCGATCACGTCGATGCCGCGCCGGCCGGCGCGCCCCATCAGCTGCGTCAGCTCGCCTGGGGTCAGGTTGGAGAAGTTGACGCCGTCGAACTTGGTGAAGGACGAGACCACGACTCCCCGCGCCGGCATGTTGATGCCGAGCGACAACGTCTCGGTCGCGAAGACGACCTTGATCAGGCCCCGCTGGAAGAGCTCCTCCACCATCTCCTTGTGGTAGGGGAGCAGGCCGGCGTGGTGCTCGGCCAGCCCGCGGCGCAGCAACCGAGCGTCGACCATGCGGCGGAAGAGAACCTCTTCGTCCTGGTTCTTGAGTCCCGCCAGTCGTTCCGCCGCGACACGGTCGATGGCCTCCTTCTCGGCTGCGGTGGTCAGGTCGATCTCGTGGTAGGAGCAGCGCTGCAGCGCCTCGCGACAGCCGCGGCGGGAGAAGATGAAATAGATCGCGGGCAACATGTCCAGGCCTCGCAGCTCCTCGATCACGTGAAGCAGGTCGTTCGAGGGCAGCGAGCGGTAGTGACCGACGCGATACGAAGCCTCCTCCTCCTGCGCCGCCTTGGTCCAGGTGCGCTGGTCGATGCCGCCGTCGCCTTTGAACAGAGGCAGGAAGCGGTTGTTGATCGCCAGCCACATCTTCAGCTCGACGGGCCTGACGTTGTGGAACACGGTCTCCATGCCGCCGCGGTTCTCGGCCATCCAGTCGGCGATCTCCTGGTAGTTGCCGATGGTGGCCGAGAGGCCGACGAGCTTGATGGTGGCCGGCGCCTGGATGACGATCTCCTCCCAGACGGAGCCGCGCGGGAAGTCATCGATGTAGTGGACCTCGTCGAGGACGACGTAGCGGACCAGGTCGAGGCGCTTTGGATCCTCGTAGATCAAGTTGCGCAGGATCTCTGTCGTCATCACGACGACCGGCGCCTCGTCGTTGATGGTGTTCTCGCCTGTGACGAGGCCGACCATCGATTCGCCGTACTCGCGGACGAAGTCGTGGTACTTCTGATTGCTCAGGGCCTTGAGCGGTGTCGTGTAGAGAGCTTTGACGCCGTCCTGCAAAGCCCGAAAGATCGCGTACTCGGCGACCATCGTCTTGCCGCTGGAGGTCGGCGCGCTGACGAGCACGCCTCCTCGCCCTTGCTCGAGCTTTTCGATCGCCTCACGCTGGAAGCCGTCGAGCTTGAACGGTAGGCCAGCTTCAAACTGGTCTACGTACGAGGCAACCGTCTTCACAGCCGGACGAGCTCGGTCGAAACATCCGTGACGCGCGCGCCGTCGCTGTGCGATTCGATGTAGGCGAGGACGGCGGCGAGCACTTCTTCAGCGTGGCGGCCGCTGTTGCTGACGGTGGCGATAGCGAGCTCCGCCAGCTGCCAGCGGTCGAGCTCGCCGACCTCGGCGGCGGAGACGTGGAACTCCGCCCGGACGCGCCGGAGCAGGCCGCTTACCACCTGGCGCTTCGATTTGAGCGACCCGGAATCGGGCAGGTGGAGGACGACCCGGGCGACGCCGAGTGCCAGTTTGGCGGCCATCAAAGTGATTTTTCGAACATTGGGGGCACTGGAACTATGATGGCGCCGAAGAACGCGCCACCGGGGAAGGAGGCGCTTTGGGGAGGATTGCGACCAGATGAGTCGAGACGATGCAGCGGAGCGGGGGTTTGAGCAGTTCGAACGGTTTCTCCAGGAGTGGTCCCGCCGGGACTTCCTGAAACGCATGGGGGCTGGGGCGGCCTACCTGGCCTTCCTGGCCGGGGGGGCAGAGCTCCTGGCGGCGGCATGCGGCCCCAGCAACACCACCACCACCTCACTCAAGCCGGTCAAGGGCGGCAAGCTGATCGAAGGCTTGATCAGCGACATCTCAACCTTCAACACCTTGAACTCAGGCGACACCTCCTCGACGCAGGTGATCACGCTCACGTTTGACGGGCTGCTTGGGATCTCCGGCAACGGCGACAATATCCCCGCCCTGGCTTCGGCCCTGCCGACCGTGTCGGCCGACTCCCTCACTTTCACGTTCAAGCTCCGACCCAATCTCAAGTTTTCCGATGGGCACCCGTTGACGGCCGACGACGTTGCCTTCACCTACGGCCTGATGTTCTTGCCCGAGACCAAAGACTTTGTATCCCGCTACCGCGCGGACCTCGAGGGCTACCTGCAAAGCGTTACCGCTTCGGATCCGCAAACCGTCGTGTTCAAGTTCAGCAAGGTCCAGGCGAGCTTCCTCGACAGCCACTGTCGCCGCGGCATCCTGCCCAAGCACATCCTCGGCACCGTGGCCCCGAAGGCGCTCAACACTCATGACTTCTTCTCGGGCCCCACGGTGGCCAACGGGGTCTTCAAGTTCGTCAAGTGGGACAAGGGCCAGCAGGTCGTTCTCGCCCGCAACGACAACTACTGGGCAGGGCCGTCAAACCTCGACCAGTACATCTACAAAGTCGTCAGCGACGCGGTGGTGCTGGCGCAGCAGCTGAAGACCGGCGAGATCGACGCAGGGCAACCGGACTTCAGCCAGGTCGACAACCTGAAGACAGTCCCGACGATCAGCGTGAAGACGCTCGTGCGGGACTCTTTCGTCTACTACCTGTTCAACCTGGACCCATCCAGGGCGTCATACGCTCTGTTCTCAGACAAGAACGTCCGCAAGGCGCTCCACATGGCGCTGGACCGTACAGCTGTGGCGAAAGCGGTGTACTTCGGCCAGGCGACGCCGGCCGACTCCATCTACTCGCCGGTTTCATGGGCCTTCAACCCGAACGTCAGTCCCAAGTACGCGTACGACAAAGCGGCGGCGCAGAAGCTCCTCGACGACGCCGGATGGGTCAAGGGTTCAGATGGAATCCGGTCAAAGAACGGCGTGAGGTTCTCTTTCGAGATCAACACCAACACCGGCAACAAGGTGCGCGAGAACCTGATCCAGGTCATGCAGCAGCAGTGGAAGGAAATTGGGGTTGTGGCCAACCCGCGACCGATCGCCTTCCAGACCCTGGTCACCCAGCTTCGCAGCACTCACACATTCCAGGTCATCCTGCTTGGCATCGCGAACAGCGATACCGACCCGGACCAGACATCGCTGTGGTCCACCAAGGGGATCGGATCGGGCGGACTCAACGGCATGCAGTACAAGAATCCGCAGGTCGACAAGCTCTGCGCGGATGCGCTGACCACCACGGACCGTGCCAAGCGCAAGCCGCTGTATTTCGAGCTCCAGAACATCCTCGCCGACGACCTGCCGGCTCCAATTTTGTTGAATCCCAGCTACGTCTGGGGCATCAACAATCGCGTCAAGAACTTCAACGTCGGCACTTACAACGACTACCAGGGTCGCCCGTGGATGAATACCGTTTTTGTCTCTGACGGAAAGTAGAAAGGAATCAAGCCCAAGCCGGGAGGAGACTGCTCCTCCCGGCTAGGCTCAGCTGACAGATGCTCAAGTACCTGCTAAGCCGGGTGCTGGCGACGATTCCGGTGATCATCGGCGTGACGGTGTTCACCTTCATCGTGATGCACATCGCGGCGGGCAGCTACGTCCCCGGTCTCGATCTCAATCCGCAACTGAAGCCCGAGGACGAAGAGATGATCAAGAAATACCTCGGCCTCGACCGGCCGCTATACGAGCAATACCTCACCTGGATCGGGGGTGTGATTCACGGTGACTTCGGCCGCTCGATGATCGACGGCAGCCTTGTCTCCCGCCATATCGGCGACCGGCTGCCCGCGACGCTCGAACTCACGGTGACGGCGATCTTGATGGGCGTTCTGATCTCGATCCCGCTCGGTGTGACCGGCGCGCTGCGACGAGGCAGCAAGCTCGACCACGCGTTGACGGCTCTATCGGTGGGCGGATTCGCGATCCCCGGGTTCTGGCTGGGTCTCATGCTCATCCTACTTTTCTCGGTCCAACTGCAGGCCTGGGGCTTGCCGTTTCTTCCCTCCGGCGGCGTGATGACTCCCGGCACGGGGGGTGGAGACCCCCTGGACCGCCTTGTCCACCTGATCATGCCGGCCACTGTTCTCTCGTTTGTGTATCTGTCCATCTGGTCGCGCTTCACACGTTCGAGCATGCTCGAGGTCCTGTCGCAGGACTATGTCCGGACCGCGCGCGCCAAGGGCATGAGCAATCGTCGCGTCGTTTACCTTCACGCGCTCCGCAACGCTGTCATCCCACTGGTGACGTTGGTGGGACTCGAGCTGCCTTCGCTGGTTGCCGGCGGTTTAGTCGTGGAGGTGGTGTTCAGCTGGCCGGGGATAGGCAAGCTGCTGTACGAGCGCGCCCTGCAGACCGACTACTCGACAGTGCTCGGCATCACGACCTTCGCCGCCCTTCTCGTGGTCCTGGGCAATCTCCTGGCTGACTTCCTCTATGCGTTGCTCGACCCCAGGATTCGCTACGCATGATCGATCCGGTCCCGGTAGAAGCGCCGCCGGTCGCCACCCACCAGGACCTCGCTCTCGCGGGACGCAGCTACTGGGAGGCGGCGTTCCGACGGCTGCAGCGCAACCGGATCGGAATGGCTGCGGGTCTTCTGCTCCTCTTCTTCGTGCTGGTCGCCCTGGCCGCTCCCCTGCTTGCCAGGCTCCTCACGCACACGAACTACAGCAGCCAGGACCTTGCGAACACGTTCGCGAATCCGTTCAGTCCCGGCCACATCCTGGGCACTGACGACCTCGGCCGGGACGAGCTGACGCGACTGCTCTTCGGAGCGCAGGTTTCCATGGGGATCGGCTTCCTGGCCGTCAGCGTGTCGCTGGCGATCGGCGCGACAGTCGGGCTGGTGGCCGGCTACTACGGAGGGTTGATCGACGGAGTCCTCATGCGGTTCGTCGACATCATCCTCGCCATTCCTTCGATCTTCCTCTTCATCCTCATGTCGATACTGTTCAAACCCAACACAGTCACGCTGGCGTTGATCATCGCTTCGGTTGGCTGGGGAAGCATCTCGCGACTCGTGCGCGGTGAAGTGCTGTCGGTGCGCACGCGCGACTTCATGGTCGCCACGCGCGCCCTGGGAGCACGTGACGCTCGCCTCATCGTCCGCCACCTTCTGCCGAATGTCCTACATGTGCTGATCGTTTTCGGAAGCCTGTACCTCGGTGCGGTCATCCTCACCGAGGCGGCGCTCGACTTCCTCGGCCTCGGCATCAATCCGCCGACACCGAGCTGGGGCAACATGCTCACCAACTCCGAGACCTTCTTCTTCCACTCGCGCTGGCTCGTGATCTGGCCCGGGGTGCTGATTTTCCTTGCTGTCCTTGCCGCTAACCTCTTCGGCAATGCAGTCCGCGACGCTTTCGATCCGAGACTCAGGGGAGAGTAGGTAGGAGGCGTGCCCGGACCTCTTCTCGAAGTGCACGACCTCAAGACCCAGTTCTTCACCCCTGAAGGGATCGTGAAGGCTGTCGACGGCGTCTCGTTTGAGCTCAGCGCGGGCGAGACGCTGGGCATCGTTGGGGAGTCCGGCAGCGGCAAGTCGGTGACCGCCCTGAGCCTCATGCGGCTCATCCCACCGCCGGGACGCGTCGTCGGGGGCCGCGTCCTGTACGAGGGCAACGACCTCACGAAGGTGAGCGAGGCGGAGATGCAGGGGATCCGCGGAGAGTCGATCGCGATGATCTTCCAGGATCCGATGACCTCTTTGAACCCTGTCTTCAAGGTTGGGTGGCAGGTAGGGGAGCCGCTGATGCTCCACCGGGGCGAGCCCCGCGCAAAGGCTTTTGCCAGCGCGATCGCTGTGCTCGGCAAAGTCGGCATCCCCTCGCCCGGCGACCGTGCGCGCGACTACCCGCATCACTTCTCGGGCGGGATGCGCCAGCGGGCGATGATCGCTATGGGCCTCACCACGACGCCCAAAGTGCTGATCGCCGACGAGCCGACGACCGCACTCGACGTCACGATCCAGGCGCAGATCCTCGAGCTGCTCCGCACCGTCAACAGGGAATTCGGAACCGCGACGATCCTCATCACGCACAACCTGGGGGTGGTCGCCGGCATGTGCGAGCGCGTGATGGTGATGTACGCCGGCAGGATCGTCGAGTCGGGCCCGACTGAGGACGTGTTCGCGCATCCAAAGCATCCCTACACGTGGTCTCTGCTGAGGTCGATACCGCGCCTCGACGCGGACCGTCACGAAGCGCTGAAACCGATCGAAGGCCTACCCCCGGACCTCATCGACCTTCCGTCGGGATGCGCGTTTCATCCGCGCTGCGTCTTTGCGGTCGAACGGTGCAAGCGCGATACCCCCGCGCTAAATCGGGTTGGCGAAACTCAGCTCGCCGCGTGCTGGGTGACCCAGTCGGGAACCGAGCTGCGCGATGCCTGAGACGGCTCAAGCTCGTCCCTTGACCCGGGCATGGACCTCTGCCGAGCCTCTCCTTTCAGTCCGTGGCCTGAAGAAGTGGTTTCCGGTGACCTCGGGGGTTCTGCAGCGGACCATCGCTCACGTGCACGCGGTTGATGGCGTCGACCTCGACATCAAGAAAGGCGAGACGCTGGGACTGGTCGGCGAGTCCGGCTGCGGCAAATCGACGCTTGGTCGCATGGTAATTCGCCTGCTCGACCCTACCGCCGGCACGATTCGGTTCAAGGGCGAGGACATCGCAAACAAGCACGGGGGCGCGCTCCGAAGCCTGCGCCGTGAGATGACGATGATCTTTCAGGATCCATACGCCTCGCTTGATCCGCGCCAGACCGTCGGCGACATCGTCGGAGAACCTCTCGACATCCACCACCTCGCGAGCGGGCGAGCCAGGGAGGACAGGATCCGGGAGCTCCTCAACATCGTCGGCCTCAACCCAGGTTTCATCAAGCGGTACCCGCACGAGTTCTCCGGCGGCCAGCGCCAGCGCATCGGCATCGCACGGGCGCTGGCGGTGGAGCCGAGCTTCATCGTGTGCGACGAACCCATCTCCGCGCTCGACGTTTCGATCCAGGCCCAGATCATCAACCTGCTCGAGCGGCTGCAGTCGAAGTTCGACCTCACCTACCTCTTCATCGCCCACGACCTGTCGGTGGTCAAGCACATTTCCAACCGCGTCGCGGTGATGTACCTCGGCAAGGTCATGGAGATTTCGCCCGGGGGTGAGCTGTACCGCCGCCCGCGCCATCCGTACACAGAATCGCTGCTATCGGCGATTCCGATCCCCGACCCTCTGATCGAGCGCGGCCGGGAGCGCGTCATCCTCCAGGGAGACGTTGCCTCTCCGGTCAACCCGCCTTCGGGTTGCCGGTTCCGCACACGCTGCCCACGCGCCCGCCCGCACTGCGCGGAGGAAGAGCCGCCGCTCGAGTCGTTCGGGACGGAGCACCAGGCGGCTTGCTTTTATCCGTTAGATTGAGGTTGTGATCGAAATCCCCACGAATTCGGTGGCTTCGCCATGAATTCGCGGGGGCCCCTTTTGAATGAGCGCGGGACTCTGGGGCGCGCGCTGGTCAAGGCCTCATACCTCAAGGGCGATTTCGTTCTCCGGTCGGGCAAGCGGTCGAATCGGTACTTCGATAAGTTCCGTTTTGAAACCGACCCGGTTCTGTTGCGTTTGCTCGGCAAGCACCTGGCCGCCCTGGTGCCGAAGGAGACACAGCGCCTCGCGGCGCCAGAGCTCGGCGCGGTCTTGCTTGGAGGCGCCGTTTCGATGGAGACCGGCCTCCCGCTGGTCCTGGTGCGGAAGGAACCGAAGAGTTACGGGACGTCGAAGCAGATCGAGGGCCTCTTCACAGCCGGCGACCGGATGACCGTCATCGAGGACGTGGTGACCACCGGAGGCGATTCGTTGCGGTCAGCGCAGGTGCTCCGTGACGCCGGCGCAAACGTCATCCACTTGATCGTGGTGCTCGACCGCGGCGAAGGGGGAGAGGACAACATCCGAAACGCCGGCATCCCCTACACGCCTCTTTTCCGGATTCAAGACCTCGAACTTGACTGATCTGCTCATTCGCGGGGGCACTGTCTACGGTCCTGACGGTCCTCATGAAGCGGATGTCATCGTCAGTGGTGGAGTGATCACGGACGTGGAGGCGGGAGGCGCGACCCCGGCCAAAGCGGCGGTGATCGATGCTCGCGGCATGTTCGTGCTGCCGGGCGCGATCGACGTGCACGTGCATAGCCGCGATCCTGGATTCCCCGAGAAGGAGGATTTCGGCTCGCTGACGGCCGCCGCCGCGATGGGCGGCGTGACCACCGTTCTCGACATGCCCAACACCGTGCCGGCGGTGGACGCGGCGGGCGTGATGGAGGCTAAGGCCGCACTGGCGCGGCCGAAGGCGCGTGTCGACTTTGGGCTGTGGGGCCTGATCCGCTCGAGCTCGACGGAAAATCAGATCGAGGCGCTTGCGGAAGCAGGGGCGGTCGGCTTCAAGGCTTACCTCGGATACAGCTTCAGCCTCAGCCGAAAGCAGGTCCTCTACACACCCGACGCCGGCGATCCAGATCTCGAAGCGCCGCCCGACTACGGGACGCTCGCACGACTCGCTCCGGTGGTAGCGCGGCTCGGCCTTCCGCTCGCTATCCATGCCGAGGACCCGGCGGTCCTCGCCGCGTTCCGGCGGCCAATCGAGACCTATTCGGACTTGCTGGAATCGCGGCCGCCTGAGGCTGAGGCAGTTGCCATCTCGGCCGCCGCCGCCATCGCGAAGGAAACTGGGGTGCACCTGCACATCGCGCACCTGTCCAGCGCGCTTGGCCTGCGCGCCGCCCAAGAAGCGATAGAAGACGCGATGCGGATTGGGACGACGCTGACCCTGGAGACGTGCCCGCAGTACCTCTGGCTGACCGACCAGGATTTCGCCCGGGTCGGGACCGCGATGAAGATGTTTCCCCCGATCCGGACCGCGGCCGACCGCGATGCATTGATCGAGGCCGCATCCAAAGGCGTGATCAGAATCGTCGCGACCGATCACGCCCCACACACCGATGCGGAGAAGTCAGGAACGTTGGAACAAGCTCATTCGGGGAGTCCTGGCGTGCAGATCCTCTATTTGAGCTGCCTCGAGCTTGCCAGGCGCCTAGGCGATGAGTCGCTCGCTCCGCGCTGGGTGAGCGAGGGTCCGGCGGCGCTTGCAGGATTGCACGAGGCCAAAGGCGCGATCGCCCCGGGCTTCGATGCCGACCTCGTGATCGTCGATCCCAACAGCACGACTCGGGTGCGCCCTGCGCTGATGCGCTCACGCCAGCGTCACGGAGCGTTCGACGGAATGGATTTCGGTTTCGCTGTCAGGGACGTGTTTGTACGCGGACAGGCGGTGGTGCGCGATGGCAAACTCGCCGGACGTCCAACCGGTCGCATGGTCCGGCCGCTGCAGGTTCACGCACGGACCTGAACTGCCAGACTTGCCAGCCGTGAAGTCGGTCCGCGTTGCCCTGGCACTCCTCTTCACGGTTGTTCTGGTAACGGCATCTGCTTGTGCAGACACCTCTAGCAGCAAGGCAAGCAGCGCTCGTCAGGCTTCGTCGAGCCCGAAAGTTTCACCGTCTCCTTCGACGCTGGACCCCGAGGTCGCGATGCCAGACGGATTTCCGGCGGACGTTCCGATCTATCCGGGATCGCGCCTGACCGCCGCGGCGAAATTCACATCCGGCACTCAGACCACGTGGGGCATGAACTGGGAGACGCTCGACGGCATCGACAAGGTGCAGGCGTTTTATTCGGCCAAGCTCAGCCAGGCCGACTGGAGCATCCAGTTCAAGGGCAGCTCCAACGCATCGTTTGCGGCCACGTTCAGCCGCAAGAGCAACCCGAAGTCCACCGGAATTCTTGGCGCCGACGGAAGGTCGGGCGTGACCAAGATCTCACTGAGCCTGGTCAGTTAGGAGTGCCGAACCTCACACCCGAGCCCCTCTCCCCAAGCCTCTCCCCTGAAGGGGAGAGGGAGACCGTCAGCGCGGGGCGGGGGCGCCTCTGAAGATGGGGTTCTGGGCCATTTCGCGCTCGAGGCTGGTGGCCGGCCCATGGCCGGGGTACAGGGCAGTCGTCAGGGGCAGGCGGAGCAGCTTGGTGCCGATGCTCATCATCTGGCGGCGGAGATCCATCTCAGGCGTCTGTTTGCCGATCCCCCCGGCCAGGATCGTGTCGCCGACGAACGCGTGGTTGGCGACCACGAAGCACACGCTGCCTGGCGTGTGGCCCGGCGTGTGCAGCACGGTCAGCTTGAACTCCCCGAATTCGATCTCGTCCCCGTCCATCAAATAGCGGTCCGCCGAGCGGAGGAACTGCTTTGCATCGGCGGAGTGAAGCGCGGTCTCCCCGCCTACCAGCTCCTTGAGGTCGTCCTTGCCGGCCACATGTCCGGGGTGGCAGTGCGTGGCGAGGATGTAGCGGACCTTGAGGCCTTTCAGCTGCTCGGCGATCTTCTCGACCGGCAGTCCCGGGTCGATCACGACGGCCTCCTTGGTGCTCGAGCAGGTCACGACGTAGCCGTTGACCTCACGATCGAGCTTGACCTTCACGATGGCGAGCTTGGACATCAGTCTCTTAGTCTAGGTGCGTAATGCAGCACGTCGCGGTGATCGCTTTCTCGATCTTCCTCACGCTTGTCTGCCTGTTCTGGATCTACGGGTACATCCGAAGACGTTCGAAGAAGAGGTACTGACGCTTACTGCTCGACTGGTCCTTGAACCCTCAGCCGCAGTGCGTCCAGCGAGTCGAACTTAGTCATGAGAGGGAACCGGCCCGGTTCCCTCTGTGCGCCAGGCGCATGCAGGTTGGGACTTACTGAATGCATCGGGCCGCTCAACGGCCGAAGACTGGCATTCTTACTTTTACTGGCTGGCACGGCCGGATTAGCGGCCCTGCTCTCCCTCCCAATTGAATGGGATTTTTCGAGCAGTTACTCCACGCAACACATGGCGGTGCATAGGATGCCTGGGGGACGGCCGGAGTAAATCCGGCCTACTCGCCGCAGAGAGCTACTGCTCGACTGGTCCTTGAACCCTCAGCCGCAGTGCGTCCAGCGAGTCGAACTTGTCCAGCGCGGGCTTCGCGCGTGGACGGTCGGGATACTTGGCGATCTGGATCGCTTCGAGCAGGAGCTCGATCTCTTCCGGCGTGAAGTTGAGAGTCCGGTAGACGACCTCTTTCAGCTTGACCTCAGGCCGGTCGACCGCTTCCCTGATCACGTCGTCGGTCACGACCTGCGGGCGGGTCGGCCGGAACAGCTCTTCAGATCCCGCGAGTGAAACGCGCTTGAAGGTCGGCATCAGATCTCCTACCTGTGATTCTCCATGACTCTCAACCCCACGAAATCTTCGATTTCGCGGGGACCCCGGAGGACTTGGCTATGGTTGCTCATTGCCTTGGACCACGGTGATTCTCCAATACTCGGGCTCCGAGCGCACGGTACGACTTCGCGCCATCTGACTCTTTCGCGTACTGAAGGATCGACTGACCCGCAAGCGGGGTCTCAGCAAAGCGAATGGAATCCGTGATGCCGAACTCGTAGACCTTGTCGCCGTACTTCTCTCTGACGGCGGCGAGCACCTCTTGCGAGTGCAGCGCGCGCTGCTTGTAGAGCGTCGGGAGGATACCCAGGAGCTCAAGGCGCGGATTCAGCCTGCGCTTCACGCGCTCCATCGTGACCAGCAGCTCCTGCATTCCTCGCAGTGCGAGGAACTCGGCCTGCAGCGGGACCAGCACCTCGTCGGCGGCGACGAGCGCGTTGATGACGATGAGGTCGAGTGACGGCGGGCAATCGATGATGATGAAGTCGTAGCGCTTCTGCGCCGGCTCGAGCTTGTCGCGCAGGATGCTCTCACGGCCGATCTCGTTGATGAGCTGGTTGACGGCGCCGGCCAGCTCCACGTCGGCGGGGATGTAGTGGACGCCCATCTGCGGCGCCTCCTGCACCACGTCGGTCACCGTCGTGTCCGGATCGACAAGAAGGTGGTAGATCGTCTTCTCGATTTCGGCGGAGGGCTTCATGTACAGGGTGAGGTGGCCCTGGGCGTCGAGGTCGATCAGGAGCACCCGCTGGCCCAACTCCGCGAGAGCGGCGCCAAGGTTGACTGCGGTGGTGGTCTTGCCGACACCCCCCTTCTGCATGGCGACGGCTATCGTTCGGGCCAAGATTGGCCCGAGTCTAGCGGAAGACGGCGATTCTGGCCCACTAACGGGGTCCGCTGGCCCATCACTCTAGAATGTCGCCGGTGTTTGTGATCCCTCTGATCGCGGGCGCGGTCGGCGGTGCCTTCGCCGCGGTCGTCGGCCGCCAGTACCTGAACCGGCGAAAGCCGTACCAGGCGATCTGGGCCGTCGCTCTCGCCATGTTCGCGGCGGCGGCGCTGTTCGAGACCGCCGGCCAGGCTTTCGGTTGGTCGGATGGCAGCTACAAGGGCTACTACCTGTTCGGGGGCTTGCTTAACGTCGGCTGGCTCGGTCTGGGCTCCTTAATGCTGATCACCTCACCACGGGTCGGCCGGATCGCGACGATCGTGATGATTGTGATCTCGGTCCTGTGTTTGTTCGCAGTGATCGCGGCCCACACCAACGGAACCCTTCTCAAGGCGCAGGTCCCCCCGCGAGGCGCGATCGACGTGCCGAGCATTCTGCCCCTCATCACCAACCTCGGCGGATCGCTCCTTTTGATCGGCGGAGCTGCCTGGTCGGCGTGGCGCGCGGCGCGCGCCGGGGCGCCGCGAAGTCGAGTTGTCGGCCTCGCCGTACTGGCCGCCGGCGCCTTCATCGTCGCAGGGGGCCACAGCCTCGCGCAGACCAGGGGCGTTTACGTGGCTCAGCCCGTGAGCGAAGCGCTGGGTATCGCCGCCATGTTCGTTGGATATCTGGTGATCGAGTCCCGCATTACCCAGAGGCGAACCACAGTCGCATGAGGATGTACCAATGATCATCGACATCATCGTCGTCCTGATCCTGATCGTCGCCCTGATCATCGGCTACCAGAAAGGGGTGATCCAGCCGCTGATGGCCGAGATATTTTTCTTCGGCACCATCCTCCTGATCTTTCGATTCCACGATCAGTACACGATGTTGGTTGAAAAGTACCTGCATCTCAAGGCCGTCTTCGCCGTCTTCATCGCCCTGATCCTCGCCGTGGTCATGGGGGCGATCGGGGGGGCGATCGGCGGCGCATTTCATCGCCTCGAAGCAATCCGCGGAGTCGACGGCTTGCTCGGCGTGTTCGTCCACGTCCTGGTGACGCTGGTCGTGATCTATCTGGGAATCTCCGCGTTGGTCGTGCTGGACAACGCATTCGAGCCGGCGTTGAAGAGCGCGAGCCTGACCCTGACCCAGGTCAACCAGCTCGAGTCCACAATCCTGTCGAACCCAATCACCGCGGCGATGGTGTCCAAGTCGGACATGCAGCAATTGAAGACTGCTGCCTCGAAGCCCAATGGGGCGCACCTGGATACGGTTGTGGGCATCCACCAGCTGCAGCAGATCTACACGGACTTCTTGCAGCCCCAGCTCCACAGCTCCAGGATCGTCCCCTTCATCCTCAGCCTCGGCCAGCACCTGCCGTTCATCGGCCACGTCGGGCCGCACGACCTCAAAGCGCTGCCGACGCCCAGCCCCTCACCGACTCCGAAGGTCAGCCCGTCACCGAGCCCGAAGAAGTAATCTCGGAGCCAGTGGTCCGACCCGGGAAGTCGCTCGCCAAGTCATCGGCCCAGTCGGCCGGGCTTCGCTGATGCCGGCGTCGCCTCCTGCGCGCGCTCGGTCACGCATCTACGCGATGCGCTCCCTCGCGTGCTTGTCGTCTCCTTGGCACCGGCCGCCGGGGCCGCGTCTTGTCGAGCTTGTACCCAGGTCGGACCACTAAATGCTCGACCTGGCGCTGACCCCTGACCAGGAGCAGCTGGTCGCGACCGTCCGCGACTTCTGCGCCCGCGAGTTCGCCCCCCACATCCAGGCCAACGACCGCGCCGGCCGGCACGACCCCGAGATCTTCGCCAAGCTCGCCTCGATCGGGCTGCCGGGCATCTGCTTTCCTCAGCGCTATGGCGGGCACGGGCTCGACTACCTGGCCCTTGGGTTGGTGTGCGAGGAGCTCGAATACGTCGACACGGTCTATCGGACAGTGCTCTCCGTGCATGTCGGCCTCGTTGGCATGGGCCTTTACACCTGGGCGACCGAAGCCCAGAAGCAGCAATGGCTGGTGCCGATGGCATCGGGCCAGAAGCTTGCGTGCTACGGCTTGACCGAGCCCAACGCCGGCTCGGACGTGGCGTCCATGCTCTCCACCGCCCGACGCTCAGGGAGCGGCTACGTTTTGAACGGCCAGAAAATCTGGGTGTCCGACGCCAACACCGCCGACTTCCTACTCGTCTTCGCCAAGACCGACACGAAAGCCGGCTCGCGCGGGGTGTCGGCATTCATGCTCGACCGCTCGGCCTGCGGCAAGTCACTGCGCACGGAGCCGATCGAGGATCGCCTTGGCATCCGCGCGGGAGACGTTGGCTCCATCTTCATGGCCGATGTCGAGGTGCCCGAGGCGAACAGGATCGGTGACGAAGGCGATGGTTTCAAGATCGCGATGAGCTGCCTCGACAACGGCCGCTACACGGTCGCCGCCGGCGCGACGGGAACCGTCCGCGCGTGCCTCGACGCGTCCGTTAAATACGCGAAGGAGCGCAAGACTTTCGGCCAGGAGATCGGCCGCTATCAGCTGGTCCAGCAGATGATCGCGCGGATGGCGCGCGACTATGAGATCTGCCGGCTGCTCTACTTCAAGGTCGCGTGGATGAAGAACACTGGAGCGCGGCACACTCGCGACGTCTCCATCGCGAAGCAGTACGCAACGGATGCAGCCTTCAACGCAGCCCATGACGCGATCGAGGTGCATGGCGCGTACGGCTATTCGGCCGAGTATCCCGTCGAGCGCTTCCTGCGCAATGCGCGAGCGCCGATCATCTACGAGGGGACGCGCGAGATCCACACGATTCTTCAGGGCGAGTACGCGCTCGGTTACCGCGAAGACCGACCGGTCAAGAAGTCGCTTCCTCCATACCGACCGGATTGACGGTCGCCGCGGCCGCTGGTCCGCAGCGCCGCCTGAATCACCTGGACTTCATCGTCCTGTCGCTGTACTGGATCGCGATCGGGTACCTCTGGAACAGCCTGACCGCGCTGATCTTGCCCGACCTGATCATCCAGCTGGTCGGCCGCGCTCACGAAGGCCTGGCCGCGAGCTTTCTCAAATCTCTCGGCACGCTGGTGGCAATACTGTGGCAGCCGATCGTTGGAGGCATTTCGGACCGCACGATCACTCCGTGGGGGCGGCGGCGTCCGTTCATCGCCGCCGGCACCGCGGGCGATGTGCTCTTCCTGATCGGGATCGCGCTCGCCGGCAACTACTGGTGGCTGGTCGCCTGCTACTTCTTGCTCCAGTTTGCGTCCAACACGGCGCAAGCGCCCTATCAGGGTCTACTTCCAGACGTCGTGCCATTTCCGCAGCGTGGCACGGCCTCGGGTTACTACGGCGTGGCGAACCTGGCCGGCATCGCGAGCGGGACGGTCGGCGCCGGTCTGCTGCTCGCGCATTTTGGACGCAGCGCAGCGATTGCATCCATCGTCATCGTCCTGGTCACGACCATGCTCGTCACCGTGCTTGTCGTCCCTGATCGTGCGATCCCAGTCGAAGGGCAGTTTCGCAGCGCCAGAGAGCTGCTGTCGAAAACGTTCGGGATTCCGCTCCGCAATCGGAATTTCGTGTGGCTCATGGTGTCGCGATTGCTCATCTTCATGGGATTCGGCGGGCTTCAGAACTTCGCCTTCTTCTACTTCGACAACGTGTTCTTTCAAAACGACCGCAAAGCGACGACCATCGCGGCGTCAACGCTGCTCGGACTTTCGATAGGTGTCGCGGCGCTGATCACGTGGCCCGCGTCCAGGCTCTCCGACCGCATCGGACGCCGGCCGCTTATCTTTGCGGCCGGCGTATGTGGGGCTGTCGGCACCTTGGTCCTCGTCTTCAGTCACTACATGTGGGTACCAGAGGGTTTGCTGTCGCCGCTTGGGCACTTCCTCAAGGTCCCGGAGCTCGCGGCCCAGGCCACACTGACCGGCCTGGTCATCGGAGTCGGACTTGGGGTGTTCTTCTCCGTGGACTGGGCTTTCATCCAAGACATCATTCCGCCAAACGAGGGTGGCCTCTACATGGGCTTCTCGAACATCGCTACAGCCGGCGCGGGCATCATCGCCGTCTTCATCGGTGGCCCCATCCTCGACGCCTTCAACGCGGGGCCGCGACTGCTGGGGCTTCCAGGCGGCTTTCCGGTGGTCTTCAGCCTCTTCGCAGTCTGGTTTATTGTCGGGTCGCTCAGCATCCTCAAGGTGCCGGAGCGACGGACCTCATGAACCTCGACGGCCTGCGGCCATGGGCCGGTCTCGCCGCCGGATCGTTCGAGTCGGCTGACGTGGTGGTGGTGGGCATCGCGTACGACGGCTCAGCCGTCTACCGCAAGGGCGCTGCTCTGGCTCCACAGCGGATCCGAAGCCTTTCGGCGGCGATGCCTCCCGTGACCGAAGACGGAAAGCTGCTCACCGGAATGCGCATCCACGACCTGGGGGACCTGGACGCCGGGACTGACATCGAGTCCGGCTGGGCGACGGTTGCGGAGCAGCTGTCGCGCGTCCCACCGGGGGCACTGCTCACGGTGCTAGGAGGCGACCACTGCACAGCGATCGCGACACTGACCGCGCAGGCCAAGCGCCACCCCGGCCTCGCCGTGCTGTGGGTCGATGCGCACCCCGACCTGTGCGACTACTCCCGCGGTGGACGCTGGACGTGCGGCTGCGCGCTGCGGCGCGCGTTGGACGTGTCACGGATCGATCCTGCGCGCGTCATCATTGCGGGCGGGCGCGACTACGACCCCGAGGAGCTCGAGTTCATCGCGGCGCATGGCGTGCTGCTGGTGTCCGCGCATGAGCTGGCCGCTGATCCGGCGCGCTCGGCGGAAAAGATCGCCGATCGTCTGGCGGGCCAGAAAGTCCATATCTCCTTCGACATCGACGTCCTCGATCCCGCCTTCGCTCCAGGGACCGAGATCCCGTCCTCGGGCGGGCTTTCGACCAGACAGGCGCTTGATCTGCTTAGGGCTGCGACCGAGCGAGCGACGCTGGTCGGCCTCGACGTCGTCGAGGTGTCGCCGCCATTCGACAATGGGGACATCACGACGTTCGCCGCGCTAAAGCTGATCTTCGAGGTGTGGGGTATGTCGGAACGCGATGGAAAGCGCTGACGTAGTCATCGCCGGCGGCGGGATCATGGGGTGCGCCCTTGCCTATCAGCTGGCCAAGCGCGACGTCGACGTCTTGCTCCTCGAGCGCGAGACCCTGGGCTCGCAATCGACAGGCAAGTGCGCCGGCGGTGTGCGGCAGCAGTTCTCCATGGAAGCCAACGTGCGGCTGCAGCGGATGGCGGTGAAGATCCTGGAGGCGTTCGAAGAGGAGACCGGTCATCCGGCGGACTTTCGCCAGATCGGGTACCTCTTCGTTCTCACGCTTCCGCAGCAGGTCGAGGACTTCCGCCTCAACATGGAGATGTGGCATCGAGTCGGCCTGACGGAGGCGCGTTGGGTCGATCCTGCCGAAGCCGCGCGCATGGTGCCCGTGCTGAACGTCGATGACGTCCTCGGCTGCACGTTCTGTCCGAGCGACGGCATCGCGAGCCCGGCCGACGTCACAACCGGTTACGCAGCGGCCGCGCGGCGCCACGGTGCGCGGTTGAAGGAAGGCGTAGAGGTTGTCGGCATCGACGTCGCGTCCGGGCGGGTGCAGGGTGTGCGCACATCAACCGGAGATGTAGCCACGCGGATGGTCTTCGACTGCGCTGGGGCGTGGTCGGCGTCGATCGGGCGAATGGCCGGGCTCGAGATCCCCGTTCTTCCGTACCGCCGCCACATCGCCGTCACCGGAACCTTTCCGGCTGTGCCGCGCACGAACCCGATGACGGTCGACTTCCGGACCTCGCTCTATTTCCATCCCGAAGGTGATGGCGTCCTCATGGGCATGAGCGATCGCGAGGAGCCGCCAGGATTCACGACCGAGATCAACTGGGACTTTCTCGAGAAGATGTTCGAGCAAGCGGCGCTCCGCGCTCCGGCGCTGGCCGGCGCGGGGGTGAAGACCGCCTGGGCCGGGCTGTACGAGACGACTCCCGACCACCAGGCGATCCTCGGGCCGGTGCCGGAGGTAGAAGGTTTCTGGTGCGCCGCTGGATTCAGCGGGCACGGATTCATGCAGGCGCCAGCGGCGGCGCTGCTGCTGACTCAGCTGTTGCTGGACCGCTCCTCGGAGATCGACATTGCGCCGTTCGCCTTCACGCGGTTTGCCAAGGGATCGTTGGTGAAGGAGAGGAACGTCATCTAGGACTTCCTGCGGGGGTGCGACCAATTCGGTCGAAATGGCGCTATCCAGGGCGGCGACACGACCATTTAGTCCGGAATGGCTATATCCCGGAGCTATTTCCGGAAGGCGATGGCGAGGACCATCAGGCCGATGCCGCCCAGCAGGAGCACGCCCGCGCACCCGACCTGGATGGAGGTGTAAATGATCCCGCCGCTGGATCCGTACGCTTCGGGGTAACGAGCTCTCCGGCGCCGCGTCCGCAGGGCGGCCGCGATGCCGGCCACACCGATCAGGAAGGCCAGAAGCCCAAGCCCGAATCCCCCCGCCGCCTGTCCGAACACTGGTTTCAGTATGCCAGCGGTTACGATTCTGACCCGTGGCGAGGATCCTCCTGCTCGGCTCAACCGGTTTTTTCGGCCGTGGCGTCGCCCACAAGCTGATCGATGGCGGACACCAGCTGCGAGTGCTCGTCCGCGACCCGATGAAGGCCGCAGCCTTCAAGGTCCGCGGCGCACAGGTGGTGGTGGGAGACGCGCTGGACCCCACCGCCCTCAGGCAGTCAGCCCAGGGGACCGAGCACATCATCAGCCTGGTCGCGGTGCGCCGCAACCAACCGCAGTCCTACCTTGCGGTCAACGTCGACGGCCCGCGCATCATGGCCGAGGCCGCCAAGGCGGCCGGGGTCAAGTCGGTGGTTCTGGTCAGCGTGATCGGCGCCCGGCTGGACCAGCACTACAAGTACCTGACATCGCGGTGGATGGGCGAGCAGGAGCTCGCCAAGTCAGGCGTGGCCGGGACCATCCTCCGCTTCTCCCTCGTGGTCGCCGAGGAAGGGGGCGCCCTTGTCGACTTCGAGCGCCAGGCCAACTTCGGGCCTTTCGTGATCATCCCGGGCAACGGCCAAGCTCACCTGCAGCCGATCCTGCGCGAGGACGCTGCGCGCTGCGTGGTAGAGACGATCGGCCGGCCAGAGCTCCTCGGCAAGATCGTCGAGCTGGGCGGTCCTGAGGTTGTGACCTTCGAGACGGTTGTCGACTGGTTCCTCCAGGCCAGGGGCATCAAGAAGCCCAAGCTGAAGCTCCCGGTGCC
The DNA here is from genome assembly GCA_036570165.1 of Candidatus Dormiibacterota bacterium. Taxonomy (GTDB): domain Bacteria; phylum Chloroflexota; class Dormibacteria; order Dormibacterales; family Dormibacteraceae; genus Palsa-870. The sequence goes on along the minus strand of DATCPI010000109.1, from coordinate 20,953 downwards.
GCTGCTTCTCCCCGGCGCGGCGATCATGGAGACGCTGATGAAGAATCCGGTTGTGACGCCGGACGAGATCAATACACTGCAGCTCGACAACATCGCCGCCGGCATCGACTCCGTGAGCGCGAACTACGGCTGGCGGCCAAGCGCACCCAGCTCCTGGGTGCCGACGAACTGGAAGAAGACCGCCCGCCGCTAAAAGATATGAGAAGGAACCAGGACGGTCCCTTCTCATCGGCCGGTCGGCTTCGCCGACACTCATCCTCCGAGGATCGGATTTACGAAATGACTGTTCTGGCCACGTTGGCGGTATCCAAGAAGGTCAGGTGACGGCCGGGGTAAATCCGGCCTACTCGCCACGCATCCGCGCGTTCTTCGGGCTCCGGGTGCCCGAGGCGCAGCGCCAGGAACTGGACCCCTACCTCGTCGCGTGCGCCGCAATTGCTCATGACTTTCGCTGGACGCCGGCCTCGAACCTGCACCTGACAGTGCGCTTCATCGGCAGCATCGAGTCCTCCGTGGCCGAGGGCATCGCCGACAGGCTGGCCGAGCGCCAGCTCGCGGGGTTCGAGCTCGAGCTGGGCGACGTCGGGACGTTCAAGCGCGGGCGCCTGGTTCGGGTCGTCTGGCTTCAGGTCCGAGCGGGCGCGGACGCGGCCCGCGAGCTGGCTGCCCAGGCGGAGGCGGAATGTCTTCGCGCCGGGTTGGCCCCGGAGGCGAGGCCGTTCCAGCCCCATCTCACCCTTGCCCGGTCCCGACCACGCGATGGCGCCGTGCTGCCGCCGCTTCCGAATCCGCCCGAGCTGCAACCCTGGCGCGCCGGCGAGCTGATCCTCTACAGGAGCCAGCTGGGGCGAGCGGGCTCGGTCTACGAGCCGCTCCGCATGCTCAGATTGAGCTGAGCCCCGCCTGGGCGCATTCGAGGTCCTGCTCGGGCTTCGCGCCGCTGACTCCAACCGCCCCGAGGACTCTGCCATCGCGCCTGATGAGCACCGAGCCAAGGCCAGGGACGATCGGCACTCGGACCAACCTGTCGGCGACGCTGAAGAGCCCTGGGCGGTCTTTTGCGACCTCGGCCAGCGCAGCGCCGTCTCGGTGCCACATCGCGGCCCCAACCGCCTTGGCCTCCGCGATCTGCGGCGACAGCGGGGGCGCGCCGTCCATGCGAGACAGTGCGATGAGCAAGCCGCCCTCGTCTACTACCGCGACTGTCACGCGCACACCAAGCTCTGCGGCCTTCGCCTGCGCGCGGGCGATGACCTGGCCGGTTTCGTCGAGATTCAGCGGCATGCGCTGAAGTGTCGCATGGCCATTGGTTTTGACGGGGAGCAGGCCCTAAGAACGTACGGCTACTAGTTTTAGGTTGGCGGCGAACTGACTTTCGCAGTTGCACTCCCAACATGGCTCGACTAGTCTTTGTGACGGCCCCGAGGGACACGTTCAAAAGGGCAGGAATTGGCCGCAAGGCCGGTGCCAGTCCTCGAGAGGCGATCCGTCGGGGTCATTTCTTTTCCAGGCGCAAGCTGTCTCGTTTCCGTGCGGTTAGGCTGTTGGGCCATGACCGTCGAGCAGCGATCTCCCACGCGAGCTGAGCGCACCAAATCCTCAATCGTTGAGGTTTCCATCGTCATGCCCTGCCTCAACGAGGCGGAGACGCTCGCAACCTGTATTGAAAAGGCGCAGCGAGCGATCGAGAAGCTGGGCCTGGCGGCCGAGATCATCGTCGCCGACAACGGCAGCACCGACGGTTCTCAGGTCATCGCAAGGGAGCTCGGTGCGAGAGTGGTCGCGGTGGCGAGGAAGGGATACGGCAGCGCGTTGATCGGCGGCATCGACGCCGCCGACGGCCAGTTCGTGATCATGGGCGACGCCGACGACAGCTACGACTTCACGGCGATCGCACCGCTGATCTCCAAGCTGCGCGAGGGCTACGACCTTGTGATCGGGAATCGCTTCGCCGGCGGCATCGAGGCCGGCGCTATGCCCTGGTCCCACCGCTGGATCGGGAACCCAGCCCTCACGCTGATGAGCCGCGTCTTCTTCCACACGCCTGTCGGCGACATGCACTGCGGGCTGCGCGGCTTTCGCAAGAACGCATACGAGAAGCTGCGACTCCGCGCCACGGGCATGGAATTTGCCAGCGAGATGGTGATCAAGGCCTCACTGAAGCGCATGCGGATCGCTGAGGTCCCGGTCACGCTGAGCCCGGACGGACGCTCGCGGCCTCCGCACCTCCGCACGTGGCGCGACGGTTGGCGCCACTTGCGCTTCATGTTGCTGTTCAGCCCGCGTTGGCTGTTCCTCTATCCGGGGGTCGCGTTGTTCGTCGCCGGCTTGATCGTCGGGGCCCTGCTCGAAACAGGGTCGAAGCAGGTCGGTCGGGTCAGCTTCGACATCCATACGCTCTTGCTCGCGGGATTCTGTTGCCTGATCGGTTATCAATTGGTCGTCTTCGCCGTGTTCACGAAAGTTTTTGCCATGCAGCAGGGCTTCCATCCCCCCAATCCCACATACGCCACGATCTTTCGCTACGTGCGCCTGGAGATCGGGCTCGTGCTCGGCGCGCTCATGTTTGTCGTGGGCATGGTGGGCATGTTCATCGCCGTCCTGTCGTGGCAGTCGGCCGGATTCGGCGCCCTCGATGCGCGCACGACGATGCGCGAGATCATTCCCGCAGCCGTGTTGGTCACGCTTGGCGTGCAGACGATATTCGCGAGCTTCTTCCTCAGCATCCTGGGCATCGACAACGAAGCTGATGGCGTCGCGTAGGACTTAGCTCGGCTCCGATCGCTCTCGCCGCACGGCGATGAGGCTGGCGATCCAGATGGCTGTAATGCCAAGGACACCGAACTCGGCCATCAGGCGCAGGACGGCGATGTTCGAGTAGCCGTTTACGAGCAGGGCCTGGAATCCTTTGTGAGCCGGCCCAATAAGCAGCCAGCTCATAGCGACCAGTCCGAGCACCACCCAATCGCGCCTGCGTACAGACCAGGCGATGAGGACGAACATCGGCAACAGGAGAAGAACCAGGTGGGTTCCCCACGAGTAGGTGGCGACCAGAGGCGTCACCGCCACGATCGCAGCCGCCTCGAGAGTGCGCCCGCTCCACCCGCTGGCAGGCGAGCGAAGCACGATCAAGGTGATGGCCAGCGCCGCCAGCGCGATCGCCACGGTGATGAGCCGGGCGGCCAGCGGACTTCCTCCCTCGGGGCCGAGGAAGGTGTCAGGCCGGAGGAGGCGTGTGATGGTACCGCCGGGCGAATGATTCTCAAAGAACCCGGTGCCGGCGCTGACAGCAGGCAAAACCGACGTCAAGTACTCATAGAGGTATTGCGGGGTTGCGATGAGCCACAGTGCAAGTCCAGCCACGGCGGCCGCCGCCAGCATCGACCACCGTCGCGCCCACAGGACGAGGACTGCCACCGGGCCCTGGATCAGCTTGATGGCGACCGTTGCGCCAAGTGCCAGCCCGCCCCACCAGCGACCGGCCACCCAGCCCCACAACCACACCCCGGAGAGGGCGAGCAAGACGAGATTGACCTGGCCTTCGTCGATGTTGCCCATGACAGGCTCAAAGGCAAGCGCGACAAGCACCAGCAACACGGCCAGCTGCGTGTCGTACACCCGCAAGACGCGGAGCGCACAGAACAGGAAGACGGCGAGAGATGCGTTGAGAACCAGGGTCACCCCAACCGCCACCAGGTGGCCGTCCACGCCGACCAGCGGCTGCAGGAGCCACGCGAGCAGCGGCGGCATGACGTATTGCGGGCCTGTCGGCTCGAGACAACCTACGCTCCGGCAAAGGTCATACGGGTCGCTGTTCGCAGCAAGCCGGCTCGCCGCTCGCATGTAGCTCTCGCGAAAGTCGCCGATGTCCGTGCCGAAGATGATCGGCAGCAGAAGTGCCCGCCATAGATAGAAAATCCCGATCGGAATCCCTGCCACCAGCAGGAGCAGGCTGCGGAAATGCCGGTTGGCCAAGGCGTGTGGCCGCAGCACGGCGGACCCTTGCATCGAGCCGCCATTATCGGCGAGGGAGCTTAAGGGACGGCAGCTTCCCCCAGCGAAGAGCTTGGTACGCGGCCGGCCGATCGCCGGACGTCCAGGCGTTTGAGGAGCGGCTCCAGACCAAGAAGCGCGATCCAGCCCGGCTCCCACAGGAGCATTGGAATCGGCATTCCGAGGGAGATGAACTGCGCGGCGGCAATTCCAACGATCAGCCACACCTGTTGCGGAAGGCTGGGTCGGGACCGCAATACGATCCATGCGGCCAACACCAAAATGGCGACGTCGTACTCGTGGAGATAGGTCGCCGATGCCGTCGAGCCGACGAGGCCGAGGGCGAACACGAGGTCCAACCGATCGCGCCGGTACCAGGCAAGGGCCAGCGCCGCGATCCCAAGGGTGACCTCGATACCGGTGGTGAGCCAGCCCTGGCCGAAGATGACGGAATAGGTGAGAGGTGCCTGCGACGGATCGGCCTTGATCTGCGCGAGGAGGCTGAGCCAGGCCGAGATCCCGGACCAACCGAGTGAGACGGCGGTCAAGGCGCCGACGACAGACCCGGTCACAGCAAATGCAGCCACTGGTTTCCAGCGTCCACTGACAAGCAAGGCAAGCGGCAGAAGCAACGCGTCCTGGGGCCGGAAGAAGAACGGGATCGCCAGCACGATGCCTGCCAGGAACTGCCGGTCACGTTCCAGCAGCCACCACGAAACGGCGAGGAGAGCGAGACACGCCACCACCCACTGGCCGAGCCAGAACTGATAGTGCACCGGCCACACGGCCAGCGAGACGAGCAGCACGGTGACGCGAGCGAACCGGGAGCCGCTCAGCCGCCCCCACGAGCTCCCGGCGGCGCCTGGGCTCTCGTTGGGTTTCCAGATCAACCACCAGGCGGCAACGAGTGCTGCCAGGCTGACCAGGGTCCAGATGGCGTAGCCGGTCGGGACGGGAAGCCCGATCAGCGGTACCACCATCCACGCTGTAGGTGGAGGGCTCATGAAAACGTGGGTTGTGTCGATGGGCCGTCCAGTCAGAGCAAGCGACGCCGCCTTCATGAGCTCGAGGTCGTAGATGTGCGACCAGCCCTGGCTGGTCCCGACGTGCGCTGCCACGACATGGAGGCTGAAGTCCTCGGCATTTGGGTTGGACGTAAAGTGATCCATCCATCGGGAGACTCCGAAGGCGACGGTGATAGCAGCTGTCACAGCACAAATCGAGAGCCAGAGCGGCGGCAGGTTCAAGCGTCGGTCGCCCACTTCTCCCTGCTCAACGGCGGCCGGCTGGCGCATTTGCGGCCAATTGTCGGGTCTGGCGCCGCGAACTAGCTGCTGATGCGAGACCTCAGCTGCTAGAGGTCAAGGTCGGCAAGGCCGTGCATGCCAAGGGTGATCGAGACTCCGCCACGGTCGGAGCGGCGGTGCTAATAGACCGGGCTCTCCACCGTGACCGCTTCCAGCAACTTTCGGCAGGACGTGAGGAAGCGGGCCGCCTGCAATCCGTCAAGCACGCGATGGTCGAACGAGAAGCAGAGATACATCATCGGTTTGATGCCGATCATCCCGTTCACTGCCATTGGCCGATCGACGATCGCCTCCATCGTCAGGATGCCGGCCTGTCCAGGGTTGATGACCGAGTAGCTGAACAGCGTTCCGAACGTGCCCGAGTTGTTCACCGTGAACGTGGCGCCCGCGAGGTCGTCAGCTTTCAGCTGCTTGTTGCGGGCACGGGTGGCCACGTCGTTGATGGCGCGGGCGATGCCCGCGAGCGAAAGTCCATCCGCGCGCCGGATGACAGGAACTATCAGCGTGTCCTCCAGGCCGACGGAAATCCCCAGGTTGATGTCACGGTGGATGATCAGCTCGGTCTCGTTGAAAGTCGCGTTCACCTGCGGATGCTCGCGGAGCGCCGACGCGGCCGCGGCCACCACATACGGAAGGTAGGTGAGCGAGAAGCCTTCCTGCTTCTGGAATGCCGCCTTGTTGGCGGCACGGTTTGCGACCACACCGGACATGTCCGCCTCTTGCGTCTGCCAGGCGTGCGGGATGGTGGTCTTGGAACGGACCATGTTCTCGGCGATGAGCCGGCGCACCCGCGTCAGCGGAACGACCTGGTCGCCCTCTCCTGGTTTTAGCGATGCCGGCGCCGGCGCGGCCACCGCCGGAGCGGCCTTAGGCCGGGCGGCGAACTCCTGGACGTCTTTCTTGGTCACCCGGCCGCCGATGCCAGTCCCCTTTACCTGCGACAGGTCGACCTTCAACTCGGAGGCCTGCATCTGGACAGCCGGTGAGAAGCGGTGTTCGCCGGACTCGAGCCTGGGCTCTGGCTGACCCGGAGGGGGAGCTGCTGCCGGCGCTGGTGCCGGCCTAGGCGTTTCCTCCGCGCTCTTCTCCGTGACTATCTCCCCCGGAGGGGCAGCCGCGTGCGCTTCTTTCACGCCCCTCTCGCTGACCCTCTCGCCTGAGGGGGGAGAGGGAACAGCCTCTGCCGCTGCCTCCGGCGCCGGCGCCTCTGGCGTGGCTGCCGGCTTTTGCGCCGCCACTGCAGGAGCCGGTGCCGGTGCTTCTGGCGTGGCGGTTGCCTTTCCATCGGACGCATCCGATCCATTCGTGCCGACCTCGACGACCGCGATCTCGGCTCCGGCCTGCACCGTCTCGCCTTCTTTGGCCAGGATCTCGCGCAGGATGCCGGTCACGGGCGCCGGCACCTCGGCGTTGACCTTATCGGTGTCGACCTCCAGCATCGGCTCGAACTCGACCACCTTGTCGCCGACCTTGACCAGCCACTTGGAGATCGTCCCCTCGTGGACCGACTCTCCAAGCTGCGGCATGACGACGCGGGTGGTTTTGGCCATCAGTAAGCTGCGAGCTCCTTCAGCGCCTTGGTGATTTTTTCCGGGGTCGGCATGAAGTACTCCTCCATCGGGATCGCGTAGGGCATGGAGGGCACGTCAAGGCCGCCGAATCGCTTCACCGGTGCGTCGAGCCAGCTCCACGCCTCGTCGGCGATCAGAGCCGCCACCTCAGAGCCGACCGAGATGCTGAAGTTGTCCTCGTAGAGGACGAGGCATTTGCCCGTCTTGCGCGCCGAGGCGATGATCGCCTCCTTGTCGAGCGGGTAGACCGTGCGCAGGTCGATGATCTCGACGCTAACCCCGTCTGCCTCCAGGTTCTTCGCCGCCTCGTTTGAGTAATGGACCATCAGCCCGTAGCAGAAGACCGAGATGTCGGTGCCCTCGCGATAGGTTCGAGCCTTCTGCAGCGGGATGATGTATTCGCCCTTCGGCACCGCTTCCTTGAACATCCGGTACAGGCGCTTGTGCTCGAAGAAGAGAACCGGGTCGGGGTCGCGGATCGCGGCCAGGAGCAGGCCCTTCGCCTCATACGGGCCGGACGGAATCACGATCTTCAACCCCGGCGTGGCGAAGCGCGCCTCGATCGACTGAGAATGGTAGAGGGCGCCGTGCGCGTGGCCGCCCATCGGTGCGCGCACGACCAACGGCACCGACCAGTCGCCGTCGCTGCGGTAGCGGTACTTCGCGATCTCGTTCGTGATCGAGTTGAACGCCATGTGAGCGAAGTCGGTGAACTGCATCTCGGCCACGGGCCGCTTGCCCGCGATCGCCAGGCCAAGGGCGACACCAGCGATCGATGACTCGGCGAGCGGTGAGTCGATGACGCGGGCTTCGCCAAAGCGTGCGTACAGCCCATCGGTGACGAGGAACACGCCCCCTTTCTGCCCAACATCCTCGCCCATGACCATCACGCGCTCGTCGCGCTCCATCTCCTCGGTCAGCGCCGAGCGGAGTGCCGCCACCATGTTCATCTCTTCGGTCTCCACCCCTGGAGCGGGTTCCATGGCCGCCGGCGCGCCCACGCCGTACACATTGGTCAGCGCGTCCTCCGGCGCCGGGTCGGCTGACTCCATCCCCTCTTTGGTTGCTTTGGCGACCTCTTCCTTGACGCGCTCCTCGTACTCGGCGATCTCTTTCGCCGCCATCACGCCCTCGTCGAGAAGCCGCTTCTTGAAGCGCCCCAGGCAGTCATTCTGTGCGAGCCGCTCGATCTCCTCTTGCGTCCTGTAGCGCCGCTGGTCGTCCTCCGACGAGTGCGCGCCCAGCCGGTCGACCAGGCACTCGATCAGAGTCGGGCCGTGTCCCGCCCGGGCGCGGGCGATCGCTTCACTGGAGACCACGTAAGCAGTGACTGGATCTCGACCGTCGAGAGTCACGCCAGGAAAGCCGTAGCCGGCCGCGCGCTGCGCGACGTAATCGATCGCGTATTCCTTGCTGAACGGCGTGGAGATGGCGAAGCCGTTGTTCTCGCAGACGAACACCTCGGGCAGCTTGTAGATCGCTGCGAAGTTGAACGCCTCGTGCGCGTCGCCCTCCGCGCCGGCGCCTTCGCCGTAGCAGGTCAGAAGGACCTTGTCGGTGCCGTCCATCTTCAGCGCGTAAGCGACACCCGCTCCGCGCACCATCTGCGTCGCCACGGGCGACCCTCCCGACGTGATGTTCAGCCGTGAATCCGAGAAGTGGCCCGGAGTCTGCTTGCCGCCGGAGGCGGGGTCGGCTTTCTTGGCGAGCACCGCCAGCATGAGGTCGAGCGGCGTCATCCCCATGCGCATGCAGAGGACCACGTCGCGGTAGTACGGAGCGAGCCAGTCGTACTTGGGCTTCAGCGGCCAGCTGATGCCGATCTGCGCCGCCTCGTGGCCGGCGCACGAGATGATGAACGGCGCCCTGCCCTGGCGGTTCAGCACCTGGAAGCGATAGTCGACCTGGCGGCCGAGCAGCATGTAGTTGAACCATGCCTTGAGCGTCTTCTCGTCGAGGTCGGTGTCACGCCACGCGACCGGCTGCTGGAAGCGCCAGTCGGGCTTGAACTCCGGCCCCGGTTCCTTCGTCCGGGGTTCTCGAGGTTTGGTGGTCGACACTAAATGTGGATGGCGTGGCCGTCGACGGCCAACGCTGCCTCCATGACCGCCTCGCTCAGCGTGGGGTGAGGGTGGATGTTGCGGCCGAGCTCCCACGCGTCGCCCTGGAACAGCTGCGCCAGCGCGGGCTCGGCGATGAGCTCCGTGGCATTCGCCCCGACGATGTGCGCGCCCAGCATCTGTCCCGTCTTGGCGTCGGCGACGATCTTCACGAAGCCGCCGGTCTCGCCGTGGATGATCGCGCGCCCGAGCGCCGTAAAGGGAAACTTGCCAATACGCACCTCGCGTCCTTTCTCGACGGCCTGCTTCTCGGTCAGACCGACCGACGCGATCTGCGGATGCGAGTAGGTGCAGCGCGTGACGAGCTCCTGCTCCATCGGCGCCACGCGCTTCTCGGCGATGTCCTCGACTGCGGTCATGCCCTCATGAGCGGCGGCATGGGCGAGCAGGTAGCCGCCGACCACGTCGCCGATCGCATGGACCGATTCGGCTGACGTACGCATCCACTCGTCGACCTTGATGAACCCGTTGGGATGCGTGGTCACGCCGACCTGTTCGAGGCCGATGTCCTTCGAACGCGGTGAGCGGCCGACGGCGACGAGGAGCTGGCGTGCCCAGACCTCGCCCTGGTCGGTGTCCACGCTCACCCCGTCGCGCGCCTTCTTCGCCCCCTTTACCTTGACGCCGAGCCGGCAGTCGATTCCGGCCTTCTTGAACGCGGTCAACATCTCTTTCGAGATCTCCTCATCCTCGAGCGGGACCAGCCGGTCGAGCGCCTCGAGCACGGTGACCTTGACGCCGAGCTCGTTGTAGAGCGTTGCGAATTCGACGCCCACCGCACCGGCACCGATGATGCAGATCGACTCGGGGACGGTGGCGGCGAGCGTCGCGTGGTCGGAGGAGATGATGAACTTGCCGTCGAACTCGAGCCCAGGCAGCGACTTCACGGTGGAGCCGGTGGCGACGATCAGGTGCTTGGCTTTGATCTGCGTGGTGCCGACCTCGAGCGTGTTTCCGTCGCGCACGCGCCCGCTGCCGGGAACGACCTCGATCTTGTTTTTCTTCATCAGGTACTGGACGCCCTTGTAGAGCTGGCTGACCACTTCGTCCCGCCGGGCGGCGATGCGGGCGTAGTCGAATCGAACCTTGTCGGCGTTGACCCCAAACTCCGGGCCGCGAGCGGACACTCGGTGGTAGAGCTCAGACGACTCGAGCAAGGCCTTGGTGGGAATGCAGCCGACGTGCAGGCAGGTGCCGCCGAGCTTGTCCGCCTCCACCAGGGCAACTTTCAACCCAAGCTGGGTCGCTCGGATCGCCGCGGGGTACCCGCCCATCCCGCCACCCAGGATCGCCACGTCGAAGTCAGTCACGGCCACGCTTTCAAGTGTAGGTGGCCGCGTCGACCGGTCAGCAGAGTGTGGTCCGGACGGTCAGGGTGCCGATCTGCTGGTAGTCGTCAGCGGCGACGTCCAGCAGGACGATCGTGGTGTCGCCGAGGTGCTGCAGCTTCGAGCTGGGGCCCATCCAGAACCAGCCCGAGTACGTCGAGCCGGCCTGGAGCGCCTCTGGAAGCTGCGTCGACCTCTGGAACTCGGAGGTGGCGACAGGGTGTCCGTTCGAATCGACCTCCAGGCTCTGCCTCCACTCGACCGGCCGGCTGCCGTCGTTCACCAGGTCGATGGCAAGCCAGGCGTCGCCCGCGACATCCACCGCGCAAGTCTGGGCGTCGACCCTGAGGTGGTCGAAGCTGCCACTGGCCTGGAGCGCCTGGGCTCGGGCGATCGCGGGATGGCCGGGATTCGCCGGCAGGGAGGCGGCGGGATGGATCAGGAGCACCAGGCCAAGGACAGAGAGGACCGCGAACAGGCCGATCATCGCCCGCCGCAGCAAAGGCGACTGCAGCTCCACCCGGAGGCCGGCGGCCATCAACGCGACCACCGCGCCAAGGCCCACGTACGCGAGGCGGCCGGGAGCGCTGAACGACGCGAGCACCGGGGCGGTCAGGCTGACCGCCCACGCGCCGAGGGCGGCGACTCCGAGGACCTCCAGAGTGTCGCGGGAGATCTCCGGCGACCGCTGCCGCCACGCGTGCAGCAGCCCGGCCAGGGCCAGGGCGACGAGAAACAGCGCCAGGAACGCCAGGGCGGGAGCCCCCGGGAGCAGCAGGAACGGCTCACCAGTCCAGAAGGTGACGAAAGAATGAAGCGTCGAGACGAACCAGATGCTCGGGTCCGTGCTGGTAGGGGGAAAGGCCGACATTTCGAGCTGCTCATTGGTCGGCAGCAGCTCCCCGTACATCGCGACGTTGGCGCCGAGCCAGGGAACGAAGCAAATGCCGGCGGCGATCGCGGATAACGCGAGCGCTTTCGGCCCACCGCCACGACGCTGCTGCATCAGCGCCAGGGCCAGGGCGGGTGCGAGGCCGATGCTCGTGATCTTGGTCAGCATCGCGGCGCCGAAGAGAATGCCTAGCAGAACTGCCCGCTTGCTGGTCCACCGGCCGCTGATCGCGACCAGGATGCAGGCGGCGCCCAGCACGCTTGTCAATACGTCGTTCGTCACCGCGCTCAGGTTCAGCGCTCGGCCCGCCAGGACCGCGGTCATCAGCGCGGCGGTCCATGCAACCTCGTTGTTCAGGGGCCACAGACGCAAGACGATCAGCATCGCCATCGGCACGAGCAGCGCCGCGAGCAGCGCGTCGAACACCCGCACCGCGTACACCGCCCCGATCGCTCCGCCCAACCGGTCGCCCAGGATCCACGCGGGAAGCGCGGCGAGATAGTAGAGCGGGGGCTGATAGGCCTCGTAGGAGAACTGGAAACCGTGCCGGCGGATCCACAACACGTGCGCCGATGGGGAGATGCCGGGCGGCACCGTCTGGAAGCCGTTGGTGAGGTCCGGTCGGGCGAAGGCGTTTTGGAGCACGAAGCCATAGACATCGGTCTGCTTCATCACCTGCAGCGTCTCGGGGCGGATCGTGGTGAGGGCGTCGTGCGGGTAGACGCCCGCCGCGTACTGGGCGATGACGTCATAGTGCCCGGCCTCGTCGACGCGGGACCACACCGGCTGGACGAGGGCCATCGCCAGCGCGGGCACGAGCCCGATCGCGTAGGCGAGGGCGAGTCGCCTCAAGGACAATGCGCCAGGCGAAGGTTGCTCTCCGCGATGTCGAAGTCACCGCGATCGGTGACCGGAAGTCCGGCCACAGGATCGCCGTAGCGGTCTGTGGCGCGGTAGTAGAGCGCAGGGTTTCTTACTGCCGGCATCACCAATGGATCAGCCCATCCCTGCGGGTCCAGGCAGGGATCGTGACGCATGTGGTCGAGGGCTTGAAGGTCGGCGGCCTGCCGCTGCATCTGTGCAGTCTTCGCCTCCGCATACTCGAAAATGAGCACGCCGCTGTTGAAGCACGCAAGGAAAGCGCACGCGATCAGGACGAGCCGCCAGGTACCTCGCCACGGCAGTCCTCGGGCGGCGCCGGCCAGCAGCAGCAGCCAGAAGACGGCGCCCACGTACACGTAGCGCGCGGAACCAGATTGTTGGTAGCCGAACTGTGCCCGGGCGAAGCCCGTGACCAGGTAGAAGCTCACGAGCGCCGCAGCGACACCGAGCGCGAAAGGATCGACTCCGCGGCGCCGCCACGTCCATCCGACAGCAATTCCGGTGAGGACGAGCATGAGCGGCGCGAACCAACCGCCGCCTTCTCCGATCAGTCCCGCCGCGGCCGAACCAAGACCCCACAGCAGATAGAAGGGCATGACCAGCAGGTTGGCCGCGGAGGGCCCGGGCCCGGGATCGTGCTCCGAGCCGCTGTGCCCGAAAGCCAGGTACCACACAACGAAAGCGACGGCGGTCGGCACGAGCCAGACCAGGTCGCGGCGCCGCTCAGGCGTCGCACCGAGCTGCACTGCGACAGCCACGAAGAAGAAAAGACCGACGGCTGAGAACATCAGCGACGCGGTCAGCAGCAGCGCGGCCACGAGCATTCGCCGCGAGCTCCGCGACCCATCCATCGCGAGCAGCGCTCCCAGGCCACATGCGACCGACGCGACGAACATCGTCTGGAACGCCCACAGGATGTCCTCCCATCCGGCGCCCAGCACCAGCAGCAGGGCCGCCGAAGCGAGGCCGATCAGGTCCCCTGCCCGCCGCCGCACGACCTCGAACAGGAGAACCACGCTTACGGCATGCAGCGCGAGCAAAACCGCCATGTAGGGCACATAGCTGTGCAGGCCGACTGTCGCGAGGAGGATTGCGTAGAGGAGGCGATGAAGCATCGCGGGGTGGACGTTGTGAGGCTCGAGGTACGAGGTCCACGTCCAGTCGGGCGCGGCCAGGATGTAGGTCCATTCGTCGAAGTACCACGTGTAGCTCCGCGAGAGCCACAGGATCACGGCGGCGACGGCGATCGCCGCGGCGCTGACGATCAGGCGGGCGTGGGGGACGCGGACCTGCGACGCGGTCATGCTGCCGTGGCCATCGGCCTCGGCTTGCGCACCGTGGCTGGAACGCACAGCATCACCCACCACACGGCGATCGCGACGAGCGCCGGGGCTGGGGTGAGCGGCCAGGCCACCTCGAGGACAACCGCGATCACGAGCAGCCACCACCGCTCCCAGGCGGGGGGCTTTACCCCACGAACTCCGAGGCTTCGCCGTGAGTTCGCGGGGACCCCTAAATCGTCGCGCCAGAAGAGCCACATCGCCACAACGAGGATCGTGAAGTCCTGCAGGTGCGAGTAGGTCGAGCTGAGCACCGACGTCACCAGGCCCAGCGCGATGAGCCTGCCCAAGCCGGCGTGGCGGTTCAAGTAGGCGGCGATCAGTCCGGCGACGATCACGACGCCCTGCGCGATCGAGGTCAGCCAGCCCGGGCCGAGGAGGACTGCAAGAGTGAAGAAGCGGTTGTTGACGTCGCCTGCCTCGAGCGCGAGCAAGCCGCGATAGTCATCAAGCCCATCGCCACGCAGCATCGCGAGCGAAAGGCCGGCCAGGATCGCCGCGGGCACCGCCCATCCGGCCACGATGCGCCAATGTCCGGCGAGCAAGAGCACCACGGGCAAGACCAGCACAAGCTGCGGCTTGAGGGAGGACGCGGCGAGGACCACGCCCGCGAGGTAAGGCTTCCCGGCTTCGGCGAGCTTCCAGCAGCCGGCGACCGCGAGAAGCACGAACAGGACCGGCTGGCCCAGGCTCAACCCGTAGAGGACGGGATACCAGGCCAGGGCTGCGAGCAGCCAGATAGCCCGCTTCCAGCCACCGCTCGGGGCTGCGAGCCACCAGGCGGCCACAAGTGCGAGCACTGAAAGCGCGAACCACACATAAAAGGCCGATGCGGGGCCCAACACGCTCAGCGGCAGCGCCAACCAGGCAAGGGGTGGAGGTGAGACGTACCACTGGCCGTCGTTGAAGACGACGCCGGGCCGGAGCTGTTCAAAGAGCTGCCGCTGGAGCATGAGCGAGTACAGGTGGTTCCAGCCGTGCTCGATACCGATCCGAGCGCCGATGTAGTCGAGGGTCAGGTCGCTTGCCAACGGACTGCGGATCACCGGCTGCATGACCCAGTACCCGGTGACCGCGGTGGTGAGGACAAGGAACCAGGCCAGGCCGGCGGCGCCGGCGTTTTGGAGCGCTCGCGCGTTCAGCCGCGCCAGGGTTTAGCCCCGCTCGGCGAGCGGTACCGGCTTGCGAGGCTCCGGCCCGATGTACTCCGACTGCGGGCGGATGAGGCGGTTGTTGGCGCTTTGCTCCAGCACGTGGGCCGACCAGCCCGCCACGCGCGACACGGCGAAAGTGGGCGGGAAGAACTCTTTCGGCAAGCCGATGGCCTGCAGCACTCCCGCCGAGTAGAACTCGACGTTGGTCGCCTGCGGCCGTTCCGGGTGCTCCTCGTGGAGGATCCGCAACGCGGTTTCCTCGACCTTGGAGGCGAGCTCGTAGAACTTCGGGTTGAGCCGTGCGCACATTTCCTTGAGGATCCTCGCGCGCGGGTCGTATGTCCGGTAGATCCGGTGGCCGAAGCCCATGAAACGCACCTTCTGCTTGCGCGCGTCGCGCAACCAGCGCTCGGCGTTGTCCGCGGTGCCTATCTTCTCGAGCTGGTCCATCACCGCCGATGGCGCTCCACCGTGGGCCGGGCCCTTGAGCGCGCCGATCGCACCAACCAGGCACGACGCGAGGTCCGAGTCCGTAGATGCGATCACGCGAGCGGTGAAAGTCGAAGCATTCATTCCGTGGTCCGCGAGCAGGACGAGGTACGTGTTCAACGCATGAACGAGCTCAGGGCTGGACTCTTTGCCGTTGAGCATGTACAGGTAGTTGGCGGCGTGGCCGAGGTCGGCGCGGGGCTTGACGGGTTCCATGCCCAGCTGCCGGCGATAGAACATCGCCAGGATGGTCGGGAACGAGGCCGTCGCGTGAATCGCAAGGGGGACGCTCGGCTTTTCCAGCTTGTGCTCGACACCCTGCACTGAAACGACGCTCCTCAGAACGTCCATGGGGTCCGTGTCCTTGGGCAGCGCGTCCAGCGTGATCGTCGCCGGCTGGGTCAGAGCGCGGGAGCTCGCGAGCTCGAGGGACAAGGCGTCGAGCTCTGCGTGCGTTGGCAGGCGGCCCTTCCACAGCAGATACGCGACCTCCTCGAAGGACATGTCCTCGGCCAGGTCGGCGATGACGTAGCCCTGATAGACAAGCCGCCCGTTCGCCCCGTCCACCATCGAGATCTCGGTTTGCGCCGCGATGATGCCCTCGAGGCCCGGGACGTAGGCGCTCATAAGTGTCCAGTCTCTGCGATCCGACGCATATCTCGCGGCATCGACGGGCGGAGCCAAGGAAAGGGTGGCGCCACTAGGAGCGCATCGTTAGATGCGTGACGACGCGGCGCCGGGCCCCTTGACGCCGGCTTCAGCGCCCCCCGGGGTCCCCGCGAAATCGAAGATTTCGTGGGGTGGGATGGCGCCCGCCCGTCTAGGCCGCGAAGATGCAAGGAGCGTCGGGGGCTGGACACTTAACGCTTGGCGAGCTGCAGAGGCTTGGTTCCTGGCTGTGGTCCGATCCAAACCGAGGCCGGCCGGATGATGCGCAGGTCGGACAGCGACTCCAGGACGTGCGCGGTCCAGCCCGCCACGCGCGAGGTGGCGAAGAGGCAGGTGAACATCTCTTTCGGGATCCCGGCACCGGTGAGCACGACCGACGCCCAGAAATCTACGTTGGTCGCGTTGGGTCGCTCGGGGTGCGCGACGTGAAGGATCTCAAGCGCCAGCTCCTCGGTGCGTGCCGCTGTGCGGTGGAGCTCGGCGGCCGCGGTCTTGGCCATCTCGCGGAGGATTTTGGCTCTCGGATCGTAAGTCCTGTAGACGCGGTGGCCGAATCCAGCGAAGCGTTCATGTCGAGCATGCGCCTCGTGCAGCCACTTGTCCGCATTGTCGGCTGAGCCGATCTTGTCGAGCATGGTGCGCGCGGCGAACGTAGCCCCGCCATGCGCAGCTCCTTTCAAGGCGCCGATGGCGCCGACGACGGACGAAGTCAGGTCGCTCCCCGTGGACGCGACCACGCGTGCGGCGAAGGTCGACGCGTTGAGACCGTGATCCGCGAGCAGCAGCAGATACGAGTCAACCCAGTGCACTCTTTTGGCGTCCGGCTCCTTGCCCTCCATCATCCAGATGAGGTTGGCTGCGTGCGAAAGGTCGGGGCGGGGTTCGAGGATCTCCTTGCCCTGCCGCCGGCGATACGTTGCGGCGACGATGGTGGGGAAAATGGCGGTCAATGCGATTGCCTCTTCGAGCGTCGGTTTGGCGAGAACCTTGTTCGCACCCTGCGCCGAGACCACTGTGCGCAGGACGTCCATCGGTTCGGTCGCCGGGTCCATCGCCAGCAGCGTCGTGTGCGCTGTCTTCTTGAGGTGGCGTCCTGCGGCCAGCTGCCGGCCCTGCTCGTCGAGCTCGGACTCGTTCGGCAGGGTGCCATGCCACAAGAGGTACGCGACCTCTTCGAAGGTCACGATGGGCGCAAGGTCTTCGATGAGGTAGCCGCCGCGATAGATCAGCCGGCCATTGGCGCCGTCAACCTCGCTGATCGCAGTCTCGGCGGCCACCACACCTTCCAGCCCAGGGCTGAACTCCGACACGATTCGTAAGTGTACGGAGAGCCGATTGGTGGCCGTTCCCGCAGGGTTTTTTCGGCCGGAGGCGCGGCCCGGTCGCGCCTCAAACTCTAGAGTGACGCCAATCGTGGATCGCCAGATCCGAAACCGCAGCGCTGACCAGGGTGCGCCAACCGCAACCACTGGCCCGGCCCGGAACCTGTACCTGCTGGCGCCGGTGGCAGCAGTGCTTGCGCTGCTTCCGGTCGCCGTCCTGGTCCACTACCCGTTGGACTTCGGCCTCGCGTACCAGGCTGGGCAGGAGGCGTGGTCCAGCGGCCACCCCGAGCGCCTTTTGACATGGACTGCAACCCCGTTCTTCGCCCTGGTGATGGCGGCGATCACGAGGGCGGCATCCCTGGACGTGGCAACACCGGCCATGCTGGCCGTCAACCTGGCGGTCTGGGGTTGCCTCCTGCTGTCGGTGTGGAGCCGCCTGCTGGGGCGAGTGCCCTCCGCGTTGTGGTGGGGAACTATGGTGGCCGCTGCGATCTTCGCACCGGCAGTCACAACCATCTTCTGGATGCAGCCCAATCTGATCGTTCTCGCGCTGGCGCTGGGTGGTGTCGCGGTGGCGGACCGCCGCGTCCGCACCGCCGGCTTGATGATTGGCGTGGCGCTGGCATTGAAGCCGATCGTGGTCTTGCTTCCGCTTGCGTTGCTGATGCGTCGGGAGTCACGCCGCGCGGCGCTGTGGGCAATTGGAGTGGCAGCTGCGCTGAGCGGGATCGGGCTGGGATTCCTGGCCTGGCGCGGAGGCGATATCTCGATTGCCAACCCCATCGCCTACGTGGCCCAGTTTCAGACCAAGGGGCGCGGACCGATCGTGGCTTGCGTACCTGAGAACTATTCGCCGATGGCTCTCCTATGCAGGTTTGGAGTGCCTTCGTCGAATGTCTTGACGGTTGCAATCGCGGGCTTAGTGCTTTTCATCGGCTGGCTGGCGGTGCGGCGGCTGCGTGGCGAGCCGAATGCGAAATGGGACCTGGTTGCCGTTGCGTGCGCGCTTTCACCGATGCTTGGCCCGATCGGTTGGGCGATGTACCAGGTCTTGCTCTCACCGCTGCTGCTGCTGCTCGCTTATCAGTTCTGGGCCGAGCGAGCGCCGATCTTCCTTTGGCTGAACCTGGGGTTCGTGTTCTTGCTGACGATGCTGATCTGGGATCCAATCGAGAGCCTCGCGAGGACTCCCGTGATAGTGCTGGTGGTCTCCTACACGATCGGGCAGTTCGCCCAGTATTTCCTTCTTCTCCTGTGGTTCCAATGGATGCGGGTTCGGTCCGCGCGCCTCAAAGCGAGTGCGTCGAGGGCAACCTGACCGTCCATTCCGGGTAGCGATACCCAGCCGGGCGATGATGCAAGGTGGGCGCAAATCCCCTTGAGGTGCGGTAGGGTTGATCCGTACTACAGCGCGGAGGCACCACATGTCATCTCTACGTCCTGCAACGATCGTCGCAACGCTGTTCCAGATGCTCGAGGAGGCGCTGAGCGCGCCTGTGGAAGCGGATGGGCCGTCCTGCTCGTGCTTGAGGTGCGAGGAGGCCTGGAACCGGAACCACTCACCGAATCGAATCTCGCCTAGGGCCGACGTCGGCCTGGACTTGCGAAGGGTGAACCCGGGGTAATTTATGAGGGAAAACCCGGATGGTTTTCCCTCATCGGCCGGCCGGCTTCGCCGGCGGGCCTGCTCCCATTCCGGTATATGGATGGGACTTGTTTAAATAGTTACTCCGCGCGACGCAAGGTGACATTCAAGATTGCCCGGCGACGGCCGGAGTAAATCCGGCCTAAACGCCGCCTTGCGAGATGGTTAGACCATCCCCAGTTCCCAGCGCGCTTCTTCGGTCATGCGCTCTGGGGACCAGACGGGCTCGTAGACGATGTCGACTCCCGCGTCGGTGATGCCCGGCAGCGTGAGCAGATGGTCGCGCACGTCCGACATCACTTCGGCGGCCATCGGGCAGCCGAGCGCGGTGAGCGTCATCTTGATGTCGACGCGAGCCGGCTTGATCGCGATGTCGTAGATCAAGCCGAGGTCGACGATGTTGACCGGGATCTCCGGGTCGAAGCACTCGCGAAGGACCTCGATCACGTCCTCGGGTTTGACCGTCGCGTCCGGAGCAACCTCGGTCGTCGGAGCGAATGGGCTCATGGCATCTCCAGCGTCAGGCCGGCCTTCCGCCATGCGTCGGTGCCACCGCGAAAGTTCACGACGTCCTTGGTGCCCAGGGCCACAGCCATCTCAGCCGCAATCGCAGACCGGTTGCCGACCGCGCAAACGAACACGGTGCGGTCACGGAACTTGCGTTTTTCGGGTTGCTTCAGGATCTCGTCAAGGAATACGTGCCGCGCTGCAGGAATGTGGCCTTTGTTCCACTCCCAATAGTCACGTACGTCCACCACCTCGTAGCCATCTTCGATCAGCTTCTGGACTTCTTCCAGATCGGCTTCCCGAAACGGAGCCTCCTGGTTCTTCGTTTCCATCATTTACTCCTCATCCTCATCGTTGCCGGCCAAACCGTAAGCCCCCACCTTCAGCACCTTGAGTGACAGAAGAGCGCACTTGATGCGCGCGGGCGAGATGTCGATGCCGAGCTCTCCGAGCACGTCAGCCTTGCCGATCTTCTTAGCCTCTTCGAGGGGCAAGCCCTTCAAACGCTCCGTCAGGAGCGAGGCAGAGGCCTGCGAGATCGCGCA
This sequence comes from Candidatus Dormiibacterota bacterium, assembly GCA_036570165.1. Lineage (GTDB taxonomy): Bacteria > Chloroflexota > Dormibacteria > Dormibacterales > Dormibacteraceae > Palsa-870. The sequence continues at coordinate 1,186 of DATCPI010000109.1, read as the reverse complement.
GCCACGGCCATGGAACCTTATGTCGTCGATCACGCCGTCCTTGATCCGGAAGTCCATCCCGATCACGTCGCCGCAAAGCGGGTTGTCCTCCTCGTGGCTGATGTCTGGGTGTTCCAGACGCCCGAAGTTCCTCGGGTTCTTGTAGTGGTCGAGGATGTACTCGCGATAAAACTGATCATCAGCAGCAGTGCCGGCTCGACTGCTCATACCTTCGAAAGCACCTTCGGGGTTCCCGCGAAATCGAAACTTTCGTGGGGTGAATAGAACTGGTCGTCGGCAGTTGTGCTCACGCGAATATCCTCTGGGCCTCTTTGATGGAACCGACCAGCCGGTCGATTTCATCCTTCTGCGTGTACACGTAAAAAGATGCTCGTGCGGTTGCCGCGACGTCGAGGCGGGTCATCAATGGCATGGCGCAGTGGTGGCCGGCCCGCAGGCATACCTGGTCGCGGTCGGCGATGGTCGCCAGGTCATGCGGGTGGATTCCTTTCAGGGAGAAGGAGATGACGCCGGCGCGGCGCGAGGGCGGCGGGCCGTATAGGGTGAGCCCTTCGATGTCGCTGAGCGCCTCGTAGGCGTACTCCGTGATCTCGCGCTCGTGCAAGCGAACCGCATCCATCCCCAACGCGGTGAGATAGTCGACCGCCGCCCCGAGTCCTATGACCTCCCCGATGGCCTGCGTGCCGGCTTCGAACTTCCAGGGCAGGTCGTGGTACGTGGTGCCCTCGACGCGAACCGTCTTGATCATGTCGCCGCCGGACATGAACGGATCCATCGCCTCGAGCATCTCGCGGCGCCCGTACAGGACGCCCGCGCCGGTCGGCCCGAGCATCTTGTGTCCGCTGAACGCGTAGAAGTCGCAGCCCAGCGCCTGAACGTCGACGCCCTGGTGCGGGGCGCCCTGGGCGCCGTCCACCAGCACAGTCGCGCCGGCAGCCTTGGCGGCCGCGACCATCTCCTGCGCGGGGTTGATGGTGCCGAGGGCGTTGCTGACCTGGCCGAACGCGACGAGCTTCGGCGATCGCTCGAGGAGCTTGCGGAACTGGTCCTGGCGCAGCTCGCCGCGCTCGTCGATGTCTACGTACTCGATGGTCGCTCCCTTCTCGGCGGCGAGGATCTGCCAAGGCACGATGTTGGAGTGGTGCTCGAGAATCGTAAGGACGATGAGGTCGCCCTTCTGGATGTG
>DATCPI010000108.1:0-5113 GCA_036570165.1 Candidatus Dormiibacterota bacterium | reverse complement strand
CAAGGTCATCTGTTCGCGTAGCGGCCGCCAGCTAGCTTCCGGCGCAACTGCGCGTTGCTACACGGTTGCTACACCAGCACAGCGGGCCTATCACCTTAGCTCCGCCGGTTGGACGAATCTGAAGTCAGAAATTGGTCGGGGGCCCGGGATTTGAACCCGGGGCCTCACGGTCCCGAACCGTCTTGGTTGCATGTCCGACCAGATCCTCCAGTACCCGCCATGCTCCTCCTGAATACAAATCTCGGCGCCTGCGTGGCCGCTGGTTACCGCTGATGACCGCTCGGTGCCGGGAATGTGTGACCCGGCGACGGTCCGGATCAGACCAACGAAGTGCTCGCTCACGGTCACCCTCTCTACTCCTCACGAGAGGTCTGTTTGCCGTCCGAGGATCGCGATTCGGCTACGACGCCGCCCTTCGTCGGACAAGGTCCTGACCCAGTCCGCGCAGGTCGCGTACCACGTCGTCGACTCTTTCCTCAACTCCGCAGCCAGCCATGTACCCGGCAGTACATCTACGACTTCGACGAGGCGGTCGCGTCGAGTAGCGGTGGTGAGGAGGTCGTCTCGAAGATGACGGCCAAGTATCCGGATCTCGGCAATCCTTATACCTTGTGGCTGGCCGCCTATACACAGTCGTACGGACGGGGACTAAAGTCCGCCCTCCCGCAGTTCCCGTGTGTCCAGCCTGCCGGCGGCACGCACAGCGCATGCCTGCAATGGGCGCGGATCCGCTGCGCCCATCGCGAGCATCAAGACGAAAAACGACAGCGGCATGAATCCAAGAACTCAGCTCCACCGAAGCCAAGTCGTGTGACAGCTTCGCTGGAACAGAGTGAAGGCTCCGCCACGACCGAGGTCGTTAGGGAAGAGTCAGACTTGGTCTGGCTAGAACCCGAGCCGCGCCAGTGGCTCCACCAACTCCTGTTCCTCGTACGCAAGGTGGGATAGGAGCGCGTCGGTCAAGTAGTCAATTGCACTCTGGATGACGTCATGGTTCTCCGGTCTTGTCATGTGTTGAACGAGCGCCCGGTCGACCTCCTGGATCGCGTCATGAATAACGAGATGCTCCTCGGTCAACCGATCGATCACTGGCTTGAGCTGCGGCTCGCGACGCGTAAGGTGCGGAAAAATTGATGCGTCTTCGGCGCCGTGGTGCATCGTGACGATGCCGCAGTAGCGAGCGCAGAATGCACCCAGCGTCCAGTCGTTCTGGCGGAGCGCCATCTCGTTGAGCGCCGCTCTGGCGTCCACGGCACGCATCGCCCCATCGCGGACCTGCCGCAGGATGTCCCGTAGCTCCGACAGCTCGCTTCGGAGCAGGTCGTGCACCTCGATCAGCTGCTTCCCGTCACGGCGTCCCTGGTCTGTGTAGTTCACCTCCGGGCCCGACCGGTCCCGGTGCGGCCGCGTCGAATCGTCCCACGGAGCCCGTTCGCTGAGGCGGATCCGTTCGTCCGGCGTGGGCGCCACCCCCAACCGCTCAGCCTCGGTCTCGAAATGCGTCGCCGTCTGCACCATCGCGCTCGCGGGGACCAGCGACGATCCCACCTCTGCATGCGGAGGGCCAGACCCGCGCAACCGCGCCTCCTCGACAGCCTCTCGAACGCGGGGCGCGATCTCTGCAGCGAAGTCCGTCATGCTGCGTGGATCGTTTGCGGTCACGATGAAGGTCGCGATGCCATGTTCGAGCGCAAGCCTGGCGAGCTCCGCGGCCGTCTCGCGCGCAGGCGCTTCAACTGTTCCCACGTTCAGGAGCCGCCGGATCGCGTGCGGTTCGCGGCCGGCGCCGGCAGCCGCCGCGTCGATGATGGCGTTGCCGGCGGCGAGGTCGCCTGGTTTAAGCCCGGCGATGGTGGGCAGCCACCCGTCGCCGAGCCGACCGACCAGCCTCAGCATCCGGGGCTTGAACGCGCCGACCCAGATGCTTATGTCGTGCACCGGCGCCGGCCCGCGGAGGGCTCCGGCCAGCCGGTAGTGCTTGCCCTCGAACCGCGCCCCTCCCCGCTTACCGGCGTCCCACAGCTCGCGAATCACTTGGATGCCTTCCTCGAGAGCCTCCACACTGTCGCCGGGATCGAGCCGCCGGCCGCCCATCGCCTCGATCGCGTCCCAGGCCATGCCCGCTCCGATACCAAGCTCGGCGCGTCCGTGACTCAGAATGTCGAGGCTTGCGACTGCTCGCGCCAACACGGCCGGTGGCCGCAGCGGCAAGCTCAGCACGTTGGCCGCCAGTCGGACGCGACCGGTCCGCGCGGCCACGAAGGACATCAGGGTCAAGGTGTCCAAAGAGCCTGGCGAGTAGGGGTGATCGTTGAACGTGACGAGGTCGTACCCCACCTCTTCGGCGAGCGCCGACAGGGCCACCACGTGGTCCGCCGACTGGGCCGCCGGCGCAACGAAGACGCCGAACTGCAGGTCGTGCCCGTAATCAATCAACTCAATTCAGCGTCGATCAAACCGAGCCTGTTCAAACTCCGACCGGGTCCCTGACCAGGATCACGGTCGTCCGGCCGGGAGTGAAATCGCGCTCGAGGATCAGGGTCCGCGTCCACGCCGTATGGATGCCCAACATTTCGAGTAGCCGAGCGTCCTCGTACGGAAAGACGTGCTCCTGGATCCGTTGGAATGCGGCGTCCAGGTTGGGCACGATCTTCTGGCTGCCGACTACCAGGATCAGCGTCTCCGCTCCGGCAGAGATGGCGCCGATCTGGCTTCCGCTGGCGGAGACGACTACCAGCTGGCCGGCCTCGGTGACGGCCTGGACACTGTTGATCATCAGGTCCGGAGTAGCACCGAGCTTGACCATCTCGCGGCGCTGGAGATTGCGGTCCATCTTCAAGGTCTGCTTGCGGACGAAGTCGTACTCGTCAGACCCCATCAGCGTGTCGAACAATCCAATGTCCTCGAGCGTCTTCGACTTTCCGGAGTGGATCCGGGTGCCATCAGGAATGCGCTTTAACACCTCGGCCTTCGCCTCGGCGCCGGTCTGCACGACGACGACATCAAAGTTGCGCGCTTGCAGGTTGGCGGCAAGTCTGCCGACCTTGGCGGCGGGTGCCGGCGCCGTGAGATCCGTGGCGGTGATTGACATAGGGAACCTTCTCCTTACAACAGTTGTAGTAGCAACTATAGTTGGAACAAGGTTGCGCAGTCGAACTATTCCAACTAGCGTGAACGAGGTGAAATTGAAGCCGCAGGGGGCGAGCCAGGACCAGGTCGGTACCTGGATCAACCTGCAGCAGACGTTCCGCGTCATCCAGGCGCGTATCGACGAGCGCCTCCGCGCCGAAACCGACCTCTCGTGGCCCGAGTTCGAGCTCCTCATGCGGTTGGAGCTCGCGGCCGACCACCCGCTCCAGATGAACGAGATCGCGGCTCAACTGGTGGGCAGCCCGAGTGGGACGACGCGAATCGCCGACCGGCTCGAAAAGGACGGCCTGATAGTGCGCGGGACGCCGCGCGAGAACCGAAGGATCGTCCGCGTCCAGCTGACCGACCATGGGCGGAAGGTACTCGGCGAGGCCGAGCAGACCTTTCGGACCACCCTTCACGAGACCTTCGGCAGCCACCTCGCCGACAGCGAGGTGGCCGAGCTACGCCGCGCCCTGCGGCACCTCCTCGAGAAAAACGGCGCCTGGCAGGAAGCCCGCTGCAACCCGACCCTAGCTAAGCCGCGCTAGACCACCTCCTCTTTGAAGGCTTCGTTGACAGCTTCACCGGGAGACTCGTTGAGGCATCGGGAGACGCGCTGAGGCGACTGTGGTCGACGGCGTCCCACGTGAATATTTGGACGCATCGGACAAGTCGCTGCCAGTGGAGCAGTGGCCCGCATTCGAGGCCCAGGTGCGAGGTGTCTACAAACAAGTGGCCCGCATGTCGGTAGTGCCTACATGGGCCAATGTGCTGGACTTCGAAACGCGGCTTCCGGTGGCTGTCGAGCGGCTGGTTCGCGCAATGTCGTAGCTGAGTTGACGCTCCGAGATTTGAGGCCTACCGTCGTCCGCCGAGGCCGCTAAGCCTCACGGTCCTGGCACGAGCATGGCTACGCGATTGGCCTCGACCAAGTTCACATTCGCAGACGAGTGCGCCGTTACAGCGCCCGTTTCAAGAGGTCCGCGGGGAAATTGTGATCCGGCGGTGCGCCACGGACTTCAAGCAACATGCAGAATGGCCGATTTTGAATACAAAAATGGTCGGGGCCCGGGATTTGAACACGGGGCCTCACGGTCCCGAACCGCAATAGCAATCGGTACGCGGTGAGGCGCTAGAGGCCGTTTGGGTTCGCTCCGTCCACGCTTCAAGTCCGCCAGGTGCCCCTACGTGCCGGCGGATGCCGCCCGGGTTGCTACACGACCTTCGGCGACACCGGTGCCAATCGGTCAAGGCGTGAAACCAATCGTCGGCGTTCTCCAGGAAATCCAGGGCGATTCAGATCGCTGCGCCTCGTTCAGAAATGGCGGCCTGAATTCACTGAGTAGCGCCAAGTACCACCAACTAGTGCGGCTTCGCGCCGGCGTTGCTGTGCGAGATCGCCTCTAGCTGGCCCTCGCTCTAGTGTCGGGAAGCCCTCGCGGGACGAACTACCGCACTCCGCTTATCACCGGAGGGAGGTTTGAGCAACTGAGCAATTCTCTGGTGGGAGAGTCCCAATACGCGACCAGCGTCGCGCACCGTCAGGTGAGCTCCCTGGACCAGGTCTGCAGCTACGGCGGCGCTCACAGTCGCAGCCTCAGCTTGCAGTTCCTCTGCCTCGCCCCGCACCTTTCTCGCCCGCCCTACCTTCTTCTGTAGCTCACGGGGCAGGATGGGTTCGACTCTGACTTCAAAGGAATCGGTCGGTACGTCCAGAAACAGGGCGATCGCGTCGCGGGCCATGGCCTCGGCCTTTTCGAGCCGGCGCGCCTGGGTGTTGATGCCCTTGAGTTCGGGCACACTGATCGCCCACCAGTCGCCTGAGTGCTGACAGCGAGCCGTATATGTCTTCACCTTCTCCACCATCCTCGACCCAATTCGTCCTCCAATGCCCTGAAGATGGCTCCCGCGGTGAGCTCATTGATCTCCCGGTGTCGGGGAATCGTCACTTTGGTGACTCCGCATTGCCACACCTCGTGGC
>DATCPI010000107.1:0-26576 GCA_036570165.1 Candidatus Dormiibacterota bacterium | reverse complement strand
TCGGAGCCTTACGACCCGTCAGGAAGGCCAGGGAATGGTTGAGTACGCCCTGATCCTCGTCCTCGTTTCAATCGTGGTTATCGTCATCCTTCTTACGATGGGCAACCAGATCAAGAACGTGTTCTCGAACGTCGTAGCCGCTCTTAGCGCTTAACGAGAACCAAACGTAGCAACACCTTCAAAAGAGAGAGCCCCGCGAAGGGGCTCTCTTTATTTACCGGAATCAACCACGAACGTGGGGGACGATTCCGGTCCCCCTCGCTACAATGTCGGCTCTAACGAACTCAAAACTTCGGAGGTGACTTACTCTTGGCCGTCGCACCAGCACCAGCACGAGGTCGTCCAGGCGGTGGACGTCTTTTCATCATCGTCGGCTTGCTTCTTGCCGTCGCCGCGGGCGGCGGGGTCTTTCTCCTCGGTGGCACTGTCGGCGGTGGCGGCGGCGGTGGCTCGACCACCACTGTGGTCTTCGCGAAGCAGGCCATCCCGCTTCGGCACACCATCACGGAAGCCGACCTTGACACCGAGAAGGTGTCGGGTCAGTTCCTGAGCGTCAACAACACCTACCTCAACAAGAGCGACGTCGTCAACCTGATCGCGCAGATCCAGATCAGCAAGGGCTCCGTGATCACCTCGGACATGCTCGCCAAGGACATCGGCTCGATCCCGTCAGGCGCGGCGCCTGCTTACCTCCCGCTGGCGAGCGGCTACGTGGCCATGACCATCCCGACTGCTGAGCTGCAGGGTGTGGCCGGCCACATCACCTTGGGTGACTACATCACGGTGATCTCTTCCGCGAGCGTAAGCGTCTTTTCGGTCACCACCGGCCAGCAGGCCGGGCCTCCCAAGATCATCAGCAAGACCGTGTTCACAAACGTCCGGATCATCGGCCTCGGACCGGCCGCCGCAAACGTGCAGCCGGCGAGCGGCGGGGCGGCCGCTGGTGGCGCAACAGGCCCGGTCGGCGGCGTGGTTTCCAGCCTCACGATCGTGGTGACGCAGTGTGACGCCGAGTACTTCACCTGGTTCCTCAACAACACGACGCTCAAATACACCCTCGAGTCTTTCCACGACTACCTGGCGCAGCCGCCAAGCGCCCCGGATCCAACCTGCCCGACAGTTCTCGCGGCCCAGGGCGTCAGCCAGAAAGCGGTGGACCAGCGGTACCACTTCACGACTTTGTGACGTCCGGCAATAGCTGAGATGGGTCTCCTCGACAGGGTCAAGCAGAACCAGACGAATCCCCCAGGGACGGTTGGAACGGCCAACGGTCCCGCGGTGGGGACCGTCCCGGGGGCTGCCACCACGTATAGCCCCACGACGTCGATACCGCTCGCCCAGCAATCAGCGCCTCCAGCCCCCGCGGCACCTGCGGCGCCGAGCCTGTCTCAGCGGGCGGCTTCAGCCGGCGGAGGCGGCGACCTCACGCCCGCGTTCACCGCGGCCAAGGTCCAGATCCATGCCCGCCTGATCGAGAAGTTCGCGGACCAGATCGACTCGAGCAACAAGCCGGGCGTACGCGAAAAGATCCTCGAGCTCGCCGAGGAGTACTTCCGCGCCACCGCGATGACGATGACCAAGAACGACAAGGAGCGCCTTGTCGACTCCGTCCTCGACGACGTGCTGGGGCTCGGTCCACTGGAAGCGCTGCTCGCCGACCCGTCGATCACTGAAATCATGGCCAACCACCCGAAGCAGATCTACGTTGAGAAGGCGGGCGAGCCCACCCTCTCGGCAGTGACCTTCGAGAGCGAGCGCCAGATGCGCCAGGTCATCGACCGCATCGTCAGCCTCGTGGGCCGGCGCGTCGACGAATCGACGCCGATCTGTGACGCACGCCTGAAGGACGGCTCGCGTGTCAACGTGGTCATCCCTCCGATTGCGCTCAAAGGCCCGTGCCTCACGATCCGGAAGTTCGCCAAGGAGAAGTGGGGACCTGCCGACGTCGTCAACCGGTTCAGGTCGTCGAGCCCGGAGCTCATGCAGTTCCTGCGGTCATGTGTGCGCGCGAGGTTCAACATCCTGGTCTCGGGAGGCACCGGTTCCGGTAAGACCACGCTGCTCAACATCCTCTCGTCTTTCATCCCTGAGACCGAAAGGCTGATCACCTGCGAAGACGCGGCGGAGCTTCAGCTTCAGCAGCCGCACTGGATCCAGCTCGAGTCGCGTCCGCCGAACGTGGAAGGCAAAGGCGCAGTGCCGATCCGCGAGCTCGTCAAGAGCTGTCTGCGTATGCGACCCGACCGCATCATCGTCGGTGAATGTCGTGGCGGCGAGGCACTGGACATGCTGCAGGCCATGAACACCGGCCACGATGGGTCGATGTCGACGATCCACGCCAACAACCCGCACGAGAGCCTGGTCCGTCTCGAGACGCTTGTGCTTCAGGCTGGACAGGACCTGCCGTCACGTGCCATTCGGGAGACGATCGGGGCCGCCATCCACATGATCGTTCAGCAGTCCCGCCTCCGCGGCGGCGTACGCCGCATCGTCAGCGTGGCTGAGATCATCGGCATCAAGGAAGGCGAGGTCCAGTACCAGGAGCTCTTCACGTTCAAGCAGCTCGGCGTCAGCGCCGAGGGCAAGGCTGTCGGGTACCACACCGCGACGGGCCTTCTGCCGATGCGAATGGAACACCTCAAGGCGGAAGGCGAGGACGTGCCTGAAGCCTTGTTCAAACCCACCCCAAAACCGTCTCCGGATAAGCTGTACTGACCCTTTAGGAGGTCCCCATGCCCACAATCCCAACGGTGTTCGGGCTCATCGCCTTCGCAGGCGTCTTCCTCTTGTTCCTTGGCCTCAACCAGATGCGGCGCTCCGCAGGTGGCGCTGACGATTTCCAGGCGAGACTTGCCGCCTATGGCGTCACGACCGCGGGCGCAACCGCGCTGCCGGCGGCGGGTGGCATACGCGATTCGCTCAACCGGCTGTTTCAGCCCGCGGCGGACCGCGTGGGTCGCGGCAACGCCAAGAAAGGAAAGCCGTCGGTAGGCGAGCAGCTGCAGCGGGCAGACCTGAAGCTCCGCACGTCCGAGTTCCTCATGATCCAGCTCGGGAGCACCATCTTGTTCGTCGTCGTCGCGGTGGTCCGCTTCGGGCTGCCGCTGGGTGGGCTCATCCAGACGATCATTGCCGGAATCATCGGCTACCTCCTCCCTGGCCTCTATGTGAAGTACCGAATCAACCAGCGGCTGAAGGCCTTCAACAACCAGCTCGGCGACACACTGACCCTTCTGTCGAACGCCATCAAGGCGGGCTATTCGTTCGCACAGGCCATCGACACGGTGGCGAAGAACGGCGTGCCGCCGATTGCTGACGAGTTCGGGCGCGCCGTGCGCGAGATGAACCTCGGCGGCTCGCCTGACGAATCGCTGGCGAACATCACCAAGCGCATCGCGAGCGCCGACTTCGACCTGGTCACCACCGCATACGCGATCCACCGTACGGTGGGTGGAAACCTGGCCGAGATCCTGGACAACATCGCTTACACGATCCGGGAACGAGTCCGGATCAAAGGCGAGATCGCGACCCTGACCGCCCAGGCACGAGCATCGGGAACCCTGATCACGTTTCTTCCCATCGTGCTCGCCGCGTTCATGTATTTCGTCACACCAACATACTTCCGGCCGATGTTCGAGAGCATCATCGGCTGGGGCCTCATCGTGTTCGCGTGTTTCATGATCTTCATCGGAAACATGATCATCCGGCGCGTCGTCGCGATCGAGGTATAGACAGATGAGCCCACTGATACTTTCACTGTTCTGCGGCCTCGGTGTGCTGATGATCTTCATCGGCCTCGCTCGAACGCCGTCCACCAACACCGCACAGATGGTCCAGCAGCGCCTCTCCGTGTATGGAGGAGAAAAGCCGCTGACCCTGGAAGAGGTCGAGCTGAAGCGGCCCTTCAGCGAGCGCGTCCTTCGTCCCGCGATCGAACGACTGGGATCGATGCTTTCCCGTTCAACACCACAGAAGGCACGCCAGGACCTCATGAACAGGCTCGAGCTCGCAGGACGTCCTGGCAACTTGACGCCAGAGGACTTCGCTGCGGTGCGCCTTGTCTCCGCGGCGGTTCTGGCCGCGGCGGGCCTGGCGATCGGTTTTCTCCTGGCCAACACCCTCTACCTGGTCATCGCCTTGATCGCCGGTGCAGTCCTCGGCTATTACTTGCCCGTGCTGTGGCTCAAGCAGAAGGTCGACGCACGCAGGATGGAGATCCAGAAAGGTCTCCCGGACGCGATGGACCTGCTGGTCATCGCAGTTGACGCCGGCCTTGGTTTCGACGCAGCGCTGGCGCGGGTCACCGACAAGTACAAGAACGCACTCTCCGAGGAGTTCGCGAAGGTGCTGCGCGAGGTCAGCCTTGGCCGGCCCCGCCTGGAAGCGATGGACGAGATGGGTCGGAGCAGCGGTGTCGACGATCTGCACAACTTCATCCAGGCCATCATCCAGTCCGAGCAGTTCGGCACCGGCATCGGCAAGATCCTCCGCATCCAGGCGGACGAGATGCGGCGCAAGCGCCGCCAGCGAGCGCAAGAGAAGGCCGCTCAGGCGACGCTGAAGATGATGCTGCCCATGGTGGGCTGCATCTTCCCGACGCTGTGGATCGTGCTTCTCGGGCCTGCGGTGCTCATCCTGATGAAGCCGAGGTAAAGAACGCCCTCTTTTCTCGTGCCGGGCGTCCACCCGTTGGAGCTCGTGCTCCGGGCGGTCGTCATCTACGCGGGGCTGCTCCTGGCGCTGCGACTCTTTGGCAAGCGTGAGGTAGGCCAGTTCACGCTGTACGACCTGGTCTTCGTCCTGCTCGTCGCCAACGCCCTGCAGCCGGCCATGACCGGTTCCGACACCTCGTTGACGGGCGGCCTGGTCCTCACGGGGGCCCTGGTCGGTACGAACTACATCGTCGGTAAGCTCAACCGGCTGCCACGTTTCCACCGTCTGTTCTCGGCCGCGCCGGCCGTGATCGTCAGGGACGGCTTGTACCTGACGGACGTGATGAAAAAGGAGGGGGTCGACCAGGAGGAGGTGGAGATGTCGATGCGGGAGCACGGCATCACCGACATGAAGGAAGTACAGCTCGCGGTGCTCGAGCCGGACGGGACGATCTCGATCGTGCCGACGGGGGTCGCGATGACGCGGACCAAGCACCGGATCCGGTATCACCACCGAGCGGGCTGATTTCTAAGAGGTCTGCTTCCCCGCTTGAAGGCGGGGGATGGGGAGGTGGAGCTTGCTTATTCCTCCGACAGAAATTCGATCGCGGCCTCTTTGAACTCCCGCGCCGGCACCGCGCCCAAGTGATCCCGGCCGGCGATGGTCACCAGGCGTGAAGACGGGATCAGCTCGACCAGCTCCGGTGCGTTTCGCGCGAGCTCGTCGCGATCGCCGACCACGACAAGGATCGGCGTCTGAATCGCGGAGAGCTTCGCAGGGTCCCACTTCGGCTTCAGCCCGGTGATGCAGGCGGCGAGAGCCTTCAGGTCGTTCGTGGGACGGGCCGAGGCGAAGCGGTAGAAGGTCTGCGCGACCGGATCGTCAGTGGGCTCGCCGCGAAGAAAAGATTCAGCGATCGCGTCCGCGCTGTCGATCGCTCTCTGCGCGCCGATACCCCCCAGCACCGCACGCTGCACACGACCGGGGAAATCCATCACGACCTGCAGCCCGATGCGCGCGCCCATCGAGTAGCCCAGACAGCCTGCGGACGGCACCTCCACGTGATCGAGAAATCGGGTGATGTCTCGCGCCATGATGCCGATGGCGTAGGCGGCCGGGTCGTGAGGCTTGTCGCTGTGTCCGTGACCTCGGCAGTCGAGCCCGAAAACTCGGAAGCCGGCGGTGGTGAGGGCTTCCTGCCAACGCGTGCCGACCCAGTTCAATCGGTAGTCCGAGGCAAAGCCATGCACCACAACCAGAGGAGCACCTTGTTCAGGCCCATGCACTTCGTAGTGCAGCCGGACGCCGTCGCTGTCGAAGTCCATGCGCGGTCGTTAGGCTAGTCCATCGCCATGACAGGACGGCGCGCGGTGCACGAGCGAACGGGGACGGTGCTGGCCGAGGAGCTCGAGCTGGCCACCTCCATGGTCGCCCTAACCGCTGGGCTGATGTTCCGCCGCACGCTCGAACAAGGCCGCGGCATGTGGCTCAATCCCTGCAACGGCATCCACATGATGTTCATGAGATTTCCTATCGACGCCGTGTTCCTCGACAGCAAGGAGCGCGTGAGGAAGGTCTATCGCAAGCTGCCGGAGTGGTACGGAGTCGTGTGGTTCGTGTGGGGCGCTCGCAGCGTCCTCGAGCTGCCGGCAGGGTCCACGGCGCACATCGACCTGCAGCGTGGCGACCAGATCGTCATCAGCTGAGCGATGTAAAGAAGGGCTTGACAGTCGCACGTAGCCTCGAGGCGTGTGCATCCAGCTGCTCGACATCATCCTTCCGCCGCGGTGCGGCGGGTGCCACATGGTCGGCTCGTGGCTGTGCGATCGCTGCCGAGCGCGCATCCGGCGCCTCGAGGAACCGCTGTGTCGCCGGTGCGGCGCGGAGGTGGAGTCGGCTCGCCAGAGCTGCGGCTGCCGCAAGCGCCTGAGGTCGCTGTCCAGGCTTCGTTCCGCAGCTGCGTACGAAGGCCCGATCGAGGTCGCTCTCCAGCGCTTCAAGTACCACGGTTGGAGGCGCCTGGCGGAGCCGCTGGCGCTGCTGCTGGCAGAGCGCCTGGTGGTGGAGGGCCTGGCTGCCTCGTGGGCGGTCGCGGTGCCGCTCCACAGCTCCAGGCTGCGGCAGCGCGGCTTCAACCAGTCGGAGCTGCTCGCGGGCGAGCTGTGCAAGCGGCTCACGCTCACAAAGCCTCCCGGCGAGCTCGTGCGAACGCGGGCTACGCCGCCGCAGGTGGGACATGACCGCCGCTGGCGCCTCGAGAACGTGCGTGACGCCTTTGCTTGGCACGGCGGGCCTCTCGAGGGCCGCTCGATCCTGCTGATCGATGACGTCGCCACCACTGGGGCCACCCTCGAAGCGTGCGCTGCCGCCTTGAGATCGGGCGGATCCGGTCCTGTAATGGGGGTCTCAGTGGCGAGGGTTACCGTATAGTGGGCGGTCGGTTCAAATCCGCAAGCGGAGGCTAGCGAATGGCAGTCCGGATCCCCGGTATCAACATCGATGAGTACTACCAGCAGCTAGGGCCCATCGAGCCCCTCATCCGAGACGACCGCGTGACCGAAATCATGGTCAACGGCAACGACCACGTCTACGTCGAAATGGCGGGCAAGGTCGTCCTGACCAACATCAAGTTCACCGACGAGGACCAGCTGCTCAACGTCATTCAGTTCATCGTTCGCACCGTCGGCCGGCGCATCGACGAGCGCTCACCACTTTGCGATGCTCGCCTCGCAGACGGCTCGCGTGTCAACGCCGTCATCCGGCCGCTTGCCTTGAACGGACCACTGCTCACGATCCGCAAGTTCTCGCGAGACCCGTTCCAGGTCGAAGACCTTATTCGCTTCGGCAGCTGCAACGAAGCCGGGTTCGGATTCCTCAAAGCCGCAGTGCTCGCCAAGGCCAACATCGTCATCTCAGGCGGTACGGGCACCGGCAAGACCACCTTCCTGAACGTGATGTCGGGCTTCATCCCAGTGGAGGACCGCATCGTCACCATCGAGGACGCGGCCGAGCTTCAGCTCCACCAGGAGCATGTGTGCCGCCTCGAGACGCGGCCAAAGGACATCAACGGCGAAGGCGAGATCACCGTCCAGCGACTCGTCATCAACGCCCTGCGCATGCGCCCCGAGCGCATCGTCGTCGGTGAGTGTCGTGGCGGCGAAGCCCTCGACATGCTGCAGGCCATGAACACCGGCCACGACGGCTCGATGACCACGCTTCACGCCAACACCCCACGCGATGCTCTCGCCCGGCTCGAGACGCTTGTCCTGATGGCCGGCGTCGACCTTCCCGTGCGGGCCATCCGCCAGCAGGTGGCGGGCGCGATCAACATTATTTGCCAGCTGAACCGCCTGCGCGACGGCTCGCGCAAGGTGACCTCGATCATGGAGATCGTCGGCATGGAGCAGGACGTGATCACGATGCAGGAAATCTTCGTGCTGGAGCAGAAGGGCGCGACCCAGGAGGGAAAGGTGATCGCCGAGTTCAGGCCGACCGGCCTGCGGCCCAAGATCCTGGATCGCATCTTCTCCCAGGGAATTCCGCTGCCCAAGGAGATCACGCAGCTGTTCCCGCCGCCTGCCGGGTACAAGCCCTCAGCGAAGTAGAGCCCGCGCGGGGGCGAACTTTGGGTCATATACTCGGGTTGTGAAGGTCGTTCTCCACGACCGCACCGCTGGAGTTGGGCAGGAGGTCCGTGAGAACGCCGAGCGCAAGCTCACGCGACTTGCACGCCATTTTGGAAAGGTGGCCGACGCCGACGTGGACTTCTCCGAAGAGGGGAAGCACCCCAACGGTCTTGCCACCATCGTTTGCCGCATCAACATCCACCTCGACGGCCGGCGAACCCCAGTCCTAAGCGCGCACGAAAGAGGCGCCGACGCGATGTCGGCTCTCGACCTTGCGCTGGACAAGATCGATCGCCAGGTCGTCAAGTACAAGGAGAAGGTCACCCACCGCAAGAAGCCGCTGTCGGCCGTCCGGGCGGCATTGACGGATGCCGACAAGGAGGCGCGGTCGCCGGCGCCGAAGAGGATTCGCCTGAAGCTGCGCCCGATGACCGTCTCGGATGCGGTGGCCGAGCTCGAGGCCGACGGCCAGCCATTCTTAGTGTTTCTGGACGAGGATTCCGGGGCGATCCAGATCGTCGCCCGGCGGGCGGACGGCACGGTGGCGGTGATCGAGCCAGTCGTCACCTAGGCCCGCGATTCGGATTCGGCCTGGCCGGGTAACCTAGTTTCGTGCTTCTTGCACCTCTAACCAGGCTTATCGACCCCAACGAGCGCGAGATCAAGCGCCACCTGACGGTGGCCGCCGCGATCAACGAGCTCGAGCCCGCGCTCAAGGCGCTTGACGACGCCGCCCTGCGGGCGCGGTCCGACGAGCTGCGCCGGCGCGCGGAGGAGGGCACCGACCTCGACGAGCTGCTGATCGAGGCCTTTGCGCTGTGCCGCGAGGCCAGCCGCCGCACGATCGGGCTTCGGCACTTCGACGAGCAGCTGGTCGGCGGCATCGTGCTGCATCACGGAAAGATCGCCGAGATGAAGACCGGCGAGGGCAAGACCCTCGTCGCGAGCCTGGCCTTGTACCTGAACGCGCTGGCCGGCAAGGGCGCCCACCTGGTCACCGTGAACGACTATCTCGCCAGGCGTGACGCGGGCTGGATGGGTCCGATTTACAACCTTCTGGGCATGAGCGTCGGCATCAACGTGGGCACGTCCGCCACGTTCCTGTACGACCCGGAGTTTCTCGACGAGACCCATCCCGATCCGCGGCTTCAACACCTGCGGCCCGCGACGAAGCGCGAGTCGTACATGGCGGACATCACTTACGCGACCAACTCCGAGCTCGCGTTCGACTACCTGCGCGACAACATGGCGCACGACCTGTCGCAGTGCAACCAGCGGCCTCTGAAGTACGCCATCGTCGACGAGGTGGACTCGATCCTCATCGACGAGGCACGTACGCCCCACATCATCTCCGGGCAGTCCGACGAATCGACCGAGAAGTACTACGAGTACGCCCGGTGGGCAGCGCGCTTGGCCGTGGGCGATGACTACGAGGTCGACCTAAAGCACAAGTCCGCGTCGCTCACGGAGGCCGGCATCGCGAAGATGGAGCGCTGGACTGGAATCCGCAACATCTACGACCTGGAAAACGTGGTCGAGGCGCACCAGATCAACCAGGCGCTCAAGGCCAAGACGCTCTTCCGGCGCGATGCGGAATACCTGGTCAAGGACGGCGAGGTGATCATCGTCGACGAGTTCACCGGTCGCACCATGCCGGGCCGCCGCTGGTCGGACGGCCTGCACCAGGCGGTCGAGGCGAAAGAAGGGGTCAAGGTTCAGCAGGAGCAGAAGACGATCGCGACGATCACGGTCCAGAACTATTTCCGGCAGTACGAGAAGCTCGGCGGCATGACCGGAACGGCGCTGACCGAGGCGGAGGAGTTTCACAAGATCTACGGGTTGGACGTCGTCATCATCCCGACCCACCGGCCGATGGTTCGCACGGACAGCTCGGACGTGATCTACAAGACTGAGCAGTCGAAGTTCGATGCGGTCATCGATGAGATCGTCGAGATGAACAAGTTGAAACGTCCCGTCCTTGTGGGCACCGTGTCGGTCGAGAAGTCCGAGCGGCTCGCGCGCCTGCTCGAAAAGCGCGGAGTCAAGCACAACGTCCTCAACGCCAAGCAGCACGAGCGCGAGGCGGGCATCATCGCCGAAGCCGGTCAGCCTGCCGCGGTCACCATCGCCACCAACATGGCCGGCCGAGGGACGGACATCGTCCTTGGCGAGGGCGTGACACATGTGGGCGGCCTGCACATCATCGGCACCGAGCGCCACGAGAGCCGGCGGATCGACAACCAGCTACGCGGCCGAGCCGGACGGCAGGGCGACCCAGGGTCGAGCCGGTTCTTCATCTCGCTTGAAGACGACCTGATGAAAATCTTCGGTCCGGCGGCTGATCGCATCGGCAGGCTGATGGAGAGTCTCGAAGTCGAGCCCATCGAGCACCCATGGGTGGCGCGCTCGATCGCCAGCGCTCAGAAGAAGGTCGAAGGCATGCACTTCGACGCACGCAAGCACGTGGTCGAGTACGACGACGTGATGAACAAGCAGCGCCAGATCGTGTACGAGGAGCGGCGCAAGGTGCTCGAGGGCGCCAACGCCCGCGAGAACATCCTCGGCTACACGAAGGAGCTCATCGAGAAGGGTGTTGAGCAGCACTGCGAGAGCCGGCACCCGGAGAACTGGGACCTGGAAGGGTTGGTCAAGTACCTGAACGCCTACCTGCCGCTGGCGCCTGACACGCAGATCCCGGACGAGGCGCTGCACAACGGCCCCGAAGGCCTTGTCGATTACCTCGTCGTTGCAGCATCGGAGACGTACGACAAGAAGGTCGAGGAGGTCGGCGCCGAGCTGATGCCGCTCGTCGAGCGCGACGTGATGCTGCGCACGATCGACTGGCAGTGGATGGAGTACCTCACGCAGATGGAGCATTTCCGTGAGGGCATCGGGCTGCGGGCTTACGGCCAGCGCGATCCGCTAGTCGAGTACAAGAACGAGGCGTTCGAGATGTTCACAGAACTGCGAGAGCGCATCCAGGCCTCGATCGTGGCGAGGATCTTCAGGGTGCAGGTCCAGCGCAATGCACCACCTCCTCCACCGGTCGTGCGACAGGTCTTCGAGAGTGGTCCGGCGGATCCGGACGGATCAGGGTCGAACGGCGCTCCGAGAAAACCGCGGTCTGCTGCAGCCGCACCGAACGCCGCTGTACCGGCCGGTGCGGCAGCTAAGATCGGTCGCAACGATCCGTGCTGGTGCGGGTCAGGGAAGAAATTCAAGAGGTGTCACGGTCGATAAGTGGCTCCCGAACAAATGCTGGAGAAGTAATGGACGCTGAACTAAACCCTAAGGAGCTTCTGGAGCGGATCGTGCAGCTGAAGGAGCACCTTTGACCTTCCAGCCAAAGCCAAGCGCGCCGCTGAGCTCGAAGCGCAGCTGGTGCAGCCAGGCGTGTGGGACGACCCTGCCCGCGCGGGGCAGATGGCGCGCGAGGCTGCCGAACTCCGTCAGCTGATCGGCACCTGGGATCGCCTGGAACGGCGGGCCGGGGATTTGATCGAGCTCGACCAGCTGGCCGGCTCCGATCCTGAGCTCGAGAAGCAGCTGGCCGAAGAAAAGGCGGCGATCGCGACCGAGCTGCGATCCCGCGAGCTGGACCTGCTGTTCACCGATCCTTACGCGAACCACAACGCGGTGATCACCATTTCCGTCGGCCAGGGCGGAGTGGAAGCGCAGGACTGGGTCGAGATGCTGATGCGCATGTATCTCAAATGGGCCGAGCGCAAACACTTCGAAACCGAGATCCTCGAGACCTCCCCGGGCGAAGAGGCAGGGCTCAAGAGCGCGACGTTCATCGTTCGCGGCCCGCGTGCCTACGGCCTCTTGCGCTCGGAGCACGGCGTGCACAGGCTGGTGCGAATCTCGCCCTTCGACCAGAACCACCGCCGCCACACGTCCTTCGCCCTTGTCGAAGTGATGCCGGAGCTCGAGAGCTCGGACGAGGCCGCGGTCGTGATCAATCCCCAGGACCTGCGCATCGACACGTACCGATCCACGGGAGCCGGCGGCCAGCACGTCAACAAGACCGACTCGGCCATCCGCATCACGCACCTGCCCACCGGCATCGTCGTCACCTGCCAGAACGAACGTTCGCAGATGAAGAACCGTGAGATGGCGATGAAGGTCCTGAAGGCGCGTCTCTTTCAACGGCAGCAGCAGGAAGCGGCCGCGCAGATGGACCAGATCCGGGGGCAGATCCTGCCGGCCGAGTTCGGATCCCAGATCCGCAACTACGTCCTGCAGCCTTATACGCTGGTCAAGGACGTCCGCACGGGGCTCGAGGTGGGGAATGCCCAGGCGGTGCTCGACGGCGAGATCGACCCGTTCATCGAGAGCTGGCTGCGCTGGCGCCTGAGCCAGAACGGGGCCCCCGACCAGCGAAGCGCAAGCAACTCAAAACAGGCCCGTTAAATACGTGGTTTGGGACTCCCAGCAGGGGTTGGAGTCTGCGGGGGCGTGCGGTATACTCCGCGCGACCTAGCCACACGCGCCCATGGGCGCGGAACGTCACAGCAAGAGATGCACTTTATGGTTCTAACACCAGATTTCGATACCCGGCCGGTGATCAGCTTCCAGCACGTCTGGAAGACCTATGCGACCGGAACCGAGGCTCTCAAAGATGTCAACCTGGTCGTCCCCGAAGGCGATTTCGTATTCCTGGTCGGGGCATCGGGGGCGGGCAAGTCCACCCTCGTGCGGCTTCTGATACGGGAAGAGAAGCCGACCAAGGGCAAGATCTTCGTCGACGGGACTGAGCTCGGCCGCATGAAGCGGCGGCACCTACCGCGGTACCGGCGCAAAGTCGGCCTGGTGTTTCAGGACTTCAAGCTTCTGCCCAATCTCACGGTCTACCAGAACGTGGCCTTTGCCCTCCGCGTGCTCGGCGACGCGGAGCACACGATCCAGTCGCGAGTGACGGATGCGCTCGAGACCGTCGGCCTCGCGGCGAAGCACCAGACCTATCCAGCCAACCTCTCCGGCGGTGAGCAGCAGCGCGTGGCGATCGCTCGCGCGCTCGTGCATGCGCCGCGCTTCATCATCGCCGACGAACCGACAGGCAACCTCGACCCCGCCACCGCATGGGAGATCATGCAGCTGTTTCTTCGCATCAACGCGAAGGGAGCGACCGTCGTGATGGCGACCCACAACCGCGAGATCGTCGACCTGCTGCGCCGCCGCGTCATCGCCATCGACGCCGGGCAGATTGCCAGGGACGACCGTTCAGGCCGGTACCACGATGATTTATCGAAATCTCAGATTCGCGCTCAATAGCGCCTGGCAGAGCTTCTGGCGGAACCTCGCGGTCAGCATGGCCGCGGTGCTGTCGATCACGCTCATCCTGATTCTGGCGGGGGTCAACCTGATCGTCGGCCACGCTTTCTCGCAAGTGCTTGACGGCTTCCGGGAGAAGGTCAGCGAGATCTCCATCAACGTTGCCGACGGCACGCCTCTGCAGAGCGTCTACGACCTCCAGGCCCAGCTGTCCGCCGATCCGCGTGTGACCGGCGTGCGATTCATCACCAAGTCCGAGGCGTTGGCTCAGTTCAAAGCCGACCCGAACAATCTGGTGTTCGCGCAGCAGGTTGACGGGAATCCCCTGGACGCGAAGCTCCAGGTGCGCGTTGCCAACCTCACGGACGTGGCCGCGATCGACACGCTCGCGCGTGGGTGGTCGGGAGTGGATCCGTCCGACCCGACCAACTATCAGGGTGACTTCATCAATCGCATGCTTCAGCTCTCGCAGTGGCTTGGTTTTGCGGGCGTGGGACTGCTCGCGATTTTGGTCGTGGTTTCGATCGTCATCGTGATGAACACCATCCGGACGGCTGTCTATCACCGGCGCAAGGAGATCGAGGTGATGAAGCTCGTCGGTGCGACGGAGTGGTTCGTCCGAGGACCGTTCGTGATCGAAGGCGTGATGACCGGCCTGATTGCGGCCGCACTAGCGCTGGCCCTGCTTGTCATCGCGTACCAACCCGTAGTCGAGCGCTTCCGCGCCGATGTCGCGTTCATACCGCTTTCGTACGACCCGGCATTCGTCGCGAGCCTGGCCCGCGACCTGCTTCTTGGCGGCGCGCTCCTCGGGGCACTCGGAAGCTATATCGGCGTTCGCCGCTACGTGAAGATCTGAAATGAAGACACGCATCTTTGCGGCCCTGGCGATCGCGACCCTGAGCTGGGTTCAGCAGCCCGCGCAGAACGTGTCCGCCCTGTACTGCTACCCGGGCGATCCTCCCGCCGTCTACAAGGCGTGCGTTGATTACGCCCAGGGGATTGGTCAGCAAGTCAACAACCAGAATCAGCTGCAGAGCATCGAGGCGAAGATCAACGACGCGGTCGCGCAGATCTACGCCATCAGCGCGATGATCAACAGCCTCAACAATCAGATTGCAGCCCAGAAGGCGCTGATCGCGCAGACCCAGTTGACCATCGACGATATAAACCGGCAGATCCGATTTGGCGACGCTGAGGTCACTCGATTAGTAGCGCACATCAGCGTGCGGGACGAGCTCTTGAATCAACGGCTCCGATACATCGACGGGCACGGAACGGTGAATTACGTGGAGCTGATCCTGACCGCGAACAACTTCAACGCGATGATGAACCGCATGATCGCCGCCCAGCAGGTGGCAGCCTCGGACCGAAAGATGCTGAACGGCCTCGCGCAGGAGCGCGCGGATGTGGCGCTCGCGAACACCGCCCTTGACGTCAAGCGCGGTGAGGTGACGGCGCTCATCCAGCAGCAGAAGGCTACGCAGGCGGAGCTGGAGAAGAATGTCGCCACCCAGGCGGCGGCGTTGGCTTATGCCAAGCAGCTGGAGATCCAGCTGGCCGACCAGCAGGCCAAGCTGAAGGCGGAGCGTGCCGCCATCGACGCCCAGGTGGCGCAGCTGTCGCTGCAGTACCAGGCCGCGGCGCAGAAGGCCGGCGGTGGGTCAGGCGTCTTCGAATGGCCGGAACCAGCCTGTGGAGCATCCTGCATAAGCCAGCGCTTCGGCTGCTCCTATGTCCCGCTCGGGTATGACGACTTCAGCTGCCCATGGCCACACAAGATCCACACCGGCATCGACATCGCCGGACCATACGGGACCGGCATAGTCGCGGCGGACACCGGTGTTGTTCAGCTGTACCCGAACAGCATCGGGTACGGGAACTATCTCGTGATGTTCCACGGCAACGGATACTCGACTCATTACGGGCACCTCTCGGGCTTCGCTCCTGGGCTGTCGAGCGGCATGGTGGTGGCCCGTGGCACGACGATAGCGTTCGAGGGATCGACCGGGTGGTCGACCGGACCGCATCTGCACTTTGAGATCCGGGTCAACGGCGTGTGGAAGGATCCCTGCATCTGGCTCGGGTGCTAGGGCCCTCGGCCCAGCCTCGGCGATTCGCTAACCTGCTGCAATGAATCGCCGCGCCTCCCTGCGGGGTGGCGCCGTCCTCGTCGTTCTGATCGCAGGCTTCCTCGCGGGCGTCTATACCGACCAGGCCTTCCCCGATTGGCTGCCCTACCTCGGGCACCGCTCGGTGGGGAGCGTCGACCTCTCCGAGCTGCAGCAGGCGATTCGCGTGGTCCAGGCGGATTACGTGGACGGCAGCATCAACACCACAAAGGTGTCCCACGGCACGGTGCAAGGCCTGATCGCGGGGTTGGGCGACCCTTTCTCGTCCTATTACGACCCTGACCAGTACAAGAAGCTGAAGCAGAAATACGAGGGAAACTACTCCGGGGTCGGGATCTACCTGACGTTCACGAAGGACTATCCGGTCATCACGGGAACGCTGGCCGGATCGCCGGCCGCGAAAGCGGGGCTCCAGGCGGGGGACCAGATCGTGAAGGTCGGAGACAAGGACCTCAAGGGAATCACGTCCGACCAGGCCACCACTCTGATCCAGGGGCCGGATGGGACGAAGGTGATGCTGGAGATCTCGCGCGCCGGACGCACTTTTTCTGTGACCCTCATTCGCACCGAGATTCACGTGCCGTCGGTTCGATCGGCTGTGATCGCCAATCACATCCTGTACGTGCGGATCTATCAGTTTGAAACGAACACTTCAACCGAGTTCGCCTCGGCGCTGACCAACGGGCTGCCGGGCGCCGTGGGAATCGTGCTCGACCTCCGTGGGGATCCGGGTGGCTTCATTTCGGCCGCCGACGACGTCATCACCCAATTCGTCTCGAGCGGAGAGACGTTCGAGCTTCGCGATCGCAGTGGCCACGTGGAGCGGCACGACGTGGGGTCGAAGCACCTCGCGCCATCACTGCCGCTGGTGGTGCTGGTGGACGCCAACAGCGCGTCGTCGTCGGAGATCGTCGCCGGCTCGCTGCAGGCGCACAATCGCGCGAAGCTGGTGGGGACGACGACCTACGGCAAGGGTTCCGTGCAGCGAGACTTCGAGCTGACCGATGGGGCGGACATCCACCTCACGGTCCAGAGGTGGTACCTGCCAAATGGGAAGACGATCGACCATAAGGGTCTGCAGCCGGACGTCCCGGTGACCCTGGCGAACCCCACCGACGCTTTCGACGTTGCGGCCTCATCGCAGGACTACTCGAAGGATGCGCAGCTGAAAGCCGCGCTTGCACTGCTCCCTGGGTAGACTGAGAACCCCGCGAACTCGGAGGCTTCGCCGTGAGTTCGCGGGGACCCTCCATTTCCCTGTCGCAGGATCGGACGGGCGGTTAGCTCAGTTGGCCAGAGCGCCTCGCTTACACCGAGGAGGTCGGGAGTTCGACCCTCTCACCGCCCACCAATTGCCTTGGTGTTTCCCGCCGGAGCCGGCACTCGCGGCATTCGAGCCCGCCGTTGACGGATGTCCGCGGCCGATAGAATCATCCGCCGTGCCGAGGTAGCTCAGCTTGGTAGAGCACTTGACTGAAAATCAAGGTGTCGGCGGTTCAAGTCCGCCCCTCGGCACCATCAGCCTGGCAGCGGAGTCCTCAGCCCGTCGGTGACCCGGTTGGTCCAGCTGGCGGTCGCAAGAGCGAACACCAGCTCGATCACCTGCTCTTCATCGAGATGCTCGCCAAGGGCATCGACGTCGGAGTCATTGATGTTTCCGGGATAGGTCGTCAACAGATCGGTGAACCGGAGCACGGCTCTTTCGGTCGCGTCGAAGAGCTGCTCGTTTCGCTCTGAGCCGGGTTCACGCAGGGCCGCAATCTGTTCGTCAGAGTTACCTCGCCGCTTCGCCGAAGCGGAATGGGAGCGCGTTCAATACTCACAGCCGCTGATGATCGACGCGCGAAGGTAGGCGAGGTCTTTCAGCTTCGGTGAGAGCTTCGAGTCCTCCGCCCACACCGCGCCGCTCAGCTGGTTGAAGGCACGGAGAATGGCCGGCTTGCGTGCCAGCATCCGCTGAAAGGGCTTGAGGTTCCCCGCGGCGGCCAGCGCTTCGAACATCCGCTTGACCTCGGGAGAGGCGGCGTCGTCTGAGACGGGCTTGATACGCATGTTAGAAAGTGTGCTCCTCCCGGCGGTGGCGCAGCCAGCGGAAGGGCGCATCGAGGATGAGCAGCAGCGCCACTCCTACCAGCGACGCCCAGGCGATGTACCACGGCCATGGGCCGAGGAGATCCAGCAGGGTCGCGCTCGTCGGTTTGGTTCGCAGGTACATGTAATTGGTGCCGGCGGCTGCGTCGATCCCGCCGACGAGCAGCGCGTAAACGATGGTGATCGCCGCGACTCGGAGCACCGCGTCGCGCCGAGGCCATTGGCCGAGGCCAACCACCAGGAAGAGCGCCGCTGCCACGATCCCGCCGTGAGCGACGTAGTACTGGAAGAACGGAAAACTTGGGAAGTGCTGCGGCAGGTCCGGAGTGATCACAGCCTGGATGGTGCCGGCGAGACCCCAGAAGTAAGCCACCTCAACGAGCAGCTGCTTCCGAAGCACAAGCGCGAGTGCGGAAATGAAGATGGCGGCGTCACAGAGCTGGAGAGGGAGGGCCGAAGCAAGGTCTGCTCCTTGGGCGCCGTTGATGGCAAGGTAGGTCCACCATCCGAACTCCGCGCCGACGAGGATTGCGGCAAGAGCGATGCAAGCATTTCTGGTCCAGGGCCCCGGACGCAGCCTCGCCGCCGCCACCAGGGCGGCGGCGATCACGACGATCGCCGTGACGGCGAGCAGGTGCTCGGTCGACATAAGCAATTTCTAAACGCCGCATACTAACCCGCCGTGGGCAAGCCACGGCCGTTCCGTTTTAGCGTCACTGAGCGCCGCGCGTCGACCGCAAACGAGTGGCGACAGAGGGCCCGTCTCGTGGAGTCGCTCGGCTATTCAACGCTGAACATGCCTGACCACTTCGGCGACCAGCTGGCGCCGATAGCAGCGCTCATGTCCGCGGCGGATGCGACCACCAAGCTTCGCGTCTGCTCGCTCGTTTTCGATAACGACTACCGGCATCCGGTCGTCCTGGCCAAAGAGGCGGCTACGCTGGACCTTCTGTCCGACGGCCGTCTGGACTTCGGCCTGGGTGCAGGCTGGCTGACCTCTGACTATGAACAGGCAGGCATCCCACTCGACCCGCCTGGAATCCGGATCGACCGTATGGCCGAGGCTCTCGCGATCATCAAGAGCTTCTTTGCGAATGACAAAGTCGACTTCACTGGAGCGCATTACAAAGTTCAGGATCTCGAGGCACGTCCAGCCTGCGTGCAGAAGCCACACCCGCCGATCGTGCTTGGAGGCGGCGGCCGCCGCATGCTCCGGCTCGCCGCGCGGGAGGCGGACATCGTGAGTGTCAACTACAACCTGAGCGAGGGACGCGTCAACCGGAAGGTCGCCCAGACAGGGTTGGCAGACGCCACCGACGAGAAGCTGCTCTGGATCAAGGAGGCCGCGGGCGATCGGTTCTCGGAGATCGAGCTCGCCGTCAGCATCTTCGTCGCCAACGTCACCGACGACCGAGAATCTATGGCAGCGGCGATGGCTCCCGGGATTGGGTGTGAGCCACGCGATGTCCTGGAGATACCTCACTTTTTGATCGGGACTGTCGAGCAAATCGTCGAAGACCTCAACGCGCGGCGCGAACGCTTCGGGATCTCCTATCTCGCCATTCCGGGTGAGGCTGCCGAGGCGCTGGCGCCGGTCGTGGAGCGGCTCACAGGCACCTGACGCCCTACTGTAGATTTGGTGGCGATGGACACCACCGAGCAGATCGTTCTCAAGGGCCCAAACGAAGGGCGGTCGACCGAGGTCTTGACTCCCGAAGCGTTGGCGTTCGTCGCCCGTTTGCAGCGTGAGTTCGGCGAGCGGCGTCTCGAGCTGCTCCGCAAGCGCGACGAGCGCCAGGCGCGCATCGATGCCGGCGAAGTGCCGCAGTTCCTGGCGGAGACCCGATCGGTTCGCGAATCCGCATGGAAAGTCGCGAAGGCACCGCCGGACCTGCAGGACCGCCGCGTCGAGATCACCGGCCCGACCGACCGCAAGATGCTGATCAACGCTCTGAACTCAGGCGCGCGTGTCTTCATGGCGGATTTCGAGGACTCCAACTCGCCGACGTGGGCGAACCTCGTGGGTGGGCAAGTCAACTTGATCGACGCCATCGAGAGGCGGATCGATTTCACGAGCCCAGAGGGCAAGCAGTACCGCCTCAACGACAAGGTTGCGACGTTGCTGGTCCGGCCGCGTGGCTGGCACCTTGAGGAGAGGCACCTCGAGCTGGACGGCAAGCCCGTGTCGGGCAGCCTCTTCGACTTTGGTCTCTATTTCTTCCACAACGCCAAGCGGCTTCTCGGCAAGGGGACCGGCCCGTATTTCTATCTCCCCAAGCTCGAGAGCCACCTCGAGGCGCGGCTGTGGAACGACGTCTTCAACTTCGCGCAGGACGACATTGGAATCCCTCGCGGCACCATTCGCGCCACAGTGCTGATCGAGACCATCCTGGCGGCGTTCGAGATGGAGGAAATTCTCTACGAGCTGCGTGACCATTCGAGCGGGCTCAACGCCGGTCGGTGGGACTACATCTTCAGCATCATCAAGAAGTTCCGCAACCGGCCGGAGTTCGTGCTGCCGGATCGCGTGCAGGTGACGATGACGGTGCCATTCATGCGCTCATACACCGAGCTGCTCGTGAAGACGTGCCACCGCCGCGGCGCGCATGCGATGGGGGGGATGGCAGCGTTCATTCCGTCTAGAAAGGATCCCGAGGTCAACCGGGTCGCGCTGGCCAAGGTCAAGGACGACAAAGACCGCGAGGCAGGCGACGGCTTCGATGGGACCTGGGTGGCGCATCCGGACCTGGTGCCGACCGCCACTGAGGCATTTGATCGGGTGCTTGGCGACCGTCCCAACCAGCTCGATCGGCAGCGGCCGGAGGTATCCGTCACGGCGGCGCAGCTCATCGACGTGCGGGTGCCCGGCGGGACGGTCACCGAGAACGGACTCCGCATGAACGTCAGCGTGGGCATCCAGTACATCGAGTCGTGGTTGAGGGGTGTCGGCGCCGCCGCGATCAACAACCTGATGGAGGATGTGGCGACGGCTGAGATTTCGCGATCGCAGGTCTGGCAGTGGATCAGGCATTCGGCGCATCTCGCCGAAGGTCCGAGCGTCAGCGAAGACCTGGTGCGGGAGATCGCGGACGGGGAGCTGGCCGCGATCCGGGAGCGCCTGGGCGAGGACGGCTGGACGAAGAGCCGTTTCGGCGATGCACGCGCGGTGTTCGAGGAGGTTGCGCTGGCCAAGTCCTTCCCAGCGTTCCTGACTCTCCCGGCACAGCGACTCCTCGATTAAGAGTCGGCCCTTAACAGGCAGGGTTGGCAGTTGGTTTTTCGACCTCTAAGGTAGGCCGCGGTGTGCCGGCGGGGGAGGGACCGGCGGGGAGGAGGGAGGGCCCGCCAGAGGAGCGTCTTGGGCTAGGGCCCGACCCTAGGGGTTGCCGGCGGCTTGCCGGGGAGCCGGCGCCACTGCCGCGGGCCGACGCCGTTGTTGGGGTTGCCGGGAACGAATGCCACGGCCGACGGCTTGACCATGCAGTTGTCCTTCCGCACAACGCTCCGCTCGCCGCCTTCGTGGTGTTCGATCACCACTGTCCGCTCGAGCACCGCCCGGACGCGAACCTGCTTGCCATCGACCATCGCATTGAAGCCGCCGCTGACCTCGTGGTTGAGGGGTGGGACGATGCTGGCCAAAGAAACGAGATCAACGATCTTGCTCATGTGGTGGCTTCCCTCTCGCGGTTACAAGCCGCGTAAATAAAAAGGGCCGAACCATGTCGGCAGCAGCGAATTTTACCAGAACCCCACTTGGCCGCCGTTCGTAGAGCGCTTCTACTGAATCAGGCGGGGAGCTAAGCCGCGGAGCTGTGCTCCTGCATGCGGAGCTGGCGGGCGGCTTCTCGGCCGCGGCGCGCCGCTTCCTTGCTCGCCAGGTGGCGTACCCGAAGGTGCTGCGGGTTCACCATGAGGCGCCGGCGGTTGACCAGCACCTTTGGCTCGCCAGGAGCCGGCTCGATCACAGCCGTGCGCTCGAGCACAGCGGTCACCCAGACTCGGCGCCCGTCCACCTCGGCTTCGAAGTCCGGGAGGATCTCGTCGTCTTCATCCATCGAAACGCTGTCGAGGCGCACGAGCTCACTCGCGGTCGACGGTCGCTCGATGTTCTTGCGGTTTGAAGCCATGCTCATATGCCAAATACCCTATCAAGAGCAAGATCAAACCCAGCACCAGCCACGGGACCAGATGGGCTGGAATGAGCCGGAACAGAACCCCAGCTCGAGGTCCGAGGAGCCGGCCTGCTTCGAAAAAGATGACCGCCCAGATCGAGGCGGAGATAGCTACGCACGGTATGAAAACGCGGTAAGGCACCCCAAGTATTCCGGCAGAGCGGAAAGAACGATCCGCATGCCCGGTATCAGGCGCCCGACGATGATCGCCCAGGGCCCCCACCGCCTGAATATCTGTTCGGCCCAAGCGAGCCTTTTGTCGGTTATCCCGAGATACGGATCGAATCGTTGGATGAAGGGGCGTCCGAAGCGCCTGCTGAGCGTCAGGTTGCAGGCGCTTCCCAGCATCGCACCGACCACCACGGCGAGAAAGGCCATCGGGAACTGCATGGCGCCGGTGGTCGTCATGTAGCCGCCGTAGGCGATCGCCACGTCGCCAGGCACCGGCAACGGCATGCCGAGTTCCTCGAAGAAGATAACGAAGAACAGGCCGCCCGTCTGATACTGGAACACGAACGACTGCACGTCGTCCACGAGCTCTTGCCACCAGCTGGGCTCGCCTATCCAGTCAGGGGTTTCGCTAGCAAGAAGAGCCGACGGCACAGGCGGTGGCGAGCCCGTCGGGTCTTCAGCGAGCCGCGGTAGGCAGAAGCCTCTGGGCAGAATCCCACTCGAGCCGGGTGCCGAAGACGCGCGAGAAGTGCTCGGCGTATCCGCGGGCAGCGGTCGCCGTGTCGATCTTTTGTCCTGTGATCCTTTCCACCGACGTCGGTCGCTTGTCCGCGTGTCCGCAGGGAACGATGCCTTCGAAATAGTCAAGGTCGGTCGTGAGGTTGAGGGCAAAGCCGTGACTCACGATCGAGCGGTTCAGCTTGATCCCGATGGCGGCGACCTTTTCGCCCCCTGACCAGACTCCAGTCAGCCCTGGTTCGCCAGGCTGCGAGTCAATGCCCAAGTCGCGCAGGTAGGCAATCAGCGAGTGTTCGAGCCTCTCCAGGTATTGAGGAATCGACAGCCCGAAATGAGCCAGGTCGAGGATCGGGTATCCGGTCAGCTGTCCGGGGCCGTGATAGGTAGCCTCGCCGCCACGGTCCGACCAGATCACGTCTACCTGTCGCCGAGCTTGCTCGTCGCCGTCCCACAGCACGTGTTCGTGCTTTGCCGCCTTGCCCATCGTGAAAACGTGCGGGTGCTCGAGGAGCAGCAGCGTGCTGGCCACGTGGCCCTCGCGCAAGGTGGAAACCAGCTCCGCCTGGAGGTCCCAGGCCTCCCGGTAGGGAGTGCTACCCAGCCAGCAGGCTCTTACGGGCAGGGACTTGTTCATCGGCATGGTATGAGGAGCGGACCAGCGGACCGGCTTCGACGTGCCCAAATCCCATCTCGAGCGCCCGCTCCTTGAGGCGCGCGAACTCTTCTGGGGGGTAGTAGCGGACGACTTCGGCGTGCTTCTTCGACGGGCGCAGGTACTGTCCAACGGTCAGCACGTCGATGTTGTGGGCGCGCATGTTGCGAAAGACTTCGAGGAGCTCATCCTCGGTTTCACCCAGTCCGACCATGAGACCGGACTTGGTCGTCATGTGTGGCGCAAGTGATTTCACATGGCGCAGAAGCGCGAGGCTGTTGGCATAAACCGCTCTCGGCCGGATCCGTGAATACAGGCGCGGCACGGTCTCAGTGTTGTGGTTGAAGATGTCGGGCCCGGCCTCGACGACGGTTCCGACGGCCTCCAGATCGCCCTGAAAGTCCGGTGTCAGGACCTCGATCGTCGTGCCGGGGCTTCGGCGGCGGATCGCGCGAATCGTCCGCGCGAAGATGCCCGCACCACCATCCTTCAGGTCGTCGCGGTCCACCGAGGTGATGACCGCGTGCTTAAGTCCGAGCTCAGAGACTGACTCCGCGACGCGCAGCGGTTCGCCGAGGTCGAGCTCCGTGGGCCGGCCTGAGGTGACCGCGCAGAACCTGCATGCCCGCGTGCAGACGTCGCCAAGAATCATGAACGTGGCGGTCCGCCGATTCCAGCAGTCGAAGATGTTTGGGCAGCGTGCCTCTTCGCACACCGTGTGCAGCCGGCCGCTGCGCACCATCTGCTTCAGGTCCTTGAAGTTCTCGCCTTCCGTGACGCGCACCCGAATCCACGACGGGATCGGCGAGGGGCTCAGCGGCTGGGTGCTGCTCACAGGCGGATGCTACCGGCCGTCCATTCTTCAAGTCGCTTCTTGATCGTTCCGAGGAACTGTCCCGCCATCATGCCGTCGATGATGCGATGGTCGAAGCTGAGGCACATATTCATCATGTGGCGGAGCGCGATCGCGTCGTTGATCACAACCGGCCGCTTGACGATCGATTCCGTGGTCAGGATGGCGGCCTGCGGCTGGTTGATGATGGGCTGACTGGCTACCGACCCGGTGGATCCAGTGTTGTTGAGCGTGAACGTTCCACCCTGCACGTCCTCTGGCTTGAGCTGCTTGTTGCGGGCGCGCTCGATCAGGTCGTTCAGTGCGCGAACGAGGTCGGTGAACCCACGCTTGTCGGCATCTTTCAGCACTGGAACGATGAGGCCGTCTGGTATCGAGACGGCGATTCCCAGGTTGATGTAGTGCTTGAGGACGACACCGTCGTCCGTCCACGTCGAGTTGAGCCACGGGTACTGATTGATCACCTCACAGACGACCTGGACGACGAACGGCAGATAGGTCAGTGCCACGCCGTGACGCGCCTTGAAGGTCTCTTTCTCGGCGTCGCGGTACCGGACCAGGTTGGTGACGTCGACCTCCTGCAGCGTCCACGCGTGAGGAGAAGTCGCCAGGCTGCGGACCATATGCTCGGCGATCGAGCGACGCATCGCGCTGAGCTTCACCAGCTCCTCGCGCGCGCCATCGACCACGGCCGGTGCCGGCGACTTTGGAGCTGGAGACTGGGGGGCCGCGGGAGGCGCGGGCGTCGAGGCGGCAGCCTGGCGCTCTGGCCGGCCGCTCGCTACTGCCGCCAGGACGTCATCGCGAGTGACCCGG
Source organism: Candidatus Dormiibacterota bacterium (assembly GCA_036570165.1). Classification (GTDB taxonomy): domain Bacteria; phylum Chloroflexota; class Dormibacteria; order Dormibacterales; family Dormibacteraceae; genus Palsa-870. The sequence continues at coordinate 1,617 of DATCPI010000107.1, read as the reverse complement.
CCGCCCATGCCGGATCCACGCAGTGACGCGGCGTCGATCCCGTTCTCGGCCGCCAGCTTGCGGACCGCGGGTGACAGGCGGGCGCGCTCTCCGGCGCCGGCTTCGCTCGGTGCGGTGATGGCGGCTGGACCAGGCGCTGTGGCGGTGACCACCTTCTCGCGCGCTGGTTTGTCAGGAGCGGTCGGCGCTGGCGCACCTGCCGCAGGCGTGACCTCGATCTGCGCCAGCATCGCGCCCACCAGCACCGTCTCGCCTTCGGTGACCGCGATCTTGACCAGCTTGCCTTCAAACGGCGAAGGGATCTCGGCGTTGACCTTGTCGGTCACCACTTCGACAAGGGGCTCGTCCCGCTTCACGAAGTCACCTTCGTGCTTGAGCCACTTGTCGACGGTGCCCTCGGTGACCGATTCGCCGAGCTGCGGCATCTTGATCTGGGCCAGCGTCAATCCCGGCAACTCCTCGCAAATACGACCTGAGCGACGTCTAGCGCGCCCTCATTCGAGTGTAACTTAGGTCACCCTGGATTCGGGATGCGCCCTCCGCCCATACATTCCGCTGGGACTAACCGTGCATTTTCCGGTATTGGTGCGTGGTGAAGGTGAACCATCGGAGCCGTCGAGTCCGGCGGCGTTGACAGCAGGACTGGTGACGAGTAGGCTCATCGCCAACTGAGGCCACAGTTATCTCCGTGCCCGTGCTCAACGGAACGAGGGTGGTGTTGGCCGGGAGGCGACCGTGGACCAGACGCCATTGATGGAACGCCGCTCGATACTGAAGGGCGCCATCGGGCTCGCGGTGGCGGGGCTTGCCACAGTCGTCACCGCTTGCCAGGGAGGTTCCACCTCGGCTGCCGCGACCCCGGCGCCAAACGCGAAGCCATACGAGAAAGCGATCGAGAACAGCGGGCCCGCGAAGGCGGCCTTCGCGAGCCCTCACCTGTCCAATGTCGCGACTTATTTCGTTCAGGCCCGTAACTGGATCGAGGCCATGGTGAAGTCCTACGGCTATCCCGCCGACCAGGTCAGGCTCGTCTTCGTGAACTACGGGCCGATGAACTTCATCACCTACAACGACTCCATTTGGGCGAGTTACAAAGCGGGCGAATGGCAGGGAGTCTCAGACCCGCAGACCAAAGCTCCCGCCGTCCGCAATCCGTTCGCCGACGATGTGAAGAAGTTCCAGGATCAGCGCTGCGTTTTCTACACTTGAAACAACACGCTTGAGAACCACGCCCGTGGGGCGGTGGACAGCGGAAGAGCGGCCGGTAAGACGTTCGATCAGGTGGTGGCGGAGTTGCGCGCCAACCTCGTCCCAGGCGCCTTTCTGATTCCAGCGGCGGTTGGGGAGATCGGTCGCCTGCAGCAGCGCGGATTTCCCTACATCTACGTACCCAAGGCTTTCTAAGGCCGGCCCCAACCTCTCACGTTTGGCAAACCTTTGGCAACCTGCGCGGCTCGTCGGCGATGGGTCGGGCCTGGACGCAAGCGATTCTTATTTCAGAAATTTGGAGGCGACGCCCAGAATCGAACTGGGGATGGAGGTTTTGCAGACCTCTGCCTTGCCACTTGGCTACGTCGCCGCGCCTCGCCGTCGATTCTACCGTCGCGGGTAAGGCGG
>DATCPI010000106.1:0-2478 GCA_036570165.1 Candidatus Dormiibacterota bacterium | reverse complement strand
CCGTTGGCGGTTGTGCAGGCCGGGAGCCCGAACTGCGACCGGTAGACGCCGAGGTCGCTTTCCGCATTGGGATCGTTATAGGCGTCGACGATCGCGACCGTCTGTCCGGTCCCGGCGGTCGCGGAGGGCAGGTTGTACGCCAATTGGAGGTCGGGCGGGTTGTAGCCCGCGGGGCTGGTGCCGACGAATGACGGGCGCGCATCTGGTCGCGCAAGGATCGCGTGGCAGCGCGCGGATCCGGCTTGCGCCGGACCGCAGGACGGCGTGTGCTGGGAAGTAGCGCCCGCGCCGGCCGTGGTGGCGCCGGTTGCCGAGAACAAAAGGGCGGCGACGGCGGCGACCGACGCACGACGCAGAACGCGTCTGAGAACAGCTTTCACTTTCCTTGCTTTGCTCCTATCAGCAGCTGGCTCTCGAGCCGAAGGGACGCAAAGGTCGTGGAGAGCTTAGCCGCAGCCTCCCTGACCTGCACCTTCGCGGCGCGATAATGGAAGCAAATCGGGGGCGGGATGTCAATCTACTCAGATGTGACGGCAAGTCGACCGTCGCGCGATGGAGTCTTGGCCGAAAACCACTGCAGAACCAACTACATCAAGCGCTTGTGACTTAATTTTTCGCGGGTTGGACGAATCAAAAGTTGATTGTGGCCGGGGGCCCGGGATTTGAATCCGTACTCAGAATGGCGATCGCAAATCCACGTCCCTAGCAAGGTCGCCCTTGTCCAGATGGACGTAGCGCATGACCATCACGTAGGTGGTGTGGCCGAGGATGCGGCGCAGGCGCTCGATCTCCCCACCCTGGCGCAGGTACTCAGTCGCGTAGGTATGCCGCAACTTGTGTGCCCGGACCCCAAAGCTGGAGTTGACCCGCTTTCGTGGACACCCTGTAGGTTGACGGCGATAGTGTCGGGCATCACCTCCTGGGCCGCAGCTTGAGAGCCTGTCCCGTTAACCATAATCCGTCGACTCGTGTCAGGCTGCCCGAGCGTACTCGTGAATGAGACCACCGAGGCGATCGATCCGGATGACTTGACCGTTGTCAGATTCGCTCCGCACCTGCGCGCCTCGAATTGGCGTCTGCTGGCCGAGGCCTTGGTGTGGGCGAGCCGTTGGGGTTCGGCGCCCGACGTGGGGTTTGCGCGCCGATGATGCCCAGGGCTCGAGTCCGGATGTCGAAGTCCCGGCCGTAGACGGCGTCACGGTCGTGGATCAAATGGGACCGAAGACGAGTCCAAGCCGTGGCCTCGATCAGCTGCCGCCAGACCCACGCGGCGGTCGGACTCGAGGTGACGTTGAAATGGACCAGATTTCGGCGGCGGTGGCTGATAAAGAACATCACGTAGAGGACTTGGTAGCCGACCGTCTGGACGACGAAGAGGTCAGCGGCCCAGATGCAGTCGATATGGTTCCGAAGGAAAGTGCGCCAGGCCTGGCTGCCTCCGGGACGTTGCTTCCGCCAGCGATAGCGCCTGATCGACCAGTTGCTCACGACGATGCCGAGCTTCAACAACTCCCCACGGATACGCTCTGTTCCCCAAAGGCGGTTGTCGCGCGAGATCTGGGCGATGAGATCCAGCGCCCGTGGCTGCGGTCGCGGCGCCCGAGCTGGCCGGGGTGCCGACGGGCGCCGGCGTCGGTAATGGGTAGCCCGCGGTCGGCCGACCGCGCGGCAGGCCTGAGTGGGGCCGGCCACGGCAGTCAGTTCGACCACGGCAGTCTCGATCATCGCGGCGACTCGCTCCCGTCCCCCGCGCTCTCGGCTGCGAGCCCCTTCAAGAGTGCGGACAGTTTTGACTGGATTTCGATCACTTTCCTGGCCGTGTCAAGCTCCCGTTCGGCACGGCTGAGTTGCTTGCGTAGCCGGGCCACCTCGCGGTCGCGAGGATCAGCCTCAGGCCGCCCTCGCTTCTGGGCCAGGCCGGCCAAGGCGCTCTGATCACGCTGCTTACGCCACTCGCTGATCAGGGAGGAGTAGAGGCCTTCGCGCCGAAGCAGGGCGCCCTTGTCCGCCTTGCCCAGGCCTTCGTACTCGCGCAGGATTCGCTGCTTGTAGGACGCTGTGGGAGGGCAAAAGTCGATCCGGCCGAGCTAGGAGCGACTGAAGGTGGTGGGCCACGTCGGACTCGAACCACATAGCTATGCCCTGTCCGGTATTCATCGCGTCGCCTGCGCCTGACGGCCCCACCACAAAGGCGTGGAGGTTACCCGCGTTGAGATCGGCGGAGGTTGATCGGGGTGCCTGTCAGCGTGATCGCCTGGTTCGCGTTACGGAAACTATGACCCACCACCAATTCGGCGGGCTTTACATAACGCGAACCCTTGAATTCAGGCGCGGACTTCGACGATGTCAACCACGCCCTCGAGTCCGCTGAAGTCGTCGATGTTGCGGGTGTACAGCGGCAGGCCGACGGAAAGAGCGGTGGCTGCGATCAGGAGATCGATCGCTCGCTTGCCTCGCGCCTTCCGTCCCGCGCCTGTG
>DATCPI010000105.1:0-4037 GCA_036570165.1 Candidatus Dormiibacterota bacterium | reverse complement strand
GGTCCGACGAAGTTAGAGACGAGGAACTGAACGATCGCGAATGAGATGCCCGTAACAAGGACGGCCGGCAGGATCTCGCGCATCCGCTTCCAGCCGGCCAGCACGACGATGAGGTAGGCCGGGATAAGGACTGAGAACAGCGGCAGCTGCCGGCCGACCATGGCCGACAGCGCAAGAGTGGTTGACGTTGGGTCCTTGTGGCCGAGGATCGGCGCAATCAGGCCTCCCAGCGTGACGATCGGGATTCCGATCGAGCCGAACGCCACGGGGGCGGTGTTGGCCAGGAGGGCCAGGACGGCGGCGGTGACCGGCTCGAAGCCTAGGCTGGCCAGGATCGAGGCCGTGATCGCGACCGGAGCCCCGAAGCCTGCGATGCCCTCGAGAAGAGCGCCGAAGCTGAACGCGATGAGCAGCGTTTGCAGCCGGCGATCGGTGGTGAGGCGAGTGAGCGAGCGCTTGATGACATCGAAGTCGCCGCTGGCGACGGTCAGGTTGTGGAAGAAGACGGCGTTCAGGACGATCCAGCTGATCGGCCACAGGCCGAACGCCATGCCTTCAGTCGCTGTGGCAACGGTGATGCCGAAAGGCATGCCCCAGACGACCCAGGAGAGCAATGCCGCGGTGAGCATCGCCGCCAGTGCGCACAGCCAGGCGGGCAGGCGAAGGATCGCGAGCATGACGAACAGGACGTAGAGCGGGAGTCCGGCGACCAGGGCTGACAGCAGGATGCTGCCCAGCACAGGCTGGTATTGCTGGTGGAAAACTAGCAGTGTTCCCATCGTCCCCCCTAAAACGCGACCGCTCGGCGCGTCAAATTCAAACTGAATTGGGCGCCGTTTGCAAGCCTCGGCGCCGAAATTATGGCCTCTGTTACGCCGTGGCCCGCACCGTGTGTCCTGGAACTTCTATCCTTGTCAATCTTGCTCGCCACGACATCAGACTCCATCGCCCAAATCGACATCCATAACGAGCGCGACTACACAGTTCTCAAGCGCCGTATCCAGGATGCCGGGCTGCTCGACAAACGGCCGGCGTATTACGCGCTGAGCATCACGACCAACCTGGTCCTGTGGACCTTTTGCCTCGTCGTGCTGTTCACTGTCGGATCCGTCTGGGCGCAGGCACTCGCCGCGGCGGTGCTCGGCATCATCTCCGGGCAGCTCGGCTTCCAGCTCCACGACTCAGGACATCGCCAGATGTTCGCCTCCCCGTCGAAGAACGCGCTGGTCGGGCTCATCACTGCGGACCTGATGCTTGGCATGAGCTACGGCTGGTGGGTGCAGAAGCACAATCGCCATCACGGCAACCCCAATGACGTCGACCTCGATCCGGACATCAAGGTTGGCGCCATCGCGTACACGGAAGAGCAAGCGCTGGCCCGCCGCGGCGCCGGCAGGCTCGCCGCCATGTACCAGGCCTACCTCTTCTTCCCGCTCACGACGATGCTGGCCTGGAGCATGCACGTCACCGGGCTGACCTACCTCTTCCAGGAGCCTTCGCGCTACCGCCGCCTGGAGTTCGGCCTGCTCGCCTTTCACGCCGCGGTGTACCTGGCGGCGATGGTGTTCTTCCTGGGCCCGTGGTCGGCGTTGCTCGTGGTGCTGATTCACAAGGGTGTCGGAGGCGCCTACATGGCGTCGGTGTTCGCTCCCAATCACAAGGGCATGCCCCAGACCGACAGCGAAAGCCGCCTCGATTTCGTGCGCACCCAGGTCCTGACGGCGCGCAACGTTCGCGGCCATCCCATCACGGACCTGTGGTTCGGCTCCCTCAACTATCAGATCGAGCATCACCTGTTCCCGGGAATGCCGCGGCTGAACATGCGGCGGGCGCAGCCGATCGTCAGGCAGTTCTGCCAGGAGAGAGGGATCGAGTACTACGAGACGTCGTTCTTCATGTCTTACCGCGAGCTGCTCGGCTTTTTGAACGAGATCGGCGCACCGCTTCGCGCTGAGCGAGCCAGGGTTTAGCCCTTAACCGCTTTCGGTACGTAGTTAGTGGCGCGCTCCGTATAGTGCCTGCTGCCATCGAATGAGCCCGACCAACCTTCGGAATGACATCCGCAACGTGGCGATCATCGCGCACGTCGACCACGGCAAGACCACACTGGTCGACGCCCTGCTGAAGCAGAGCCACACCTTTCGCGAAAACCAGGATGTCGGCACCCTGATCATGGATTCGAACGACCTCGAGCGTGAGAAGGGCATCACCATCCTCGCCAAGAACACCTCTGTCCGCCATGGCGATGTGACGATCAACATCATCGACACCCCCGGACATGCCGATTTCGGCGGTGAGGTCGAACGGGTGCTCAACATGGCCGATGGCTGCCTGCTCCTCGTCGACGCGGCTGAGGGGCCGATGCCGCAGACACGATTCGTTCTGCGCAAGGCATTCGAGGTCGGCCTGCGGATCATCGTCGTCATCAACAAGGTCGATCGCAAGAACGCGGACCCGATTCAAGCCCTGCACAAGGTGCACGATCTCTTCCTCGAGCTGGCGGAGGACGCCGACCAGCTGGAAGCCCCCGTCGTGTACTCGATCGCGAAAGAAGGTCGAGCCGGCCTCAAGGCGGATGATCTCGCGCCCGATCTCGAGCCGCTCTTCAAGACGATCATCGACAGCATCCCCGCCCCGGTCGCCGAACAGGGCGGCTTCCAGATGCTGGTCGCCAACCGCGGCTACGACGACTACACCGGGCCGATCTCAATTGGTCGCATCACGCGAGGCAGCGTCGCGCCAGGCGACTCGATCGCGGTGCTGAACGCGGCGGGAGAAGCGCGGCGCGTGAAGGTGGTGCAGGTGCTCATGTATCGCGGGCTGGACCGCGTCCCTGTGCCGAGCGCCGGCGCGGGCGACATCGTGATGCTGACAGGCCTCGACGCGGTGAGCATCGGCGACACGCTGGCCGACCCTGAGTCGCCGGATCCGCTGCCGAGGATCGCGATCGACGAGCCGACCGTCCGAATGACCTTCGGTGTGAACACGTCACCGCTCACCGGTCGTGAAGGAAAGTTCTCGACCACGCGCCAGCTCAGGGCGCGTCTCTACAAGGAGCTAGACACCAACCTCGGCCTCCACGTCGAGGACACAGAGGCCGCAGAGAGCTTTCTAGTCAGCGGACGCGGTGAGCTTCATCTCGCGGTGCTGATCGAGACGATGCGTCGCGAGGGCTTCGAGTTCGAGGTCTCGCGCCCGGAAGCCATCGTGAAGAAGATCAACGGGCAGCGGATGGAACCGGTCGAGCACCTAACCGTCGACGTCCGCGAGGAGAACCTGGGCGCCGTGACCGAAGCTCTGGGCCGGCGCCGCGGCGAGATGCTCGAGATCAAGTACGACAGTAAGGGCGGCGTACGGCTCGAGTACCTGATTCCGACGCGTGGGCTGATCGGCTTTCGCAACACGTTCCTCACCCTGACCGCAGGCACCGGGTTGATGGGATCGATCGGCATGGGCTACCGGCCGTGGCTGGGGGATTTTCGTGAGCAGCGCAACGGCGCTCTGACCGCGTCGTCTCCAGGCAAGACGCTGGCCTTTGGACTGGCAGGCGCGCAGGAGCGCGGCACGACCTTCATCGAGGCTGGCGAAGAGGTTTACGAGGGCATGATCGTCGGTATCCAGAAGCGCCCCGGCGACATCCGGGTCAACGTCTGCCGCGAGAAGAAGCAGTCCAACATTCGTTCCTCCACGTCGGATATCTCTGTGAGGTTGACGCCAGCCTCCAGATTGAGCCTCGAGCAGTCCCTGGACTTCCTGGGGGATGACGAGCTTTTGGAGGTGACGCCGAAGCATCTGCGGCTTCGGAAGCGGCACCTGACCGAGGTCGACCAATCCCGGGCCAGGAGGCTCACGGAGGCCCCCGCGGTTAGGACCTGACCGTCTGGGGTATACTGTCATCAGTCCGCACAGTGCGGGCGCTCACCGCAGGTCTCTTGTTTTCTCGAACAGGCCTCGCCGAGTTGAGTAGCCTAAGTTCGAGAGATATAGGAGATGGAAATGCCTACAGGCACCATCAAGAAACTGGTCGCGGACCGTGG
>DATCPI010000104.1:0-18056 GCA_036570165.1 Candidatus Dormiibacterota bacterium | reverse complement strand
CCTTCGGGGTCGAAGTTTCCACTGACCAGGACGCTTCCGTCGTCGCATTTGGTGATCCAGAGCCTGCGGTTCTCCACCAGGTCGGTCTGCTCGACCTCAAAGCCTTTGCGGTTGGCGGCGTGCCGGTAGTGGTTGCAGATGTAATAGAACTTGCCGGGCGAATTCTCACGCGCCTTTTCCAGCAGCGGCGTTTCGTCAAACTCAGGCCCCACGAAGGCCGCCGTCCGCGCCATCGCTTTGGCATGGCCGAATCCGATCTCGCCCTGGATGACGGCGCCAACGGTTGCAGGCATTCGCTGCAGGTTCAAGCCGACCGCGATCAGATCGGCCGCGGCGTTGCTAGTCATGTTGCAGTTGAATCGGATCCAGTCGATCGCGCTGCCCGAACCATCCTCATCCCAGGCGTCGCTGTTGGCAAATTCTGCTGCCTCCTGGGCGAAGGAAAGCATCTGCGCGTCGATGACGTGAGCCTTCTGACGCAGCCGCTCCCGTCGCTCCTCATTGGTGAGGCGGGCGGTGCTGGAGGGCCAGACGTCTTGCGTCGCGAGCATAGAACCAATAGTACAAACAAATGTTCGTTTTGTCAATACGTTTTGGGCTGTAAATCCGCGCCGCTTACTGGGTAACAGCCGCCTCCCAGCCGTCGTACTCGCCCTCAAACTTCACCGCCAGGGCCTCGAACCGCTCTCGAAGCATCTGAATGTTCTGGTCGCTTGGCACGAGATCGATCCGGGCCAGGGCGAGCCACTTTGAACCCTTCGCCGCGGGCCGGACCTCAACCGAGTAACCCGCCTGGCGCAGGTCCGTGCCCGCTTGCTGCGCCACCTGCTCGGTAGGTAGATAGAGGTAGTTCACGACGTCGGTTGGTTTTTCGAGGTTCCCACCCGCCTTGGCCAGCTGCTGAAGCGTGAGCTGGTCGAGAGCCGCCTTGTTGGCCGGCTGCTTCTCCTTCCTGCCAAAGAGCCACTTCATCTCCAGGCGGAGGCTAACACCCCCAAACGCCCCCACCACAACCCCTTCCCTGCCCGTGATCCGCCCGCCCGAACCACAAGGCGTGCCTCCCCGCCACCGCCGAACCACAAAATCTGGTCCCAAACCCGCCCGGGAGCCCTTATAATTCGCCCCAACCCGCCCCATATCCGTCATCTCTACGTTCCAGGAGGCATCTCAGCACAACTTGTCGAGGCGGAAGAAAACCGTCGGTCTCGACCTAGGCACGAGCCGGGTCGCTGTTGTCATCGCCGAGTCTGACGACCCCGGCGCGCCCGTGACCATCGTCGGAGTGGGCGAGAGCGCCTCGGAAGGCCTGCGCAAAGGCGTGGTCGTGAACCTCGACAAGACGATCGCGGCCATCCAGGCCGCCGCCGTCACCGCCGAGCGGATGGCCGGCCAGCGCATCGAGTCGGTGGTGGTCTCGATCGCCGGCACGCACCTCTGGTCCCAGAACTCCACCGGCGTCGTCGCCGTCGCGCGGCCCGACCACGAGATCGGCGAAGAGGACGTGCAGAGAGTCGTCGAGGCATCGCGCGCGATCAGCATCGCCTCCGACCGCCAGGTCATCCATGTCATCCCCCGCGCCTACACGGTGGACGGACAGGATGGGGTGAGAGACGCCATCGGCATGACGGGGCGCCGCCTCGAGGTCGAGACCAACATCATCACGGGCGCCCAGACCGCCGTCCAGAACGCCATCAAGTGCGTGCACGGCGCAGGCTTCGACGTCGAAGACGTCGTCTGCGCCGGGCTCGCCGGCGGTGAGGGAGTGCTCAGCCAGCAGGAGATCGAGCTCGGCGTCTGCCTCATCGAGATCGGCGCCGGAACCACCAACGTGGTCGTCTACAACGAGGGTTCCGCCCGCCACATGGCCGTGCTGCCAGTCGGCGGCAACCATGTCACCAGCGACATTGCCATCGGACTGAGAACCACGCTCGACGAGGCGGAGAGCCTGAAGCTCAACTACGGCCACGCGCTCGCCGAGGTGATCGATCACGCGGAGAAGGTCGAGGTGAGGCAGGTCGGTGGCGACAGGATCACCGCCCTTCCGCGCCGCTTTCTCGCCGAGATCATCGGCCCGCGCATGCGCGAGATCTTCCAGATGGCGCGCGAAGAGGTGCGCAAGACCGGTTTCGACCAGCTGCTCCCGGCCGGCGTTGTCGTCAGCGGTGGCGGGTCTCGGCTGATGGGCACGATGGACGCCGCCCAGTATGTGTTCAACACATCCGCCAGGCTCGGCCAGCCGACAGGACTCGTCGGCCTTGCCGACAAGGCTCAGGGACCGTCGTTCGCGGTCGCGACAGGTCTGGTGAAGTGGGGATCGCGCGCACCGGTCAGGGGCTACGGACCCCGCCAGACCGTGACGTTCGGCAATACGTATCAAAAAACAGTGAGGTGGCTGCGCGATTTTTTCTAGAGAACAAACCCGAAATCAGCTGGAGCTCGCCATAGCCAAAGCAAAGTCGGATCAGGAGGAAACCATGAAGGAAAGTTTGTTGCACGAAGGGCGAGCCCGAATCAAGGTCGTCGGCTGCGGTGGCGGCGGCGGCAATGCCGTCAACCGCATGATCTCGAAATCGCTCAAGGTCGAATTCATCGCGGTCAACACCGACAAGCAGGCGCTCGAACGCTGCCAGGCGGACGTCAAGGTCCAGATGGGGAGCAAAATCACCCGCGGACTGGGCGCCGGAGGTGACTGGACGCGCGGTCGCGACGCCGCGGATGAGAGCCGCACCGAGCTCTCGGCAGTGGTCCAGGACTCGGACATGGTGTTCATCACCTGCGGCATGGGTGGCGGCACCGGCACCGGGTCGGCCGCGATCGTGGCCGAGCTCGCAAAGGAGGCCGGCGCGCTGACCATCGGAGTCGTCACGCGGCCCTTCGCCTTCGAAGGGCGCATCCGCAACGACACCGCCGAGGAAGGCATCAAGGCGCTGCGCAGCCAGGTGGACGCGCTGATCGTCGTCCCCAACGACCGGCTCGCCCAGGTCGCCAGCTCCAAGACCACGCTCGAGGAAGCGTTTCGCATGGCGGACGACGTCCTGCGCCAGGGCGTGCAGGGCATCTCCGACCTCGTCACTCAGCCGGGCGTGATCAACCTCGACTTCGCCGACGTGAAGGCGATCATGGAGAACGCGGGTGAGGCGCTGATGGGCATCGGCCACGGCGCCGGCGACACGCGCGCCGAGGACGCCGCCAAACAGGCGGTCTCCAGCCCGCTGCTCGAGACGTCGATCGACGGCGCCAAGGGCATCCTCTTCAACATCACCGCGGGCAAGGACATCACCTTGCAGGAGGTGCAGAAGGCGGCCGAGATCGTGCGGTCGGCGGCCGACCCCAACGCCAACATCATCTTCGGTGTCGTCCGGGACGAGACCATGCAGGGCGAGATCAAGGTCACCGTCATCGCCACCGGCTTCGGTGGCAAGACCCAGTCCGACGCGAAGCAGGAGTCGATGCGTCGTACGATCGAGCGGCCCGAGTTCGGCGCGGAAGAGCTCGGCGACATCAACATCCCGGCGTTTCTCCGCAACCGTATGTAACTAAGGACAAATCAATGCGCTGCCCGTACTGCGGTCATCACGACCTGAAGGTGGTCGACTCTCGCGACTCGGAGGTCGGGGAGGCGATTCGCCGCAGGCGTGAGTGCCTGCAATGCGGGCAGCGATTCACCACGTACGAACGGATCGAGACCGTCCCGTTCTTCGTCACGAAGAAGGATGGGCGCCGCGAGGACTTCGATCCACAGAAGCTGTTCACCGGCCTGAAGAAGGCGACCGAAAAGCGCGACATCTCGCCGGAGCGCCTGCGCGCCATCGTCGACGACATCGAGGCGGAGCTCCGGCGCTCGGGCCGCGTCGAGATCCCGAGCGGGGAGATCGGCGAGATGGTGATGAACCGGCTGCGCGACCTCGACGAGGTCGCCTATATCCGGTTCGCGTCTGTCTACCGCGAGTTCATGGACCTGCAGCAGGTCAAGAAGGAGATCGAGCAGGTCCTCAGCTCCCGCCGTTCGTAGTCTTCTCGCAATGAGAACTGCGCCGGCGGCGCTACACGTGCCCGAGCTGGCCGACGAGCCGGGCCTGGTGCACGGATTCTCCACCGTGGCGATCGGCTCGGTTGGCTTGAAGCACGCGCTCGACCCTGCTCCAGTGCTGGCGGCGCGAGAAACCTTTGCCACCGTGCTCGGCCTGGACGGGGCGGAGCTGACGACCATCGGGTCGGTGCACGGCGCGGCGGTAGCTCGAGCCGACAAGCCCGGCGGCTCGGTCGACGACGTAGATGCGCTGGTCACCGATCGCCCGGGCGTGGTGCTGTTCGCCACGTACGCCGACTGCTATCCGATCGTGCTCTGGGACCCCGAAAAGAAAGTGGCCGGCCTTGTGCACGCCGGCTGGCGCGGCACGCGCGCCGGCGTCACCAGCGCGGCCGTGAGCTTCATGCGAGACGAGTACGGATGCCGCCGCATCCGGGCCGGGATCGGACCCGGCATCTGCGGCAGGTGTTACGAGGTCGGTGAGGAGGTCGCAACCCAATTCGACACGCGATTCCTGGCCCTGGGAAGCACGGGGCGGTCCCTGCTCGACCTAGCCGCCGCCAACCGCGCTCAGCTCGAAGACCTCGGCGTCAGGTCGGTCTACGAGATCGGCATCTGTACGAAGGAGCACTACCTCTTTCCATCTCACCGCCGCCATCCGGACGGCACGCGATTCGGCGCCATCGTCGCCCTCCGTTGAGCGTCATCGAAAACCTGGCGGACGTGAGCGCCCGCATCGCGAGTACCGGGCGGAACCTGGACGAGGTGACCATCGTCGCGGTCACCAAGGGGTTTGACGTGAGCGTCTGCAGGCTAGCGCTTGAGGCTGGGTTGAGGATTCTGGGTGAGAATCGGGTCCAGGAGGCAATGAAGAAGATGGATGAGGTCCCGGAAGCTGACTGGCACCTCATCGGCCACCTGCAGACCAACAAGGTCAAGCAAGCCGCGGGAAGATTCGCGCTCATCCAGACCGTGGACTCGGTCCGGCTGGCCGATGCGATCGCGAGTCACGCCCCAAATCAGGCGGTCCTCGTCGAGGTGAACATCGCCCGTGAGCCGCAGCGGTCGGGTGCCGCGCCCGAGGATGCCCTCGAGCTGATAGCGGCGACGTCGAAGCTGCTCGACCTCCAGGGAGTGATGGGGATGGGTCCGGCGACGGGCGATCCGGCGCCCGCCTTCAACGAGCTGCGCCGCCTCCATGATGAAGCCGAGCAGCGGATCGGAAAGGGACTTCCCGTCCTTTCTATGGGGATGAGCGGCGACTTCGAGGCGGCCCTGGCCGCCGGAAGCACGATGCTACGATTGGGTCAAGCGCTGTTCGGGCCTCGCGCCACCTAACGACATGCAACTGATTGCAATCCTCCTCATCTACGCTCTCTACGCCCTCATCATCCTGATCCTGGTGCGGGTTGTTTTCTCGTACATCAGCCCCTACCCCAACAACTCGGTCTACCGCTTCGTCTTCCAGGTCACCGAGCCGATCCTGGCCCCGGTCCGGCGCCGGCTGCCGCCCGTTTCGGGGATCGACCTATCACCGTTGGTGGTGACCCTGGCCGCCTACTTCATCATCGCGGGCATCCGCAACCTCACGCCCTGATCCAAGCTCACGGCGTGCTGAGCTGGGACCGCCTCGGCGCCGCAAGCGGAGTGATCGGCTCGGTAGATTGCTCAGCTTACAATTGACATTCGGCGACGACGGAGACGGGTAGGCCCGACTCCTCGCCCACAGAGAGCCCGGCACAGGCTGAAAACCGGGCGGCGAGGATCAGTGTCCGAGATCACTCCTGAGCCGTAACCACAACTGAGCGCCCGGTGGTAGCCGGGAATCTGGGTGGCACCGCGGGCCCCGCGCAGGGCTCGTCCCAGAACCAACTGATGTATTTGGTGTCTGGAGAGAAATGTTCGACAAGGTAGACCAGAAAGTCAGCTTCCCCGACATGGAGAAGCAATTGATGGCGCGATGGAAGGAGGAGAACGCCTTCCAGCGCTCGCTCGATCTGCGTGCCGGGCGGCCGCGCTTCGTCTTCTACGAAGGCCCGCCGACCGCCAACGGCAAGCCCGCCACGCACCACATCCTCGCGCGCGCCTTCAAGGATCTCTTCCCGCGCTACAAGACGATGAAGGGCTTCTTGGTCGAGCGCAAGGCCGGGTGGGACACGCACGGCCTGCCGGTCGAGATCGAGATCGAGAAGAAACTCAAAATCTCGGGCAAGGTCGAGATCGAGAACGAGATCGGCATCGAGCGTTTCAACGAGCTCTGCCGCGCGAGTGTTTACGAGTACGTCTCCGACTGGGTCGCGTTCAGCGAGCGCATGGCCTTCTGGCTGGACTACGACAACGCGTACTGGACGCTGACGCCCGACTACATCCAGTCCGTCTGGTGGGCCCTCAGCGAGATGTGGAAGCAGGGCCTCGTCTACAAGGGGTTCCGCGTCGCGCCGTACTGCCCGCGCTGCGCCACGCCCCTGTCGAGCCACGAGCTCGCGCAGGGCTACCAGGACAACGTGCCCGACCCCAGCGTGTACGTACGGTTCAAGCTCAAGAAGGATCCGAGCACAGCGATCCTCGCCTGGACGACGACTCCATGGACATTGCCCGGCAACGTCGCGCTGGCGGTCGACAACGACGTCGATTACATCAAGGTGAGGGACGGCGACGGTCTCCTGATCCTCGCTGAGGCCCGGCTCGCGGTGCTCAACGAGTCACCGGAGGTCGTAGATCGAATGAAGGGTCGCGACCTGGTCGGGCTCGAGTACGAGCCGCTTTACCCGTACTCCATCCCCACCGAGGGCAAGGCGCACTATGTGGTCGACGCGGACTTCGTCTCCACCGAGGAGGGCACCGGCGTCGTGCACACGTCGGCCCTCTATGGCGTCGACGACTTGAGGCTCTGCCAGGAGAAGGGCATCCCCTTCAAGCACACCGTCGGCCTCGACGGCAAGTTCCTGCCTTACGTCAAGAAGTTCGCGGGCCTCCATGTCAAGGAAGCCGACCCGGTCATCCTCGACGACCTCAAGGCGCGCGGCCTCCTCTACAAATCCGAGACGATCCTGCACACGTATCCCTTTTGCTGGCGCTGCAGCACGCCGCTCATCTACTACGCGCTAGATTCGTGGTACGTGCAAACGACACAGCGCAAGGCGGAGCTCATCGCCAACAACGCCGCCACCAACTGGGTCCCGGCACACATCAAGACCGGGCGCATGGGCGACTGGCTCGAGAATAACGTCGACTGGGCGATCTCGCGCTCACGCTACTGGGGCACGCCCCTTCCGTTCTGGGTCTGCGAGAGCTGCGACGAGCAGCGGTGCGTGAGCTCCTCGGAAGAGCTGGGCTTGAAGGAGGACACCGACCTTCACCGGCCTTTCATCGACACGGTGACGCTCCCGTGCGCGAAGTGCGGCGGCGTGATGAGGCGAGTCCCCGAGGTGCTCGATACGTGGTTCGACTCTGGATCGATGCCTTTCGCGCAGCGCGGCTATCCGCGCCACGGCAAGGAGGAGTTCGAGGCGACGTTTCCCGCCGACTTCATCTCCGAGGCGATGGACCAGACCCGCGGCTGGTTCTACTCGTTGCTCGCCATCTCGACCTTGCTCTTCAAGCACAACGCGTATCGCAACGTGATCTGCCTCGGCCTGGTCGTCGACCCGAAGGGAAAGAAGGCGTCGAAGTCCCGCGGCAACGTGCTCGACCCGAACTACCTCTTCGACACCTTCGGATCGGACGCCGTGCGCTGGTATTTCTACACCTCCACCCAGGTGGGCGAGAACTACCGCACGAGCGCGGACACGCTGCGAGAGGTCGTCCAGCAGTTCTTCATCCCGCTGTGGAACTGCTACTCGTTCTTCGTGCAGTACGCGCGGCTCGACGGTTTCGACCCTTCGCAACCGGCGGTGCCGGTCAGCGAGCGGCACGTCCTCGACCAGTGGCTCCTGTCGAGGTTGAGCGAGCTGGTCGCCTCAGTCACCGACGGCCTCGACGGCTATGACGCGACCGAACCCGCACGCCGGATCCAGAGGTTCGTGGACGAGCTGTCCAACTGGTACATCCGGCGCTCGCGCCGGCGGTTCTGGAAATCGCAGTCCGATCGCGACAAGATGGCTGCGTACCAGACCCTGTACGAAGCGCTCCGCACGGTGAGCCAGCTGATGGCTCCCTTCACGCCCTTTATCTCGGACGCCATCTACCGCAACCTGTCGAACGATGACTCGGTGCACCTGAGCGACTTCCCCGAGCCGCTGCCCTATCACGACCCTCGAGTCGAGGCCGACATGGCGCGTGCGAGGCAGGCGGTGGAGGCAGGCCTGGCGGCCCGCGACGCCGCCCGGCTGAAGGTCCGGCAGCCGCTGTCGTCCATCGCCCTCCCTGGGGAACCGATGCCCGAGGACATCGCTGCGATCGTGCGCGAGGAGCTCAACGTCAAGGAACTGGTCTTCGGAGCGCCGGAGGCGAAGCTCAACACCGAGATCACCGAAGAGCTGCGGCTCGAGGGCCTGGCTCGCGAAGTTGTGCGCGCGATCCAGGACCGCCGCAAGAAGCTGGGCCTGAACGTCGAAGACCGTATCGACACCCGGTACGAAGCCGATGGGATGTTGGTGCGGGCGTTGCAGCGCCATGGCGATTACATCAAGAACGAGACCCTTTCGCTCACGCTCGAACCGGGCCGGGCGGACGATTTCGACGGCGAGCAGATGATGCTCGAAGGAGAGCAAATCTGGATCGGCCTGAAACGAAACTAAACACAGGACGGGTGCTCTTCTTCGGCGTGGCTCTGGTTGTGTTCGTGCTCGACCGGCTGACCAAGAGCATCGTCAACGCGACCATCCCGTACGGTACGGAGGTCCCGGTGGTCGGCCACCTGGTCGGCATCACCAACATCCGGAATTCGGGCGCGGCTTTTGGCTTCGCTCCGGTCGGCCCCTGGTTCTTCCTGCTCGCGGCCCTGTTGGTGTCGGTCGGGCTAATCATCTACGTCGTCCGCCAGCCCGCCGACCTGTCCGTGGATGCGGTGCTCGGGTTGCTCCTTGGTGGCGCGGTCGGCAACGCTTTCGACCGGGTCATCAACGGTGGAGGCGTGACCGACTTCATCAACTTCCACTTCTGGCCAGTCTTCAACGTCGCCGACTCAGCCGTCAGCGTCGGCGTCGTCTTGCTGATCGTCGGGTATGTGATACGCAAGCCAAACGCCGCCTGATCGCGCAGGCCGCCGCTCCGCGGCTTGATCGCTTCCTCGCCGAGCATGCTGAGGACCTCAGCCGCTCTGCCGCCGCGCGCCTCATCAAGAGCCACCTCGTGCGTGTCAACGGCCACACCGCCGATCCCGCCGACCGGGTGGCGGCGGGCGACGTCGTGGAGTTCGAGATCCCTGCGGCCTACATCGGCGACGCTACCGGAGAGGACATACCGCTCGAGGTCCTGTATGAGGACGAGGATTTCGCCGTGATCAACAAGCCGGCGGGGATGGTCGTGCATCCCGCGCCAGGCCATCACACCGGAACCCTGGTCCACGCGCTGCTCGGCCGCGGCGGAACCTGGTCGGCAGCCGGTGGTTCGACGCGGCCGGGCATCGTCCACCGGCTCGACAAGGGCACGTCCGGCCTGATCGTCGTCGCGCGCAACGACGTGAGCCACCGATCGCTATCCGCGCAGTTGAAGGACCGCTCGTTGAGCCGCACGTACCTGGCTATCGTCCGGGGTCGCGTGAAGGATGACGCGGGAGAGCTCGAGGGGCCGATCGGGCGCGATCCGAAGGAGCGGAAGCGGATGGCCGTCATCAGCGGCGGGCGATTCGCGCTCACGCGCTACCAGGTGGGGGAACGGCGTGGCGGGCATACTCTGCTGCGCTGTGAGCTCGACACCGGGAGGACGCACCAGATCCGCGTGCACCTTGCCGCGTTGAAGCACCCGGTGGCGGGCGATGCGGAATATGGGGGTGCCGAGGCTGGTCTTTCTCGCCCGATGCTCCACGCATGGCGGCTGCGCCTGCTGCATCCGCGCACGCGCGTCGAGATGAGCTTCGAGGCGCCGCCGCCGGCAGACTTCGAGGAATTCTGGGCTTCCTTGAAATGAACAAGCGCGGCTTGCTCATCGTCATCTCCGGTCCGTCAAGCGTCGGCAAGGACACGATAATCAGGCGCCTGCTCGAGCTCGACCACAACCTCGTCTACTCGGTCTCTGGCACCACTCGCCGGCCGAGACCTGGGGAGGTTCCGGACAAGAACTACACCTTCCTCACCCGCGAGCAGTTCGAAGAGCTCGTCAAGCAGGGCGCCTTTCTCGAGCACGCGACGTACAACGGCAAGCTGTACGGGACTTTCCGTGATCGTGTCGAGCGCGTGCGCAACGAGGGCCGGGATGTCGTGCTGAAGATCGACGTACAGGGAGCCGAGCAGGTACGCGCCAAAGTGCCTGACGGGGTTTTCATCTTCCTCACGCCACCCTCCGTCGACGAGCTGATCAGGCGGCAGATCAAGCGCAACACGGAATCGGTCGAAGACATGGAGTCCCGCCGCCTGATCGCCGCGCAAGAGATGGAGTACGCCTCCCGCTACGACCACGTGGTCGTCAACGACGACGTCGAACGGGCGGCCCGGGAGATCCTGGCCATCATCCAGGAGGCGCGCCAGCGCCAAACTTAGGTCGTGCCTCTAGACCAGACTCCCGTCCCGGACGCCCTACGAGGACTCCGTCTCGCCCTGCTGGTGTCTGGGGGTATTGCCGCGTACAAGGTGGTGGACCTGGCCTCGGCCCTCACGCAGGCGGGCTGCCACGTGAGGGTGGCGATGACGCCGTCCGCGACGCGATTCGTCGGCGCTCCGTCATTCCAGGGCGTCACCGGCAACCCCGTGCTGACCGGGCTGTGGTCGGCGGACGGTTCGCCGGAACCCCACGTGGCGCTTGGCGACTGGGCGCAGCTGATCCTGCTCGCACCGGCGACGGCGAACATCATCGGGCGCGTCGCGGGCGGCCGCTCCGACGACATCGTCACCGCCACACTGCTCGCGGCGCGGTGCCCCGTGGTGGTCGCGCCCGCGATGAACGACGCGATGTGGTCGAAGCCCGCCGTCCAGGAGAACATCGACCTCCTTCGGCGACGGGGGATCACCGTGGTCGAGCCGGAGACAGGACATCTCGCCAGCGGTCATGTGGGCACCGGACGCCTGGCCGATGCTTCGAAGCTCCTCAAGGCAATGGCGGAGGCGGTGCGATCACGCTACGACCTGGCGGGCCGGCGTGTTGTCGTGAGCGCCGGAGGGACGCGCGAGCCGATCGACCCCGTGCGTTTCATCAGCAACTATTCGAGCGGGAAGATGGGCTTTGCCCTCGCCGCCGCGGCCGCCGACCGCGGCGCGCATGTGACGCTCGTCTCCACCGCCAGCCACCCCGAGCATCACGGTGTTGAGGTCAGGGAGGTCGCGACGGCGGACGAGATGCTGGCGGAGCTGAGGTCCTCGATCAAGGGCGCGGACCTGCTGGTGATGGCCGCAGCGGTGGCGGATTTTCGCCCGGCCAGGCTGGCGGAGCGGAAGATCCGCCGCGAGGAAACGCCCAACTTGACCCTGGAGCTGGAGCCGATCCCCGACCTCATCGCAACTCTCGGCGCCGAGAGTGATGCCGCGGGTGTCTTTCGCGTTGGTTTCGCGGCGGAGGATTCCGACCTGTCCGAGAAAGCCGTGGAGAAGATGAAGCGCAAGGGCCTGAACGCGATCGTCGCCAACGACATCTCGCGAAAGGACGTCGGCTTCGGCAGCGATCACAACGCGGGGATCGTCTTTTTCACCGACGGCTCGCGGCACGAGCTCGAGAAGATGACCAAGCGCGAGATGGCGGATCACATCCTGGACCTGGTGGTCCCCCGTTTGAAGAAGACCTAAGTCTTCAGTGCCCAGCGCCGGAAGTTCCTTGCATCTTCATCGGCCCAGGCGGCCGGGCGCCTGCGGCGCTGATGCCGGCGTCAGGGGACCCGTCGCTTCCTCGTCACGCATCGACAGATGCGCTCCTCGTTGCGCCACCCCTTCCTTGGCACCGGCCGCCGGTGCCGCGAATATGCTGCGGACCTCCGTCGCCGGACACTGTTAGTTGCTGTACGCCGAGGTGGCGGTCGAGGCGGCGCGCGGGTCTGGCCGCGAAACGTACACATACGCCGTCCCTGAGGGAGTGGACGTCGTGCCGGGACACCGCGTCACGGTTCCCTTCGGCAGGCGAAGCACGTACGGCTTCGTGGTCTCGCTCGCGACCGAGGACCCGGGCGTGGAAGTCAAACCGATCGCGACCGCCGGGAGCGAGCCGCTGCTGCTGCCGCACCAGGTCGAGCTGGCGCGTCTGGTAGCCGACCACTACTGGCTGCCGCTCATCGAGTGCCTCCGGGCGATGCTCCCTCCGCGAGTACGGACAACGGGGACCATCGGGTCACAAGCGTCCACCCGGCAGCGGCGCCACAGCCGGTTGGTGGAGCTTGCCACCGGGCCGGCGTCGTCATCACCAGCACCAGCGCTCACCGGCGAGCAGCAGGCAGCGCTGGACGTGATCGGCTCCAACCAGGTCACTCTCCTGCACGGGGTCATCGCGAGCGGCAAGACGGAGGTCTACCTGGCAGCCGCGGAGCGCGCGCTCGCCGAAGGACTTCGCGTGCTGCTCCTCGTGCCCGACATCTCGCTCACGCCGCCGCTCGTCCAGCGGGTGCGCGCGCGGCTGAACGCTCCCATCGCCGTGCTGCACAGCCAGCTCACCGAGCTCGAGCGGGCGCAGCAGTGGTGGCGGACGAGGCGAGGTGAGGCGCAGGTCGTGCTCGGCAGCCGCTCGGCGGTGTTCGCGCCGATTCCGCGGCTCGGCCTTATCTGCCTGGACGAAGAGGGCTCGGCAGCCTACAAGCAGGACCGCACCCCGCGATACGAGGCGGGCTGGGTCGCCCGGCGGCTGGCCATGGTGACCGGCGCCCGGCTGGTGGCGGGCTCGGCGACGCCCAGCGTCGTGACGTATCACGAAGCCGCCGAGGGTCAGATGGCGCTGGCGAAGTTGACCAGGCGGGTGCGCGGCCGCGACGCCGAGGTGGAGCTCGTCGACATGAGAGACGAGGCTGCCCAGGGCAACCGCCAGCCGCTGTCGCACCGCCTGGTCGAGGTGATCGGCAAGACGCTCGCGAACGAAGAGCAGGTAATTCTCTATCTGAATCGCCGTGGCATGTCGACGTTCGTCCTGTGCCGGGATTGCGGCAAGTCCGTGCAATGTCTGGGCTGTTCAGTGGCCCTTGTGCAGCACGCCGAGATCGACGGCCTCGTGTGTCACTACTGCGGCTACTCGCGCGCGATGCCGGTGGTGTGCGATCACTGCGGCAGCCGGAACATCAAAGGGATGGGAATGGGGACGCAGCGGCTGGAGACGATCGTCAAAAAGCTGTGGCCGCAAGCGCGCGTGCTGCGCCTCGACAGCGATGCGGCGCGTGGGCCCGACTCTTACTTCGACATCTGGGAGACGTTCAGCGAGCGCCGGGCGGACATCCTGGTCGGCACGCAGCTGGTGGCTCGCGGCCTCGACCTGCCGGCCGTGACTTGCGTCGGCGTGGTCGATGCGGACCTGCCTTTGCACTTCCCGGACTACCGGTCGGCGGAGAACACATTCGCGCTGGTGGTGCAGGTAGCGGGGCGGGCGGGGCGGGACGGCAGGGAATCTCGCGTCGTGGTGCAGACGAGCAATCCGGAGCACTACAGCCTTCGCTGGGCGGCAGTCGGGGACTACGAGGGCTTCTACGCCGCCGACCTTCCCGCGCGCAAAGCGTTTTCCTTTCCACCCTTCGCGGACCTGGCGGTGCTCACGAGGACCGACGCGGACGATGCCCGAGCAGCGGCTTCCGCGCGGGAGGCCGCCGAGTCGATCGCGGCCGGTTTCCTGAAGGAGGGCATCGAAGGGATTCGGGTCATGGGTCCGGCGCCGGCGTTCATCCACCGCCTGCGGGGCGAGTACCGTTGGCAGGTCACATTGAAAGGAGACGGGCTCGAGCGGGCTCGTCACTTGGCGCCGCGGGGAAAGGGCTGGAGCTACGACGTCGATCCTGTGACGTAAAGGAGCGCTCGATGACGGAGCTGAGAAGTGTTGAGACGCGCAAGGCTGACGTGCTGGCGGCGCTCGAACTTCAGGGTGACCTGTGGCTTGCAACCGCGGACGCTGAGGGCAAGCCACACCTGATCGCAGTCTCGGGGTGGTGGGACGGCACGGACGTGGTCGTGGCGACCACCGCCACCAGCCGCACCGCCGCGAATCTCGCGGCCGGACCCAGTGTCAGGCTGGCGGCCGGGTCTCCGGCCGACGCGATCATGATCGACGCTCAGTTCGTCGAGAGCGCGCCCGCGAACGAAGCATCGGAACTTGCCGAAGGCTTCTCTGCGGCGGTCGGATGGGATCCTCGGGAGGTGGGGGAGGGTTGGGCTTTCTACCGCCTGCGCCCGACCCGGATTCAGGCCTATCGCGGCTATGACGAGCTCGAGGGCCGTGACGTGATGCGCCACGCGCAATGGCTCGCCTAGCTCAACTCAGATGACTTAAGACGATTAGGCTCCATAAGGCCGCGGGTAAAATCGATCTCGTGGCCGTCAGACCCATCCTCACGTTCGAGCATCCCGCGCTTCGCGAAAAGGCGAAGAAAGTCGCGCGCGTGGACATGTCCATCCAGCGATTGATCGACGATCTGGCAGAGACAATGCTTGCGGCGCCGGGCGCCGGCCTGGCGGCGAACCAGATCGGAGTGGCGCTTCGGGTTTGCGTCGTCAAGGGAGACGACAACCAGATCTGGGGCTTGGTCAATCCCGAGATCGTCAAGTTCGAGGGCACGCAGGTCGGCCCCGAGGGCTGCTTGAGCAACCCGGGTTGGGTCGGCGAGGTCGCCCGCCACGAGACGGTCGTGGTCAAGGGCCGAAACCGCCGGGGCAAAGAGGTGCGGATCAAGTCGTCAGGCTTCACGGCGCGAGCCTTTCAGCACGAGCTCGACCATCTCGACGGCATTCTTTACACCGACCGTCTGACCGACCTCGGTACCCTCCGTCGCGTCGAGGACCTGGCTTCCGAGGAGGAAAAGGAAGAAGCCGTCGCTGCGGCCTCGGGTTGATCTAGTGCCCCGCACCGGAAGCTCCTTGCATCTTCGACGGCCCGGGCGGCCGGGCGCCTGCGGCGCTGAAGCCTGCGTCAAGGGGCCCGTTGCGGCGTCGTCACGCGTCTGGGAATGCGCTCCTAGCCGCGACACCCTTTCCTTGGCTCCGGCCGCCAGTGCCGCGAATATGCTGCGGATCCCCGGTTCGAGGCACTAGGGCCTTCCTGAAGATAGTTTTCGCCGGCACGGCCGAGTTCGCCGTGCCCTCGCTGCGCGCGCTCCACGCCGCCGGCCACCAGATCCAGCTGGTGATCACGCAGCCGGACAAGCCAGGGCACCGGCTGAAGATGACTCCGCCGCCAGTGAAAAAGGCGGCCGAGGAACTCGGCCTGAAGGTCTACCAGCCGGAGCGGATTCGCGAACCGGAGGCGGTGGCGATCCTGCGCCGCCTGTCGCCCGACCAACTGGTCGTCGTCGCGTACGGGCAGATCATCCCGCCGTCGGTGCTGGCGATCCCCAAACTTGGAGCTGTGAACGTGCATGCATCCCTGCTGCCTCGCTACCGCGGCGCAGCGCCCGTGGCCCGCGCGATTCTCGCGGGCGATCGCGAGACCGGCGTCACCATCATGCGGATGGATGAGCAGCTGGACCACGGCCCGATCCTCGCCTCGCGCAGGAGCGCGATCGCCGACGGCGAGGACGCGGTTTCGCTGACCGGACGCCTGGCGGCAATCGGTGCCGAGCTGCTGGTCGCCACTCTGGCGCGCCTCGAGAGCATCCGGCCCATCGACCAGGACCACGAGCGGGCGACCCTCGCGCCTCGACTGCGGCGCGAGGATGGCGAGCTCGAATGGAACATCGGACCTGGAGAGATCGACAGGCACGTGCGCGCGCTCCAACCCTGGCCGGGAGTCACGCTGCCGACGTACCGGGGAAGGGTCAAGATCCTGAGCGGGCACGTGGAAGGGGATCGCTACGTGCCGGACATAGTGCAGCTGCCGGGGAAGCGACCCGCGCCGGCCAAGCAGGTGCTGTCGGATGCCTGAGAAAGATCGAGATCGCGAGCGGGACGTCGCGGTCAACCGTCGCGCCTACCACGACTACTTCGTCGACGAGAAGCTCGAGGCCGGGATCATGCTCACCGGATCGGAGGTGAAGTCGGTGCGCAGCGGGCGGACCAACTTGCGTGACGGGTTCGTACGCATCGACGGAAATGCGGCGTGGCTCGAGAACGTGCACATCTCGCCTTATGAGCAGGCCAGTCTCATGAACGTGGAGCCGACGCGCCCGCGCAAGCTGCTGATGCACCGCAGAGAGATCGCGAGCCTGATCGGGAAGGTGCGGCAGAAGGGCTACACGCTGATCCCACTGCGCGTGTACTTCAAGCGCAACCACGCGAAGGTTGAGCTGGGTCTGGCGCGCGGCAAGCGCGAATACGACAAGCGCGAGGCGACCGCCGAACGCGACGCGAAGCGCGAGATCGCGCGTGCGATGCGGCGCTGATCCACGTGGTCGAGTTCTGGACCTGGGACGTGGCGAACCATCTGCGCGAGCAGGAGGCGGGGGAGTCGCCGGGCTCGCATCCCAAAGCCTGAGACGACCCACGGAAGAAGGACTGGGAAAAGGGCGTGATGCGTGGCCGCGTGGGGAGATGCTCCGCTCGGAGTAATTGTGTTGCAGGGGCGAAATTGACCCAGTAAACTATTGCCCTCCAAACATATGTTTGGTACTATTACATCATGTTGGGGGAGGGGGGCACACCCCTCGACGAACTGCGTCAGGCGATCCGCAAATATCAGGCTCGCGAGGTGGATCCGCGCGAGGATGATCTGCAGAGCCTGCGCGCCGGCATAGATGGGCTCGAGAGCGAGTTCTCGGCGATGGCACGCAGGGCTCACCAGAGAGGCGACCATCTTGTCAGCGGAGCCATCTCCGCCGCCACCTGGATCAGCAGAACCTGCAACTTGTCGGTGACTGCCGCGGCCGACCGGCTGCGCGTCGGCAAGCAGATGGAAGAGCTACCCAAGGTCGCCGCGGCACTGAGCAGCGGCGAGATCGGCTACCAGTCAGCGTCGTTGCTGTGCCACTTGCGCGAGTGGCTTGGCGACAAGCAATGGCTCTTCGACGAAGAAGAGATGCTTGGTCACGCTCGGGACTACTCGGTCTTCGACCTGCGCAAGCTTTGCAATGGCGCGAAGCATGCCGCCGACCCGGATCGCTTCTTCGAAGAGGCGGAGGCCGACTACACGCGGCGCCGGCTGCACGTCAGCGTGATGCCAGACGGTATGTACGCGGTCGACGGCGTCCTCGACCCTGAGTGCGGAGCTGCATTCAAGACGGCCACGGATCCGTTGTCCAAGCCGCGAGGTCCGGAGGATGATCGGTCGGGTGGGCAGCGGACGCACGACGCGTTCGCCGAAGTGCTGCATCACGTTATGGACCAGGGCACGCTGCCTCGGCGCAACGGTGTCCGCCCGCACGTCACGGTGACGACCACCCTCGAAGCGCTGAAAGGCGAAGTCGGGGTGCCGCCGTCTGAGCTCGAGTTCGGGCTTCCGATCTCATCGAAGACGATGGAGCGAATCGCTTGCGACTGCACCATCTCGCGCGTGCTGCTGGCCGACTCGATGGTGATCGATGTTGGGCGGGCGACGCGAGTGACCTCGGCTCCGATGCGGAGGGCGCTGAGAGTGAGAGACAATGGCTGCCGCTTCCCCGGCTGCGACCGGCCGGTCAACTGGACCAGTCCGCATCACATCATCTTCTGGGCCAGAGGCGGCCCGAACGACATCGCGAATGAGGTCTTGCTCTGCCACTACCACCATGGGGCTGTTGCCGAACTCGGTCTAATCGCAGAAAATATGGCGAACCTTCCTGTTGCCGTCCACGTCCTAGTCGGAGGGGTTGCCCATGATGGGCCAGAAAGCGGTCGAGCCGAAGCTCTAC
>DATCPI010000103.1:0-1734 GCA_036570165.1 Candidatus Dormiibacterota bacterium | reverse complement strand
GAGTGTGGAAATAGAGTGATTTGGCCGGCCGCAGCTGGCGAAGATGGACGGTAGGGCAGCAGCCCCCGCGGCCCGCAGCACTGAATTCCCTTGAAACGGCGGCAATCCGGCGCAAACCTCGCGTTCAGGGCGGTCGGGGTGAACCGCCGGGGTGGGTGCAGGTTCGCGGTAGGGATGCCCATTGCTGGGCACCCCCCGCACAGATCCGGACAGGCCCGATTCGGGCATCCGGCTCTTACCTCGGGTGTTTGACGGCGAAGCGTTGATCGGGCCAGGGATGAAGGATACGCGGCACGGGAAGCCAGCCGTCGGCCAGTTTCGTCATCCGATCCCATGTGAAGCCGTCCTTTTGGCTGCGCCGCCGAAGCGTTCGACGCCAGAGATCGGCCACGTAATGCCGGAACGCTGAAAGCGCTCGGCTATTTGTGGGTACCGCATAATAGGCGAAGTGGCCTGTAACGACTTGCCTCAACCAGTGTCCCTGAGCTGGGATAGTCTGGTGCATTCGTCGCCGCAGCTCCGCCTTGATTTCCTGCAGCTTGGCCCGCATGCGGTCGCGCCGGGTCTTCCGCTGAAGTTGGAAGGCTCCCCGTCGAGATTTGCCGCAGATGAGCACGAAGCCCAGAAACGTGAAGGTCTCCGGCTTGCCGAGCCCGCGCTTCTCGCGGTTCTGCGCCGCCAAGCGGCCGAACTCGATCAGGCGGGTCTTGTCCGGATGAAGCGACAGCGAGAACTCCCGCAGCCTGTCGCGCATCGCGTCCCAGAAGCGCCGGGCGTCACTCTCATGCTGGAAGCCAACGACAGTATCGTCGGCGTACCTGACCATGATCATGTCACCCGTGGCCTCGCGCCGTCGCCAGCGCTCGGCCCAGAGGTCGAAGACGTAGTGGAGGTAGACGTTTGCGAGCAGCGGCGAAATAACCGAGCCCTGGCCCGTCCCCTTTTCCTCGATCGTCACGATCCCGTCTTCGAGGACGCCGGCTCGCAGCCATTTCTGGACGAGCCGGATGATGCGCTTGTCGCCGATCCGGTGCTCCAGGAAGCAGACGACCCATTCCTGGGAGACCTCCGTGAAGAACGACCGAATATCGGCGTCGAGTATGAAGTTCACCTTCCTGCTACTGATCCCGACGATCAGCGCATCCAGCGCATCGTGCTGGCTGCGCTTCGGCCGAAATCCATACGAGAACCCGAGGAAATCCTCCTCGTGGATCGCGCTCAGCACCGCCGCGACCGCTCTCTGGACGATCTTGTCTTCGAGTGCGGCGACCGCGAGCGGGCGCTTGCTGCCGTCTTCCTTCGGTATGTAGCTCCGACGGGACGGCAGCGCCCGGTACGCGCCTCTGCCGATCCGAGCGTGCAGCGCCTCGATCCTGCGATCGAGGTCCTGCTCGTAGGTTTCCCATGTCATCCCGTCGACGCCGGGCGCGGCGTCACGCTTCACCGCGTAGAACGCCGTTCTCAGCATGGCGGGATCGACATGGTGCAGGAGTGAGGTGAACCTCGCCTTCTTCCTTTGCCGTGCGGCTGTCCGTATGCGTTCCAGCGCCTGTGACACGCTTGCCCGGTCCTGCGCCCGGCGCGTGCTTTGCTGGTCCACGTTCCCCTTGGTCGCCGTCCTTGGCTCCACCAGCTCCGCCGCGGATCGCTCCGCCTTGTTCGCCGGCTTCACGGCTACTACGACGGCGTCAGACTTCTCGGGCTCGTGCATCATCGGCTACGACTCCTCGTCTC
>DATCPI010000102.1:0-30213 GCA_036570165.1 Candidatus Dormiibacterota bacterium | reverse complement strand
TCGGACCGAGTACGCAGGCGATCTTCATCGAGCACCTCCTCGAGTATGGGAAACGATCAGCACGAACCCACGTTACGCCACTGCAGCGGTCCCGAGTCGATAGGAGCGCCCACTCCGCTCCCCAGGTCATTTGAGTTCAGCGGGGCCGTATATCCAGTCGGAGGCACATCAAGACATCGCCTTCCAGCAGCACGCGGTCCCCGCGACGGGTCAGCGGCGGTAGACCGCTCTCCCGTCCACTTCGTCTTTGTTCAGCCGCTTGTTCAGGTGCAGGCCTTCGAGCAGAAACTCGATCACCGAAGCCCTGACCTCGGGCCGGTCCGGGAGGCCCAGCTTCTTCAGCGCAATGGAGAGGTCTTCGAGCTCACCGAAAGCGCGCGCGTAGGTTCGCGCCGGGATCCCTTCACCCACCTCGAGCATGCTGCCCTCTTCGAACTTGGCGACGACGCCGTCGAACTGGGCGGCGGAGAAGTGCCGGCTGAAGACCGCGCTCACCGCGCCGCGCTCCAGGCGCGACAGCACCTGCTCCTCTTTCCCCTCATCGAGCGCCTCGATCTCCACGCGCCCCGCGGTGGACGAGGCGAGAAACGCCAGGTCTGTGATCCGAGGCACCGCGAGCGTCTCCCCGAGACGCGCCGCTCGCCGAATGGAGTTGCTGGCGATGTTCTCGTAGTTCGCGATCGACATGCGCACCGACACGCCCGACGACTGAGAGATGTGCGGGCTGCGCCGGGCGAGGTGTGTGAGCTCCGCGACGATCTCCTTCATAAAGGTAGGAAAGATCAGCTCAAAGTCCTCCGGGATCGGGTTCTTCTCGGCCTCCATGATCTGCATCTCTTCGCCGGTGGTCAGCGGGTAGTGCGTGCGCACCTGCGAACCGAATCGGTCCTTGAGCGGCGTGATGATGCGGCCGCGTGACGTGTAGTCCTCGGGGTTTGCGCTCGCGATCACGAACAGGTCGAGCGGTAGCCGCACGCGATAGCCGCGGATCTGCACGTCCTTCTCTTCCATGATGTTGAGCAGGCCCACCTGGATGCGCTCCGCCAGGTCGGGCAGCTCGTTGATGCCGAAGATTCCGCGATTCGTGCGCGGCAGCAGGCCGTAATGGATCGTGAGCTCGTCGGCGAGATAGCGTCCCTCGGCCACCTTGATCGGATCCACCTCTCCGATGAGGTCGGCGATCGAGATGTCCGGCGTGGCCAGCTTCTCGCCGTAACGGGTGTCGCGGTCGATCCACACCACTTCGACGTTGTCCTCTCCTTTCGCGACCAGGTCGAGGCAGCGACGGCAGATCGGCGCGTACGGGTGGTCGTTGATCTCACATCCAGCGATGGCCGGGACCTGCGGGTCGAGCAGCGTGACCAGCGTGCGCATGATCCGGCTCTTTGCCTGGCCGCGCTCACCGAGGAGGATCACGTCGTGGCCGGAGATCACCGCGTTGGCCAGCTGCGGCAGCACTGTCTCGTCGTAGCCCACGATGCCCTGGAGCAGCGGCTCGCCGGAGCGAAGGCGGGTCAGCAGGTTGCGCCGCATTTCCTGCTTGACGGTTTCGCGTTTGTGCCCGCTTGCGTGGAGTTCGCGGATGGTGTTTGCGCGGTCTGAGGTCACCCAAGCACTATAGCCAAGGAACTGCGGCTCCCGGTTGGCGTTTGCTAACAAAAAGTGCCAACTCCGGTAAGCAATTGCTGAACGCGAGTTTGGGCCGTGCGCGCCGTTAGACTGACCGGCGCTTGACTCAATCGATACAGGACCGCTACGAAGCCGCGCACGACGAAGGCCGCCCCTTGCTCGGTGGCCATCGCGGCAACCCGGCCGAGCATCCCGAGAACACGATGCGCTCGTTCCGGTCGGCCATTGCGGCCGGTTGCGATCTGATCGAATGCGACGTCCATCTCTCGTCGGATGGCCGGCTGGTCGTCATCCACGATCACACGCTGGAGCGCACGACCAACGGCAAAGGGCTCGTCCGCGACCACACAGCCGCCGAGCTCCGCCGCCTCGACGCGGGCCATGGAGAGCGGATCCCGCTGCTCCAGGAGGTCGTCGAGCTCGCGCTTGGAAAGGTGGGGCTGGTGATCGAGATCAAGCAGATCCCGATCCAGTACCCGGGTCTCGAGGACAAGCTGGTGGCGATGCTCCGCCAGCTGGGCGCGGTCGCGGAATGCGCGGTGATCTCCTTCCACCATCCCTCGATCCGGACCCTGCGACAGATGGAACCCAAGCTGCAGCTCGGCATCCTCGAGGGCGCACGGCCGATCGACCCGGCCCGCATGTTGAAGGAGGCCGGCGCGGACGTCTTCTCGCCGCACTGGGGAGCGATGGACCCTCAGCTGGTCAAGGACATCCATGCGTCCGGCGGTGCCGTGGCTGTCTGGACGGTGGATGACGCCGCCGCCATCGCCTGGTGCAAGTACTGCCGGCCCGACTCGATCTTCACGAACCGTCCGGTGGAGGTCGGCGCCGCACTTAAGGCTTAGGGTCGGCGTAGGCGTTACACCGGGGATGTGCCCGGCGTTGCCTCAAATACGGTGCTATGTGTCCTGCGGCGGAGAGTCGCTCGCATCTTCATCGGCCGAGGCGGCCGGACGCCATCCCACCCCACGAAATCTGCGATTTCGCGGGGACCCCGGGCGGCGTTGATGCCGGCGTCAGGGGGCCCGGCGCTTGTCGTCGCGCATCGACGGACGCGCTCCTCCTCGCGCCACCCCTTCCTTGGCACCGGCCGCCAGTGCCGCGAATATGCTTCGCGACTCCCACCGCAGGACACTCCACCTACCATGAGCCGGCTGTGGTCGCCGACCGGCCCCAATTCGAGGATCTCTACCGCGCCTACCTGGGCCGGATCTACGCCTACGTCCGGGCGCAGGTCCAGAGCTCGGCCGACGCGGAGGACATCACGGCCCAGGTCTTCATGAACGCTTACCAGGCCTACGCGCGGTTTGAGGTGCGCAACACCACGCCGGCCGCCTGGCTGTTTCGGATCGCCCGCAACGCGACTCTCGACCACTTTCGCGCCCACGGCCGGCGCGAGCGGCTACGCCGGACGATCGAGCACCAGCCGGTGGCTGAGGCCGATCCTGCGACCGAGGCGGAAGAGCGGATCCAGTACAGGGCGCTGCTCGAGCGAGTAGCGCAGCTGCCGGAGCGGCAGCGGGACGCGATCTCGCTGCGCCACTCGGGCCTCACCTTCGAGGAGGTCGGGGTCTTGCTGAAATGCAGCGAGGACGCGGCCAAGATGCTCTATCACCGCGCACTCAAGGCGTTGAAAGAAGCGGTGGCGAAGGAGAGCGTGTGATCACCCCAAAACATTTGGGGATTTTTCGGGGACCCCTATGAGCGAACACGAGGACGACCTGGAGCTGGCGGCGCTGCAGCGGCAGCTCGACGATGCGTTCGAAACGACGCGTCCGCGAGCCGGTTTCGAGGACGAGCTGTGGTCACGCATGCAGGCCCGCCGGCCGGCCGGGACGCGCCTGCGCGATGCCTGGCAAGGCCTGGTCCGGGGGATTCGGGCGGTGCCCGCGGTCCCGACGGCCGCGGTGGCCGCGTTGCTCGTGGTGATCATCGGCGTGGGCGTCGTGACGATGAGCGGCCTGAGCCACATTCGTCTCGGCGGCAGTGCCACCGCGCCGGGCTCGCAGTACTCGTCCAGGTCCGACACCGCGATCGCGCGTGGTGCCTTCGGCAAGCTGCCGGCGCCTGCGCTGTATGCCGCCTCGCCCACCAAGTCGGGGCCTGGGGGTGGCTACTCAGCCGCCCCGACGGCCCAACCATCCGCCGCGGCGGCGCCAGGAGGCCAGTACGCCGGCCCGGTCACGCTGACGTGGACTGGGAAGCTTGCGCTCACCCTGGGGAGCGCGCCGGTGTATCGGTACCACGAGCCTTCCACCAATATCGCCGATCAATTCGCGACCTCGCTCGGCGCGATCCTCCAGGCCCGTCCTTCCGGATACCTGGGGTCATACGAGACGAGGGATTTCAGCCTCCGCGTGCGTGGCACCGTCCTGACGCCGGCGCATGAGCCGGCCTTCGTCTTGCTTCCGATCACCTCACTCCAGCCGGTCGACGCGGCAGGCGGGCCGGTCGACGTCGCGACCGTGTTCCTCGCTGAGCACAACCTGGTGCCGACCTGGCCGTACACGACCGAGATCACGCAGGGCGATCAGACGAAGGTGATGTTCTTGCGCCAGTTCGCCGTCGCGGGCTACGGGAACGCGTACGTGATCGACGCCAGGGGTGCGCGCTCCGGCCTCGAGGTCGACCTGAAGGGCAACGCGCCGACCGGGGCGAACGGGTCGCTGCCGCTGGAGCTCGAGCCGGCGAGCTACGCGATCATCTCCGCCGACGAGGCGGTGCGGTCTGCGCTGGCGTCGTCTCCGCTTCCCGCCGGGGCGGTCAACCCTCCCACCGTGGCGCTCACTGACGCCGAGCTCGTCTACGCCCTCGTGGTTGCCGGCGACCACAGCTTCTACGAGCCCGCCATCCTGTTCTCCGGCAAGTTCACAGTCAACGGCGCGAGCTACACCAAGCGCGTGCTGGTGCCGGCGGTCGACCCGTCCCAGCGCTCGTCATAGGTCCCGTCCCGCATCACCTATCCCGGCCCGATACTCTCTCCGAGAGGAAGTGGGTAAGAAACAGCTCAGGCAGGTCCGCCAGCAGGTTCGCCAGGTGCAGCCGAAAGCAGGCGCCGCGACTGCGGGCCAGACGCGCAAGCAGCGCGAGCGGTACGTCCAGGCGGGCGGAATGCTGCAGGGCTACGCGCCGGACTTTGTGGTCCGCACGGGCTACATCGCGGTCGCCGTCGGTGTTCTTTGCCTCGCGATCATCGCCGCCTGCCTGATTTTCATACCCCCGATGTACGGATGGCCGGTGGCGATCGCCGCATCGCTCGCGTGGGTGCTGCCCATCGCGCTGCTGGCGAGCTTTGTCGCGCCGGGTTTCCGGCTCGCCCTCAAGGATCGCAAGGCCGAGGGCAGGCTCGTGCAGGGACAGCTGGTGGGGGCCAGTTCCGTGAGTACCTCGATCGGGCTCGGCATGATGATGGTCCAGACGCGGGGCGGGGTGGAGCAGTACCTGGTGGCGCCGGCGCGCCTGAAGCAGGTGCCCGGCAACCAGGTGAACGTGGTCCTGACCGTGACGCCGCACCTGCGCCACGTCAAGTCGGTGGGGGTGATGGGCCAGCGCATGGTGGGTCGAGTGGAGCCGCCGGTGCCGCCGGTCATGAGACGCCTCCAGCTGCTGCCGTTGTTGACGCCGGTCGCTCTGACACTCGGCGCCGTCATCGGCGACGACGCGGTGGCCCTGTCTCCGATCAATCCGCCGCTGCTTCATGCGACCCTGGCCGTGCTGGCCGGCACCGCCCTCGGGGCGGCGGTATATGGAGTGTCGTTCTTGCTGCAGCGGCGAATGATGACCGAAGTCCAGGCGCTGGTTCCTAAGACTTAGACGCGGCCTCTTCCTCACTCTTCGTCGCGTCAGTGGGCGCCGGCGTCTTGGTCACCGCCGGTTCCGCCGGTTCGACCGAGGTTGGCTTGCGGGAGGTCGAAGGCACGAGCTGCTGACGCTGCGGGTAGGTGGCGATCAGCAGCAAGCTGAATGCCAGCCCGAAAAACACTGGGCCAACGTGGAACGGTGCGCGCCACAGGTAGTAAGCCCCGGCTTCGAAAGCGAGGACGACGAACCCGTACAGGATTCCCGCCCGAACCCAGCCGACGTTGCCCCTCGGGTTGACCGCCGCGGCCATCAGCCCGATGCCGAGCACGGCGCCCGCCGCCGAGGTGTGCGTCCCGACCTCCTGGTCGAGCGGCAGCAGGGAGGTGGGCACGAGGGCAGCAGCCGCACCGCCGACCAGGGCCATGCCCATCAGCAGCATGCCGACCGTGAGCAGGAGCCTCCTCATGCCGGGACTGTATACGAACGACGAAAGGGAACCTTGCGCCCGCCGGGCGCCTTAGAACGCCGGGCGCGCGCAGGGCGCATGAGAACTAGACTCCAACGATGACCAATGACGTCCACATCACCCCCGAGGGGCTCGTGGCGGTGAGGAAAGAGCTGGATGAGCTCATCAAAGTCCGCCGGCCCGCCATCGTCGCAAAGATCAAAGCCGCCCGCGAATTCGGCGACCTGTCGGAGAACTTCGAGTACCACGCCGCCAAGAACGAGCAGGGAATGATGGAGGCGAGGATCAACGAGCTCGAGGCGATCGTCAAGAACCACGTCCTCATCGAGACCAAACAGAGGACCGGCGTCGTGGACATGGGCAGCACCGTGCGGTTCAGCGAGGACGGCGCCGGCGAGGAGAAGTACCGGATCGTCGGACCTGCCGAAGCCGACCCCAAAGCGGGAAGGGTCAGCTACGAGTCCGCGTTGGGCAAGGCCTTGATCGGGCACAAGGTCGGCGAAGAGGTCGAGGTCAAAACGCCAAACGGCTCGTACAGCGTGCGTATCGTGGGCATTGATTAGCGTCACCGCGATGACGCCGCTCGAGGACCTTCGCGCCTGGATGGCCCGGCACAACCTGGGAGCCGCCTATGTCACCAAGCCGGTGTCGATCGCGTATCTCACGGGGTTCCATGCCGAACCCTTCGAACGCTTGATGGCGCTCGCTGTGCGGCCAGATCGAACGACCCTCATCGTGCCGGCGATCGAGCGCGAGAAGGCCGCCGGCCACGTCGCCGACCATGCCGAGATCGTCTCGTGGCGCGACGGCGAGGACGCTTACGCGCTGGTGCGCGCCGCGCTTGAAGGCTGTGCCGAGGTCGGCGTCGAGAAAGAGCACCTGAGCCTCCAGGCGGCCGAGATATTGTTCGCCCGCACCGTGGTGCGGGCAATGGTTGACATGAGCCCTGAGCTGCGCCGCCTCCGGCGGATCAAAAACCCTGCCGAGCTCGAAAAGCTGGCGCGCGCGGCGGCGATCACGGACGCGGTCGGCGAGGAGATCATCGACCTACTTCGTCCGGGCCAGTCGGAGCTCGAGGTCTCCGTCCTCATCGGCGCGGCCATCGGCGCGCGCGACGGAACTCTCGCGTTTGAGAGCCTCGTCCAGTCCGGTCCCAACTCGGCGCTGCCCCACATGCGTCCGACGGGTCGCAAGCTGAGCGCGGGCGATTTCGTCCTCCTCGATTTCGGCGCCGCGTTCGACGGATACAAAGCGGACACGACGCGCATGGCTCTGATCGGCGAACCGGATGAAAAGCACGCCGAGATCCACCGTCTCGTGCTCGAGGCGCACGACGCTGCAATCGCTGCTGTGCATGCCGGCGCCACGACCGGTGCTGTCGACGCGGCCGCGCGGCATGTGATCGATTCGGCAGGCATGGGCGATCGCTTCTTCCACCGGACCGGGCATGGTCTCGGCCTGGAGGAGCACGAAGACCCGAGCCTCGATCCAGGTTCGGCCACCGTGCTCGAAGCGGGGATGGTGTTCACCGTCGAGCCCGGTATCTACATCCCCGGTTGGGGCGGCGTGCGAATCGAAGACGATGTGGTGGTGGAGCGCTCGGGCTGCAGGTTGCTGACCAAGGCGGATCGCACGCTGCGCGTGATCAGCGACCGCTGATGCTCGCCCCGGGCATGCGCCGGACCGCGCAGCGCACACAGGTCTACAGCGCGATCGTCTCCCTCGGCGGGCACTGCACCGCGGAGGACATCGCGGCGGAGATTCACAAGAGCAAGCCTGGTTTTCCTCGCAGCACCGTGTATCGAGCGCTCGAAGCTCTGACCGCATCGGGTTCGGTCTACGCCGCCCACCTCGACGAGGGCGCGACGTATTACGAGCTGGCGAGCGGCGATCACCACCACGCGGTCTGCCAGGTTTGTGGTGGAGTGCTGCACATCCAGGAAGAGCTGGTCAGCGCGCTCGAGACGCACCTGGAAGAGGGGCACCATTTCAAACCGCTGCGAACGGAAGTCCTGGTCGTGGGGGTCTGCGACTCCTGCTCTCAAACCCCCGGTCGCAAGGCAGCGCGCCGCCCCACGATCGATCCGGATCATCACTTCACCTGAGCGATAATCCGCGAAACGCCGTCCCATCGGTCAGCTCAGGAGGGCAGTGCAATGCCTAAGTACTTGATCCAGGGCTCTTACACTGTCGAGGGCATCAAAGGCGTGCTCAAGGAAGGTGGAACCAGCCGGCGAGCAGCGGTCGAATCGGCGGTGAAGGCAATGGGCGGAAAGCTCGAGGCCTTCTACTTCGCATTCGGGGCCGAAGACACGTTCGCCATCGTCGAGGTGCCGGACAATGTCACTGCGGCGGCGTTCTCGATGATCGTGGCGGCCACCGGCACGGTGCGTGACAGGACGACCGTACTGCTGACGCCCGAAGAGATCGACCAGGCAGCGAAGAAAACGGTGTCCTTCCGCCCGCCCGGACACTGAACCTGTGCCCGGCCGGTGGCTGACGTTCGACTGTTTCGGCACCCTGGTCGACTGGCGGCATGGCATCGGGACCACGGGGGAGCTGCTGTTCCCGGGGCACGGTCCCCAATTCCTCGACGCGTATAGCGCGATCGAAGCCGAGGTCGAACGTGAATTGCCGTTTCGGCCCTACAGGGAGGTCCTGACCGAAACGACGCGCCGGGCGGCGCGGCAGCTCTCACTCGAGCTGAAGCCCGACGACGCCACTGCGCTGGTGTCCACCATTCCCTACTGGCGCACGTTCGCAGACGTGGGCCCTGCGCTCGGCGAGCTGCGAGAACAAGGCTGGAAGCTCGCCCTGCTGACCAACTGCGATCGCGACCTCATCGCGCTCACGCGGCGGCGTCTCCCGGTGCCATTTGACGCGGTCGTCACCGCCGAGGATGTGTCGGCATACAAGCCCAACCCTGCGCACTTCCGCCACTTTGCGTCTTCCATCTCACCGGAGACATGGATCCACGTTGCGCAGAGCTACTTCCACGACATCAAGCCGGCAATCGAGCTGGGAATCACCCGGATCTGGGTCAACCGGCAGCACGAGAAGGACGATCCGTCACTCGCGAGCGCGATGGTCGGCGGATTGGGGGAGCTGCGGGCTGCAGTCGGGCGACTGTCCGACGTAGCGCGCTAGCCCTGTTTGGGCAGGCCCGTCGGCGGGCCGACGACCTCGATGTCGTACTTCTCCGACAACTTTTTCCGCAGCCCGATCGAGTCGTCCTGCGAGTCGATAACGCCCAGCCGCGCGGCGAGCTCGCGGAAATACAGCTCGAGGCCAGGCGGAGAGACGATGCACAGGCACCTGGCGGGCCGGACTCCCGCGTTCCAGAAGCTGTGTGAATGTCCTTTCGGCACCAGGACGTGCGTCCCCGGTTTCCCATAGGTCGTGACTCCGTCGAGCACGAAACCAAAGTGCCCTTCCATCACATAGAACCCCTCGTCCGTCTCGTGGTGGATGTGAATCGGCGGACCCTGGGATCCAACCTGAATCTCCCACTCGGTGAGCGAGTAAGGCGTCCCGCTGTCCATCGGGACAAAGGTGACCTTCGCGCCGAGCAGCTCGACCGTGTCCAGAGGCTCGTCGTCCACTTTCCGATCCTAGTCGAAGTCGGTCAGGTCGACGGCCGCCCGGTAGACGCGCCGCGCTGGTCCGGATTGGACCAGGTGGCCTGAAATCTCGCGGCGGATCTTCAGGTCGCCGCCGGGCATCGCGATCGTGACGTCGTCGTTCACCAGGCCCGCGCGCATGCACGCGGCGGCCACCGCGCTGGCGCTGGTGCCGGACGCGAGCGTGTAGCCCGCGCCGCGCTCCCAGATCTCCACGCGGACCCGGCCGCGGTCGACCACCTCGAACAGCTGGACGTTGGTCCGCTCGGGGAAAGCGGGATGCCGTTCCAGGTGCGGGCCCAGCTCCAGGCAGCGCGCCATGGTCGCGGGCTGGCCGAACACCACGCAGTGCGGGTTGCCGACCGAGACCAGCATTGCTTCGACGGTGCCGGCCGGCGTTTCCAGGTGGACCCGATCTGGCTCTCCCTCGAAGTTCGCGGGCAGATCGGCGGCGCGGAACGACGGGCGGCCGATGTCGAGCTCGGTCACGATCTCGGCGCCGTTGCGCGCCAGCACCTGGACCGGGTTGGGACCGCCCGCGGTCATCAGCTCGAACCGGTCGCCGGCCCCGTGCTGGAGCACGGCGTGAGCGGCGGCGATGCGCAGCCCGTTCCCGCTCTTCTGGGCCTCGGAGCGGTCAGGATTGAAGATCCGCACGCTCATGGCTTTCGGGTCGAAGGCGAGCAGTCCGTCGGAGCCGAGGCCCCGGTGCCGGTCGCACAGCACGGGCAGCACCTCGACCACCGCGTCGAGAGAAGCCGGGAGGTCCAGCACGAAGTAGTCGTTGCCCAGCGCCTGGTACTTGATGAGATCGATTCGCATTAGCGCGCCTAATCATCCGGAATTGACCCGGCGTAAGGCTGGTTGAGTAGAATTAATCCTCTAATGCGGGACCTCACGTGGCCTGCCCAGCGTCTAGTTCATATCCCGGCCTGCTTCTGTAGCTAGTTCGGCCGTCTGCTCGCGCCCCTGAGGGCGCGCCCATTCGACCGTCTTCGTCTCTCGCCAGTTGGTTCCTTATTTGCAATTTTTGGGAGGTTTGAATTGAGCTCATCGACAACGACCAAGGCTCTGATTTCCACCGAGTGGATCTCCGAGCATGGAAAGGACAAGGGACTTCGCATCGTCGAAGTCGACGTCGACCCGTCCGCATACGAGAAGGGGCACATCGAGGGTGCCGTGGGCTGGAACTGGCGGCGTGACCTCCAGGACCAGGTGAACCGCGACGTCGCCACCAAGGAGGCACTTGCCAACCTGCTCGGACGCAGCGGAATTACACCCGATACCAACATCGCGCTCTACGGCGACAACAACAACTGGTTCGCGGCCTACGCGTACTGGGCGCTCAAGTACTACGGGCACGACAAGGTGCAGCTGATCGACGGCGGACGCGTCAAGTGGGAGAAGGAAGGACGGGAGTACAGCACCGTCGCCCCGACCTACAACGCCGTCGAGTATCACTTCCACGGCTCGCCGAAGGAAGACATTCGCGCCTACCGCGACCACGTTGTATCGAAGCTCGGCAAGGCCGGCCTGGTCGACGTGCGCTCGCCGAAGGAGTTCTCGGGCGAGCTGCTCGCGCCGGAGAACCTGCCGCAGGAAGGCGCCCAGCGGGGCGGGCACATCCCGACCGCGGTGAGCATCCCCTGGGGCACTGCGGTCAACGCCGAGGACGGCACCTTCAAGACCATCGACGAGCTGAAGGACATCTACGGCGGCAAAGGCATCACGGCGAACCGAGAGGTGATCGCGTACTGCCGCATCGGCGAGCGGTCGGCTCACACGTGGTTCGTGCTGAAGGAGCTTCTCGGCTACCCCGACGTACGCAATTACGACGGCTCGTGGACTGAGTGGGGCAGCTCGATCAAGGCCCCGATCGAGAAGTAGTCATGTCAACGCAGCTCCTCGATCATTCCGCGCTCAAGGTCAACCAGGCCGGGATCGTCGTGACCGTGCTCGTCGCATTCATCGGCAGCGCGTTCTACCGGCCGCTGCTGGTGCTGATCCCGCTCCTCGCGATCGTGCTGCTGCTGGGCACCTTCGCCCCGCAGCTCGCGCTCTTCAAGCAGCTCTACTTCAAAGTCCTGAAGCCGCGCGGCATCGTCAAGCCGCGTCCCGTGCAGGACAGGCCGGAGCCTCACAACTTCGCCCAGGGCATGGGCGGAGTCGTCCTTGCGATCGCGTCAGTGTTCTTGCTGCCGCTCACCGTCGTGGGGCTTGCGCTCGCGCTTCTGGTCGCGGTGCTGGCCTTCGTCAACCTGGCGTTCGGATACTGCGTGGGCTGCCAGATCTACTTCCAGCTCGGCAAATTTGGATTGATCAAGGCTCAGTAATGTCGCAACAACTCTGGGCGCTGGCGGTGGTGGGCATCGTGGTGCTCGCCGCCGCCTGCCTGGAGGTCTTCCGTTCGCGCCGGGCGCGAGCGCGGTCGGTCGGCGCTGTCGCGGCCCCGTCGAGCGAGCCGTACATCCTTTACTTCACCGGCGACGGGTGCACCGTATGCCGCACTCACCAGGAGCCGGCGCTCGCCAAGCTGGGCTCTGTGCGCGTAGAGAAGGTAGACGCCATCGCGGAACGCGCGCTGGCCGATCGCTTTCACGTCTACACGCTTCCTACTACGGTGGTTATGTCGCGGGACGGCGCCGCGCTGCACGTCAACTACGGCTACGCTCCCGCCCCCAAGCTGGAGCGCCAGCTGGCCGAGGCCCGCGGCGCCGGCATGCAGGCCGCCACCGCCTGACCTCGCGACCGATATTCTGGCCGGGATGAGATCCCGGCTGGTTGCGCTCCTTGCTCTCCTCTTGTTCGCATTCGCGGCGTGCGTTCAATCCCCCGCTGGTCAAAGCCACGACCTGGTGCTTGGCGCCATCTACCCGCTAAGCGGACCGCAGGCTCCAGGTGGGAAGCAGGAGCTCGCCGGTGTGCGGGCGGCGCTTGCGGTGGCGGAATCGAGCGGCGACCTGAAGACACATGTCCGGCTTCAGGTCATCGACGCCACCACGCCGCAAGAGGCAAGCGCGGCAGTCGACAGGCTCGTCCACGATTACCAAGTGCCGGCGATCCTGGGCACCTACGGCAGCACCCTCTCGGCCGCGGCCTCAGCGCGCGCCGAAGAGCTGAAGACCGTCTACTGGGAGACGGGGGCGGTTGCCGATCCCATCACCGCCCAACGTCGCTACGTATTTCGCACCGTCGCGACCGGGAGCGCGCTGGGACGCATGGCGGTCACCTTCACGCATGACGTGCTGGTGCCGCAAATGAAAGTTTCCGCCCCCCGCGCGGCAGTGGTTCGCGTCAACGACGTCTATGGGCGCTCAGTAGGCGGAGGGGAAGAGGCGCTCGCGAAAACGATGGGGATCCAGGTCGTCGATGTTATCGAGTACGACCCGCGCGCATTCGACGCCGAGGTTATTGCTTCGCGGCTCGCGAGCGCTCGCGCGGATTTCCTGTGGGACGTCAGCTATCTCGACGACGGCGTCGCCATCTGGCAGGCGCTGCTGCGAAACCATGTCTCGTTCAAAGCCGCGATTGGCACCAGCTCCGCTTTCTGCATGGAGGAGTTCAGCCGTCGTGTCGGGTCGGGATCGGTGGGCGTGTACGCGGCCGACAAGCCCGACGATGACATCAACCCGGCTGCCCTGTCACCTGCAGGCAAGGCGTTGCTGGCGAAGGCGCGCTCTGTTTACGGAAGCTCGATGGACATTCCGGCGGTGGCCGGGTTCGTCGGCGGCTGGACGCTGTTCCACGACGTGCTGCCGCCGCTCGCCGGACCATTCACGTCGGAGTCGATACGCACCGCCGCGCTAAAGGTCGACGTACCAGCCGGCGACAGCATCAACGGAGGCGGCGTCAGGTTCGGCGCGGATGGGTCGCTGGATGAGGGCCAGAACATGAGGGCCGCGGCGGTCATCGGCCAGTGGCAGGCGGTAGGGGTGATGAAAGTCCTGTACCCCGCCGCGTACGCGACGAGCTAGTTCTACCCTTCCAGGGAACGCTGGACCAGCGTGATGTCCATCCAGCGGTCGAACTTGTGCGCCGCGTTGTTGATCGTGCCGACCACCTCGAAGCCATGCCGCGTGTGCAGCGCGAGGCCGGCGCGGTTGTCGGTCGCGATCGTGGCGACGATGGTGCGGTAACCCAGGCCTCGCGCTTCTTTGATCAGCTCCGTGAGAAGTGCGCGGCCGACGCCCTGGCCGTGGTGCACCGGGTCGACGTAAACCAGGTCCTCGACCACGTCGAAGCCGCGCTGATTCCAGGGGAAAAGGCGCGCCCAGCCGATCAATCCGTTGTCGTCGATGCACACGATGAGCTTGGAGCGCTTGCCATGCGCCTCCCACCAGTGCGCCGCCTCCTCAGTGTCCAGCGGCTCCGAATCGATGGTCGCGAAGGTCTGGTTGACGGCCCAGTTGTAGAGGCCGACGATCGGCTTGAGGTCGTCGTGAGTAGCGGGCCGGATGGTGAATCCCTTGGTCGCCTTGGCCATCGGAACATTGGATCACGAACCGGGTGCCGCTGCGTAGTGGCTGTCTGCTAAGTTGCGGGCTCTGTGAAGCCCCTCATTCAGACGCCGCTTCCAGGACCAAAGGCGGCGGAGCTGATCGCCAGGGACGCCAGGGCGATGTCCCCGAGCTTCACCCGCGCCTACCCCTTTGTCATGGAGCGGGGTGAGGGCTGCTGGGTGACCGACGTGGATGGCAATCGATTCCTCGATTTCACGGCCGGCATCGCCGTTGTTACAACCGGGCACTCCCACCCCAAGGTTGTGGCCGCGATCGAGGAGCAGGCGAGGCGGTTCATCCACATGTCGGGCACCGATTTCTACTACCGCTCCGAGATCGAGCTCGCAGAGCGCCTCGAGGCGAACATCCTGCCCGGCACGCCCGCCAAGGTCTTCTTCACAAACTCGGGTGCGGAGGCGATCGAGGGCGCGATGAAGCTCGCGCGTTTCACGAGCGGCCGGCCGAGCTACATCGCATTCATCGGCGCGTTCCACGGCCGCACGTTCGGCGCGCTTTCGCTCACCGCCTCCAAAGCAAGCCAGCGGCGCCGCTTCGCGCCGCTGTTGTCATCGGTGTTTCACGCGCCGTTTCCGACCGCAGCCCGCGGCATCACGACGGACGAGACGATGGCGCGGATCGAGGAGCTGTTCGCGACCGTCGCGCCGCCGGAGAGCGTGGCGGCGGTGTTCGTCGAGCCGATCCAGGGCGAGGGCGGCTACCTGGTGCCGCCCGACGACTTCTTGCCGCGACTGCGAGAGCTGACGCTCAAGCACGGCATCTTGCTGGTGGCAGATGAGGTGCAGTCGGGCATGGGCCGTACGGGCAAGCTGCTCGCGATCGAGCACTGGGGGGTCGAGCCGGACATCGTGTGCCTGGCCAAGGGAATCGCGTCGGGCCTTCCGCTGGGCGCGTTCATCGCTCGCGCGGAGCAGATGAACTGGCCACCGGGATCGCACGGGAGCACGTTCGGCGGCAACCCCGTCGCGTGCGCCGCCGGGATCGCGACGCTCGATCTCCTGGAGGACGGCCTCATGGACAATGCA
The DNA here is from genome assembly GCA_036570165.1 of Candidatus Dormiibacterota bacterium. GTDB lineage: Bacteria > Chloroflexota > Dormibacteria > Dormibacterales > Dormibacteraceae > Palsa-870. The sequence continues at coordinate 15,152 of DATCPI010000102.1, read as the reverse complement.
GCGCGAGTCGGCGCGGTCATGCAGGATGGCCTGCGGGAGATCGCGGCGACTCACCCGCAGATCACGGACGTCCGAGGCATGGGATTGATGCTTGCGCTCGAATTCAAGACGCCAGACCAGGCGGCCAAGCTGGTGCAATCCGCATTCGAAAGAGGACTTTTGTTGCTGACCGCGGGGAGCCGCGCGGTGCGCATCAGCCCGCCGCTGGTGCTGAACCCCGAAGACGCCGGCACCGGGCTGGAGATCATCGCCTCAGCTCTCGACTGACTGCGAATTCCGTCCCTTTTGATCCAAAGGGATGTGTCGGGCGGCGGATTCCGCCCCGTTTGATCCAACGGGGCGGAATAGCAGGGGCTTAGACCTTGCCCTGCTCGTTGTGCTCGTCGTTCTGCGCGCGCCCGCGGCCGCGGTGCAGCAAATCCACGCGCGATCTGAGCTCACCACGGAGGCTGAGGCGGCCTAAGACGCGCTCGTCAAGCGATCCGGTCGGCGACCGCCTGCATTCCGGCGGCCGCCGCCCGGTCGTCTCCCGCGACCAGCTTGAAATTCTTCGCGCGCTGATCGTCGATCACTTTGATCGTCGCCAGCACCTGGTCGCGCGCGCTGTCCGAGGCAAGCGGCGCCACGCCATAAAGGCGCGTGATGAAGTTTTCAGAGAGACCCTGCCGCGCCGCGGCGTCGGCGCTTGTTGCGTAGGCGATGAGGTCGGAGTTCCTCGCCCCCCACAGCTGCGCGACCTGCGTGCCCGCCCCCGCGCCCGACAGTTCGGTGAACAACTTGCCGAGCGCATCCGCGTTGGCGGCCAGCGACGCGGCGGCTGCGGCCTGTTCGGTTGTGCGTTGAGCAGCGGCAGCGTCGGTGGTCATCGTCGCCAGGTACGAGTGCTCCTGCAGCAGAACGTTCAAAGACACGCGCACGTCGAGGGCATTGTTCGACGGATCCCCGGGAAACTTGTCCGGGAACATCTGGGCAGTGCGCGTCGCCAGCAAGGTGGCGATGCCCGAGGTGACCGCGTATGCGGCGCGCAGGTCGGCGTACATCTTGGGGTAGGACTGCGCTGCAGCATCCTCGATGACCACCTGTAACAGCGCCAGCTCGCGGGTCTCATATTGCGTCACCTGATCCGCCGGGATGTGCGTGAGGCTGTTGATGAGCGTCGCGAAATCGGGCACGAAACCACTCGCAAGCCCGGACTTGGCGCCGTTCGACTTGGCGTCGTTGTGCGCCACCAGGCCGATCGTGTAGTCCACCAGATATCCGTTCTGAACTCCCCACGCCTTCTCGAACTGCGTCGCGGCGGTGTTGCCGTACGCGGAGCGGATGACGTCCACCAGCGAGTTGGTGTTGGCGATCAGAAGGCTTGAGTACGGAGCGTGCTCGTCGGTCTTGTTGGCCGCGGCGGTGGCCTGCTTCGCGACCACCATCACGTGCTCTCCGAGCAAAAGGCTGAGCTTCGTCCGCAGGTCGGCGGCCTTCGAGTGTGCAGGGGTAGGGCTTGGGGAGGGCGAGTCGATCGGAACCGGCGACTGAATCGGACCGGATCCCCACATGGAGCACGCGGCCAGAAGGACCGCGGCGAGCGCCAGGATCCGGATGAGCATCAGTTCAGCGCCATGGTAGGTCTTACCATGGGTGCCGCCTTGCCGGAATGGCTGCTGGTTGACGGCTCGAGCATGATCTTTCGGGCTTTCTACGGAATCCCTCAGACGATGCGCGCGCCGGACGGGACTCTCGTCAACGCGGTGCGCGGCACCATGGACAACCTTGCGCGTTACATCACCGACCGCCGCCCGCGCCATGTTGCGTTGACCACCGACGAGGATTGGCGACCCGACTGGCGAGTGGAGCTGCTCCCCAGCTACAAGGAGCACCGCACTGCCGAGCCCGTGCCCCCGTCGCTCGACCCGCAGATGCCGATCGTCATGGAATGTCTTGCCGCGGTCGGCGTGGACACGGTGGGTCTCGAGGGTTACGAGGCGGAGGACATCATCGCTTCTCTGGTCTCGAAGGTCAGCCCGCCGGTGGAGATCTCAAGCGGTGACCGCGACCTCTTCAGCCTCATTCGCGACCGGGAGGTCATCGTGCTCTATCCCGAGAAGACAGGCATCGCCGAGGTGGACGAGGCGGAGGTCACGCGCAGGTATTCGATCCCCGGCCGCTCCTACGCCGATTTCGCGGTGCTCCGCGGCGATCCCTCGGACGGATTGCCGGGCCTGGCCGGGGTCGGCGCGAAGAAGGCGGCCGACCTGGTCCGCCGGTACGGATCCGTAGCGGCGATGCTCGAGGCGGGCATCTTCCGCGACTCGGACGCGGAATACCTCGAGAAGGCGCGCCGCGTCGTGGCGCCGGTGACCGATCTCAAGATCAAAGTTCCGCGCGGGAGGCGCGACAGCTACCCTGACGACCCCGCCAAAGTCGAGGAGCTCGGCCGCCGTTACGGGGTGGCGAGCTCGTTCGAGCGCCTCATCAAGGCTCTGGGATCGATGCCCGCCTGATCCTTACAAAGGCCTGATCTTCAGCGAAGGACGGTCTGACAATTCGCGCCGATCGTAGGTGGCGTTATGACGCTCACCTGGATCCTCCTCCGGCGCCGGCTCGGCGGCTACATTGGGAGTCGTGGAAGTCGGGCTGTGCGCCTCCTGCAAACACTCGCGCAAGGTCCCGGCGGCCCACAGCACCTTCTGGATGTGCGAGCGCTCGCTGACCGATCGCTCGTTCCCGCGGTATCCGCGACTCCCCGTGCTGAAGTGCCGCGGCTACGAATTCCAGGAGGCCGCTAAGCCGGTTCCACCCGCAACAGACCCATAGGGAATCCCTCGGCCACATGATCAAAGGTCGCGATAACGCGGGCGCTCGCCATCGAGAGCTCGGCGATTGCCCCGGTGTCGCTCAGGCCGTAGATCGTGGTGCCGTCCGGGCTTGCCGCCAGGCTCCACACGCTCCAGCTGCTGAGCACGCGGTTGCGAACCTGAAGCGTGCCGGTGTCCATCCAGATCAGGCCATTCGTGTCGGCAGTAACCAGGGTTTTGCCGTCGTTGCTCACCACTGCGCCGTGCGGCCCCATCTCTTTGGCGGCCACGTTCTGCACAAACGGATCGCCGCCGACCCGGTCGAGGCGATCTTACCGTTGCTCTTGATCGCTGGTTGCCCCCCGTCCAGGTTGTCGATCCGCGTGACCAGTCCCATCGGGGCATTAGCCGCGTACACGTGCCGGCCGTCGGGCGTGATGGCGAGGGACCACTGGAAGGCGTTCATGTTGGATGAATAGCCGGAGCCGGGAAGGTCGAGGCAAAACGCCCATGGGCCATTCAGGTTGAGCGCGTGCACGAAGGCGCCTTTGTCCGCGCGCGCGTACAGGCTGTACAGCCACTGACCGTCAGGCGAGAACACGCCGGAGAGGCGCACCCCCGTCATGACTTCGTTGGGTCCGCCTTTGTCCACCACGGTGTATGCGCCCAGTCGCCCGGCGAGGACCTCGTAGACGCGCACGTGGTAGTAGCTGTCGGCGGCGTTGGGGTACTCGATCACGTAGACGCCCTGCCCGGTGTTGTTCACGGCGTCGAACTCGAACTTGCCGTTGAGGTCGATGCGTTTCGCGACGTTGAAGAGCTGCGTGTCGATCAGGAGCATGTGAGAGGCGGTCGCCTGGCCAGCCATCTGAAGCACCAGGTAACGACCGTTCTGCGACAGACCGCCCGGAGCCCCGCCCAGCGTCGCCGGGGGCATTTCGTAGCTGCCCGGAAGCTGCAGCGTGCGGAGAACCGTTCCGCTGTGGGGATCGATGTCCTGCAGGGTCTTGCCGCTCACTGAATAAAAGTGTTTGCCGTCGGTCGAGGGAATGCTCCACGGGAGGCGGCGCTCCGTTGCCCGCGATTGAGTGTCGATCACAGCGACGAGCTGTCCCGTCCGCGCCGAAGCCGCCTCGTACAGCTTGTAGTTCCCGGCGGCCACGGGCCCCGGGGAACCGCAACCCGCCACCAGCACCAACACGGACACCGCCAAAAGAGCTCCTCGCATGTTCTTCACCTCGCCTCCCATACACCGGCGGAGGCGGTTCGGTTCCTAGCGGAGCGAGGCTGCGATGTCCAGCGCCTGAGTCTTGGTGAGGTTGCCCTCGATGCGCACGACGGTGCCGCCCAAGTCCAGAACCAGCGTGTTGGTGGCAAGCCGCATCGTCTCGCTCCTGAAAGATCCATTCGCATCGATGAAGTAGAAGTCGTGGAGCGATCCGGCGACCCAGTAGCCATGGTGCCCGGCGACCGTCACCTCTTCCAGGGTCGTGCCGGGACCGAGCATCTTGCCGAAGAAGTTCCTGTCGACGGCCCCTTGCGCCTCGGTGACGAGCATCGATACTCCGGTCTCGCCCGCCACCGGGATGCCCGGCCGCGTCGCGTAGACCAGTGTCACCTCGCCTTTCGCGGGCGCTGTCGGGGGAAGCTGCAGATACACCTCGTCAGGCTGCCCCAGCGATGACGGCGCCATGACGTGCCAGGACACCTGTTTCTGAGCGTCGCTCAGCATGGTCTGGCTGCCCAGGCCAAGCCGCTGGCCGAGCGTGCCCGGCGGCAGAGGTGACGGTGTCGGCACCGTCTGGACCCGCTGGAAGAAGACATGGACGTTGACCCAGCTCGCGATCGCGTCGCGCGAGGGTTGGTAGGCGACCAGCGCGGCAAGCGCGATGACCACCGCAACCGCGGCGAGCGCCCACCTGCTCTGGTACCAGGGGCCGCGCAGCACAACCGGAGTGGTGATCCGGGATCGAACCGCAGGAACGAGATTTGGGGTCGCCGGCCAATCCAGCTCAACTCCCAGGTTGCTCAGTCGCTGCTCCAGCTCAGGCAAGGGACACCTCCCCGAATGTCGACCGGAGGCGTGCCAGCGCTCGGGAGAGACGTGACTTCACGGTTCCCTCGGGGATGCCCAGCACCGCCGCGGTCTCCTCTCCGCTGAGCTCGAGCAAGTACCGGGAGGTGATGACCAGCCGGTCTTCCTCGCTCAAGGCGCCGACAAGGTCCAGCAGCCGGCGCATGTCCTCCGCCGCGACGGCTTCCGCCTCGGGGGATGGGGCCGCATCCCCCGGGCGGAAGCGTTCCGCCAGGCGCAGGTCCAGGTGGTGCCGGCGGCCGGCGGAGCGGACGCGGTTGCGGGCCTCGTTGGCGACGATCTTGAGCAGCCACGGCCTCGGTTCGGCCCCGCTGCGGAACGTGCCAAGCGCCCGGTACGCCTTGACGAAACCATCCTGGGCGGCTTCCTCGGCGTCGGCCGCGGACCCGGTGATCACATAGGCAGTCCGGAAGGCAACCTGTTGGTAGCGGTGCACGATCTCCTCATAGGCGGCCGTGTCGCCGCGCTGAGCGCGTGCGAACAGCTCGGAATCATCCTTTGGCCGGCCCTCCATCGGAACGCACCTATTACACCCCGCGGGAGATGATGGTTCCATCGGGAAGTTGCAACGATCCGGCCGGGGAAGTGTTTAGGGGAGTGATGGGGCCCGCATTGATCGATGTCACCGAGCGCGTGTTCGAGCGGATGGTGCACGAGCACCAGCACCGCGTCTTCGCCCTCGGGCTTGCGCTGACCGGCAACCGCCACGACGCCGAAGAGGTCGCGCAGGACACGTTTCTGAAGGCTTATCGCGCGCTGGTCACCTATCCGCCCGACCGCATTCGAGAGCTGAAGCAGAAGGCGTGGCTCCATCGCATCGCGTTGAACGTGGTCCGCAATCGCGTGCGCGGGATCCGGCCTCGCCTGGTCGAGCTCAACGGAAGCGAGCCCGACTATGCGATCGGAACGGAGGATGGCGCGCTCTTGAACCTGGAGCTCGACGCCCTTGCCGTTCGCGTCTCGGCGCTTCCCACGCGTTATCGGGACGCCGTCGTCCTTCGTCACGTCCAGGAGCTGTCATACGAGGAGGCCGCGGAGGCGCTCGGACAGCCGGTCGGGACTGTGAAGGCGAACGTGCATCGAGGACTCAAATTGCTGAGAGGAGACGACGATGATCACTCTGACGACTGACCTGAAACGGCTGGGCGACGTGAAGGCGCCCGCTGGTTTCGCCGACCGCCTGCTGGCCCACGTCGGGATGGCGGATTCGTACGCCCGCTTCGACACGGTGCTGGGCGCGGTCTACGTGGCGTGGAACCGCCAGGGCATCTCGGCGGCCGCGCGCGACGCTTCGGCCGCCGAGTTCGAGGCGCGGTTTCGCAAGGAGGTCGGCCGGCAGCTCGTGGAGGCGGTTCCTCCACCGGACCTGGCGGCCAAGATCCATGACGAGCTGGAGGGAAGGCACCGGCTGCGCTTCGACCTGCGCAGTCTGACCCCGTTCGAGCAGGCGGTGCTGCGCAAGACGAAGCAGATTCCGCGCGGCGAGGTGAGGCCGTACGGTTGGGTGGCGCGCGAGATCGGCCATCCGGCGGCGGTGCGCGCGGTCGGGACCGCTCTTGCCAACAACCCCATTCCTTATTTCATCCCCTGCCACCGCGTGGTGCGCACTGACGGCCAGATCGGCAACTACGGTGGCGGCGGGCCGGAGGCGAAGCGCGCGATCCTCACGATGGAGGGCGTCCGGGTCAATCGGCTGCAGGAGCTGGCGCGGGCCGGGGTCCGGTACCAGGGCGTGAAGACGACGAAGGTGTTCTGCTATCCGACCTGCCACACGGGGCGGCATGCGCTCGAGAAGAACATCGTGTGGTTGCACGACGAGGCGAGCGCACGGGCGGCGGGCTTCCGGCCGTGCAAGGTGTGCCGGCCCGGGGCTCAGCTGAGCGCGTAGATTCCCGGCAGCTCGCGGTAGAGACCCGCGTAGTCGAGGCCGTAGCCGATCACGAAGCGGTCTGGAATCGTGAACCCCAGGAAGTCGATCTTCACCTCGACGTCACGCCTCGCGGGGCGGTCGAGGAGCGCCGCGATGCGAAGCGAGGCGGGTTTCAAGCGGCGGATTCGTCGAACCACCGAGTGCACGGTGTGTCCGGAGTCGACGATGTCCTCAACCAGCAGGACGTGGCGGTCGACGAGCGGGCCGTCCACCATGTGCGCCAGCTTGAGAATGCCGCGGCTCGTCCCTGATCCATAGCTCGACGCGCGCACGAACTCCAGCTCGGCGGGGATGCTGAGGCTGCGGAGCAGGTCGGCGGCGAAGACCGTCGCGCCTTTCAGGATCACGACGAGGACGAGCGGCGTGTCGATGTCGCGGTAGACGTGAGAGATGTTCTGGCCGAGCCGGCGCACGCGGCGGGCGATACGGGCGGAGCTGATCATGGGCTCCGGGGGAGTCCGGGTGAGCGCGCCGGAGGGTCGCACGTCCGTCACGAGCTCAGGCATGCATTCACAGGTTAATCCTGGAGGGGTGGCAGCGGAGCGACGGTCGCGCCAGGCGGTGAGAGGCGCCGGTACCGGCTGTGGAACCGGCTGAAGCCGCCGTCGAAATTGATCGCCTTGCCGCCGTGATATGCCTCCGGCCGGGCGCTGTGATGCGGGTTGTGGCCGAAGACGATGCGCCGGCTGCCGGCGACCTCGAGCCAGCGATCCAGCCGCGCAACCTGGGTTGTGAAGATGTTGTGGCCGCTAAGGATTCCCCAGAGCTCGGCTTCCCCTTCATTCGCGAGCAGCTCGCGGACGCGGGTGTTGATCCCATCGATGGGCTCGGGCTCGCCCGATTCGAGGAGAGCCGCATACGTATCGCTCCCGGAGTGCTGCACCAGGGTCTTGTCATCGAGCTGGATCATTGCGGGTCGGTTGCGCAGCCATTCCTGCAGCGGGGCATCCTTCGCCAGCTCATCGAGATCGTGGCGCTGGCCGCCGATGCCCATCCAGAATCCGATGCGCGTCGGATCGCGCAGCGCCCAGAGCATCGCGACCTCGTGGTTGCCAAGGAGCACGGTGGTGTTGGCCCGGTCGCGCGCGTACCGTAGTGCGCCGACGCCGAACGGGCCGTAGTCGACCAGGTCGCCGAGGAAGATGGTCCGCCAACTGTCCGGCGGGTAGGGCTTGAGCGCTTGGAAGAGGCGTTCGAGGTCGCCGTGGACGTCGCCGGCGATCAGTACCGGCAGATCGTCCGCAGCCACTCCCCGATCCTAACCGCGCCGGAAAGCGGGGCTTTGGGGGTCGGGTAGAATTCCATTTCGGGCGAAGGGGCGTAGCTCAGTCTGGTCAGAGCATCGGTCTCCAAAACCGAGGGCCCAAGGTTCGAATCCTTGCGCCCCTGCCATTCCCGACAACGCCCGTCTAGGACTTCATCGACGCAAGCGACCCAGTAGACTCACAATTCCTGGGATCGAGCCTGCTCGACCCGCTGGGCCTTGGGCCGCTAGCTCAACTGGCAGAGCGCCGTGCTGATAACGCGGAGGTAGGTGGTTCGAGTCCACCGCGGCCCACCATTACCGACCTCGCCAGACCTAAACGCGGCGGATGGTGCGGCGACACGTGATTTGAAAGCTCGACGTTGGATATGCTGCGCACGGCTCGATTGGTCGGGTAGTACACGCGTGTGTTTTACGGAGACAGTCCGGAAGTCGGTGGCAGTTTCTGAGTTCGTTTAGACGGTTTTTCGGAATTGACGGCGACCCCACGCGACCTGTGGGGTTCGAAAACGACGTCACGCAGCTGCCGGCATCTGGCGATAGTCGCTGAGTAAGCCGCCGAGGCGGGTGCTCCGCTCGATCCGGCCACCAGGCACGTGGATACGATCGCTGCGGTGGGCTGGCGGTCGTAGGTTGCGGCTCCGATGCGGGCGCTCGTCGTTGTAGTGCAGGCGATAATCGTGGATGATCGTCTCCAGGTGGCGCTGGTTGACGACCAGCATCCAGTCGAGGCATTCTCGACGGCAACTCCCGATCCAGCGCTCGGCATGCGCATTTGCCCTAGGCGCCATCAGCGGAGTCAGGATCGCCCGAGCGCCTTGCGATTGGAAGACCCGATCGGCCTGGAGCGCAAATTTCTTGTCCCGATCGTGGATCAAGACGCTGAGTTTGATCCCTTCGTCCTCGAGCTTCCAGCTGAGATTGCGAGCTTGTTGGGTGACCCAGGCGGCATTCGGTTCCGAGGTGCAGCTCGCAAGCAAGACTCGACGCGACGCCAGATGCACATATATAAGGACGTAGAGCCGCTTGAAGAAGATCGTGTCCACGCTGAAAAAGTCGGCCGCAACCAGGGTCTCCGCATGCGCGCTCAGGAATTGCTTCCAAGTCAGCTGAGACCGTCGGCCGGAAGGCGGAACCCCAGCGGCGAGCAGCACCGACCGGATCGTGGTGGCAGCGACTTGGCGGCCAAGCTTCAAGAGTTCGCCGCGGATCCGGAAGTAGCCCCAGCGCGGATTCTCGCGCGCCATCCGCACAATCAGCAGACGGCACTCCGCTGAGATTGGCGGCCGGCCACGGCGCGGCCGGCCCCGGTAGGCCGCCCACTTCCTTCGCACCAATGCGCGGTGCCAGCCGAGCACCGTCTCCGGTTTGACCAGCAAGCCTGCCCAGCCCGATCTCGGAATGCGTTCGCGCAGCGCCGCCAGAACCATCCGATCGCCTGGGCTCCAGTGCACCCGCTTGATCTGCCTCTCCAGAACCTGGACCTGGCGCCGGAGGGCCAGCACTTCGGCCTGCAGTTTGGCTTGGTCGCCATGGCTGGTCGCCAACGCATCCAGCAAGACGCGCAGTAGCGAGTAGATGAGAAAGCCGAGCACCCGGCAGGCAATCCTATCTGGCCGAGGTCATCGCTCGCTCAACAGCCGTCACATAGTTCGACGTGTTTATTGAACCCCACAGGTTTGAGTCGTACTCTCCTGCGAGCGCCGCGATACCCCTGGAGGAGTGGTGGGTCGAAGCTTATATAACGCGAACCGCAAGGGCTTGAAGCTGCCGGGGCGCCGAATCGACCTCGGGCCGGCTAGCGCCGCGATCCCTCAAAGTTGAACTGTCCTATTTCAGTTCGGATTCGATCCAGCGGCTAATAATCCCCGCCTGATATTCCGGTCAAGCTCGCAGACCCACCGATGCCACCTCGCAGCCAGGCCAGCAGCACGGCGGCCACTTGGTCAGCGGCCCCCGCTGTGGAGATGCCGTCCGCGATGAGGGCTCCGTGCACCGCGAAATCGGTGAGAGCGAACACAATTGTGACCGTAGGTTCATCGGGCTCCAACGGACGCAGTGCCTCGCGAATGAGCTCTCGCCGCGCCTGCTCACGGCGTTGCACCGCCTGCGCGACCACCGGCAGCTTATGACGGTCACAGCGGATGAGTTCGAACCAGTGATAACGGTCGTAGTACGCGAAGAGCTCGCGCACCAGCAGTCGGACGCGTTCGGCGGGGGCCTCAATGCCCTCGAATGTCGAGGCCTGGGGCGGCTGGGTGATGAGGGTCACTTCAGCCGCGCATGCTCGCAGCAGTGCATCGGAGGTCGGGAAATGGTTGTACACGCTCCCGACTCCGACGGTGGCCCTTGCTGCCACGTCTCTCGCGCTGGTGGACGCGATCCCCTTCTCGACATGAAGCGCTAACGCAGCCTCGACGATGCGTCGCCGCGTTTTCTCCGAGCTCTCGGCCCTACGGTCGAGGCGATATGGGCGCGAGGGCAGCCGCTTACCTCCTCGGTTCTGGGGGTGGTCCCCAGGTCTTCTGACCGTGCTTCTTGGCGGCGGCCTCAAAGCGCGCCACGTCCAGTGGAAGCGGCGGGTCAGGAAGGCTACTGGTGCCGGCCGGCTGCCCGAGCTCTTCGATAAAAGGCTCCAGCCTGGCTGGGACGACGAAGGTCAGGAACTTCGCCACCGCCGACTCCACAACAAAGCTGTGCTTGGTGCCGGCGGGTATATAAACAAACGAACCCGGTGCAGCGACGACCCGTTCGTCGTCGAGGACAAAGGTCACCTCCCCATCGAGGACGTAGAAGCCCTCGGCTTCTACGTCGTGGGAATGGACCGGAGGCGCAAAGCCACGGGGACAAAGCTGCTCAACCAGCTCCCACCGGCCTTCGGTCTCCCTGTCACCGGCTTTCCAGGTGAGGAGCCCGTTCAAGAACCAGATCGCTCGACCCTTGTCACGCTGTAACAGATAACTCTTATGAGGAATGACGCTCATGGCGATTTCTCCCTATTTCGCTGAACGATTGTTCAGCCATTATGACAGCTGGGGAATCGATGTCAACTGAGCGGCCGATGCGACCGGCGCCGGCCGGGGCTCAGGCACTCCGTTGCCGGCGGCACGCCCGCGTGGCTGTTTGGATTGGCGCCGTTCTTGAGCGCCAGCGCCAAATATTTTCAAAGAAGTGAAATCTCGTCAGCCGACGTGGATGTTGAACCGGCCTACGACGGTGCAATGATCGAGCTGATGACAGCCCCGACTCCGACCTCAACCGACTTGGGCAGGATCGCGCTCGAGGCAGGCAACTGGCAGGTCGCCAAGGCGGTATTCGAGGAAGCCTTGGCCAGCTCGGACGCCCCGGACATCCTCGACGGCCTCGGCCAGGCGCATTTCTGGTTGAACGAGTTTCCCCAGGCGATCGCGCTCCGCGAACGAGCGTACGTGGGATATCGGGCCGCCGGAGACCGATTGAGTGCCGCCGAACTGGCGATGTGGCTGGCTGTGCGACAGGCCACCCTGTATGCCAACGCGGCGGCGATGAACGGCTGGCTCGCCCGCGCCGAGCGGCTGCTGGTCGGTGCCAAGCCGTCTCCACAGCACGCGCGCATGGCGATCATCCGCGCCAGCCTTACGCCCGACCCGCTCGAAATGGAGCGGCACGCTGGCGAGGCGATGGCGCTCGCCGAGCGGCTCGCTGACGACGGACTCGAAATCCTCGCACTGAGCTATCTCGGCCTCGCCAAGGTCGTCACCGGGCGGATTGATGAGGGGATGACAGAGCTGGATGAGGCGATGGCGGCGGTGGCGGGTAAGGAGGTGGCCAACTTCGGTGTGATCGGCGAGATCTATTGCAATCTCCTAAGCGCCTGCGATCAGGCGGCCGACTATCGCCGTGCCGAAGAGTGGTGCAGGATCGTCGACGACTTCGCCCGCCGTCAGAACTTCACGCCTCTGTTCACCATTTGCCGGACTTTCTACGGTGGGCTCCTCACGGCAATCGGCAGGTGGGCGGAAGCCGAGCATGAGCTGGTCACCGCGTGCCGCATGGCCGAAGATGGAGTCCGCGGCCAGAGGGTCACTGGCCTGGTTCGTCTGGCCGACCTTCGGGTGCGCCAGGGCCGGCTCGAGGAGGCTGAGCAGCTCCTCATCGGCTGTGAGGAGTCGTGGGAGGCGTTGCCCGCACTTGCCGCGCTTCGCCTTGCCAAAGGTGAGGGCGAGGTGGCCGTTGCGCTGCTCGAGCGCCGGCTTTGGCAGCTGCATCCGGGCAACATGATGTCCGCGTCCCTGCTCGCGATGCTGGTGGAGGCGCAGGTGCTCCTGAGCAACCTCGGCGCGGCCGGCGATGCCGTCGCAAAGTTGCGCGAGTTGGCGAGGGCCTCGTGCAGCATCGGAGTGCAGGCGATGTCTGAACACTCCGCCGGAAGGGTGGCGGTCGCAGCAGGCGATCCGCTCGCTTCGGAACGCCTGGAGGCCGCCGTTCGGCTGTTCTCCGAAGTCGAGATGCCGCTTGAAGGCGCCCGAGCGCGCCTCGACCTGGCTCAGGCGCTCTCACTAGACAGGCCGGCGGTCGCCGCGGTGGAAGCAAGGTCGGCTTTTGCAACCTTCGAGCGCCTCAGCGCGGATCTCGATGCGGACCGAGCGGCAGGACTGCTGCGGAAACTTGGAGTGAGGGGCCGCACGGGACCCAAGCGGGGCGGTGGGCTGACCAAGCGTGAAGCCGAAGTGCTGCGGTTGTTGGAGGCGGGAGCCTCCAATCAGCAGATCGCGGCTCGGCTGTTCGTCAGCCAGAGGACCGCCGAACACCACGTCGCGACGCTGCTTTCGAAGCTCGGCCTTCGTTCGAGAGGGGAAGCCACCGCGTATGCGGTCCGCAAACAGGGGCCGGATCCGGCGCGCATTTAGGTAGTACTGCCCTAGCTTCCTGCGCACCGGCGGCTCAATCTTGTGACTAAGCTCGCCGCTGGCGGGTTCCAGCAAATTGGAGGGCGAGAATGCAAGCGAGTGATCGGCAGATCCTGGTCAGGCCTGGTGAGGGACGTACGCTGCCGGGAATCATCTTTAAGGTGCACGCTGTCGACACTGGAGGTCCCTTCTCGATCGTGGAGCACCCCTATGCCCCACGCGTTCTGATCCCGCCTCACATCCACGCCGCCGTCGACCAGGTCAGCTACGTACTCGAGGGGACCGTCGGCATCCGGCTCGGTGAGGACGAGTTCGTAGCCGAGGAGGGCGCTTACGTCATCAAGCCGCGCGGGATGGCTCATGCTCACTGGAACCCCACCGATAAGCCCGCACGGATCATGGAGGTCTCGACGCCCGGGAGCTTCGAAAGCTTCTTCGAAGGCATGGGCCAGATACTCGGCAACCCGGGTCCGGATACTCCTCAGCGTCTCCGCGAATGGGGAGCTCGCTACCAGACAACCTTCCTGATGGAACTTGTGCCCGAGCTCGTGACCAGGCACAACGTCAGGTTGATCGGAAGTTGAGCGCGTAGGCCTGTAAGAGGGCAAAACTCGATCCGGCCCGCTGCGGCCGGACTTTTGCCGCCTCACAGCGCCAGAGCGGCCTGATAGAGGACTGATGTATGCGAGCATCAACCATTACTGGGCGCACCAAACCCTACCGACGCGCTCAAGGTGACATGGCGACGACTCAGGGGAATGAAGCATGAGCAAGAGCTTGGTGGAATTCGCGACGGAATACAGCGGCGCCTGGGCAGCGCACGATCCCGACGCGATCGCGGCCATGCACACCGACGATTCGGTGTTCGACTTGCACGATGTCGGTGCGTCCGCGACTGGGCGTGAGGCTGTCCGCGCCCTGATCGCCACTCTGCTCACCGCCGTGCCCGACTTGCGTTTTGAGCCAAAGCGGGTTCATTTCGGTGCCGACCACTTCGTCACTGAATACATGATGAGTGGTACCGCCGAGGGCAAGCCGTTCGCGATCGCCGGCGCCGACGTGTTCACGATGCGGGACGGACTGGTCGGTCGCAAGGACAGCTATTTGGATTGGCTGGCGTACCAACGCCAGGTCGGCATCGACCCCGTGGCAACATTCAAAGCGCTTGGCCGCTGAAATGTGGAACTTTGGTCGGCCGGACGCTTCCAGTAGCGACAGAGACTCTCAGCTCACGCGTTGGATGAGCATGCTGATGAGCGCATCCCCCAGCCATTCTTCGTAGCGGGATGGCGACCAGCCTCTTTGGAAGACCAGCTGGGTGTACTGGTCGGGGCCCGTCAAAGCCCAGATCACGGCCACTGCCTCCGAGGGGGACATTCCCGCGCGCAGCCTGCCGCTTCGCTCCAGCATCGCCGGCAGCCCGAAGTGGGTCATGTCCAGTAATCGTTGCTCCTCCCTCTCGCGATAGTGGACGAGGAGGGCTGGATCGACGGACTCCCGCATGAAGCGGAGGAGATCCGCGCAACGCTCATAAATGAGTCGGGAGACACGGGCGCCTGTGCGAAGCCCGAGTTCGGGGTCATCTGATTGGCGCAGCGGATCAAACAGCTTCAGAGCATCCGCGACATGAGGAAAGCCCACCTCAATGAGGCTGTAAGAGGGCAAAACTCGATCCGGCCCGCTGCGGCCGGACTTTTGCCGCCTCACAACCGCTGAGACATTGAGGCCGCCAGCATGGTCGCTCTCCTTCACGGCAAATGCGAAACCGCTGCCGAACGCGATGTGGCAGGTCGCGTTCTCGTCGAATAGCGTGTTGAAGAACGTCAGCCCGAGCTTGCCGACCTCGGATGATCCGTCCACAAGTTCCAGTTCCCCAAGCCTGGCCGCACCCTCATCCGTCGCGACCTGAGCACGGATCACGTCCGAACCTGCGCTGGCGTTGACCTCGTACACGAGGGCCATTTCTGGGTCGTAGAGGTCTATGGAGAGGCTGTGGGGATGCTTCTATAGGGTGCGCTGAATGGCTCAGGTTCGCCGACGCACTGCTGCAGCAACTCGCGACCTGCTGGCACGCAGGCGACGTCCGACCGCCTTCACTCGCGCTGCCAAGGTCATCCTATGTGCTTTCGCGACTCCCCAGACCCATGGCCGCAGCTCTCGCACGCCCGCGCGCTCGAAAATCTCA
>DATCPI010000101.1:0-5454 GCA_036570165.1 Candidatus Dormiibacterota bacterium | reverse complement strand
TCCTCCCGCGAAACAAGCCGCCAGGTCCCGACGAGCTGCAAAGCGAGTGTCGTCACGAGGTCTCGCCATTACAGCACGAACCTCGCGAGCTAGTTTCGAGGCTCGTAACGTCGACGTGTCGCGCCTCGAGTGAACTCGTAGCTGGCGGATCAGCAATCGGAGGTAGGTAAGGACTCTCGCTCTACCGACCTAACCTGAAACCCCGCGCGCGCGCCGAATTGTCGGCGACGGGCGAGAGGTCCGTCTCGCTCAGGTCTCGGTGTTCAACGCTGACCGACACGCGAGGATTCACCCCCCGCCAGCGCCGGAAGAAGGTGGTTCAGCACCTGCTCCGCCGTCGCCTTGAATTTCCTCCCTCGCGTGCTCTCTTTGTTCCAGACCGTCCCGTCGCGGTAATAGTGCTCCACGCCATTACCCGCGTGGAGCGTGATTAGATAGCTGTCGTTTGTGAGCCGCATTTCTTGGGCCGAGCCTCCAATACTTCCCTTCTTCACTCGCCGACTACATGCGCCTGCCCGCCATACGGTCGGGTCAGGTCTTTGGCGCCAAAGCTGCTGCGATTGGACCCGCCAGCCGAAAACCTCCCTCCTGCAACGAAGGTGAGACGCCGCAGCCCGTTGGAAAGCGGTGAGTGTGCGGGCTTGCTGGTGAGGTTCCGGCAAATCCGTGACACGGCTGTGACACGGGAGGCCAAAATCGCCATCGGGTGGCTCGTCAGGACCGACTTTTGAATTCAAATCTGGTCGGGGGCCCGGGATTTGAACCCGGGGCCTCACGGTCCCGAACCGTGTCGCTGGCGTGTCCTCCGGTGTCCGACAGACTCCCGAGTCGTCCTCGCGAATACGAAATCGACCAGGCTGGTGTCCTTTGGTGACCCCCTGGAGCCGTCCGGTGCCGGGAATGCGTGATCCAGCTGTGATCCAGCGGGGATGCTCCCGGCCCGTGTCGGCTTCTCAGGGATTCGACAGATGAGCGAGGGTAAGTGGTCAGCGCGGACTGTAAGCCGTGTTCTGAAGCCAGGAGTTCCCTAACCCCTGCTGAAACACGAAACGACACGTACTGACACCCAACGATTGAGGGCGGCTGCGTACTGGATGCGTACTAGTACGAGCAACTTACAGTCCGCCAAGGAAGGAATTGGGGATTTCGAGCCTCGGGCCAAGGGTGTTCTATTTGGCGCGGGGAATCAGCTCTTCCTAACCAAGGAAGTGCTGCTGGACCAATCCCCAATCTGTGTTCCGCTGAGATCGAATGCAGAGGTTATTGCCAATAAGCGCTGCCGAGCAGCGCTTCCTAGAAAACCTAACTCGGCGGGACCCGGCACGATTGGCTATAGGCGCAGGACATGTGTGCGTCGGGGATTCCCCGTCTGCCGCCAGCAGAGTCAGGTGCCGATCATCGAGCCATAATTGCCGGATGCGCCTGGCGCTCGTCCTCGGCGGGGGCGGTATCACTGGCGCCGCGTGGATGGCTGGCCTACTCAAGGGAATGCGCGGCCTCGGCATGGACTTGACGGGCGCCGACGTGATCGTCGGAACCTCGGCGGGCGCAGTGATTGGGGCCGTGATCGCGAGTGGCCGACTGGACGCCTCCTATGACCTACAGATAGGTCCTGTCGATCCCACTATCGAGCGCGTTGCGGTTGTGGACCTCAGCAAGTTTGCGAGCGCCTTCGGCGGAGGCGGTGCTTACTGGACGCCATCCGGTGAGATAGCGCAGCCCACTCGAGCCAGGATCGGACTGCTCGCGATCTCAGCGGATGTCGACTTCAGCGAGGAGGATCGGCTGCGAACGATGTCGTCTCGTCTTGGCGTCAGCGAGTGGCCGGATCGCCAGCTGATGATCACCGCAATAGCCTGCGACGACGGTGCCCTGACCATCTGGACAAAGGAATCAGGCGTTTCGCTCGTGACCGCGGTTGCTTCCAGCTGCGCGGCGCCCTTCGTCTATCCGCCGATGACTATTGCCGGCCGCCGTTACATGGATGGCGGTATGCGGTCGGGTACCAACGCCGACCTCGCGTTGGGCGCGGACCGCATCGTGCTGATCGCACCGGTGGGTCCTTCTCATCCATTCTTCGGCGCCGCCATCACCGCGGAAGTCGCAACGCTACGAGCTCAAGGAGCCCGGGTCGCTCTCGTCGAGCCTGACGCCGTCACGCTAGAGGCGAGCGGACCGAATGCGTTGGATCCGGCACGCCGGCGCGCAGCAGCCGAGGCCGGATACAAGCAGGCAGCCACGGCATCGGCCGCGCTCCGCGATGAGATAACCGTCTAGCCGCTGACCTGTGGCCTCAGAAGACGCTCGCGCGCTCTGCCATCAGAACTGATCCAACAGGTTGAGGACCGCCTAGCCACTAGTCGACTCTCACGTGAAACTTCTGCCGCCGTCAGCCTGGGGACATGGGCTAGCGCGGAGCGGGAGGGATTTGGAGCCTCGGGTATTCATGCTTGGGCTAGAGGCGCTCGGACGAAGTCTCCTACTCCAAGAGTCCGTTTGCGCTCGGTCCGTGACTGACGGCAGCGGCTGCCGAAGGCGAGTTGAAGACGTAGGTCTTGGCGAAACGAGGAGCCTCGCCGCTCTCGACCAGCACACCGTGTTTTACGAGCTTGCTTCTAAGGAATGAATACGGTCGGCCATGGGATACTTCCCCAGTGCCATTTGTCACGTCCCCGGACGGGGTCCGCCTCAAGTACGAAATCAAGGGTGAAGGTCCCACGCTCCTGCTGCACCTGGGCACAGGCTGCGATTCCGAGCTTTGGCGGGCGGCGGGTTATCTGGGGCCGCTTTCGCAGCGGTATCGGTGCATCCTGTTCGACCATCGAGGGCACGGTGAGAGCGACCGGCCGCGCGGTATCGAGGCAAACCACATCGATCGCTACGAGGCCGACGTGCTCGCCCTGCTGGACCACCTGAAAATCGAGTCCACCGCGTTCTGGGGTTACTCGGCCGCCATCGACATCGGGTTGCGATTGGCTGACAGCCATCCGTCGATGATTCGAGCCCTTGTCGGCAGCGGGGGACTCGGCCACTCGACGCCGGAGGAGATCGCGCAATCGGTGGCCAAGCGCGTGCCCGAGCTCCAGGAGCATGGCTGGGAAAAGATGCTTGGCCGTTTTGACGTACAGGAATCCGAGCCGATCCCAGGGTGGATGAAGGAAAGCATTCGCGCCACCGACATTCAACAGTTCATCGACTATCTCCAGGCGATTCCGAGCTGGGGCTGGGACGAGTGGGAAGCCATGCGCACGATCATGACGCCGACCCTGTTCATCACCGGCGAGCTAGAGGATCCGAACGACGGGACTGCGGCGGCGGTTGCGCGCATGCCGAATGCGAGCCGCGTCCGGTTGCCTGGGCTCGGGCACATCAACGCATTTCTAAAAAGCGATGTGGTCCTCCCACTCGTGGTCGAGTTTCTGGACCGCCACGCCGCCTGACCGAGCAATGATTCCTCAAAACGGAGGGGATGCAGGTTGACGGAGCGGGAGGGATTCCGCTCCTCAGTTGGCAGGCACTCCGGCTGATCGCTTAGATCCCTCGACGGCGGAACCGACGGGCGGTGAGCCGCTCCCGCTCCTCTCGCAGAGCAGCTGCCGCGCGCTCGAGCTGCGGGAGTTGAGAGGCGCAGGCATCGAGGTCGATCTGCCTGTAGCTCTGGACATCGAACGATGCCCCGCTTCGCACGAAGATCCATGCGTACAGATGGCCGGCGCGGATCGGCGCATAAGCCTTGTAGACCTCCTCCAGCGCCTTCCACGTCAGGTCTCGGGAGAGCACCAGTTCTGCCGATCGGTAGGCTGAGTCCGAGACCGTCAGTTCTCCCTCATTGGACTTGTTCTCCACGACGTGGATGAGGATGGTGTGGTTCATCGCGAGCTCAGAGATGACCGTCGTGATGTACCCCACCAGCTGAAGCTTCGCCTCGGCCTCCTGCCGGCGGATGTCGAGCGACCGGATCCCGAGCGCGCCAAGGAACCCGAGCAAGGTTCCGGCGAGGGCCACGATCCCACCGACCAGGGCTTCGCTCATCAAGCGTCGTCCTCTTCGTCGTCGTCCCGCCAGCGGTAGGCGGCGAGCTTGTCCGCGAGCGGCTGGCCTTCTTTGATGAGCTCCCAGAGCGCCGATTGCGCGATGCCCTCGCCGAGCGGGCGCGCCCCGTGAAAGCAGAGCGCCGCGTAGCCCTCACGCCGGCTGTGCCACACGGCCAGGACGATGTTGAAGTCCGGTCCTACCTGCGCGATTTCGTACTGGTCGTAATGCTTCTTCGGATGCTGCCCGCGGCGCAGCTGGAGGTTGCCCAGTTGCCGCACCAATCGATCCGCATCGGCGCTTTCGCTCACGCGGATGATGGTACGAGCGGCCTGAGGCGAGCCTACGATGCCTCCGTGACTGACAACGTTGCGCTGGCGGTCGCTCTGATCGCCGTCCTCGGCCCACTGTTTGGCGTATGGATCGGCTGGCGGCTCGGACGGGCTGAGCGGGTAGCGTTGAGCTGACGGGCGTTGGATTTTCGAACCCAGTGCCTCACGGTCCTGCCCCGTACGTCTTCGGGCGTAGCTTCGAGACGCAGTCACCGGTTCAGGAATCAGCTCCTGGGTGAATTCGAAAACGTCGCCCTCTCGGTCCTCGCAGGGCCTGGAAATGCCGATGGTCGAGGGTCAGCACGTCGAGAACCGCGTAGCGCTCGGCGAGAACCACGATTGACGCGTCGGCTAGGCCAATTTCAAGGTCGCGATACCGTCTGAGGACAAGAGCAGCCGCTGCTACGTCCTCGGTTGTGAAAGGCTCCAACCGGTAGGCACCCCGGGCCACTTCGTCCAGCAGCGCTCGTTGGGCACGAACGCCGACCCTGGTGGCCAGCAGGTAGTCGAGCTCGGCCAGGACAAAAGGCGACAAGAGAAGTGGTCCGCTGACGGTGCGAAGGGCGGCGGCGGCTTGCGCATGCCGGTCCTGGCTGGAGTCGAGAGCAGCCAACAAACCGCTGGTATCGAGTAGGATCACCCCTCGCCGAAGCCGGCAAGTAACTTGTCGACGTTCTCGGCTAGATCAGGTTTGCCGCTCGTAAACAAGGGGACACGCGGCTCTGGGCGGCGCGAGCGCAGGAAGGTCTCGATCCCCTCGCGGATCAAGTCCGCCTCAGTCCGCCCGTCCTCATGCGCCGCTCGCGCAAGGCTTCCCTTCAAGTCTTCAGGCAGGTAGATGGTCGTCCGCTTCATGCCATACATTATGCCATACGTCGGGAAATCTGTGATCCAGCCGAGATCCAGCGGCTCCAGATAGCGCGCGAAATCGTCGATTTTGAACTTGATTTTGGTCGGGGGCGAGGGATTTGAACCCTCGGCCTCACGGTCCCGAACCGTGCGCGCTGCCAAACTGCGCCAGCCCCCGACTTGAAGGTGATTCTATCGGGGCCCTACTCGCGACGCCGATAAGCGACTGCGCTGATTCTAG
>DATCPI010000100.1:0-22687 GCA_036570165.1 Candidatus Dormiibacterota bacterium | reverse complement strand
GGAAAGTGCTTTTTGACGTCGACGATCCGGACCAGCGGCCCGGCCATGGGCGTGGGGACCACGGCCAGAGGCTGGCTCACTTCTTGACCGCTTCTCGCGATTCTTGGGAGACGTTTTTCATCAGCACCCAGCAGCGGGCGTCCTGCGCCGGCCCGACCTCTTCCAGCGGCGGCTCCTCGCGGGAGCACTTCTCGACCTTGAACTCGCAGCGAGGGTGGAACGTGCAGCCCGTCGGAAGCCGCGAAAGGTCTGGCGGCATGCCCCGGATGCTGACCAGCCTCTCGTGGCGGCGCTCGTCGACACGCGGCACCGAGCGTAAAAGCGACCACGTGTACGGGTGCTGGGGGTGATCGAAGACCTGGCGAGTCGGTCCTGACTCGACGATCCGGCCGGCGTACATCACCATGACCCGGGTGCAGAGGCTGGAGATCACCGCGACGTTGTGGCTGATGAGGATGATCGCAGTCCCCAGCTCCCGGTTGAGGTCCTTCAAGAGCTCCAGGATCTGCGCCTGCACGGTCACGTCGAGCGCCGTCGTCGGCTCGTCGGCGATGAGCAGAGAGGGCTCATTGGATAGGCCCATCGCGATCATCGCGCGCTGGCGCATGCCTCCGCTGAACTGGTGCGGGTAGTCTCGCGCGCGCTGCTTCGGCGACGGTATCCGAACGCGCTCCAGCAACGGCACGACGCGCTCCCGGGCTTGCTTCTTGTCGAATCGCGAATGGGCGCGCATCGCCTCCTCGATCTGGAAACCCACGCGCAGCACAGGGTTGAGCGAGGTCATCGGGTCCTG
Organism: Candidatus Dormiibacterota bacterium; assembly: GCA_036570165.1. Lineage (GTDB taxonomy): Bacteria > Chloroflexota > Dormibacteria > Dormibacterales > Dormibacteraceae > Palsa-870. Next base: position 21,894 of record DATCPI010000100.1, on the reverse strand, counting down.
GAAGATCATCGCCACGTCGCCGCCCCGATACTCGAGCAGCTCGCCCGACGTCATGGTGACGACGTCGCGGTTCTTGAACAGGATCTTGCCGCCGGTAATCTTGCCCGGTTCGGGGACCAGGTTGAGGATCGACAGTGCGGTCATCGATTTGCCGCTGCCCGACTCCCCAACGATGCCGAGCGTCTCGCCCGCGTCCAGGTCGAAGGTGATCCCGTCCACGGCGCGGACGCGCGCGGCTGCGCTGCCGAACTCCGTGGTTAGATTTTTCACCTCGAGCAGGGGAGCGGCTATCTGCGCATCCTCGGGTCGATCGCGTCGCGCAGCCCATCCCCCACCCAGTTGAAGGAGAGCACCGTGAGAGACAGCGCGAGGCACGGCATGAGCACGATGTGGGGCGCGATCTGCAGCGCCTTGTAGCCCTCGCTGGCCATCGCGCCCCAGCTTGGGGCGGGCGGCGGGACCCCAAGGCCGAGAAAGCTCAGGAAGGCCTCGAAGATGATCGCCGCCGGCACCAGGTAGGTGGCCTGAACGATGATCGGGCCTAGCGCGTTCGGGAGGATGTGGCGGATCAGGATCTGGGGGTTCTTGGTGCCAATCGAGCGCGCGGCCTCCACAAATTCACGCTCTCGGAGGCTCAGAGTCTGCCCACGGACCAGCCGCGCCATCCCCAGCCATGCAGTAATCGAGATCGCCAGGATGATGTTCTGGATGCCGCGCCCTACCAGCACCACCAGGATCAGCGCGAGAAGCAGGTCGGGCACCCCGTAGGAGATGTTGATGAGCAGCGAGATGGCCACATCGATCTTGCCTCGATAGAAGCCCGCGGTCAGGCCGAGGACGATCCCGATGATCGAAGCGACCAAGCTCGCGCCGACACCCACCGACAGCGCGATCCCGGCGCCCCCCATGACGCGGCTCAGGATGTCGCGACCGTAGTCGTCGAGTCCGAGTGGATGGATCAAAGTCGGACCCTGATACGTCGGGCCCAGCGCCTGGCGCCAGATCGGGTATGGCGTCCAAAAGAAAGAGAGGATGGCAATGGTGACGAATAGCCCGATGATCACGAGCCCAATCACCGACACCCGGTTCCGCCTCAGGCGCCGCCAGGCGTCCTGCCAGAGGGTTACCTGCTCCGGAAGCTCGTCAGCCCCGACGACATGTAGCTCCTGGGGTATTTCGACGAATGCTGGGACTACTGTTGCCATCTCACTACCTTCTTTCTATCCGTAGCGTATCCGCGGGTCGAGTATCGGGTAAAGCAAATCGACGATCAGGTTCGCCACGCCGACCAGCGCGGCGTAGAACGTGAATACGCCGATCACGATGTTGTAGTCCCGGCTCAGGATGCTGGTGACGAACTCCTTGCCCAGCCCGGGGATGCCAAACAGGAACTCGATCACGACCGACCCGGTGATGATGCCCGTGACCAGCGGGCCAAGGATGGTGGCCACCGGGATGAGAGCATTCCGCAGCGCGTGGCGCAAGATCACGACCCTGGCGCTCAGGCCCTTCGCCCAGGCGGTGCGCACGTAGTCCTGGCGGATCACCTCGAGCATGCTGGCCCTGGTCAGCCGGGCGACGATTGCGGCGTAAGGCAGCCCGAGCGCGAAAGCCGGGACAGGGATCTGCTCGATCTTTCCCCAGCCGATATCCTCGTAGATCTGCCCTTGGGTCCAGGCATAGAAGCCGGTAACGGTGAGCAGGATGAGCAGGAATGCCCAGACGAAGCTGGGTACGCTGTACCCGACCACCGCAGCTGTTGACGCGACGTAGTCGACCCACGTGTTCTGTCTGATCGCGGCTAGGACTCCGAGCGACATGCCGACCACGACCGTCACCAAAACGGCGCCGAGGCCGAGGGTCACGCTCACACCCAGCTCACGCAGCAAGAGCGGAGTGATCGGCACGCCCATGTTGACGAGCGATTCGCCAAGGTCGCCATGGGCGAGGCCCTCGAGCCACAGGACGTACTGCTGCGGCCAGGGCAGGTCCAGGTTGTAGTGGTGAAGCAGAGCCTTTTCCGTCTCCGGGTTGAGCCTGCGCTCACTGGCGAGCGCGTTCCCGGGGAGCTGGTGGACGCCGATGAAGACGATGGAGGACACGACGATGGCAGTAAAGGTGATCAGCACCAAGCGCTGCGCCGCGTAGACGAGGGTGCCTCGGCTCACTTAGCTCCTCTCAAACGATACAGCAGAGGGGGTCCGCCGCACGGCGAACCCCCTCTTTTTAGCTACGAAAACGCTGGTTTAGTGCTGGAGGATCCGGAAGCTCTCCCAGTGAAAGTCGTACAGACCGTTGTAGCCGTATCCCTTGAAGTAGGTCTGGACAATGGTGGGCTCGGTGCCGTAGTCGGTCGTCGCCCAAACCACGTCGTCGACGAGGTACTTTCCGGCCTTGACGTACTCGGCGACGGTCGCCGGGTCGGTGATCGGCTTGGCGTTGGCAGCCGTTGTGATGGCGTCCATCGCCGGGTTGCAGTAGGCCTCGTCATTGCCGCGTCCGATCTTGGCCTGTGCGCACGTGTACAGGTTGTCGAACCAGTCCTGGGGGTGGTCGTAGTCGATGCCCCAGCTCTGGCGGCCCATGATGACGATCTTCTTCTTGCGGTCTTTCTGCAGCGTCGGGAAGTCAGACGGGACGAGCTTCACGTCGACGCCCAGGTTCAGCTTCCACTGAGCCTGATAGTTCTGGGCGCGCTTCGTGTTCGGGGAGCTGGTGTTGTAGCGGTACTCGAGACCAGCCACCTTCTTACCATCCGGGTCCCACGCCTTGTAGAGGGCCTTCGCCGCAGTTGCGTCGAACTTGGCGTAGGGGTCGCCGGTGTCGCCGAGGTAGCCCTTGAAGCCCTTGGTGATGGGGCCGCCGAACGCCGGCTGGCATGTGATTGCGTGTGCGCAGGCGATGTCGGCGAGTTGATTGCGGTCGATCGCCATGGCGAACGCTCTGCGACCGTCTAGTCCGGGATCACTGCCACCGGCGGTTACGTCGCCGGGGGTTGCGCCAGGCTTCTGGGCGAACGGTCCCTTAACCATGTTGAAGCCGATGCCCGATGTGCGGGCACCGTTGTAGATGGTCAGCAGCTTGTTCTTGACGGGGTCGTTCTTGTAGCGGAGAACGTCGTCCGGGCCGACCGGGTTGTTGGCCTCTCCGACCATCTCGAAGCCGCCCGACTCGAACTTCTTGACCATGGAGGCATTGTCGAGGCCGATCTCGACGTGAACCTTGGTCAGCTTCCCAGTGTCGCCGCCCCACCAGTTCTTGACGGGCTCAAAGTCCATCGAGGCCTTGGGGGTGCGCTGGGTCATCTTGAACGGACCGCTGCCGATGTAAGTAGACGCGGAGTTGGTCCACTTGTCGTCGCCAGCCGCGGTGATCACCTTCTGGTCCAGGACCTCGGTGGCGGTTGGCATGGCGAGCTGCGTCAGCCAGAAGCCGGCCGGCGCGTCGAGCTTTGCGACGAGCGTGTAAGCGTCTGGCGCCGAGAGACCGGCCAGCTTGGTCGCTGTACCTGCCTCGACGTCGCCGGCACCCGTGATCACTTCGAGGTTGCTGGCGTAGGCGTCGTTGAGACGCAGCGTGCGCGTCCAGCTCCAGACCCAGTCAGCTGACGTGATCTTGTCGCCGTTGGAGAACACCATGTCCTTGCGCAGCTTGATCGTCCAGGTCTTGCCGTCGGGCGAGATAGTCGGCAGGTCCGTGGCACCGGAAGGCACGATCTTCAGGTCGTTTGCATATCTATAGAGCCCGGTGAAGACCTCATCGAGGTACACGATGTCGGCCGCGGAGTCGACGTGGGCGGGATCGAGGCTAGTCACGTCGTCTTGCTGACCGAAGCGGAACGTCTGGTCGGCGGCGAGCGCTTCCGAAGGTGTCGGAGTTGGGCCACAGGCTGCCCCTATGGCCGCCGCGCACAACACTGCGGCGAAAGAACGAATCTTCGAGGATCGCGTCATACAACCTCCTCAGGTAACAAGGTGCGAGGAAAGGCGCGCCAACGAGTAAGCCTCCTCGACATCCATCGCCCTCTTCCCGGCTGACCGGGGCGAGAGTGCGCCGGCGATGGCCGCCATCTACCGATGGCCCCGCTACTCCAACCGTCATCTTGGGGCCTACCCCCCCATGCGGTCAAGTTCCAGGGCGCCCGTCCAACCGAGTCAGCTTCCCGGGCGTGGCATGATCGCCGGGTGGGACAGGACGGTCGCGGGATGCGCCGGCAGGAAGGTCGGGCCAAGACCGACGGGTCCGCCAGGTTCACGGCGGATCTCGATCTCCCGGGCCTCCTGCACGTTCAGCTGGTGCTGAGCCACCTGCCGAGTGCCAGGATCCGGGGCATCGAGGTCGCCGCGGCGCGTTCCGCCCCAGGGGTGGTGGCCGTCGTCGTCGGGGCCGACCTCCCCGACGTCGAGGCGGGCGGCCCGGACAAGCCCCTGGCAGTCGAACGGGTGTTCTATGCCGGCCAGCCGGTGGCGGCAGTCATCGCCGAGACTGAGGCCGCCGCGTCGGACGCAGCCGCCCTGATCGACGTCGATTTCGAGCCTCTACAGGTCGTCGCCGGTCCCGACGGGGCCATGCTGGACGGCGCCCCGGAGGTGCTGGAGGCGGGCAGCGAAGGTTCCGAGGACGACGCCTCCATGCACGGCGCCGCGACCGAAGCGGAATCCGCACCGGTGAAGCGGCCGCGCAACGTGAGCGCGGTCGCGACCTTCAAGCGGGGCGATGCGGCCGCCAGCCTGGCCGGCGCCGATGCAGTCGTCAAGGCGACCTATCGGCTCGCGGGCGTCCATCAATCCTTTCTCGAGCCGCATGTCACGGTGGTGCGGCCGGAGCCCGACGGTGGCGTGACCATCTGGGCCCCAACACAGGGTCCGTTCGCCCTCCGGAACGAGATTGCCAAGGTGCTGGACGCGGCGCCGCATGAGGTGCGAGTCATCCCGATGCCGGTTGGCGGCGGCTTCGGCGGGAAGGTCATGCTGCTCGAGCCGCTGCTCGTCCTCCTGGCGCGCAAGGTGAGACGCCCGCTGCGGCTGTCGCTCACGCGGCAGCAGGAGTTCCTCGTCGGTCGACCAGCACCCGCGGCGCGCTTCGACATCGAGCTAGGCGCCAAGCGTGACGGCACGCTCGTCGGGCTGCGCGCGCGCTACGACTACGACAACGGGGCCACCGGCGGCTGGCATGCTGGCCTTACCGGAATGTTCCTGGGCGGCACATATCGCATCCCCAACTTCGACCTGGTCGGCTACGAGGTTGCGACCAACAAGACGCCAGTCGACGCCTACCGCGCGCCGGGCGGCCCGCAGGCCTACTTCGCGCTGGAGTCGGCGATGGATGAGCTGGCGCTCGAGCTCGGGATGGATCCGATCGAGCTCCGCCTGCACAACGCCTCACGCGAGGGCGACCTGGCGGCCGACGGCAAGCCGTGGCCGCGAATCGGGATGGTCGAATGCCTGGAGGCGGCGCGACGCCATCCGGTCTACACGGCGCCCGTCGGCCCGGGGGAAGGAGTTGGCATTGCGGTCGGATCGTGGGGCGGGGCCCGCTCGCCGGCGGCGGCAGGGTGCCGGGTCGAGCCCGACGGCACGGTGTCTGTCTTGATCGGAACGCCTGACATCAGCGGCTCCTCGACGGGGCTGGCGATGATCGCGGCTGAAGCCTTCGGAATCTCCGCCGAGAAAGTTCGCGTCGACGTCGGGGACACCGCGGTCGCGCCTCATGGCCCGACGGCCGCCGGCAGCCAGACGACCTACAGCCTTGGCGGCGCGGTGTACGAAGCGGCGCTCGAGGCGAGACGCCAGCTGCTCGAGATCGCCACCGAGGAGCTCGAGGCCGCGCCCGAGGACCTCGTGATCGTCGACGGCCGAGTCACTGTGAAGGGCGTGCCGGAGCGGTTTGTCGAGATCACTAAACTCGTCGCGCTCAGCACGGAGTTCATGGGTCGCCACCGACCGATACAGGCGACGGGGCGTTCGGCGGTCGAGCGAGCCTCACCCGCGTTCACGGTCCACATCGCCCGGGTGCGCATCGACCCCGAGACCGGAGCCTTCCAGGTGATCGGGTACGCCGCGATCCAGGACGTCGGGCGCGCGATCAACCCGCCGGAAGTGCGGGCCCAGATCCACGGCGGCGCCGTGCAGTCCTTGGGGCGTGCGCTCGGCGAGCAGCTCTTCTACGACGCGGACGGCCAGCTGCGGAGCGGCTCCTTCCTCGATTACGAGCTGCCGACCGCGGACCAGGTGCCGGTCATCGACGTCGAGCTGGTCGAGGTTCCATCACCCGTCGGACCGCTCGGCGCCAAAGGTGTCGGCGAGCCGCCCGCGATTCCGGGCCCCGCGGCGCTGACCAATGCGCTGGCGCGGGCGACCGGCGTACGGGTGCGTGACGTTCCCGTCGATCGCTCGGCCCTGGTGAGAGCGAGCTCGCCGCGCTGAAGGTGGTCGACCGACGAAAGGAGGCCAGAGGGTCGCCCCTGCGCGCGTATGTAATGCGCACGCTCCCCGACTACGCGCCCGTCCTGGTCAGCAACCGAGCGCCTCACGAGCCAAAGCCCGACGGCGGATTCACGCGCGGGGCGGGCGGCGTGATCACCGCGCTGCTCACGATGGCCGATGCGACTGGCGCGGATTGGGTGGCGTGTGCACGCACCGACGAGGAGCGCGCCCTGGCCGCGAAAAGCGTCTCGCCCGTGACGGTTGCGTTGCCGAACTCGACCGGCCGCCTGCATTACGCGAACCCGACGCGTGAGCAGTACGAGATGTACTACGGGGTGATCTCCAACCCGGTCCTGTGGTTCATCCAGCACTACCTGTGGGACCTCGGCAACGAGCCGGTGATAGACGATCGCATTCACCAGGCATGGAAGGACGGGTACGTAGAGGTCAACCGGCTGATGGCCGCCAGAGTCGTAGAGGTGGCTCGCGCCGCAACCAAACGACCGCTCGTCCTGGTCCACGACTACCAGCTGTATCTCGTGCCGCGCATGGTGAGAAAGGAACTCCCAACGTCGGTGATCCAGCTCTTCGTGCACGTGCCCTGGCCGACGCCCCAGTACTGGAAGGTGCTGCCCAAGGAAATGCGCGACGCGATCCTCGAAGGCATTCTCGGCTGCGACATCGTCGGCTTCCAGTCAAGCCTCGACGTCCGCAACTTCCTCTTGACGTGCGAGGAGAACGGCGGCCTCCAGGTCGACGAACGCGAGCGGGCGGTTGTGTCGGCCGGGCGCGTGATCTACGCGAGGCATTACCCGATCTCGGTCGACGTTCCCAGGACCATGCGCCTGGCCGAATCGCGAGGCGTCAAGCGGCAGGAACACGACCTCTCGCACTGGCGCCCGGAGCACCTGATCGCGCGCATCGACCGCACCGATCCATCCAAAAACATCGTGCGGGGGTTCATCGCTTACGAGAAGCTGCTGCGTTATCACCCTGAGCTGCGCGGCAAGGTCCAGTTCTGGGCTTTCCTGCAGCCGTCGCGGCAGGATGTTGCGATCTACAGCCGCTACCTGCGCCAGATCCGCCAGGCGGCGGGCCGGATCAACAGCGAATTCGGCACGGAGGCGTGGGCGCCGATCCGGCTCGAGATCGCCGAGAGCGAGCGCAAGGCCATCGCCTTATTGAAGAACTTCGACGTGCTGCTGGTGAACCCGGTCTACGACGGGCTGAACCTGGTCGTCAAAGAGGGCGCGCTGGTCAACGAGCACGACGGGGTGATCGTGCTGTCCGAGAACGCCGGCGCACACGAAGAGCTGCGCGAGCACGTGCTGTCCATTAATCCCTTCGACGTCGAGGCCACCGCCGCCGCGATGTATACAGGTCTCACCATGGCGAGCGAAGAGCGCCATCGGATGAACGAGGCCGCGCGCGAGGTCGTGAAAGCCAACGACATCGCGCGCTGGATCAGCAACCAGGTGCAGGATCTGCGCGACCTGGTCGGGCCGGGCCAGAGCGCCCGGCTACAGGTCGAAGCGCCCGCCCAGCGCTGATTTAGGGTCGGTTTGCCGCCAAAACGACGTAATCGGCGCTATCCATCGCCCGGGATGCGACCAAAAGGGCCCCAACGGCGGAATCCCGGACTGAGGGAGCCGTGGCTCCTCTTTGTCCAAATGTCATGCCCAGTGCGTATACGTGCATGCATCAGCCTCGGCGAGCCCGACGATAAACATCGGCCCGGTGGTCGATCGTAATGATCTGGACGAGTCGCTTGTCTTCGTCAATTCGGTAGACCACTCGGTAGGGACCGCGTCTGGCACTCCAAAGGCCTTCGAGCTCGAGACGGAGCGGCTTGCCCATCCGCTGCGGCGCATCCGCAATGTGGTCAATCGCCTCGAACACAGCCGAGGCCGCCGCTTCTTTGAGTCGATTGAGGTCGCGCCTTGCAGACGGCATGATCTCGATCCGCCAACGGTCCGAGGTCACCCCCGGCGATGGCTTTTTGGGGTTCGCTCTATCGGGATCCCTTGCCCTGCGTCCGCCTCAATCAAGCCCTTACGAACTTTTCCCATGAGCCGCTTGTTGGACAGGATGGCCAGGGTTTCCTCGAGACTCTCGAGGTCGTCTGGACTGATCAAAACCAAAGCCGGCCGGCCATTACGAGTCACCACGATTCGTTCCTGCTGCTTTTCGACGCGATCGGCTACCTCAGAGAAATGCGCCTTAACCGCGGCGAGTGGCATTGTCTCACTCATGACCTGAATTATAGTCATGTCGCGAGTTGGTTGACCGCAGCTTACCTCCGCGTTATCAGCACAGCGCTCTCTCAGTTGAGCGCAATGCCCACGGGTTGAGCAAGGTGGCAACCGGGCGAGTTCAGCGCTTCGCGCGTTCGTTCCGAGTCACAACCGCCATCAGCCCGCTCAATACGGCGCCCTCGAACAGACCGTAGAGAACCGAGCGCGGAACTGGTTGATTGAAGGGTCCGATATTGATCAGAAACGTGAAGATCGCAAGCACCGGAAAAGAGATCGCGAGCTGCTTCCACGTGTCGAGGGCCTCCCACCAGCGAAGTAATGGCGGCGGTGCCTTCTTTGGCTGTTGGTTCATGTGGCCGACTCCGCCCACTCGACGATCTCGTTAAGAAGGGCGGCTGCCTCCTCCGGCCCCGAGACCACCAGGTCGCACCGATCGAAGAGGCCGCGCGGAGCTTCCGGCGAGCTAACACCGACGCACATGTGCGGGATGTCGAGCGAGCTCACGTACTCGAACATGGAGCGATCGTTTTCGTCGTCGCCGAAACAGACGATGCCGGCAGGGTCCTCCGCCGGGATCAGCGCTGCCAGCGCGGTCCCCTTTCCCGCGTTGGGTGAGTGAACCTCGATCACCTTGCGTCCGAGATCCGCGGCCAGGCGCCTTCCTTCAAGCAGCGGCTGGATGAGCGCCAGCATCTCTTCACCGATCATCTCCGTCTTGCGAAAGTGGATCGCGGTGCTGGCCGGCTTGACCTCCAGCCAGGCACCCGGAATTCGCTCGAGCACCACGTCGACGTCCGCATTGAAACGCTCCAGGGTTTCCTTTTGCGCGTGTCGCGGGATCGCCCGCCCGCTGTCACCGATGAGCCGGACTCCGGAGATCGGGACCAGCTTCTCGAGCTGTTCAGGAGTGCGGCTGCTCAGCACGATCACGTCGGCGAGCAGCCGGACAAGCTGACTCAGCGCCTCGAGCGCCTCAGGCCGTGCGGCCGACTGCTCAGGGTCCGGGACGATGTCGGCGAGGGTGCCGTCGAAGTCGGTGACGACGACCAGCTCGCTTGGCGGAACCTCCGCGACCGGCGAATTCCGCCAGGCGCTGGCGATCTCTTCGACTTGAAGCATCGCCTATAAGTTACGCGGGCGGTGACGCTCGACGACCGAAGCGAGCTCTGGAGTCCATGCCAGAGTGCCAAAGGAATGGCCCCACCCCCCGCCGAGGCGCGAGGCACAGAAAGCTTCCGCCACAGCCGGATCGCCAAAGCGCAGCAGGAGCGAGCCCTGCAGTATCACGGCCATCCGCTCGACCACTCGGCGGGCTCGAGATTCGACCTCTTCCGTGTTCGACAGCTCGCGCTTGAGGTCGGCGATGGCTCGGTCGAGCCGGACATCTGCACCGGCGAGCTCCACCTCGGCGAGAAAGGCTGCGATCGACTCGGGCTCGTGCCGCATCGCGCGCAGCACGTCGAGCGCGTTGACGTTGCCGGCGCCCTCCCAGATCGAGTTGAGCGGAGCCTCTCGGTAGAGCCGCGGCAGGATCGACTCCTCGATGTAGCCGTTGCCGCCGTGACACTCGAGCGCTTCGGCGACCACCGCGATCGCGCGCTTGCACGTCCAGTACTTGGCGACCGCGAGCGCCAGGCGGCGGAATTGGGATTCGGCGGGATCCGACGCTCTGTCCAGGGAACCCGCCAGGCGCATCATCAAGACGGTCGTCGCTTCTGACTCCACCGCGATGTCCGCGAGGACGTTGACCATCAGCGGCTGCTCGCTGAGCAGCTTGCCAAACGCGCTTCGATGCGCCGTGTGATGGGTGGCCTGCGCGACGGCCTGGCGCATCAGCGACGCGGAACCGATGATGCAGTCAAGTCGGGTGTGGTTGACCATCTCGATGATCGTCCGCACCCCTCTCCCCTCTTCCCCGACCATCACCGCCCATGCATCGTTCAGCTCGATCTCTGAGGATGCGTTGGATCGATTGCCGAGCTTGTCCTTGAGCCGCTGGATATGGAAGTTGTTGCGCGTCCCATCCGGCAGAACGCGTGGCAGCAAGAAGCACGTCAGCCCGCCAGGGGCTTGCGCGAGAACGAGGAACGCGTCGCACATAGGGGCCGAGCAAAACCATTTCTGACCGGTGAGCAGGTGCTCGCCATCCGTGCCGGTCGGTACTGCGCGCGTCGTGTTGGTGCGCACGTCCGAGCCGCCCTGTCTCTCGGTCATCGCCATCCCGAAAAGGACTCCGCGCTTGGTCGATGCGGGCCTCAAGCCGGGGTCGTAGTCGAGCGTCGTCATGAGTGGTTCCCATTTCTCGGCGAGGTTTTGTTGCTGGCGCAAAGCCGGCACTGCGGCGTAAGTCATCGAGACGGGACACCCGTGCCCGCCCTCGACCTGGGACCAGATGTAGAAGGCCGCGGCGCGAGCAGCGTGTGCACCCGGCCGCGGCTCGCGCCAGGGCAAGGCGTGCAGGCCGTGGCCGATCGCCACCTCCATCAGCCGGTGCCAGGCCGGGTGGAACTCGACCTCGTCGATCCGGTTGCCGAATCGGTCGTGAGTGCGCAGCTGCGGCGGATTGGAGTTGGCCTGGAAACCCCAGTCGATCGCTTCCTGGGTACCGGCGAGGCGGCCAAGGTCCTGGACCAGGTCCTGGGCCCAGGCCGCGCCCTCTCGCTCGAGTGCCTCGCGCAGCGGGGCGTCGGCCTCGAAGAGGTTGTAGTCGACGAGCGGCGGCGGCTGATTCACTTCAGCTCTTTCGCCAGTTCCGCGACGAGGTGGAGCTGTTTCTTGCGCTCCTCGTTGTCGAAAGCCATTGGCGAGACGATCAGCGTGTCAACTCCCGCATCGCGAAACGCGCGGATCCGCTCCTTCGCCCGCTGCGGCGACCCAGCGATGCAAACCGCGTCGATCAATTCATCAGGCAGCGCAAGCATCGCCTCGCTCTTGCGGCCCGCCAGGTAGAGCTCCTGGACCTGCTGCGCCTCGCGCTCGAAGCCGTACGAAGAAACCAGGCGGTTGTAGAAGTTCTGCTCGCGAGATCCCATGCCGCCCACGTACAGTCCAAGCACCGGGCGCATCGCGTTGCGCGCCGACTCGACGTCGTCGCTGATCATCACGTTGACGCTCGGACAGATCCGAAAGCCATCGAGGGACCGTCCCGCCCGCGCCGCGCCCTCTTCGAGCGGCGCACGCAGCGCCGCCGTGTGCTCCGGAGAGAAGAAGACGGGCAGCCAGCCGTCCGCGATCTCACCAGCCAGAGCCACGTTCTTCGGCCCAAGCACTGCCAGGAAGATCGGGATGCGTTCCTGCACCGGGCGAATGGTGAGCTTGAGGACCTTGCCGGGACCATCGGGCAGCGGGAGGTCGATGGTCTCGCCGTGAAACTCGACTTTCTGGTGCGCGAGCGCCATGCGCACGACCGCCACGTAGTCGCGGGTGCGCTGGAGCTGCTTGGCGAAGCGCACTCCGTGCCAGCCTTCCGAGACCTGCGGGCCCGACGTGCCCAGGCCGAGCAGCAGCCTGCCGCCGGAAAGCTGGTCGATCGTCGCGGCGGTCATCGCGGTCATCGCCGCGCTGCGGGCGGGGATCTGGAAGATGCCGGCTCCCAGCTTGATCCGGCTGGTCCCGGCCGCCAGCCAGGCGAGGACCGTCGCCGCGTCTGAGCCATAAGCCTCGGCCGTCCAGACGGAGTCGTAGCCAAGGTCCTCCGCGGTGCGCGTCACCTCGAGCTGGTCGGCCGCGGTCAGACCAAAACCCCAGTAGCCGATGCTGATCCCCAGCTTCACGAACCGAGTCTAGTGTCCCGCCGCGGAACTAGGCCGGCTGGAAGAAGGTCTGGTAGAGGAGAAATCCGTTCAGCCCGATGATCACGCCCGCGACCGCGTAGGCGGCCCTGCTGGTCAGGCGGGTTACCACTGACAACTTCCTAGCCGATCAGACGCAGGAGCCGGTTGGGGCGGCGGCGGGGTTGTACGTGACGCTCACGTCGGGCGTGATGGTGACCTTGCGCTCGGCCGTGATCACCGTCAGGTACGCGGCGCACCCCTGGGCCAGGCTGAAGTCGTAATCGACGCTGGTGACGCCGAGCGCTCCCCAGGCGGCGCCACGGTGATGCATGCAGTAGTTGGTGCTGGCGCCAGTTTGGAAGACGCAAAGAATCGCGTCCTTGAACTGGCTGGTGGACAGGATGCTCACGGACATCGGGCCGCTCGATTTGAGATGGAGGTGATACGTGAACGTGTCGGGAACCGTCGCAGACAGGTATTCGGTTGAATCGCGGATCGTCATCGGGACGTTCCACACCCCGAGCGTCGGATGCTTCAGCTCGGTGCTCAGGCTGTCGACCTGGGCTTGTGACGCGGTCAGCTTCCCCTGCGTGACGGTCAGCTGGTCCTCGAGATTCTGGGTCCGGCCGATCAGGGATCGGTTCGCGCTGTTCAGCGAACGGATTGTGGCCTGGTTGTTGCTGTCGTCGAGGAAAAGGAGCCCGATTCCGCCGGCACTGACGAGCAGCGCCGCGGCCAGAGCAGCCGTCCACAGGCGCCGCTCGCGCGAAATTTGCACGGGGGGCCATGAGGTACGTGCAACCTTGCTCGGAGCAGGGGGAGGCAGGTAGCCCTCGACCGGCTGCGCCTCGACCTGGTCGGTCGGGGTCGACATGGAGTCCATTTCGGTTGAATTCATGATCGCATCCCTTGATCCATCAATCGTCATGTCTGGCCGGGCCTCGGCCACGCGCCCAGGACTTGGCTGATTCGCGAGGGATCCTCAGCCTGCCTGATCACGTCGTAGGTAAACGTCTTCCCATCCGGTTGGGTCGCCGGGCCCGGACCGCAGTTCGCGCCGCACGAAGCCTCTTCCACGTAAAAGGCCGCCACAGTGTTGATCCAGACCGGCGACGAGCGGACATTGGGCAGCTGGCCCCCGGTACGACCTCCGTGGCCGTACACCCATACATGGGGAGTTCCGGTCGAGTCCCGCACGGTGAACGCGAGGTTGTCGTCGCCCGCGTCAGCCTTCGGCCGGATCCAGGCGATACTCTGCCCGAAGGCCTGCGAGACACCGCCGCTCGAGTCCCAGATGCTGATCACACTTTCGGCGGGCTTGCGGAAGTACAGGTGACCACCGCTGCTTCCCCACGTGGCCATCGTGCCCGCCGACTGCGAATAGACGACGCTGCCGTCGATCGTCTTCCGGATCTGGAGGTGGTCCCCGGAAGAGGTGAAGGTCTGGACGAACGCGAAGTACGCGCCGTCCGGTGAGAAAGCGAGGTAGGTGTCGTCCTCGCTGGGGTTTACTCCGCGCCCGGGGACCGCTCCCATCGTGGCGACCACGCGGTCGCCTCCTCCGCTGAGGAGATGGAGGTTGACACCGCCGGAGTCAGACGTGACGTAGGCGAGGAGGCTGCGGTCGGGGCTCCATGCATGCAGCCCGTCCATGAACCCGCCGCCCGACCAGGTAGCGACCACCGTCGACGTGCCCGTGAACAGATCGAGCACCGCAACCAGGCTGTTCCCCGGGGTGCCCGGCATGCCCTGCGTGGCTGACCACGAAATCATCGTTTGGGTCACAAGCTGCGGTGTCGCCGGACCGCTGATCGTGCAGATCGCAGTCGGATTGCGGGCGTCGGTCACATCGGCGAGGACCGGCGTGGAGGAACCCTGCATGACGAGCAGAGCCTCCTGGATGCCCGGCTTTCCCGGGCAGGTGGCGCGCCGGGCGGCCCAGGCGGGCACGGCGACAGGGCTTGGCAGTGGCGGCGGCGAAGGGCTGGGAGATGGGCTCGGCGATGGGCTGGGCTCGGGAGTGGGCGTCGGGCTCGGAGAGGGCGAATTCGAAGGGCTGGAATGAGCCACGACCGGTCCATTGGCGGTGCAGCCCGTGAGGACCAGCAGCACGCCTGCGAGTGCCAACCCCCTCCTCACGACAGTTTGAACGAGCTTCATGGGCTCGACGTTACGCGACTGTAGATAGCGCAACGCGCCCAGAATATCGCTAACCGATTTGGCGCTCAGCGCATTAGGTCGTCACCTGCTGCAAGCGTCAAGCAAAGGGTTAAGGAAGGCGCAATGAAGGCGGGAGTCCTGGTTGCCGTGGCGATCCTTACGCCTCTATGCGCCAACCCGGTACCGCTCACCGCGACCTTCGTCACGTCAGCCAGCCAGAACGCGGACGTTGGACAGCGCGCTCAACTGGTGGTCAAGGTGACCAACACCGGACCCCTCATCCCGCATCTCGGCCTGGTCTTCAGGACGGCGGACAAGTGGTACGAGCACAACACCGTGTCCGACCTTGGCGGCTGCACGATCGCCGCCGATGCCTCGGCATTCGATTGCGGAGATCTCGGCGCCGGCGAGAGCGCGTCCTTCGTGATTGTCGGAACGGCGAAGGACGCGGGTACTTTCCACTACGAGCTTGCGTTGCGCTCCCTCGTGCGCCCGTTCGACTACGTGAACAACCACTCGGACGGCGCCGAGGTCCAGGCCTGGGACGAAACCGTCACCGCGAGCTGAGGCAAAGTAACCGACCGCTCGCCGCGTCGTTAAGGGTGCAGCCACGGTTACCCAGAGCACGATGGGCCAGCTGCAGGTGTTCACAGCCACCGGCGGTGGCGGTGCGTGCCACGTGATCCCGGACTCCGACTTTGTGGTCAGCAGAAATCTGCAGTCCGCCTCTCTGAACACGACCCTGACCGCAGCCAACATGTCGCCCTCCTGCCCTTACTCGCTCGGCTGAAATTTGTTGCGACCCGGCCTTACCCTGGGCCGGCGAGCTTGAAAGCCTTCCGCACAAGCCGCTTGACGACCGGCTGCTGGGCGTCAGCGGGAGAGCGCAGCGCGATGAACCGCGAGTCTTTTCCGCTGCCCTGAAGCAGGCCGCTCCGATCGTCAAGCTCGCGGCCGCGGTAGAAGAACATCGCCGAATGGTTCGAGAAGGTGCCGATGCCGACCACGTTCGCGCCATCGACGGCGTAGCGGACGATCTTCCACATCATCGTTTTCGAGCGCGGCGGCGAGCTCCGATAGGTGATCTCTTCCGCCTTCGGAGCTGACTCCTTGACGGTCCTGATCGCAGCCTGCACCGTGGGCCGTGTAGCGGTCGGAATCTTCCTGACCTGTTCCGAGAGCGAGATCTTGGTGGCGGGTGGCATCCGCTCGGATTCTAGTGCTCGCGTTCGATCACGAGATCCGGGTCCCACTCGCGGAGGCGCGCGCCCGCGGCATAGGTGCTCTCGAAAAACTGAAGGATCGCGTTTCGAGGCGATGCACTGTTGCGGACGTCCTCGTACGGCAGCGCAAACTCGCCCAGGTC
Organism: Candidatus Dormiibacterota bacterium; assembly: GCA_036570165.1. GTDB lineage: Bacteria > Chloroflexota > Dormibacteria > Dormibacterales > Dormibacteraceae > Palsa-870. Next base: position 5,915 of record DATCPI010000100.1, on the reverse strand, counting down.
CGAGGTCCAGCCGGCCTCCGGCGGCTGGATCACCTGCTCTTCGATTCCGTCCGGTTTGGGATAGGTGTACGAAAAGAAGGCGGCTTGCGGAAACCGCGCACTACCCGGCCAGAACCCGCAGCAGATCTGCTCGGCGTCGGCGGACAGTCGCCTGATGATTCCTGCGCAGGGTGGCGGCTCCGCCGGACGGCCGGAGAATCTCGTATGGGCCAGGTCGAAAGTGCCCCAGAAGAAGTGCACCGGCGATGTCCTGCCCCGGTACCGAGAACGGTGATCCTTGAGCGGGTTTGATTTGCGCGAATTATTTGCCGCGAGCGAGCCGGCTCTCCTTTCGTTTCTGGCGGGACAGGGATTGCCAACCGATGACCTCCAACGCCGCGTGAACCATCCTCCTCCCCAACCCTTCCCCTCTATACCCCTCCGCCGTGGCGACACTTCGCAGCAGCCCGGCATCCACGCCGAACTCCAAACCGGCCGACGCCCAGGCCGCGGCGACGAAGCCGACGGTCAGGACGGCGTTGCTGTCGGCAATCCGAGAGAAGCAGCCGCAGCCAACAATCGATCGTCGTAGGAGACAACCGCTGCCAGATCATCTCCGAGGCTCGCGGCAGCCGCCAGGTGGATCGAGTCCAACGATCGGAGCTCGGTCGGGTCGAGGTCAGCGGCTCGGTCGAGAAGGGCGTCGTCGAGCCGGATGAGATGGACGCCGGCCAACAGCTTGCGGGCTTCCGGAATCAAGCGCGGGACCCCGGCGCGCCGCGCGACTCGCACCAGCTCAACCCTCAGCAGCGCGGCCGACGCGCGCTCGGGACGCCGACGAAGCCAGCGGCGCAATGCAGGCGACTCCGGCTCGGTCATCAGGAGCTTCACCGCCGCGGAGGTGTCGAGGTAAGCAACGTCAGCGCTCATCGGCCCTCATGTCAGCCAGGATCTTTGACAGAACCGGCTTCCCCGCGATCCGGGGAACAGGCTTGACGTTGAGCAGGTCGCCTGTTGCGCCGCTCGCTCGCCCCTCCGCCAGAAGCTGTTCGAGCCTGCTCGCCTCGTGCATGGGCACGATCCGCGCAACGGCTCGGCCGCGGTCGGTCACCTCAATGACCTCGCCCGCCGCGACGCGACGCAACACGGCACTTGCGTTCTGACGAAGCTCTCGGACTCCCACCTTCTCCATGTGTCACATTGTAGCACATCGCCAAATTAGAGGACCAGGGTGTTGGGCTAACGATCGAGGCTTTTGCGAAGATGTACGTCGATGTCCGAACTTCTTGACGCGGCGCAGTCGATCGCGGGGACCATCGTCGCCGACCGCCGCGCCATCCACGCCCATCCCGAGCTCGCCTACCAAGAGAAGGAGACCGCGGCGTTGGTGGAGGCGCGGCTGCGCGACCTTGGCATCGAGCACCGAGGGGGCGTCGGCGGGACCGGCGTGATCGGACTCGTGCGCGGTGCTCGACCTGGACGAACAGTCCTGCTCCGGGGAGACATGGATGCGCTGCCGATCACGGAGGAATCTGACGCGCCCTACGTCTCGCAGAACCCGGGCGTCATGCACGCGTGCGGACACGACGCGCATACCGCCATGCTGCTCGGAGCCGCGCGGATCCTCCAGGAGCGCCGCGCTCACTTCGATGGCGCGGTGAAGCTGATGTTCCAGCCCGCGGAAGAGGGCGGCGCCGGCGCAGTGAAGATGATCGCCGAGGGATTGCTCGACGATCCAACAGTCGACGCGGCGTTCGCCATCCACACCGGCCACGACTTTCAGACCGGCACCATGGTCGCCCGGGGCGGGCCACTGCTGGCAGGTGCGAACTCCTTCACGATCACCGTGACCGGCCGCGGGGGACATGCATCGCGTCCCCACACGACGGTCGACCCTGTCGTCGTCGCATCACAGATCGTGGTGGCACTGCAGACGCTGGTCAGCCGCGAGGTTCAACCCGGTGTGCCGGCGGTCATCACCATCGGCGCGCTGCAGGCCGGAACCACGTTCAACGTCATCCCGGATCGCGCCCGGATCATGGGGACAATTCGGGCCTACGACGCCGGCTTGATGGAGCAGCTCGAGGCCAGGATCGAAACCGTCGCCAGAGGGGTGGCTTCCGCCCTCCGAGCTGAGGCAAAGGTCGAGATCCAGATGCATTACCCGCCCACGATCAACAACGACGCGATGGTGGAGCTGGCCGGTGGCGCTCTGCAGCGGCTGGGTATCAGCGTCGTGCAGGGGTCGCCGATCATGGCCGCCGAGGATTTCTCCTTCGTGCTTCAACGAGTCCCCGGGGCGATGTTGATGTTGGGCGTCAAAAACCCGAGCTGGACCGACCCGAAACCGGCTCACACAGCGCAGTTCGATCTCGACGAAGCCGCGCTTCCTCTGGGGACAGCTGCCTACGCAGCGATGGCGCTGGAGTTTCTGCAGTCTTAGGACGCCGGCCTGGAATCCACGCCTACGAAGTCTCGGTCAGCCTCCATTGAGTCGATCGCGTTCCAGAATGGACCATGGCCATGCGAACATCGAAGCTCAGGCCCCCTGAAAATGGCCTTCCTGATCTTCATCGTAATCCTGCCAGTGCTTTGCACTTGGGGCGGAGCTGCGCTCCTCGCAGCCGCCTTCAGGAGGAGCGGGCGGCCACGACTGCTCATGATCGCGGGCGCGATCGTTTCGCTTCTCATTACGGGCCTGTGGATTTTTGTCATAGCCGACCGAAATGACTACTCGGCCATAGTCTCTATTTACGTGCTGGTCATCGCTTCGGCGGCCGCACTTGTGGCGGCGGGAGTATTGGTGCTGAAACCGCCCACTGCCCGCCGCGTCGCGGCCCTGCTACTCGTCACGGCGTACCCGCTGTCGCTCTTAGCTCTCTTACTTGCCGGGAGCTGGGTCGGGACGGGGATATTTCCGGTCAAGGTCACTACCGGCCCCTAGAGCAGGAACGGGGGACTGCCACAACCGTGGCAGCCCCCACCATCCGCTTACTTAATAGGTGACCCGCCCGACGAAGATGTCGGTGTTGCCGAAATTGTCGGGGCAGCTGTCGGGAACGCTCGGCTTACCGGAGGTCCCTGCCCGGTAGTCATCGACAGCGTCGCAGGGGCTGGCTGCCCGAGCGTCGGTCCAGATGAACCAGGCGTGCTGGTTGTCGGTGATCAGGGTGTTGTAGTCACCCTGGAACTGAGCACCAAGACTGTTGGTGCTGGATCCGTCGGGATCCGAAGAAGCAGTGCTGATCTTGATGGGAGCTGAGAACGAGCCGCCCCCAACCGAGGTGGCCAGGTAGCTGTCGTAGAAGACGACCCCAGCGCCTGGCGCGGTGCCGGCGGGAACTGCGTCCAGCGCTTGCGCGGCCACGGTCACGCGGGTTCCATCAGGCGTCACCGCGACGCCGGGGAAGAACGTGCTTCGGCCTGGCACATCGAGCGCGACAGTCGAAGGACTCCAGGTTGATCCGCCATCGACTGAGCTGCTGATCCGAACCTGGCCACGGCCGGTCCGATAGTCGGTCCACGCAACGTAAATGGCTCCGTTGGGACCGATGTCCGCGCTGGGGAAGCTGTCGTTGCGGAAGCTAGAGCCCGGCAGTGGGCTGGGTATGTCGGTGACCCTGGCGATCACGTCCGGATTGCTGAAGGTGACGCCACCGTCCGTCGACTTCGCGAAGACCTGGGCGCTGGTCTTGGTGCCGTTGATCGTTACACCGCCCTCCCAGATCACGTAAATGTCGCCGGCCGAGTCGGTCCGAATCGTGGAGCCCTGGCGGCCGCCGATGCTGTTGTTGTTGTAGCTGGCGCCCAGCTTGTTCGGCGCCGAGAACGTCTGGCCGCCGTCGGTAGAGCGGCTGAACATGATCGGCTCCGAACCTCTGCCGATGAAGAGCGTCCAGCTGACGTACACGTTGTTCTTGAACCTGGAGGTCGAGCTCTTGTCGACCCAGACCGCCTCCTTGTCGTTGAAGTCGGCGGGATTGTCCTTGTTGGTCGCCAGTACAGGGTTCGACCAGCTCGAGCCGCCATTGGTGCTCCTGGAGACGGTCAGCAGGTCGCCGAGATTCGTCCCACGGACTCCAGCCAGGCTGGCGTAGTAAGCGACTCCGTCGGCGTTGAAGGCAATCGCGGGGTCGCCATCCGAGGCAAGGCCGGGCACACCGAGCGTCGAAGCCAGGGTGCCGAAACCTGGGAGCGTGTGGATCAGGCCATCGGCGTTGAAGGACGCTGTGTTGGCCCCCCCCGACGATGCTGAGAATTGAGTCCAGCTGCTGCCGCCGTCATGGCTGACGTAGACACCGGAGAGTCCGACGTTGGCGACGAAGGGGCAACCCGTGCTGGTGCAGCCCGGCAGGTCGATCTCGTCGTTGGCGCCAGCGATCAGGCTCAGCGAATCCTTCGGGTTCTGAGCGATAGCCGGCTCGTTCTGCTCGTTCTGTGGGAACGGTGCCGGCTGAACGAGATTCGTCTGGCTGTTGAAGTCGACGGTCGAACCCGACGCGAGAGCCTGGACAGGCCCCACCGCCACGCCGAGTATCGCCGCAACCGCGACTCCAAGACGAAGCGAATGTGTGTGCGAAAGCTTCAATCGAATTCCCCCCTTGTTGTGCGGCGGGCCATCAGTGGCCCATGGACCTATGCGGCCATAAAACAAACTCAATTTGCAAGTCAAGTATTCGGCGTGAGCCCTTTTGCTCCTGGATTTCGGCGGCACTGTACCTTAAGCCCCTGATGGCGGCGCACCCCCGTTCTATCAGCGAAACGCTCTTGCGTTCGTACAGGGTCGCGCATGAACGGCTGCTGACGGCGGCAGAGGGGCTGTCTCCCGAGCAATTTGCCTGGAGCGGAGGTTCAAGCCTTCACTCGGTCGCCTGGCAGCTGTGGCACACCGCCCGCTGGGACGACGTCTTCGCCTCCTACTTTCACAAGGCCTTGGCTAAGGAGCCTCGAACGCAGGTATGGGAGAGAGAGTCGCTGGCAGATCGATGGTCCCTCGCTTCCGGCTCGCTGGGCCGGCGCGACACGGGGACAGAGATGCCAGACGAGACGGCGGAAGAGATGCGGTTACCGGATCAGAAGCAAGTGGTCGGCTACGCCAGACTCGCATTCGCGTACGCCGAGGAGGCGATCGAGCTCATTTCGGATGATCAGTTGCTGGCGATTCCGAAGGTTGATCCGGATGGCGACACGAAACTCGACAACGTCCTCATCTACCTCGAACACTTGAGCCGCCATCTCGGGACGATCGAGTCGATTCGCGGGCTTCAGGGGCCGGTCGGCTCTTCCGCCCGCTGACGCGCTGATCGGTCTATGGCCGCTCCAGTCGTCCGCTCGGACCACATGGAAAATCGCTCTTTCGGCTGACGACGCGATGAACCTGCGGGTCATGAAAATCACCAACCGTTCGCCGCTTTACGCCGGCGTCGTTGGTCCGGCGTTCTTTGTAGTCGTGTTTCTGATCGAGGGTGCCACGCGGCCTGGCTACAGCGCTTGGCGCAACTTCGTCAGCCAACTGGCCACCCACCGGCCTCGTTATCTTCGCGTGCTTCGTCGCCAGCAACGTGTTCTCGGTCCTCGATACGACACGGGCGCTGCCAGACGCGCCGACAGGTTTGGTCCAGCGCATTTCAATCATCAGCGGCTGGACCTGGATCGCCATGGTCGCGCTTCAGCTCATCCGTACCTGCGTCAGCTCGAAGTCCTTGCCGCGGATACTGCGCCGAAGCTGGCCGATAATCTGCTGATATTGATAGAGGACAGCATTGGGGTTGGATTCCCGCTCCAGGCCGTCACGACAGTCGACCGGTGCGCAAAGCGCCTCCAATGAGGACCGGATCGCAACCGCCCGAACCCGCTGAGCCGGGCGTGCAACTCAGCGAGACGGGCGTCTGGCTGAGCCAAGACGGCGCTTGGGAGTGGGATGGCGCCAACTGGGT
>DATCPI010000099.1:0-2611 GCA_036570165.1 Candidatus Dormiibacterota bacterium | reverse complement strand
CTATGCCTACCAGGGCAACAGCGGCTGGTTGGTGTTCGGCGGCACCAGCGTCGCATCTCCGATCATCGCCTCTGTTTTCGCCCTCGCTGGCGGAGTCACCAACCTCTCCGCCTCCTATCCGTATGGCCACAGCTCCTCCCTTTACGACGTCACCTCCGGGAGCAACGGGAGCTGCGGAAACGTCCTCTGCAACGCGACGACCGGCTGGGACGGCCCCACTGGCCTTGGCACCCCGGACAGCACCGGGGCGTTCTAGAGTCGAACTCGAGCGGGTGGGGGCCAGCGACCGGCCCCCTCCCGCGTTTCTCCCGCGACCGACGGACCAATTGCCCACCTCAACTCAGGGCGGGCCATCGCGGGTCTCGAGTTCAGGTCGGCAGAGCGAGAGTCCTTACCTACCTCTGATTGCTGATCCGCCAGCTACGGGCTCAGTCGAGGCGCGACCGGTCGAGGCTGCGAGCCTCGAAACTAGCTCGCGAGGTTCGTGCTGTAATGGCGAGACCTCGTGACGACACTCGCTTCGCAGCTCGTTGGGACCTGGCGGCTCGTGTCGCGGGAGGATCACACTGCTGCAGGCGAACGGCGGGTCGATCCAGGCCTCGGGGCTGACCCGATTGCTCTCCTTGCTTACGACGTCGCTGGTAACTTCACCGCGCAGTTCATGAAGCGCGATCGCTCGAGTGATGTAATCGTCGCGACGGGGCGAGCGAGTGTGAACAACAGTGCGGCAGTGAACGGCTACGACGCGTATTTCGGAACCTACACGGTGGATGAGGCGTCTGGCTCAGTGACCCAGCTGCTAGAGGGCGCCTTATCGCCGAGTGACGTGGGCAAGATCGTCACGCGTGAGATGCGCGTTGAGGAAGACCGCCTCATCATCCAGCTCGCGACGACCAGCCCAGACGGCGAGACCATAACCCGCACCCTGATCTGGCTGCGCTCAGCCTGACCCGCGCGGGGCGGCGGTCTTGGATTCGTCGACCTTGGGGCTTACTGGTCAATGACGGTTTCCTGGTGGCCAGAGCGCACTCAATCGCTCTTCCCCCAAGAACGTGAGGACGCGCTGCCGCCGAACTAGCCCATTCTGTGGGTCCAGGAAAACTAGCTAGCCCATTCTGTGGGTCCAGGAAATAGACAAGGGCACCACCAAACGCGGTCGCGACGACCATGCCCGTCACTGCGGGCACCCAACTCGCGCCGGCATCTTCGGCCCAGTCCCCCTGCTCGAGGCGGCGCTTCATACGTCGAACCAATGGTCGCATCGACTCAGCAGCCTGGGAGACTCCACCTCCAACCTCGAGGGCGGTGTCACGATTCTCCCGCCACAGCGATTGCACGCGCCGGCGCCGATCCTTACCTTGTAGAGGATCGAAGAAGAAGACCGCCGCACCACCTAGTGCGGCACCGATTGTGAATCGACTCATCTGAACGTATCTCCTTTCGCATCCGTCATGCGTCTGCGGACCTGGATAGGCAACTTAAGGCGCCTTGGAGCTTTTCACTCCTCCCATCAAGAGAGATAGCAGAGGCGCTCAAGGGCGGCACTGCAACGGGTAGCGCCAGCCACGTTCCTAGTTGTTCGCCGCAAGTGAATTGTGAGCAGCGGAGCCGCCGCCGTGAAGCGGCGGCTCCGCCTACGCCCTTAGGCTGCTCGGTGGCTCCCCAGCGAGTCGAACAACTCTCGATAGCTCAGCATCGCCACCCGGAGCTGCTCGGTGTCGGTCTCACTCTTGACGTTGCTGTGGATGCGTTGCAGCTGATCGTGGAGCGCGCTCATCAGGCCGTCAATCAGCGTCTCGGCCTTCTGTACAGCGGCGCGCGGTTCGCCGATAAACTCGGCCTGAATCTCTTCCAAGCTTTGCCGGAACTTTGCGAGCTCAGACGAGAACTCCGCCTCGCTCACTGGTTCGGTCTCTGCTGGAAGTGGTTCCGCAATCGCCGCGGACTGATTGCCTGCGGCTTGTACCGTTGGCGCCGGTTCGGTCATCGGTGTCACGGTCTGTGGAGACATCCCGGGACTGGAGGGGGAAGGTTGGGTTGTCTGCGCGCCAGGTTCAGCGACGACAGTTGCCGTCTGAACGTCCCGCGCCGGGTCGACCTTATTGTCCTCTATTTCGGAGCTTTGACCGTTCTCAGGGTTATCGATCATGACGCGATCTCCTTACGCTGGATGTCCGGGGACTTACTCATCGACTCGCCAACGGCGTCGTCGACGATGGCCTGGTAGTGCAGCATCGCCTTGCGCAGTCCCTCGGTTCCGGACTGTCCTTCGTTGGTGCGAGCTGTCTCTCGAGCTCGCCGGAGCTCGTCAGGCAGTCGCCGATCATCGTCCAACTTGGCGCCACGGTCCCGCAGGATCGAGACTGCCAACTGGTCGGCTTCCTGAACCGCCGCGGCTGGCTCTGCGATGAACCGAGCCTGGATCGCCGTCCAGGATTGAGCGTGACTAGCTTTGAGTTCGGGAGAGAGCGATCGAAGCCGTCCGCGCCGCATGATGCTTACGCCAAGCACAATCGCAATCACAACGACTGCAACGATCAGGATCAACGCAGTAGTTCCATTCATTGATAGCACCTCCATGTCCAGGAAACGGGTCAGCCCATTCCGCGCT
>DATCPI010000098.1:0-11386 GCA_036570165.1 Candidatus Dormiibacterota bacterium | reverse complement strand
CAAGAACCAGGTCGCGGGCGCCAACACGGAAGGCGAAGTAAAAAAGATGGAGGCCATCATCCTTTCGATGACCAGGCGCGAGCGCGCGCACCCCGAGGTCATCGACGGCGCGCGCAGAAAGCGGATCGCGCGGGGCAGTGGGGTCCAGCCCGCTGACGTCAACAAGGTTTTGAAGGCGCGCGAGGCGATGCTGAAGCTCGCCAGGCAGTTTGGTGCGGTCAACCGCAAAGGCAAAGCCGTGGGCCTGCCACGGCTGTTCGGAAAAGGAGGCACAGGTTGGTAAAGATCAGACTGAGGCGGATGGGGGCGAAACAGCACCCCTTCTACCGTCTCGTGGTGGCGGACTCGCGCTCGCCGCGCGATGGCCGGTTCATCGAGCACCTCGGGTATTACGATCCGATGAAGGACCCCGTGGAGGTCAAGATCGACGTGGACAAAGTGAAGCGTTGGCTCCGGCAGGGCGCTCAGCCGAGCGAGGCCGCGCGGAGCCTGTTGAAGCGGGAGGGGATTCTTGAGCGAACCGCAGAGAAGTCAACGACCACCCCGGCGTGATTTTCGCGGCGGCGGCGGTGGGTTCCGGCGTGAGCGTCACGAGGGTCCGGCGGGTCCAGGTGTGGACTACCGGGCGCTGGTGGAATACGTCGCGCGCACCCTCGCCGAGAAGCCGGACGAGGTCCTGGTGGAGTCTTTCGAGCGCGGAGGCAGCACCGTCGCGATCAAGGTCAAGCTGGCTGACGGCGACGTGGGGCGCTTCATCGGCAAGGCCGGCCGAAACATCGAGGCCATCCGAACGCTGGTGAGGGTCGCGTCTCTGCGTGACCGCAAGCGGGTCTTCGTCGATCTCGCCAACCCATCGCTGGCACATCACGAGCCACGCAGTAAGGGCTCGGGCGGAGGCGTGCCCGCATGATCCGCATCGGCCAGGTCACCGGCGCCTATGGACTCGACGGCGCTGTCAAGGTTTATCCCTTGACAGATTTCGAGGATCGATTCAACGCGGGAGCGACTCTCATGCTCGAAGGCGCGCAGCGCGAGATCGAGTGGAGCCGCCCTGGGCATCCTGGTCTGGTCGTCAAGTTTCGCGGCATCGACAACCGCACCATCGCTGACCTGTTTCGAGGCCGGTACTTCGAGATCCCGGACGACGCGGTGCGCCCTCTGGCGGAAGGCCGTTTCTATCACCACCAGGTGGTGGGGCTCGCCGTGCTGACCAGCTCCGGCCGGCAGCTCGGCCGGATCGCCGAGGTCCTGGAGCGGCCGGCCAACGATGTGTGGGTCAGCCGCGATGGAACCGTCGAGCACCTGATCCCAGCGACGAAGGACGCGGTGGTCGAGGTGGACGTGGACGGCGGCCGCGTGGTGGTCGCCGACTGGCTCGTGAAGGTTGAGGACGCACGAGAGTAGAGATGAGATTCGACGTGGTCACGATCTTCCCGGCGATGTTCGGCCCTGTGTTTCAGCAGGGGGTCGTCGGACGCGCCCTCGATCGTGGCTTGATCGAGCTGCACGCGCACGACCTTCGCGAGCACACGCACGACCGTCACCGGCAGGTTGACGACATGCCGTTCGGCGGAGGACCGGGCATGGTCCTCAAGCCGGAGCCCGCGATCGAAGCGGTGGAATCGATTCGCCCGCTCAACGCTGGGCCCGTGGTGCTGATGGAGCCGTGGGGCGAGCGCCTCGACGCGCGCCTGGCCGAGAGCCTTGCCGCCGAGCCGGGAATGATCATCGTGTGCGGCAGGTACGAGGGCATCGACGATCGCGTCCGCGAGGCGTTGGGAGCGCGCGAGGTCTCGATCGGCGACTACGTGCTGAGCGGCGGCGAGATCCCGGCGATGGTCTTGATCGACGCGGTCGCGCGTCTGGTGTCTGGTGTTGTTGGCGACCCCGAGTCGCTCACGCAGGACAGTTTTTCCACCGAGCCTTCAGGGTGGCCGCAGTACACGCGCCCGGCGGAGTACCGCGGCATGAGCGTCCCTGAGGTTCTTCTCTCCGGCGACCACGCTCGGATCCGTCAGTGGCGCCGCCAGCAAGCAGCCCAAAGACATGTTTCACACACCAAGGAGTTGAAGAAGACATGAACGTGATCCAGCAGCTCGAGAAAGAGCAGCAAAAGGACAAGGTGCCGGCCCTTCGCGCCGGCGACACGGTGCGTGTGCACGCCAAGGTCGTGGAAGGCACGCGCGAGCGCATCCAGATGTTCGAAGGCACGGTGATCCGCGTGACGGGCGGTGGGCTGCGCCAGAACTTCACCGTCAGGCGCGTGACGCACGGCGTCGGCGTCGAGCGAACTTTCATGATCCACTCGCCGCGCATCGACAAGATCGACGTGCTGCGCCACGGTGACGTGCGCCAGGGAAGGCTCTACTACCTGCGCGGCAAGGTGGGCAAGGAAGCCCGCATCCGCGAGCGCAGGCGCCTCATCCCGGGTGAGGAGCCGGACGAGCAGGCAGCGGAAGCAACGCCCGAATCAGAAGAGACCGTCGAGACCAAGGCGTAGCTGTAAAGAGCCTGGCGCCCGAAGCCGGCGCTCGCTAATCTCGATCTGGTGATTAAAAAGGGGTCCCCGCGAACTCACGGCGTAGCCTCGAAGTTCGTGGGGAATTGAGGCCAAAGCTGTGGCGCTACGAGCGCATGGCGTTCTCGATGGGCTACCAGGTCGTCGCCGGGGTCGATGAGGTCGGCATGGGTCCGCTCGCCGGACCGGTGGTCGGCGGCGCGGTGGTGCTGCCCATCGGCGTCCGCATTCCGGGTCTTGACGACTCGAAGCTCCTCACGCCGGCCGAACGCGAACGTGTCGACGTGCTAATCCGCCGTCGTGCCCTGGCGGTCTCGGTATGCGCCGTCGATCACGCGCAGGTCGACAGGCTCGGCCTGCTTCAGGCCAGGCACCTCGCCACGGCCGGCGCTGTCGCCGGGCTCGAGGTCCCGGCCGAGTACCTCCTGGTCGATGCGTGGGACGTTCCCCAGGCGCCGCTGCCTCAGATGGCGGTCGTCAGGGGTGACCGCACCTGCGCATCGATCATGGCCGCGAGCATCGTCGCGAAGGTAGCTCGCGACAAGGCGATGATCGAGTTCGATCGCCTTTACCCTGGCTGGGGCTTTGCCGACCACAAGGGCTACGCCACCCCGGCGCATCGCGCCGCGATCCGCCGCCTCGGCCCAAGCCCGATCCACCGGACGTCATGGGCGCCGTTTCGCGAACCCGCTCTACTCGGTTAGAGCTGGGGCGGGCGGGGGAGAAGGCGGCCGCCGACCTGCTTCGCAAGCGCGGCTACGAGGTGGTCGGCGCCGGGTTCCAGGCGCGCCGCGGAGAGCTGGACCTGGTGTGTCGCCGAGGGAAGGAGCTCGTCGTGGTCGAGGTGAAAACTCGCACCGACGATTCATTCGGGACTCCGCTGGAAGCGGTGGGGTCGCGCAAGCGCAGAGCCTTGATGTCGGCCACGGCGGAATATCGCGCCCTCGCCGGCTGGCGAGGCCCGATCCGGTACGCGGTCGTAGGCCTGACGGTCAAACCCGACGGAGGGTTCATCTCCGAGCTGATCGAAGACCCGTTCAACTAGTTTCCATCTCAGACTCTATTCCGCGATCGCACCCTCGTAACTCAAGAGCCGCGAGTTGGCGATCCACAGCAGGGTGCCTACGACCGCTCCTGCTCCCGTCGCCAGGACCAGCGCGGCACCAAGCATCAAAGCGCCGATCGCCGGCGTTGAGGGCAGCACGCGAAGGTCCGCAGTTCCCTCCACGGCCGCGAGGCCGTACACGAACAATGCGAATGCACCGACGCTGAGCATGCCGAAGCCAATCGCGCCGCCAACTCCGGCGAGCGTCCCAACGATGCCCACAGCACGGCGATCGTCAGCCGCTTCGAAATGCGGGTCGATGCCGCCGACGGCGACGCCGATGGAGACGAAGCCTGCACCAAGCCACACCACGAAAATGCCAAGCGCCGCGATCTGACCGAGACCGTTTCTCGTGGCGACCGCGATCACGATCGTGAATAACAGGGTGAACACAACCACCGGCACCAGGGTCAGCAGCACCTTGGCGCGAAGCACCTGCCACATTGTCATCGGCGCCATGCGCAGCAGTTGGAAGCCGCGCCGCTCGCTCGGAATGGATGGCGTGGCGAGGGCGGAGGACATGAACATCGTGATGAACCCGACCAGGAACACCTCCGTCCAGAATCCGCTCGTGCCTCGAGAGGGCCGGAGAAACGCCACCGCGTAGCCGATGGGGAAGAGGAAAGCGGGCAGCATCCGGCTCAGCCTTCGCACGTCGCGCCGGTAGCCGAGCCAGTCCTTGAGCGCGATGGCGCGAGAAGGAGACGCAGCGCCGGTTCTGGCCACTGCTGCTGCCTTGATGGCCGCGGGGCGCTTCCACACCGACCGTTCACCGCCGAAAACTCCAAGGCCCGCGAGCAGCGTGCGCTCGTACAGCGCTGCTGCCACTCCGATCAGCAGCGCTCCGAGGCCAAGCGAGAGCAGCACCCACCCGACCGCCGCGCCCAGGTTGCCGGCGATGACCCCGCTGAGGGCATGCCCTGGCCATGCGGACGGAAGCCACTCGACGCGATCGAACAGCGTCGTCATGTTGTTGAAATCCGGCCGGCTCCGGGGCGCGAATGACTGTCTCAGGCTGAGGTTCCACGCGAGGTAGAAACCGGCCCCGGCCACGCCCGCCACCGCTGCCGCGACGTCGCGGGCAAGTCGTGCGGGAACCCACCGCAGCACGACAGTCATGAGGACGGTCTGCAGCGAGGTCACGACCAGCACCTGCAGGGCGATCAGCAGCACGGCGAGCGGATAGAAGACGATTGGGGCGCCGGATCCAACGCCCACGCCCAGCGTGGCCATCAGGAAGATGGCGCTGATGAAGAGGTTCGCGCTCGTCGCCAGCAAGATCCTCGAGATGAAGATCTCGACCGGCCGCACAGGCGCCACCACCAGCTGCAGCAGGTCGCGCCCGACGAAGAGGGATGCGATCACAGTCGGGAAACCGACCACGAGCATCAGGACCGAGAGCATTGTGAAGCCGCCGGCAAGGATGGTGTCGCGGGCGTCGGGGAGGAACCGACCGGCCGTCCCTCCCACGGTGAAAGCACCGCCGCCGATGAACACGGAGACGATCACGAGGAACCCAACGAGCAGAGCAAGCCGTGCGCGGCCGCGCTTCATCAGCCGGTTGCGCCACGAGACGAACCCCGCCCCGAGGATGGTCCGCGTCGCGGACCGGCTCAAGGGTTGGGCGCCAGCAGGCGGTCGATCAGCTCCTTCGACTCCGGCCCGGCGGTCAGCTTCAAGAACAGGTCTTCGAGGCTGGCCTTGTCGGAGCCTGTCTGGTCCCTCAGCTCCTCCATCGTGCCCGTGGCCACGATCTTGCCGTGGTCGATGATCGCGAGGCGGTGGCACAGGGCCTGGGCGACCTCGAGGATATGTGTCGAAAGGAGCACCGCCGTACCGCGCGCGGCAAGCTCCTCGAGAAGGTCCTTGACGAGACGCGCGGATCGCGGATCGAGCCCGTTCGTCGGTTCGTCGAGCAGCAGCACGGATGGCTCTCGGATCAGCAGCGATGCCAGGCCGATCTTCTGGCGCATGCCATGGCTGTACGAGCCGATCAGCTCACTGTTGCGGTCGGCCAGCTCGAATAGGCCAAGAAGCCGCTCCATGCGCTGCTGGCGCTCGGCACCGCGCGGCATCCGGTACAGATCTGCGATGTAGTGCAGGAACTCGCGGCCGGTGAGGTGGGGGTGGACGAACGGTTCTTCGTCGAGGTAGCCGAGCCTGGCCTTCGCCCGCAGCGGATCCGTGAGGATGTCGATCCCGTCGATCAGCGCAGCGCCCGAGGTGGGCGGGATCAAGCCGCAGAGCATGCGCAGGGTGGACGTCTTCCCGGCGCCGTTCGCGCCAAGGAACCCCACGATCTCGCCCCGCTCGATCTGAAAGCTGACGCCGTCGACCGCGGTCATGACGCCGTAGCGCTTGACGAGCCTTTTGGCTTCGACCGCGATGTGACTTCCGTTTGGGGACAAGGACATCACCGGCAGGTTACCAGCGCCTCTGACGAAGTTAGCCCGCTACGGGAACCATCAGACTCTCGATGGTGTAATCAGGTCATGCGCCTCTCTTCCATGGGACTGGGCAGCGCCTTGGGTCTGCTCTTGATCCTCCCGCTAGGAGGATGTACTTTGTCTCAATCGGCCTCGACGCAGGCTCTCCTTCATGCGGTGGCGGGTGGATGCGCAGGGACGGTGGTCACCGATTCCGTGCCTCCGGCCTGGGCGCAGAGTGGATTTACCCACAAAGGTGCGCCATGGGCCGTGCCGTGGGCACTTGGCACTGACGGCAGCGTCGTTGCTTATCTCTTCACCACACAACTGGTGGCCGGCACCAGCCCACGTGCGGATGGCAGCAATAACAAGGTTGGTTGGGCGATCAAGGACAGGTCCAGCCCACTGATCGAGGGTCGCCCGCTGGGCACGGCCCAACCGGTGGTCAGCGTGCATGGAAACATCGTCGATGTCCCAACCGCAGGCTGCTGGACCTTCCGTGTGCTCTGGGGCGAACACAGGGAACATGTCAGCACCATCAACCTTGAGGTGCTTCCGGCTGGGACGCTGCCGGCAAAGTAGCCGGCGCCTGACTTCTCCAGTGCCGGTCCAGCTCCGACGCGTAACTCCGGCCGAGGCTCTCGGAGTTGCTGAGCAACCAGTTGTCGATGCGCCGAGCTCCGCGCGGCTTCTCCGCTGAAACCAGCAGCTCTTCCATCAGGCCCTGCAGCTCCTGCCGCGTCAGCAGCACATCGTGGAGGTATGACGCCACGAGGTCGCCGGCCCACAGAGTGAGCCTCGGCGAAAAGTAGACAAACCTCGGCCGGCGGCCGACCGCGATCGCGATCCGCTCGACGAGCTCGGTGTACGTCAACGTGTCCGGTCCCGCGGCGTCGATGGTCACGTTGTGGCTCTGTTCCGCGGCCCACGTCGCGATCTCGGCCACGTCCTCCACTGCGACTGGCTGCACGTGATAGCCGCCCAGTCCTGGGATGACGAACACCGGCATCCGTCGCAACAGCCACGCGATGTTGTTGATCAGGATGTCGCCTGTCCCGAACACTAGAGTCGGTCTGACGATCGCCCACTTCAAACCGGACCCGCGAACTATCTCCTCGGTCCGCGCCTTTCCGGCGTAGTAGTCGAGATGAGAATCGACGGAGGGATTGCTCACCGAGATCTGCACGATCTTGCGCACCCCCGCCTCGGCCGCGGCGCCGACCAGGGTTCGGGTGTTCGCGATCGCATTGCCGAAACCGATTCGTCCATGACGGAAGCGCACCCAGTACGTGTTGTAGAGGACGTCCGCGCCGCGCAGGCTTTCGACCAGCGCCGCGCGGTCGGTGAACTGGAGCGGTGCGACGTCGATCTTCATGTCCTCGGCGCCCGGGCGCTGCGGATGGTTGGTCAGCGTGCGGATATGGCGCCCCTGCGTGAGCAGCCTCTGGGCGATGAAACGCCCCGTGTAGCTGAATGCGCCTGTGACGACGTCGAAACCCGGTTCCACGCTAGAAGGGGAATCGCGTCAGGTCATAAGCGAGCGACCCTGGTTTGATGTGCCCGGAGATCACGACTCGCGGCCGGTGCCGGACCGCTTCCGAAGGGTCCACCTCCGGTCGCAGCCCGTTGAAGATTGGAAAGCGCAGCGTTCCGTCGGGCGACCATTCCGAGTAGCGCACGCTCACGACGAGCTCGGGCCGCACCCACTGGACGGGATTGACCATGATCGGCGGCGGATCCAGCGGCGACTCATCGGTGCTGAGCTCGGCCAGCGCCTCCAGGATCACGCTCATCGCCGCCTCGTCATAGCCGCCGCCGACCGTCCCGCACGGCAGCAGGCGCCCGTCCTCGTGGTAGCCGACCACCAGCGCATCAAACGGCTTCTCGCCCAGCCACCCGATGACCACGAAATCGTCCGACTTGACTGCTTTGACCTTGAGCCAGAACGGGCTTCGCTGCCCCGGTACGTATGGACTCAGCTTGTGCTTGGCGACCACGCCTTCGAGCCCTCGTTCGAGGCAAGCCTCGAACAGCTCCACGCCGTCTTCCTCGATGTGGTCGGGGACGAAGATGTGGCCTCCCGCTTCAACCGCCTTTTTCAGCCGCGCCCGCCGGCGGCTGACCGGCTGCCGCATCAGCGGCTTGTCCTCGAGGTACAGGGCGTCGAAAGCGAGGTAGGCGGTGGGAATCTTCTCCAGCAACCTGGCGCCGCCAGCAAGCCGCTCGCGCAGCCGCGGATAGTCCGGGCGGCCGTCGTTGTCCGTCGCCACGAGCTCACCATCGATGACGCTTCCCGGCGGAACTCGCTTGGCCGCGGCGACCACCTCCGGCAAGTCCGCCGTGATGTCGTGAAGGCCGCGATCCTGCAGGCGGACGTGTCCGTCCCGGTCGCGAAAGAGGATGCAGCGCAATCCGTCCCACTTCACCTCGAATACGTAATCGGGCGAGCTGAAGGGCGCCTCAGCCGAGGCGGCCTGCATCGGCCGCATCTCGTCGGGGAAGTTCTCGAGCTCGATCTGAAGCTGATCCGACTCCTGCATCCAGCCTCAGATTAGGTCACGAACCCATCCCGGCATGTAGGGTGCCGGGGCGACCAACCCAGTTCTTTTTTCGCCTTGCCGTTGGACGCGCCCCGGCCTTCCTGCATTGTCGACGCCGCAAAGCGGCCTGCCATGAGCTCGACCAGCTTTCCGGGAACATGCATCGGCGACGGCGCTCCGATGTCGCGGCAGAAAGCAGGGATCCAATCGCGAGCCGCTACAGGTTCGTCGTCAACGATGTTGTACACACCGTCGCCATGCCCCAGCGCGATGACCGCCGCGCTGGCCGCGTCGTCCACGTGCAAGAACGAGAAGATTCCGCCGCCGTTGCCGACAATCGGGAGCATCCGTCGCCGCGCCTGGCGTGCGAAGTCGCCATCGTGGTCGAAATAGCTTCCGGGCCCGTACAGCTGGCCGTAACGCAGCACAACTCCTGTGATCCCATCAGCCGAGAGGGCGAGCTGCTCTCCCTCTGCCGTAGCACGCACGACCGAGCCGAAGGGCTCGAGTCCGTCCATGGCCAGCGGTGCGTCCTCTGCAAGCACGGTGGGGCCGGTCGCCTCGTACATAAAAGCCATCGACTGGTAGACGAAACGCCGCGCACCCACGTCGGTGGCGGCTGCCAGCAACGTACGCGTCGCGTCAACCCGCAGCCTTGCAGTGCGCTCGTAGAACGGTCCGATCGTGCGCGGGTTGTACCGCTGGGGAAGGTCGGTCAGTTGGTTCATCACAACATCTGGCCGGAAGTCGATGACCGCCTTTCTCAGTGCCGGCGCGTCGAGCGCATCGACCACTACCGGACTGGCTCCAAGAGACTGCAGCATCGCTGCTTTGCCTGCCGACCGGGAGGTCGCCGAGACCTGGTGGCCGGCTGCCACCAACTGTGGGATCAAGCGCCGCCCGATCACGCCGCTCCCGCCGGCGAGGAAGACCTTCATGCGCGGCTCGCTCTCATTTCCATGACGAGCGCGACGGCTAACGCGACACACATCAATGTGAGCACCGACAGATCGGTGGTCGGGTGGCCGCCGAGACTGATGTCCTCGACGTGAGCGAAGACGTGCAGCACAGATGCGACGAGCACAGCGATTAGCGGCGCGCGCAGTGGTGCCCGAAGCGCGACCGGCACGACCAGGATTAGGCCCAGGCCGACCTGGAACGCGCCCAGATCATGAAGAAGGTGAATGTTGGGCGGTGCGAAGGCGGCGATGATGTTGAAAAAGCTCATCGGCGACAGGAATGACCAGACGCCAGTCAGCATGTAGAAGGCACCGATCATCACAGCGATCACCCGGCTCACCAACGGATCCCGCATCAACCCACTACCAACTGTGCCCGAATGGGGCTATCCATTGCGGCGATTTCAAGTAGTCGTCGCAACACTTGCGGAATCCGACGACGTCGAGAGTAAACGAGCGAAAGCTTCGGCGGGGCGCATCCAACCGAGGGTTTGGCGTGGTCGGCGGTTGAGCTGCGCGGCGACGAAGTCGAGGTAGTCGGCGTCGTAGACGCTGAGGTCAGTGCCCTTGGGGAAGTATTGGCGGAGCAGGCCGTTGGTGTTCTCGTTGGAGCCGCGCTGCCAAGGGCTTGCAGGGTCGCAGAAGTAAACCTGGATCCCAGTCGCAATCTTGATCTGAAGGTGGTTGCGCATCTCATTGCCTTGGTCCCAGGTCAATGACTTCCAGATGAACTGGGGCCACTTTTGAGTCGCCGCGATCATGGCCTCTTGGACCGCGAGCGGCCCGTGTCCGTTGGGCAAGTGCAGGAGCATGACGAAGCGAGTCGTTCGCTCGACGAGGGTGCCGATGGCTGACTTGCCGTTCTTGCCCATGATGAGGTCGCCCTCCAAGTGACCGGGCACTGCCCGGTCCGCTACCTCCGCCGGTCGCTGGCTGATGTTGACCATGTCGGGTATGCGATTTCGGCTTTCGCGCTTGTTTCTGGGCTTTCGTAGCGCCCGGCCGGTCCGCAGGCTGGCCGCGAGCTCTCGACGAAGAGCGCCCCTGCCTTGGACGTAGATCGACTGGTAGATGGTCTCGTGTGACACCCACATCTCCGGGTTGTTGGGAAACTCCTCGTACCGGAGCTCCCAAGCTGTCTGCTTCGGGCTCAGCTTCTCCCACAGTTTGGCCTGAACCAGATCTCGCAATTCTGGGTTGGTCGCCAGCTTGGCCGGCTTGGGCCGGGCAGCCATGAAGTCGGCTCGGCGCTGGGCCAGACTCGGTCGATAATCCCAGGGCCGGGTCCGATGCCCGCCCGACCGGCGTTCAAGTCTGGAGCGGGTTCGGTACTGGTGCCGCATGTTCCGGCGCAGCTCGCGCATTACTGTCGAAGGCGCGCGGCCGAGGCTCTTGGCGATGAGCCGCATTGAGCTGCCGCGCTGGACGCCGACGAAGATTTCCTCTCGTTCCTCTAGAGACAAGTACCGACCGCTGCGCTTGGCTTGGACGTATGCAGGGACCACCCCGCCAGCCTGCCTGAACCACCGCTCACCCGTGTGTGTATGAAGACCCAGCGTGGCGGCAGCTTCAGTTCGCAGCTGCCCGGCGCGGATGAGCGACCAGAACTTGCTTTGTAGGTCACGCCTTGGCGGAAGACTCATTTCCAACACTCCTAAATTTCAGAGTGTTGCGACGACTCCTTGACCCGAAGACTTGGCGTGACAACCATTCCGGTCGAAATGGCTGGAATCGCGTGGATCTTCTTCCCTGGCTCCTCTCCCTGAGCCTCTCCCCTTCAGGGGATAGGGAACTGCTGCAACTCCTTAGATGATTTGGCTGTACCGGTCGTAGATTTC
>DATCPI010000097.1:0-25886 GCA_036570165.1 Candidatus Dormiibacterota bacterium | reverse complement strand
TCTTGGTGGCCTCTGAGCGCTTAGAATCCCGGCGGAATGGCCACCACCGCGTTGCCACCCGCCGACCTCCTCCCGGTCAGCCGCCGGGCCAACATTCCCTACCGGATCGTCCGCCTGATCGCCGTCCCGCTCGTCCGGCTTTGCTTTCAACTCCAGCTCCAAGGCCGTGAGAACATTCCTCGTGCGGGCAACTACATCGTCATCGCCAACCACCTGAACTGGCTGGACGAGTTCGCCCTTCTGCTGTTGTTCCCGGTCGAGCCTCGGCTGCACTTCCTGGCCAACCCGACCATCCTGGTGACGCGGAAGTTCCAGTGGTGGCTGATCCGGACCACAGGTGGCTACGTACCAGTCGTCCGCGAGCGCCACGGCGACAAGGCCCTGTTTCACCACGTGGATCACTGCCTGAAGGTGGGGGGAGCGGTGGCGATCTTCCCGGAGGCCGACTACGGACCGACAGAGAGCGAGCTCATGCCATTCAAGAAGGGTTTCGCGCACTTCGCGATCAAAGCGGGGGTGCCGGTGGTCCCGGTTGCCTTTTCGGGCACGAAGGACCTTTGGTTTCGCAAGCGGGTCCGAGTGATCATCGGCAAGCCGATCGCGCCTGCGGGCCACACCCCCGTGTCGCTGACCGAAACGGCTTACCAGACCATCAAGGAGCTCCTTCCCGAATACACGGAGCCGGCCGGCCGCAAGCTCCTTCGCCGGCGTCTGACCCACCTTTTTTAGGGCTTTTAAGGCGATACAAAAGCGGGGCCCTTTTGGTAAGGTGCCCTTCCGCGGTTCCTGAGCAGCCCTTCCACACGTCTTCGCTGCAGCTCAGTGCCTGATCAACGCCCCCGGGGTGGGGCGAATGCGAAGAGGAGCGTAGGAAGGGTTTGCTGCCACTGTTTCGGGCGGTCCTGGTTTGGACCGTGATCCTTGCGAGCGTGATCCTGCCGCGGCTCGAACCGCCGGTGCAGGTGAAGTACGCGGTCGCGGTCACGCAGCTGAGCGCCTACGACCGGGCGTCTGTCGTGCAGCAGACGCGCACCCAGCGCGTCCAGGCGGCGCAGTTGGCGCAGGTCAACGCATGGTCGCAGGAGCTGAGGAAAGGGCTGGCCGACTATCAGGCGCAGCAGGACGCCCTCGCCGCCGCTCAGGCCGAGGCGCAGCGCATCTCAGCCTTGAACAACCACCCGCCGCCGCCTGCGTGGATCGCCAAGATAATCACCGACGCGTTCAGCCCTCTGGGCCAGGACGCTGTCGTGTGGGCGATGCGCATCGCGTGGTGCGAATCGCGATATCACCCCAACTCGGTGAACACCGACAGCGGGGCTTCCGGGCTGTTCCAGTTCCTGCTGAGCACCTGGTCCGGCACTCCGTGGGCCAGCCAGTCGCCGTTCGACCCGGTGGCGAACGCGCAGGCCGCTGCCTGGCTGTACAACCACTACGGCCCGGGACGCTGGGCCTGCAAGTAAGGGATCCTGCGGCCCGGTCGCGGGATTACCTGCGTTTACGCCCCCGTTTCCGGAGCAGACGATGCGTTCCGGCGCTCGCTCTTTCAATCGCCATGTCGCCGGCCGTCTCGGCGGCCGACTCGGTGTCGGCAGGGCTCAGCGCAAGCTTGCGCGGCCGGCCGGGCGGGCGCCGCATGCGCTTGAAGGCCTCCACGTCCGTGGCGTAGATCGCCCAGACCGAGCCCACCTTGATCCCGTACAGGCGCTCCCGTGCCAGCAAGCGGCGGATATAAGCCTCGGACGCCTTCAGGGCGGCGGCAGTCTCGGCAACAGAAAGTAAGCGGGGGCGTTCGATCGCGAAATATTAGCACGACCTCGCAACCATTTTGTGGTATAGTGGCGGAAGTTCTGGACTGAGGTGGGGGCCCGCTGGGGGTCCTCCCGGTTGCCGGCCTGATGGCAGTGGCCTCTTGGCCCTTCCGCTTCGCGGTACTCCATAGGAGGAGACTCAATGACTGAAGTCAAAGACACGGCCGCCCGTTTTGTAGCCGCTTTCAACGCCCACGACGAAAGGGCTTTGCACCAGGTTCACGCTGAGCACATCAAGTTCAACGCGCCCGGCGGCTACAAGGGAACCAACGCCAACGAAGCCACCGCTTACGCGACCACTTGGCTGAAGGCGTTCCCGAACGGCAAGATGACCGTGCTCAACGAGATCGTGAGCGCCCCCTGGATCGTCCAGGAAGTCACCATGGAGGGCACTCACAGCGGAACCCTCCAGAGCCCGAACGGGGACGTCCCCGCGACACACAAGAAAGTGTTCGGCCATGGCGTCCAGATCTTCAAGGTCGAGAACGGAAAGATCACCGAGGCTCGGATCTACTTCGACCTCCTCGACCAGATGACCCAGCTCGGACTGATCCCTGCTCCCGCAACCGTCTAACCAGACATCCAACGTCGGATCCGGCCCTCTCGGGGGCCGGGTCTCTTTCTTTAGCTAGTCCTCGGAGACGATGGTGATCTGAAGCTCGTAGATCGCCTGCGGCAGGGTGGTGCCTTTGAGCAGCATGGGCTCGAAGCCCGCCACCTCGAAGCCCTCCGGCAGCAGGCCTCGCGTCGCCTCGGACATGAGCACCTTGGCCGGCCGTACCTTGGAAAGGTATGAGCTGTTGTTGACCGGGACGCCGATCAAGGTGAACTCGAGCCGGCGTTCGGATCCGACGTGTCCGGCGACCACGCTCCCCGTGTCCAATCCGATGCCGACCGAGATCGTCGACTTGCCGGCTGCCACCAGCTCGAGGTTCAGGCGGTCGATCTCCCGAACCATTCCTCGAGCCGCTCTCAAGGCCTGGGCGCCGTGGTCCTGCATGGGATTCGGCGCACCGAAGACCACCAGCATGCCGTCGCCCTGGAACTTGTCGATGTTGCCGCCGTGAGTCAGGACGACGTCGATCATCCGGGCGAAGTAGTGATTGAGAAACTCCACCAGCTCCTCGGCTTCCATGCTCTGGGACAGCGTCGAGAACCCGGCGATGTCGGAGTTGAGCATGGTCACTTCGCGCCGCTCGCCGGGGAGGAATTTCGTGTTGATGTCGGAGCGCGCGAGCACGTAGTCGGTGACTTGCTTGTTGACGTGGAGCTCGAAGAGCTGGCGCAAGAAGTTCGAGCGCTCGTACTGGCGCGCATTGTCGATCGCGATCGCGGCCAGGTCTGAGATCGCCTGGAGGAACTCCTTGTCATTCTCCTCGAAGATCGCAGCCCGAAACGGGTTGTCGACGTAGACCGCGCCGATCACCTGGTCCTTGGTCACCAGCGGCACGGCGATGATCGAGCGCAGGTTTTGCAGGATCACCGACTGCTGTCCCTTGAAACGATCGTCGAGGCTAGCATCGGTTGCGACCACCGCCTGGCCAGTCCGGACGACGTGCTCGATGACCGTCTTCGAGCCAAGGAAGAGACGTGTTTGCTCCGGGTCGGCCTCCCCGCCGGACATCTGCACGGACATGGTGCCCGCGACTGGGTCGACCAGCACGATGAAGCCGCGCGACGCCTGCATGAGGGTGATCACGCGGTCCATCACCTTGCGCAGAACCACCTCGAGCTCGAGGGACGAGCTGAGATCGCGTGCGAGCTCGTAGAGCAGGTGATCGCGCATGCCGAAATCCACTTCTGGGGCCAAGGGCACGGAGAGTGTAACGAACGAGTATCCGATTTCCGGCCACCGGTAAACTCGAACTCCCATGTCCATCGACGGACCGTCCACGCCCGAAGTCGACGCCTTGCTGGCGCGCCTGAACCCGCCTCAGCGGGAGGCCGTCACGCACGGCGATGGGCCGCTTTTGATCTTCGCCGGCGCCGGCAGCGGCAAGACACGCGTGCTGACGGCGCGCATCGCCTATCTGATCGAAACGCATCAAGTCTGGCCCGACCGGTTGCTCGCGGTCACCTTCACCAACAAGGCAGCGAAGGAGATGCGCGCCCGCGTCGAGAACCTGGTGGGCGAGGGCGCCCAGACCATGTGGGTCGGCACGTTCCACTCGACCGCGGTCAAGATTTTGCGGCGCGAGGCGCAGCGCATCGGCATCGTCAACAGCTTTGTCATCTTCGACGACGACGACACGAGGGCAGCGCTGAGGCGCGTGCTCGACGAGCTCCGGCTCGACCCCAAGCGCTACCCGATCGGCGCCCTCAGCAACGCCATCTCGCAGGCCAAGAACGAGCTCAAGGGACCAAACGAGTACCCGAATCGCAGCTACGCCGACGAGGTGGTGCGCCGGGTCTACGAGTCCTACCAGGAAGTCCTGCGCAGGTCCGGCGGCCTCGACTTCGACGACCTGATCATGAAGCTGGTCGAGCTCTTCAACACCGACGCCGAAGCGCTCGAGAAGTGGCGTGATCGCTTCCGGCACGTTCTGGTCGACGAGTACCAGGACACCAACCGGGCTCAGTACGTGCTCGTCAACCAGCTCGCGCTCGAGCACCGGAACCTGGTCGTCGTCGGGGACGACGACCAGTCGATCTACCGATTCCGCGGCGCGGACATCAGGAACATCCTCGACTTCCGCAAGGACTATCCGGACGCGCATATCGTGCGGCTGGAGCAGAACTACCGCTCGAGCCAGGCCATCCTCGACGCGGCCTACAGCGTCATCCGCAGCAACCCGGAGCGCGCCGAGAAGCGCCTCTGGACGGAGCGTGCCGGAGGCGAGAAGGTGATGGCGATGCAGGCGTACAACGAGGTCGAGGAGGCCGAGTTCGTCGCGGACGAGATCGAGCGCCTGCGCCGCACGGAGAACCGCGGCTACTCGGACTTCGCCATCCTTTATCGAACGAACGCCCAGTCCCGATCCTTCGAGGATGTGCTGGCCCGCCGGCGCATCCCGTACCGACTCGTGGGGGGCATCCGCTTCTGGGAGCGCCGCGAGGTCAAGGACGTGGTCGCGTATCTGCGCTTCTCCTTCAATCCGAAGGACGCCCTCAGCTTTTCCCGCATCGTGTCCGTTCCCCCGCGCAAGATCGGCAACGTCACCGTCGACGCCCTCAACGTCTTCGCACGCGAAAAGGAAGCGGACTTCCTGTCGCTGCTCGAAGACCCAGGACGCGTCCCCGGTGTGCCTCGTCCCGCGATTGCACCGCTGCAGAAGTTCCGGTCGCAGATCGAATCGATCCGCTCGGTCATGGGCGTGCTCCGGCCCAGCGAGCTACTCGACCACGTGATCGAGGTGATGGGCTTGCGCCAGCACTATCTCGACGGCACGCCGCAGGGCGAGGCGCGGATCGAAAACCTCAATGAGCTGCGCGGCCTTGCCGAGAGCTTTGACGACCGCGATCCGCGGCAGGGCGTGGAGGATTTTCTGGCCGAGGTCGCTCTGGTCTCAGACGTCGATGCCTACGACGAGAACGGGGAGGGGGCGACCCTGATCACGCTGCACATGGTCAAAGGCCTCGAGTTCCCGGTGGTATTCATGGTCGGCATGGAGGAGGGACTTCTGCCGCATCAACGGGCGCTGGACGAGCGCGAGGAGAACCCGTCGGCCGTCGGCGCGGCGACCGAGATGGCCGAGGAGCGCCGCCTCTGCTACGTGGGGATGACCCGCGCGAAAGATCGGCTGTACCTGAGCTGCGCATTTCGGCGCCACCTCTACGGCCGCTCGCAGCCCGCCTTCCCGAGCCGCTTTCTGACCGAGATCCCGCAGTCCCAGCTCGCGGCGCCAAAGGGCAGCGCACCGGTGGCGCCGCCGCGCCAGGGCTACAAGGAGCGATTCCAGGAACGGCAGGTGCAGGCGGCGCCGGCGGCGCCTCCGGTGCAGCGGTTCACCAGCGGCGATCGCGTCAAACACCCTGCGTTCGGCGCCGGCACGGTGGTCAAGAGCACGCTCACGCGTACCGACGAGGAGCTCGTGATCAAGTTCGACAGGGCAGGCCTGAAAATCCTCAGCGGCATGCTCGCGCCATTGACCAAATGAGCAAGCGAAAGAGGGTCGTCGATCCGGCCGTCAGGGTCGAGGCGCTGCGCGACCTGATCCGCCGCTACGAGCATGCCTACCACGTGCTGGACCGGCCCGAAGTCTCCGACGCCGAGTACGACGCGCTGTTTCTCGAGCTGCGCCGGCTCGAGGACGAGCGGCCGGACCTCGTGACCGTCGACTCGCCGACTCAGCGGGTGGGCGGCGAAGCGTCCGAGCAGTTCGCCAAGGTGCGCCACCGCTCACCGATGCTCAGCCTTCAGAACGCATTCGACGAGACCGAGATCCGCGCCTTCGACAAGCGTGTGCGGGCGGCGATCGGGGACAAGGTCACCTACTGCGCGGAGCTGAAGATCGACGGCCTTGCGATCAGCCTCACCTACGCAAAAGGCCGGCTCGAGCGGGCGGCGACTCGCGGCGACGGGACCGTGGGTGAAGATGTGACCGCCAACGTGCGCACCATCCGGAGCGTGCCTTTGACGATCACACCTACGCCGGGCCTGCCGGACGTGTTCGAGGTGAGGGGGGAGGTCTACTTCCCGATCGCCGCGTTCGAGAAGCTCAACCGCGAGATGGAGGCCGCCGGCAAGGTTCGGTACGTCAACCCGCGCAACACCGCCGCCGGCAGCGTGCGCCAGATCGACCCCAACGTCACCGCGAGTCGCGACCTGCAGACGTTCATGTACACGCTCGACCCCGGCGGAGCGAACCGATCGCAGTGGGACGTGCTCCGCTCGCTGGAGAAGATGGGGTTTCGCGTCAACAAGCACCGGCGGAGGCTCACCTCGATCGAAGAGGTGATCGAGTATCACGCCGAGTGGCAGAGGCGACGCCATGAGCTCGAGCATGAGATCGACGGAGTGGTGATCAAGGTCGACGGTTTCGCGCAGCAGCTCGAGCTGGGTTTCGTCGCGCGCTCGCCCCGGTGGGCGATTGCCTTCAAGTACGCACCGGAGCAGGCGGAGACGACGGTGGAAGAGATCGCTTGCTACGTCGGCCGCACCGGTGTGCTCACGCCGGTCGCCCACGTGACGCCAGTGGTGGTCGGCGGCGTGACCATCCGCAACGTGACCATGCACAACGAAGCGCAGGTCAACGAGAAAGGCGTGTACGTCGGCGCTCGGGTCGTCATCCATCGCGCCGGCGACGTCATCCCGGAGATCGTGAGCGTCATAGACCCCAAGCCGGGTTGGAAGATGCCGGCGAAATGTCCCGTGTGTGGGGGCGAGGTCGTCCGCGAGGAGCCCTACATCGCGCACCGGTGCATCAACCCGTTCTGCGGCGCGCAGCGCCTGGAACGCCTGCGTCATTTCGCCAGCCGCGGAGCACTGAACATCGAAGGGCTTGGCTACGCGACCATCGGCCAGCTCATCGAACGCGGTTGGGTCGACGATCCGAGCGACCTCTACCGCCTCACCAAGGAACAGGTCGTGCAGCTCGAAGGCTTCGCCGACAAGTCTGGCCAGAACCTTCTCGACCGCATTGCTGAGAGCCGGCGCCCGGAGCTGGGGCGGTTCCTCTACGCCCTTGGCATCCCGCAGGTTGGCGAGGCGACAGCGGACCTTCTCGCCGCCGATTTCGGAAGCGTCGCCAAGTTGCGTAGCGCAAGCGAGGAGGAACTGCAGCGGGTCGAAGGAGTCGGACCGAACATGGCGCGCGAGGTGCACGCGTACTTCCAGGGCCAGGGCGGCGATCTGGTCGGCAAGCTGCTTGCCGCCGGCGTCGAGCCGCACGCTGTCGAGCCGCCGGGCGAGGGTCCGCTGACCGGCAAGACCTTTGTTTTCACAGGGACTCTTGAGACGATGAGCCGGCCCGACGCGGAGGCGCTGGTGAGAAGGCTTGGCGGGAAGGCCGCAGGAAGCGTGAGCGCCAAGACGAGCTACGTCGTGGCCGGGCCGAATGCGGGCTCGAAGCTCGAGAAGGCGCAGAAGCTAAAGTTGGCGATCCTGGACGAAGAGCAGTTCCTGGCCCTCGTGCCAAAGTGACGGCCGCCATCCAGGAGAGGACGACCCAGGGCCAGACGACCACGCCGCCATGGGTCTGGGTAACGCTTGTGTTCGGGGCAGGTGTGATGCTCGCGTGGGCGTGGTTCATCATCGGGTTTATTGGTGAGCCGTCCGCCGTGGGCCGGATTCGGTGGGTCCTTGTGACGTCTTCCGCTTACTCGGTCGCCTCGGCCCTGGTCAGCCTGGTCGGCGCGATCGGCCTGATCCGGAGGGAGCGATGGGCCACCACCGTGGCCGCCATCGCTTCGGCGTCGATGACATTCTCCGTGGTCGGGGCAGTCTTCGGGATTCCGGCCCTGATCGGACTGATGTCGCCTCGCCGATCTCCATAGAGTTAGCCTCGTGCCACTTTCTCGAGATGAGGTACGCCATGTCGCCATGCTCGCGAGGCTTGGCCTCGAGCCAGGCGACGAGGAGTTCTACGCCGGGCAGCTAAGCGGCATCCTCGCGCACATCGACCGGCTGAAGCAGCTGGACACCGAGTCGATCCCGCCGACTGCCCAGGTGGTCGAGGTCGCCAACACGCTGCGGGAGGACGTGCCGCGTCCAGGCTTGAGCCAGGCCGAGGCGCTCGCCAACGCGCCGGCGGCGGTGGACGGATTCTTCCGCGTCCCATCGATCCAGGAGGAGGCGTGAGCGAGGCCGGGCGCGCGCAGGGCGCACCTTCAAACTTGACGGAGCTGACGATCAAGGAGGCGGCGAGGCTGCTGCGCCTTCATTCTTTCTCGGCGGCCGAGCTCGTCACCGCGCACATCGACCAGATCGAGCGGCTCGACCGCCGCGTGAGAGCGTTTCTTCGCTTCACGCCCGAGCTGTGGGAGAAGCAGGCGGAAGAGGCCGACGCACGGATCAAGGATGGCGACATGGGACCGCTCGTCGGAATCCCGATGGCGGTGAAGGACGTGCTCTGCGTGCGCGGTGTTGAGACGACGGCAGGCTCGCAGATATTGCGCGGCTACAAGCCGCCGTACACGGGCACAGCGGTGTCGAGGCTCTTCGCCGCCGGAGCGGTGATGCTGGGCGTCACGAACTGCGACGAATTCGCGATGGGGAGCTCGACCGAGAACTCCGGCTATCACCCCACGCACAACCCCTGGGATCTCGATCGCGTCCCAGGAGGAAGCTCCGGCGGCAGCGCCGCGGCGGTGGCGTCAGGCGAGGCCATGATCGCCCTGGGCACCGACACCGGCGGTTCGATCCGCCAGCCGGCCGCGCTGTGCGGCGTGGTGGGCATGAAGCCGACGTACGGTCGCGTCAGCCGCTATGGCCTAATCGCGTTCGCGTCGAGCCTCGACCAGATCGGTCCGTTTGCCCGGTCGGTCGAGGACGCGGCGATCGTGCTCGAGGCGATGGCCGGCCACGATCCCCTTGACGCCACGTCCTCAATCCGGCCAAACGTCGTGCTCCGCGACCTGGAAGGGGGAGTGAAGGGCACGCGGCTCGGCGTGCCGCGCGAGTACTACGACGTCGACGGTATCGAGCCGGGCGTGAAGGCTGCGGTAGACAAGGCGATCAAGGCGTTTCGCGACGCCGGCGCGGAAATCGTCGACGTGACGCTGCCCCACACGGACTACGGGCTCGCCGCGTACTACATCATCGCGCCGGCGGAGTGCTCATCCAACCTCGCGCGGTTCGACGGGGTTAGGTACGGAATCTTCGCGGACGACGCGAAGAACATCACCGAGGCCTACATGCGCACCCGGCGCAAGGGCTTTGGCACCGAGGTGAGGCGGCGCGTGATGCTCGGCACCTATGCCTTGTCGACCGGTTACTACGACGCTTACTACCTCAAGGCGCAGAAGGTGCGGACGCTGATCAAGCGGGACTTCGACGCCGCATTCGAGAAATGCGACGCGATCATCAGCGCGACCTCGCCGACCGTCGCGTTTCCGCTCGGCTCGAAGACGCAAGACCCGCTGTCGATGTACCTGTGCGACGTGCTCACGCTAGGCGGCAACCTGGCGGGCCTGCCGGGGATCAGCGTGCCGTGCGGAATGTCGGAGGACCTGCTGCCGATCGGCTTGCAGGTGATGGCTCCGCAGTGGCGGGAGGACGTCGCGCTGCGCGTCGCGCGTGCCTACGAGGTGGCCAGTGGTGTGAAGGTGGGGGTCGCGCCACTTGTCTAGCGGTTGGGAGGTCGTGATCGGCATGGAGGTGCACGTCCAGCCGCGCACGCGTTCGAAGATGTTCTGCGGCTGCGCCGTGGGTCAGCTGGGCGACCCGCCCAACTCCAACGTTTGTGAGATCTGCCTTGGCATGCCCGGCGTGCTGCCGGTCATCAACAAGGCCGCGGTCGAGGCGTGCCTCAAGACAGCGCTCGCGCTCAACTGCGAGATCCCGCGCCACACCAAGTTCGACCGCAAGAACTACATGTATCCCGACCTGCCGAAGGGCTACCAGATCAGCCAGTACGACCTGCCGATGAGCGTCAGCGGTTACCTCGAGCTCGACGGGCGGCGCGTCCGCGTCCGCCGCGTGCATCTCGAGGAGGACACCGGCAAGCTCATCCACGCCGGCGACAAGCTCCACCAGGCGTGGGAATCGTTCGTCGACCTGAACCGGGCAGGCGTGCCCTTGATGGAGATCGTCACGGAGCCTGACCTGAGGTCAGCCGACGAGGCTCGCGACTACGCGGTCGCCATGCGCACGCTCCTGCGCACCATCGGCGCTTCCGAGGCGGAGATGGAGAAGGGCCAGCTCCGCGCCGAGCCGAACATCTCGCTTCGCCGCGCCGGAACGGAAGAGCTGGGCGTGAAGACCGAGCTCAAGAACATCAACTCGTTCAAAGCGCTGCACCGCGCCATCTCTTATGAGGTGACCCGCCAGACCGAGGTGCTGGAGTCGGGCGGCACCGTGGTGCAGGAGACGCGCGGCTGGTCGGACGCCGAGCAGCGCACCTTCTCGCAGCGAAGCAAGGAGTTCGCCGAGGACTATCGCTACTTCCCTGAGCCGGACCTGCCTCCGTTGGAAATCGACGCCGCCTGGATCGAAGAGCTCCGCCACGCGCTGCCGGAGCTCCCTGGTGCGCGGCGGGGGCGGCTTGTCTCCCAGTACGGCCTTCCGGCGGCGGACGCGGTGCTCATCGCTGCCGATCGCGACCTCGCCGACCTTTTCGAGGCCGCGGTCGACGCGGGGGCGGAAGCCAAGCCGGTGGCCAACTGGATCATCGGAGACGTCGCACCCAGCGGCAAAATCCCGACTCCGGAACATCTTGCCGACCTGGTGAAGCAGGTGACGACAGGAAGCATCACGCGTGATCAGGCGCGCGAGGTGCTCGCCGAGTCGGTGGAAACTGGCCGCTCACCCGCCCACATCGTCGCCGAGCACGGCTACGCACAGGTCAGCGACGAGTCCACCCTTCAGGACGAGGTCGAGGCCGTGATGGCGGCCAACCCGAGGGCGGTCGAGGACTACCGAGCCGGCAAGAAGCAGGCTCTCGGCGCGCTCATGGCCGAGCTGCGGAAACGGACGCCGCAAGCGAACCCCAAGGTCGCCAGCGAGCTTCTGCTTCGGTTGCTGGGCTAGCGAGCTGTCGGGCGGCGGGACAGCCAGGTGCTGAACACGAAGAGCCCCGCCCCGATCAGATAGGACGCCAGCGCAACGAAGACGAGTGCCCCGCCCACAACATCAGAGACGAACGTGGTCAATCCGAGTGCAACGATCGACGCTCCAAGGCCGATCGCTGTCACGCCCTGGAGGCGGGCCACCGTCGGAGTAACGCGCACGATCGGCCTGAGCATCCAGCCTTTCCACCAGCCTGGGAAGCTGCCCTGGACGACCAGGTACAGGCCGATCCCCAGGAGCGGCCCGCCGACCGCATACGCGATTCCAAGCACCACCCATCCCACGGCGGGCAATTCTAGCCAGTGTTCCCTCCCGGTAGCCTTGTCCGGTGCCCCTGCCGCCTGACCTCCACGTGCACACCGAATGGTCGTGGGACGCTGCCCGCGGCTCGATGGAGCGCAGCTGCGAGCGGGCGTTGCAGCTCGGGCTGCCTGGGATCGCCTTCACGGAACACGCCGACTTTGTGGCGATCCACGAAGGCCAGCACGTCCTGGACGTCGCCGGGTACCTCCAGGCGATCGCGGAATGCCGCTCCAGGTTCAAGCAACTGCGCATCCTCTCGGGCGTCGAGCTCGGTGAGCCGCATTGGTTTCCTGACGAGACGGCTGCGGTGTTGGGCGCCGGCAAGATGGATCGCGTGCTCGGGTCGATCCACTGCGTGCACGTGGACGGAAAGCCGGTCGATGCCAGTCAGTTCCGTGACCTGCCGGCGACTGCGTTCGCGGGTGCGGTACATGAATATTTCCGCGAGACGCTCGCCCTGGTGGAGAGCTCACAGCAGTTCGAATCCCTGGCGCATCTCGATTACCCCAAGCGTTACTGGCTCGAAGGCCTGGCTCCGTATCGCGAGGAGGATTACGAAGAAGAGCTGCGCGCCGTGCTCGTCGCCGCCGCGAAGCGAGGCCTTGTGCTCGAGGTGAACACCACCCGCGGCCATACGTTGTGCCCGGACATCACGGTGGTGCGGTGGTGGCATGAGGTGGGGGGGAAGGCCGTGCAATTTGGCAGCGACGCCCACCAGCCGGACAAGGTCGCCGAGGGCTTTCAGGCGGCGACGCAGATGGTCGAGTCGGCGGGTTTCAAGCCCGCGCGGGACCCGTTGGGGTTATGGCGCCGCTGATCCTGCGGCCGGATGCGCCGGCGCACGGAGGCGCGGCGGTGGCGCGCGAGGACGGCAAGGTGTGGCTGGTGAACTACGCGCTGCCGGGTGAGGTCGTGGAGGCCGAGCCGCGTGGCAGGCAGGGCGGCGTCGCGGTAGCCGCGGCCACGCGAGTCATCGAGCCTTCGCCGCATCGTGTCGCGGCGCCGTGTCCGTACTTCGGTGAGTGCGGCGGATGCCAGCTTCAGCACGCGGCTTACGCGCACCAGCTCACGGTCAAGCGCCAGGTCGTCGACGAAGCCTGGGCCCGCGCGGGGCTTCGCCTTCCACCGGACACGCCGGTGCTTGGCATGGATGACCCGTGGCGCTACCGGATCCGCGGGGAGTTCGAAGCCATCTCGCATGGCGGGACGTGGCGCTTCGGCTTTCACAAGCTCCGCTCGCACCAGGTGCTGCCGATCGATTCGTGCCTCATCCACGACCTCCGCATCGAGCACGCATTGCCCGCCTTCGCTCAGGCCGCCAACGAGCTGGAGCTCAAGGACCTCCAGAACCTGCTCCTCACGGCAGAGCCGAACGGAAAGGGATTGCTGTGGCGCATGCGCCATCGTGGCCGCGCGCCGAGCTGGCCGCGCGATGAGTACGCGCGGCGCGTGGCGGAGCTGCTTCCCGAGCAGACCCTCCTGGACGATGCGATGACTCTGAACTTCTGGGACCTCAGCTTCCGCGTCCGGAGCGACACGTTCGTGCAGACCAACTACCGGCAGATGCTCGTTCTGTACCGCACGGCGCTCGACATGCTCGCTGCCGGCCCGGCCGACCACGTGCTCGACCTGTACGCGGGGATCGGGACGATCTCGGTCGCGGCAGCGCGTGACGCCGGCGGCGTGACGGCGATCGAGGAGAACCCGCACGCCATCCAGCTGGGCCGGCTGAACGCACGGATCAACTCGGCGCGAGTCGACTACCTACCTGGGAAAGTCGAGACCGTTCTGCGTCAGGTGCGGCTCGGCCGCCACCAGGCGGCGATCCTCGATCCGCCGCGCGCTGGGTGCGAGCCGGCCGCGATTGCGGAGTTGATTCGGCTGGGTGTCGATCGTCTGGTCTACGTCTCGTGCGAGCCCTCGACTCACGCGCGCGACCTCATTGCGCTGGTCCGCGGTGGCTACAGGGTGAGGCGAGCCGCGATCGTGGACATGTTTCCGCAGACGTACCACGTCGAGTCGGTCGCGCTGCTCCAGCGCGGCTAGCCGTCGAACTCACTGCTTTCGAGAATCTGCTTCAACCTGATCTCGCCGGCATCGCGTCGCAAGGTCAGCAAACGATTCGCGGCGGACTGCGTAAACCGCCCACCGAGAACGGCGCCTGCGAGGCTGAGCTCGAAGTCGAATCGATGCGTCACGCGCGTGCCGATTTCGACCGGTTCAAAGGTGAACGCGTCGATGTTGGCACGGCTGGTGGCTGCAATCCGAGACGTGAAGCGGCGGTTCGGTTCGTAGTCGACGATCTCTTCCACGCCGACTGCCTCTCGACCGTCTGGCAGCCGCACACGAGAGCGGAACTGTGTACCAGGACCTACCGGCGGAGCCGTCAGCATCTCGACTGACTCCACGTCGGGATAGTACCTGGGCTCGTTCCGAAAGTCGCTCACAAAAGCAAACACGACCTCGGGGCTGCGCAGGACCACGTAATCCGAGGCAAGGGTCAAGGCTCTGAGGCGCGACTGAGACCAGAAGATGAGCCAGGCGGCCGCGCCGGCGCTGATCAACAGTCCGGCCACGGGAGACGCGAGTGCCATCAGCAAGGAAAACGAATCGACCACCAGCTCAAATCCGACCACGGTTGTGGTGAGCTGCCGCTCGACGGCTCGTTCATTGAACGGCTTGCGCTTGATCACAAAGCCCATGCCGAGCGAGATGAAAATGAGCGCCGTTCCGATCCACAAGCAAGCATTGGATGCGGTGTTGAATGACTCCCAGGCGGCGCGTGGTTGGGAACCGGAAAGGACCGTATACGCGATCCCGAGCGGCGGAAGCGCCAGGATCAGGAGATGGATCAATACCGGCGATCGCAGGATCGATCGGAGGGTTGGCCCAGGGCCCTGGCTGACGATGACGTCAGGAGTGGATTCGCTAGAAGACGTTGAGGCCGTGTCCCATGCGCATGAGGGCCAAACGAAGCCGCCCAGGGCCCAGGTTCCTGACCGCCAGGATCAGGATCGCTCTTAGAACAGGCACGACACCTTCAACGCGGGCGGAAGCATAGGGTTACGAACCCGCGAAACACAACCCCCTACTGGAGTTCGTGAACGAACTCGGCCAGCCTGCCCACACCTTCCCGGAGATCGGTGTCCGAGCTGGCGAGGCTGATTCGGATGGCATCGTTCGCCACGTCCCCGAAGGCACTCCCAGGTGCCACGGAGACCCCTCGCTCGCGCAGGAGCTTGAACGCGAACTCGCGCGCGTGCAGGCGGCTGCGGGAGATGTCCGCCATGCAGTAGAAGGCGCCTGTGGGCTCGCTGACGAGCATTTCCGCCTCGCGCAGTATGTCCACCACGACATTGCGGCGGTGCCGGTATGCGCCGACCATCTCACCGACGCAGTCCTGCGGCCCATCCAGCGCGGCCTCCGCCGCGACCTGGCTGATGGTCGACACACATGACGAGTTGGATTCGAGGACCTTGGTCGCGGTATCGATGAGGTCGGCCGACCCGGTCACGTATCCGATTCGCCATCCGGTCATCGAATACGACTTCGAAAAGGTGAAGACGGTGGCGATACGCGGATCGTCGGGGGCGAGGCTCGCGGGACTCGTCCAGGTTCCGTCCAGGATGATCTGGTCGTAGCACTCATCGCTGACCAGCCACAGGTTGTGGCGCTGCGCGATCTCGATCAGGCGCGCGATCGTGGCGGCCGGGTATACGGCTCCAGTCGGGTTGTTGGGGCTGTTGATCAGAAGGAGCTTCGTGCGCGCGGTGATCAGGCGCGCGACTGCGTCAAGGTCAGGTTGGAATCCGTCGGCGGCCAAGCATGGATAGAAGACTCCCCGAGCTCCGGTCCAGGTGAGCATCAGCCGGGTGTTCGGCCAGCCCGGGTCGGGCAGCAGCGCCTCATCGCCCGGCTCAAGCACGGCTCCAAACACCGCGGCGAGCGCGCCCACACCACCCGGTCCGCAAGCGATGCGATCGGGCGTCGTCCGGATGCGATTCACTCGCTCGAGCTTGCTCACGAGCTTCTCCCGCAGCGAGATCAATCCCTGCGTGTGGGTATAGAAGGTCTTGTTCTCATCGATCGCGCGCTTGCCGGCGTCGCCGATGTGCCTGGGGGTGGGGAAGTTGGGCTGGCCGACGTCAAGCCGTATCACGCCGGGGGTCCGCAATGCCTCGTTTGCGATCTCGCGTATGCCGGAGTGGTGGGCCTCGACGGGCAGCTGAGCGAGAGAAGGCATGTGCCGATGTTAAAGGGAGATCGCCTTAGACTATTCCCGGGGTCCCGCCCACCCAAAGCCAAACGATGCAGCACGCCCCTAAGAACTTCGTTCACCTGCACAACCACACCGAGTACTCGCTGCTCGATGGAGCAAGCCGCATCCCTGCGCTGGTCACACGCGCGGCCGAGCTCGAGATGCCCGCCCTTGCCATGACCGACCACGGGGTGATGTACGGCGCGATCCACTTCTACAAGGCGTGCAAGGACGCCGGGATCAAGCCGATCGTGGGCTGCGAGGTCTATGTCGCCCCGCGCTCACGTCTGCTGCGCGAAGGACGGGTGGATCGCGACCCCAACCATCTGACCCTTCTGGCCGCGAACCACGAGGGCTACGTGAACCTGATGAAGCTCTGCACCGTCGGCCAGATGGAGGGCATGTATTACAAGCCCCGCATCGACAAGGAGATACTGGCCGAGCACTCGAAGGGCCTGATCGCGCTCTCGGGCTGCTTGCAGGGCGAGGCGGCGAGCCGGATCACCGAAGGCGATGTCGAAGGTGCGCGCGAAGCCGTGGCCGCGTATCGAGACATCTTCGGCAAGGATCGCTTCCTGCTCGAGGTGCAGCGCCACGGCATCGACCGCCAGGCGCAGGTCAACGAAGCTCTGGCCGGCTTCGGCAAGGAGTTCGGCCTGCGGCTTTGCGCCACCAACGACCTCCACTACGTGCATCGCCACGACTCGGAGGCCCACGACGTGCTGCTCTGCCTGCAGACCGGTGCGCGCTTCAACGACCCGAACCGCTGGCGCTTCTCCTCGCAGGAGAACTACTTGAAGACGCCGGAAGAGATGTTCACGACGTTCTCGGACCTACCCGACGCCCTGGCCAGCACCCTCGACGTAGCCGACATGTGCGACTTGAAGTTGAAGCTGGGCGCCACCCTCCTGCCGCCGTTCGACGTGCCGGGTGGGATGAAGCCGGACGAGTACCTTCGCAAGCTCGTGCTCGACGGCATCAAGTGGCGATTTGCCGAACCAACCGCGGCGGTCACAGAGCGCGCCGAGCTAGAGCTTTCTGTCATCAGCCAGACGGGGTACGCGTCGTACTTCCTGATCGTTTGGGACTTCTACAACTTCGCGCGCAAGCAGGGCATCGTCGTCGGACCCGGTCGCGGCAGCGCTGCGGGCAGCCTCGTCTCGTACTGCCTTGGCATCACCAACTTAGATCCACTGCAGCACGGCCTGATCTTCGAGCGCTTCCTCAACATCGATCGCGTGTCGATGCCCGACATCGACTGCGACTTCTCGGTGGAGGGCCGGGAGAAGGTCATCCGCTACGTCTCTGAGAAGTACGGCTCCGACCGGGTCGCCCAGATCATCACGTTCACGACCATGGCCTCGAAAGCTGCGATCCGCGACGTCGGCCGCGTGCTGGAGGTGCCGCTGCGTGACACCGATCGCCTGGCCAAGCTCGTGCCGGTCTGGCAGGGGCGTTCGAAGACGCTCGACGACACGATCAAAGAGGTCCCGGAGTTTCGCGAGGCGTACGAGTCGAACGAGGAGCAGAAGCGCCTGATCGACGTCGCTCGCACGCTCGAGGGCGTCTCTCGCAACGTGAGCACCCACGCCGCCGGCGTGGTCATCGCGCCTGAACCCCTAGTCAACTTCACGCCTCTGCAGTACGGCCCAGGCCGAGAGGCGGTGGTGACGCAGTACGACATGAAGGCTGTCGGTGACATCGGCCTTTTGAAGATCGACTTCCTGGGCCTGCAGAACCTCGACATCATCTCCACCTGCGTTCGATTGCTCAAGGAGCACCGTGGCCTCGAGATCAACATTGACAACCTTCCATTCGACGATGCAAAGACCTATGAGCTGCTCTCCACAGGAGATACGCACGGCGTGTTCCAGCTCGAAGGTGCCGGCATGCGACGGATGCTGATGGACATGCGTCCGCAGAGCTTTGAGGATGTATCAGCCGCGGTTGCGCTTTTCCGTCCGGGTCCGATGGTCAACATTCCCGCGTACGTCGCGCGCAAGCAGGGGCGCGAGCCCATCGAGTACATGCATGAGCGCCTCGAGCCGATCCTGCGCGAGACCTACGGCGTGATGATCTACCAGGAGCAGGTCATGATGGCCGCCCGCGAGCTGGCCGGATTCACGTTGAGCGAGGCCGACATCCTCCGCGCCGCCATGGGCAAGAAGGACAAGGCAAAGATGGCGAAGCTGCGGACGAAGTTCATCGACGGCACCGTCGAGCGGGGGATTGCGAAGTCGACAGCCGAGGCGCTTTTCGACAGCATCGCAAAGTTCGCCGAGTACGGCTTCAACCGGGCGCACTCGGCCGCGTACGGCGTGATCAGCTACCAGACCGCGTACCTGAAGGCCAACTATCCACTCGAGTACATGACGGCGCTGCTCATCCACATGGAGGGCAGCGCAGACAGGGTGGCGACCGCGATCGTGGATTGCCGGATCCGCGGCATCGACGTGGTGGCACCCGACATAAATCGCTCTCGCGCCGACTTCTCGATGAGCGACGGCCGCATCCTCTTCGGGCTCGCGGCGATCAAGAACGTCGGGCAGCACGCGGTGGAGAGCATCGTCTCCATGCGTGACGCCGATGGCCCATTCAAGTCGCTCGAGGACCTATGCGAGCGCACCGCGGCGATCCAGGACGTCAACCGCCGCGTCCTCGAGTCGCTCGTTCAGTCGGGGACCTGCGATTCGCTGGGCGAGCGGGCACGGCTGCTGACGGCACTCGACCACGCGGTCAGCCGGGCGGAGCGCGCGCGTCGCGACCGAGAGTCCGGCCAGACCTCGCTGCTCGACATGGTCGGCTCACCCGAGACCGTGGCCGACGACTACGGCCTGCTGATCGACGTCGCGCCGATGGCGGGGGAGGAGAAGCTCCGGCTCGAGAAGGAGCTGCTCGGCCTTTACTTGAGCGACCATCCGCTGCGCCGAATCTCAGCCGAGCTGGCCAAGCTTTCCGATACCCAGGCGGTCGAGGTGACCAGCGCGCTGCAGGACACGGAAGTGCGCGTGGCGGGGCTGGTGCGCGAGGTGCGCCGGGTGGTGACCCGGAAGGGCCAGATCATGGCGTACGCGTCGCTCGAGGACCTGACCGGGACGGTGGACGTGGTCCTCTTCCCGCGCATCTTCGAGCAGACAAGGCTGCTTTTCGAGCCGGACAAGGTGGTTGTCGTCCAGGGCAAGGTGGACGCGCGTGCCGGGAACACCCGCTACAGCGGAGCGAGCGGGGCCCCGCCGCCGGAACCTGACATCGAACCGGAGGTGGAGACGGCCTCGATCGTCGCCGACATGGCGTGGCTGTGGGACGACCCGGAGTGCGTGCCAGTCGCGCGGCGGCAGCTGGTCCACGTGAGGATCCCGAACAGCGACTCAGGGCTTGCGGAACGCCTCGAGGCAGTTCTCGCGCGCCACCCCGGGACCGACAAGGTCGTGCTGCACGTGGTGGTGGGTCGCCGCGAGGTCATTGTGAATGCCGATCGTTATCATGTGCTCGCTGGTCCGGCGCTCGCGGCTGAGATCGACGAGCTTGTCGGGCAAGCGGCGACCAGGCTGGAGACGGTGCGGCCCAAGGCGCAGTCCAACGGCAATGGACGAGGGAGACGATGACCGAGCTCGACGAAGGTACGGCGACCGGTCGCTATGTGGTGGTGAAGGCGCTGGAGGACGGCGTCGTGATCATGGGCTTGACGCGAGGTAAGGACACGCGCTCGCACCATTCAGAGCGCCTTGACGCAGGCGAGGTGCTGGTGGCGCAGTTCACGGAGCTGACGGCCGCGATCAAGATCCGGGGCCGGGCGGAGATCCTGACCGACATGGGCCGCCTGGAGTCGGGCGGCTAAGTCCTCAGCGTCGGGTAGGAGTTGTGGGGAGGCCGGCTGCCCGCCAGGCCTGGAATCCCCCGATGACGTCGGTTGCGTTGACCAGGCCAAGCTCGTGCAATTCGGCCGCCACGAGACTGGATGAGTAGCCCTCATTGCAGATCACGATCAACCGCATGTCGTGACCGGTGACTTCCGGAATTCGCGAATTCGATGCGGGGTCGAGCCTCCACTCGAGCACGTTGCGGTCGATCACGGTCGCGCCCGGAATCTCACCTTGCGCGCGTTGCTCCGCGGGCCGGATATCGATCAGCAGCGCACCCTCGGCTAACTCGGTGGCGGCCCGCTCAGGTTCAACCCGCACGAGCCGTCGCCGCGCCCGATCCAGCAGTTCCTCAACGGTCAGTGGCATCAGGGGGTTCTCGCGGCGAGTATGCACGGCCCACTAGTATCTTTTGGCTGCGGCTCGCCCACGTAGCTCAGGCGGTAGAGCATTTCCTTGGTAAGGAAAAGGTCCCCGGTTCGAATCCGGGCGTGGGCTCCATCATTCTCTTTCGAATACAAAAACCCAGCTTTCGTCCTGCAATCACTTCCCCAAAGAAGTCTTTCATTTGTATGGGGGAACCGCTATTATAGAGCGGCTTCCAATGAAAGCCGCTGTTACTCCGATCCCGCGACTGGTCGAGGTGTGGGAGGGCAAAAGTCAATCTGCAGGGCCTGGTCGGACTTTTGCCCTCCCACAGGGCTCGGGTGAGAGGAACGGCGATCACGACGAGAAAGTCCCAGGGTCAGCACCCTCTTCCTCGATTTGGTACCTTTCCCGCGCACTCTCTGCAGCAGCTTCCGGAGTCGGCCCTCGGCCATAAGCGGGGTGCGTTCACCTGAAGGCTCTGTTTCGGAAAAAGGTGCGCCCAATACTTGCCCTCCTCCTGGGTCAGAATGAGCCCAAAGCCGCGCTCAGCAAACCAAGCGTCTACCTCCCGCAGAATCGCGATGCGGCGAGTGAGATCGGTCATTGGCTAGGCGCCCACAAAACTGGATTCGGGGTCCAACCACAATCCCTCACTCTGCAGCACCACACGCTCTTTTTTGCGAAGTACCCAGTGATGTCCATCAGATCTCCGGTGATCGCGGCGACAGACGCATCGCGGATCGGGTTGCCAGGCTTCATCTTGGAGAAACTGCGACCACGACGAGAAAGTCGCAGTGTCAGGCTCGGGCCGCGGCCGCGTCAGCAAGCGCAAGAAGAAGCTGTCGAAGCCGTACCGCAACGCCTTCGGCCACACCCCCCTCTCGTTGGCCGAGCCCATCCCCTGGAAGTGCCGGCGCCTGGTCGTGGGGACCGGCGCCCATGGCTCGCTGCCGGTGCTGGACGAGGTGCTGCGCGAGGGCTTCTGGGCTGACCTTTCGACAGCGAGTCGGAGCGATTGGTAGGAGATCAAATCAGGATCGTAGTGAACGGTCACGGAGCAGTAGCTGGCGAGTGCGTCCTGGACTCCGGCGCGAGTGCGGAGTCGATTCGCCAGTGTGCGAGCCTTGGCGCTAAGGCGCACGTCGATTCTCGATCCGAGTTGTACCAGTAAGGCGGCATCACCGAGGGGCTGGATCCTCAACGGATCATCCAACCGGCGGCCGTGTATGAACGCTCACTTCTCCGCTCCCTGCGCCCAGCATGTGCGGAGTCGGTCACGCCTGCAACTCAGACAAACGTTCCGGCGTCGAGCGTGACACTCAGTTTGGCTGCGGGAGGGTGAATGGGCCGCCGGGACCCTGCATGACGCCGTCGAGGGAAACGAACGTCCGGACGATCACCTTTCTCAAAATCTGTTGCCCCTCCTTCTTAACCAGCCGCGTAGCGATATACTCGCAGCGCGCCTGTCTTCGCTAGCCACGACTGGGATGTATTCGGATCTTGGCCGGGACCCGATGTAGGATTCGCCTCACTTACGCGTTTGAATTGATAAAGGAGATATTTACCATGCCCCAGAAGCAACATCTGCCGAGCGTCAACGACAAAGAGCAGCGCATGTACGAGCACATCAAAGAAAGTGAGCTCAAGCAGGGCCGGCCAACCAAGCGCGCGAAGGCGATAGCGGCGGCAACGGTTGTGAAGCATCACAACGCCGAGCGTCACCCCAAGAAGAAATAGACCTGCTGACGCCGACCCGCTTCGGCTGATTCGCCGCGGCTACTTAGGCTGCGGCGCCGGCCTTGGCGCCGGCTGACACCATCCTCGCAACGCCTCTCGCGAACGTTTCGTCTAGCGGCAGATGCTGGTTCAGGTAGCGGTGGTAGAGCGGACCGAAGACCAGGTCCATGATCAGCTCCGGGTCGCTGCCGGCTGGAATCTCGCCCCGCGCGATAGCGCGTTCGATGATCGGCCGACGTGCCTTCCGGATCCTGTCCACAAAGCGCTCGCGCCACGCAGTGGCCAGATCCGGGTCGCTCTGCACTTCCGCGATGAAATGGGCCACGGTGCGGCCCCCGCGAGGGAGGTTCGCCAGTTGGACCCAGCTCTCGGCGACACGCGCTAGATCACTTTCCAGGGTGCCAGTGTCAGGGGTGGGCTGGGTGGCAAGGGATACCGTCTAGCACCGTCGAACGCTAACGCCCGTGCGGGGGCAAAAGTCAGCGTGGTCCCTATCCGAGAGGTCGATCGGTGATCCTCACCTGATGCTCGAACTTCTCAGCCTCTTGCTCGCCGTCGTACCGAGGGCTCTTCGCAGCCGGCAGGACCTGCTTCTCGAAAACCTCTTCCTCCGGCAGCAGCTCCAGGTCGCCCTCCGCTCCCAGCGGCGGCCAGCCCTCCGAACCTGGGACAAGCTTTTCTGGGTGAGTGTCCATCGCTTCCGTCGGGACTGGCGACGGCACCTGCTCTTGGTCCGGCCCGAGACGGTAATCCGCTGGCACCGACAGGGATGGTGCCTCTACTGGCGCTGGCGCTCGAGCACTCGCCTCGGCCGACCGCGCCTGACTCCGGAGGTGCGCGAGCTGATCACCACGATGGCTGACCAGAATCCCCTGTGGGGAACCGAACGGATCCGCGGCGAGCTCTTAAAGCTCGGGTTCGTCGTCAGCGCCCGCTCCATCCGCCGCTATCGGCGACGGCCCCGCACCCGACCACCGAGCCAGAGCTGGCGCACCTTCCTCGTCAACCACGCAGGCGCCATTTGGGCCGCCGACTTGTTCGTGGTCCAGACCCTCGGCTTCAAGACCCTGTACGTGTTGTTCTTCATCAGCCACGGTCGCCGAGAGCTCCTCCACTTCCAAGTGACTTCCCACGCGGCCGCCGCCTGGACCTGGCGGCAGATGATCGAGGCCACGGCTTGGGGTCGGCTACCCAGGTTCCTAATCCATGATCGCGATCGAGTCTGGGGCGGTGACTTTGCCGCTCGGCTGGCGGCGATCGGCATCAAGAGCGTGACCACGCCGATCCGAGCGCCCAACGCAAACTCGATCGGGGAG
This sequence comes from Candidatus Dormiibacterota bacterium, assembly GCA_036570165.1. Lineage (GTDB taxonomy): Bacteria > Chloroflexota > Dormibacteria > Dormibacterales > Dormibacteraceae > Palsa-870. The sequence goes on along the minus strand of DATCPI010000097.1, from coordinate 2,568 downwards.
CGGGTCGTGGGCAGCCTACGCCGCGAGTGCCTCGATCACATCATCATCCTCGGCGAACGGCATCTGAGCACCGTGCTAGCCGAGTTCGTCGCCTATTACAACCACGATCGACCACACCGGACCTTGGGACTAGAAACTCCGGTCAGCAGTGTCCGCTCGCTCAGTGGCGAAATTCGCTCTCGCCCGATCCTCGGCGGTCTACATCACGCTTACGAACGTGCCGCCTGATGGGGATTTGGACTCTTGCCACCCCACGGCCTCGACCACCTGATTCCGATCAACGAGGGCCACCTACGGAGAGTCCTGGCGGAGTTCGTCGACTACTACAACCACGATCGTCCTCATCGCAGCCTCGGCTTGCAAGCGCCGTTTCCGAGCTTACCCTCGAGTCAGGGAGAAATCCTCGTGCGACGCGTTCTAGGCGGACTTCATCATGTCTACGACCGAGCCGCCTGAAGCGGACCTACTTTTGCCACCCCACAGGTAGACGGCGAGGCCGCCCAATGCCGCACCCATGGCTAACCGGTTTCCTCCATGTAGCTCAAGTTCTTCATCTGGCCGTGTCAGGGACGGGACATTCCCTCTTCGACCTGAACGACCATGCCGTCGAGCCCCCCGGTCGCGATCTCACCGGCGTGGGCGATCGCCGCCTTGCCCTCCTTGTTGCCCCAGGCTTGGCCCAGAGCGGCTACCTTGCCGAACTCGATGCGCGAAAGGTGCGGGATGCGCCGCGCCATCTCAACGTGCTCTACTTGCTGGCGATCAGCGAGCCCCGCCTCCGAGCCGCGGAACGTCGTCGCGGATGAAGTTTTCTCCCCTGGCCGGTGCCGCAGACAGCGCCGAAGCGGAAGTCGCCGAAGAACCCGCGCCGCGGATCGGTTAGGCCGTCTTGAGTGCGCGGGGCTCGCCCATCCGGCGTCCGGCCATGCGCCTCTCGGTGGCGAAGAGGAGGCGACGGCCGACGTGCGCACGCTCTGGACAGCGCCTCTCACCGAAGCGGCGTTCGACGGTGGACCGCCGTTCGCCCACTCGCCGGTCGGTCCTCCTGGGAACCAACGTTTCGCAGGGTCGAGGCGCGTTACGGTTACCGAGCAGTTCCCAAGCATCGTTGTACGCCTCAAGCAGAGCATGAGTGGCCGCGGGAAGCTGATCGGTCCTTGCCTGAGTGGCATTAAGGTGGGCGGTTACGTAGCGCCTCAGCATCGAGCGGTGGCCGCGAAGCTCCCGGACAAGCGCGGCCGTCCTGAAGTCGTACGAGCGCACGGCTTCCAATGCCAGTAGGTCGAGTTCTCTCTCGTCCAAGGCTTAGCCCCCCAAGTAAGCGACCCTAACGAACCCAGCAAACGGGCCGCTCGGCACTTCCGCCAATTCGGCTCAAAAATGACGTGACGGGCTAGGGAGCGATCCGCTGTAGGTCATCGTACACCTCTCAAGATCGGAGTCTGCGAAGTCGTGGGGTGATCGCGGTAGAGTGGGGCGATGGCCGCCTGCCCGACCTGCCACCCGCCCGCCACAACGCGCGATGGTTTCGACCGCGCGGCCGTCAGCGCTTCGCCTGCCATCCGGGGCAGGAGTAGGCTTGCCTTGGGGCTGGGGGGTTCCTGGCTGAGCGTGTTGTCAAACGGGGGTATACAGCGATGTTTGTTCGCGCAACCCGAGTGCAGGCACCGCCGGGCAAGCTAAAGGCGGCGATCCAGAACTTCAAGACGAATGTCATCAAGGGCGTTCGCTCGACACGAGGCAACCAGGGTGCCGCGCTGTTGGTCAACCGTCAGACCGGCGCTGGGATTGGCATCACCTACTGGGAGTCGGCTGACGCGCTGGTGGCCAGCGAAAAGCTTGGCGTCCACAGCCGGCAGCGGGCGAGCGTCAACGTGGAGCGGGCTGAGCTGGTGATTATGGATCGGGCAGCGGCGCCCAAGGCAGGATCGTTCGTACGGGTGGTTACGGCCAACGGCGATCCAGACAAGCTGGACGCCGCCATCGTCTACATCCGCAACACCGTGCTAGCGGTTCTCAAGGCGCAGAAGGGTTATTGGGCCACGATTGCCAGTGTCGACCGCCAGAGTGGCCGCCTCAGCGCTTCGTCCGTATGGGACACGAAGGCAGACCTCGACGCCAGCGAGAGCAAGATCGCGGGGCCTTGGGCCGAGACCGCCAAGATCGCAGGCGCGAGCTCGCAGGACGTGCAGGTCGAGATCTTCGAAACCGTCCTCGTAGAGCTCAGCGCAGCCGCAACACCGGCCACAGCCAGGGCCTGAGCACAACGAAACCCCGCGACCGCCGCCTTTCTGAGAGTTTTCGTTACTTCTTTCAGGCCGGCCGCGGGATCAGCCGCGAATCCACTTCTGCTTAAAAAACCGCCCACCGCGCTCGACTACCCACGGTCTCGGCGTGCGGGTCTCTACTTCTTGAGCTCGCGCCAACTGGAAGCCTCGACCTCGACCCCGAACCTCTTGGCCGCGGCCTTGATGCGCCTCCATGCAGCGTCGCGTTCGGCGTCGCTCACACCCTCGACTTGGTCGAAGCGCGCGATCGCATTGCGGACGTGGCCGGCGTCGTTGAGCG
>DATCPI010000096.1:0-3603 GCA_036570165.1 Candidatus Dormiibacterota bacterium | reverse complement strand
GCCGCGGCAAACGGCGTTGAAGGTCGGGACCTGCGCAGCTCGGGTCTCCGAACCCCGTCAGGTCCGGAAGGAAGCAGCGGTAAGGAGAGAACTCGAGGGTGCCGCAGTCATCTGGGCCGGAGCCGTGAACCGCGGTGCGAGTTGGGAGGCTTCGATCGAAGCGGGGGTGCGCGGCCACTTGAAGTTTTATGCCTGAGTACCAGAGCCTCTACCGCAAGTACCGCTCGCAGACCTTCGCCGACCTGGTCGGCCAGGAGGCAGCCTCGCGAGCCCTGCAGGGCGCGATCATCGGAGCGCGCGTGGCACACGCGTACCTGTTCAGCGGGAGCCGGGGGACGGGCAAGACGTCGGCGGCGCGGCTTTTGGCCAAGGCGCTGAACTGCACTGGGCGGGCGCGCGATTCAGCCGAGCCATGCAACGCGTGTCAGTCGTGCACGGAGATGACGGGCGGGTCGGCGCTCGACCTGATCGAGATCGACGCCGCGTCCAACCGCGGCATCGACGAGATCCGCGACCTGCGCGAGAAGGTGAACCTCGCACCGGCGCTGGGTCCCTTCAAGGTCTACATCATCGACGAGGCGCACATGCTCACAGAGCCGGCGTTCAATGCTCTGCTGAAGACGCTGGAGGAGCCGCCGGCCCACGTGGTGTTCATCCTGTGCACTACAGACGCGCAGAAGATTCCTCTGACAGTCATCGGTCGCTGCCAGCAGTTCGTGTTTCGCCGGCACAGCGAAGAGCAGATCGTCTCGCGGCTCACGCACATCGCCAAGACGGAGAAGGTGCAGGTTGATCCCGAGGCGATGCTGTTGATCGCGCGCACTGCGCAAGGATCGATGCGCGACGCGGTCGGCTTGCTGGACCAGCTGGTGCCGCTGGCATCGGGGCCGATCTCGCTGGAATCCGCGCGTGCTTTGTTGGGAATCGCGGACCCGCGGCTGCTGGACTCGCTGCTGGATGACGTTCTCGCGGGTCGAGCTGCAGACGCGCTGGCGGAGGTGAATCGCGTTTACGCGGCGGGGGCGGAGCTGCGGCAGGTGGTGCGTGGGTTGATGGAGGGGTGTCGCGACCGGCTGGTCGCGGCGCTCACGAAGCGGGACCAGGCGACCGCGCGACGCCTGTCGGGCGTGCTGGATGCGCTGCTCCACCTGGATGGCGAGGTTCGGCGGCACGCCGAGCCGCGGTTCCTGGTCGAGGCGACGCTGGCGCGCCTGGCGGTGGAGGCAGCGGGGGCGGAGGAGCTGCCGGTCAGGGCGGTGCCTGTCGAAACTTTCCCCCCCGTCGGTGCCCTGCGGGCAGAGCCGACGTCGCCACAAAGTGGGGAGGCGAAGACTCCGTCCGCGCCAGTCGCGGGGTGGAATGAGGTTCTCGAGAAGTTGAACCGCACGGTTCGCGCCGCGTACCTCGACGCGCAGCCCGAGGTCGACGGCTCGGTCTTGATCCTGTGGTTCCGGTACGGGTTTCATCACAAGAAAGCCCAAGAGCAGTCGATGCAGCTGATGCCGCACGTGCGCGAATGGCTGGGCAACGAGGTCAAGGTCGACTTCCGGCTTCGCGAGGGCGAAGCGCCGAAGGCGGGTCCTCAGGCGGTAAGTCCTGAGGACGATCCATTCGTCCGTGAGGTGGTGCGCAGGTTCGATGGACGAGTGACGAGGGTGAAGGAGGTCTCGGAGTGAAGGATCCGATGAAGATGCTGAAGCAGGTCCAGCAGATGCAGGACCGCATGAACAAGGTGCAGTTGGAGTTGGACACCGAGACCGTCGAGGCAAGCGTCGGCGGAGGTGCCGTGCGCGTGGTCGCCACGGGTACGCAGAAAGTGGTGTCGGTGACGATCGACCCCGAGGCTGCGTCCGATATCGACATGCTGCAGGACCTGGTCGTCACCGCAGTGAACGATGCGATGGAGCGCTCCAAGCAACTTGCCGCGTCCAAGATGCAGTCGGTTGCCTCCGGGCTCGGCCTCCCGCCCGGCCTGATCTAGCCAGAAATGCCGCAGCTGCCGGAGCCGCTGGAAAGGCTCATCCAGGAGCTCTCGCGACTGCCGGGCATCGGCCCGAAGACGGCGCAGCGGCTCGCGTTTCATCTGCTGCGTTCCGACGGCCCACGTGCGGCTTCCCTCGCGCAGGCGATTGGCGATGTGAAGGCGCGCATCGGCTACTGCGAGCGCTGCTACAACATCGCGGAGGGCAGCCTGTGCGTGATCTGCTCTTCGCCGAAGCGCGACCAAACATTGCTGTGCGTGGTGGAGTCGGCGCTTGACGTGCTTGCTGTGGAACGGACCGCGGAGTTCGGCGGCGTCTACTTCGTGCTGCATGGAGTGATCTCGCCGATCGATGGGATCGGCCCGGATCAGATCCACGTGCCGCAGCTGCTGGATCGGGTGCGAAACGACGGCGTGGTCGAGGTGATCATCGCTACCGACGCCGACATCGAGGGCGAGGCGACGGCCCTGTATCTGCAGCGTGCGTTGTCGAGCCTGGGTACCAACGTGACGCGGCCGGCGCACGGACTGCCGGTGGGAGGCGACCTCGAGTACGCCGATGAGCTGACGCTCGCGCGGGCGATGGCCGGACGCAGGGCGTTCTGACGTTGTCCAGTCCCGGTTTGTCAGCGCGGCCGGCTCTGCTGTTCGACCTCGACGGCACTCTCGTCGACAGCGTGTATCAGCACGTGCTGGCGTGGAGACAGGCGCTCGAAGGTGAAGGCATCGACCTGTCGGTGTGGCGCATACACCGGCGGATCGGGATGAGCGGCGGCCTGTTTCTTAAAGCGCTCGACCGCGAGGTGGGTCGCAGTTTGTCCGCGGACGAGGCAGAACGCTTGCGCGCGAGCCACACAAAACGCTTTCTCGCGCTGTGGGACCAGATCCGCCCGCTGCCGGGTGCACGGGAGCTGCTGTCCACCTTGACCGAGATGCGCGTGCCGTGGGCGATCGCGACGAGCGGAAGCATCGCGACGGCAAAAGGTCCGCTCGGCATGCTTGGAATCCCGGAGGGTACGCCGATCGTCACGCGCGACCAGGTCGCCTACGCGAAACCAAATCCGGATCTGTTCCTGGTGGCGGCCGAACGGCTGGGCATCCCGCCCGGCGACTGCTTCGTGGTGGGTGACAGCATCTGGGACCTGCTTGCCGCCCAGCGAGCGGGCGCGCTCGGTGTGGGGCTCCTGTCGGGGGGCTACGGGGAGGAGGAGCTGGAGCGAGCCGGCGCCTACAGGGTGTACGACGACCCGGCGGATCTGCTGGCGCACCTGGACGAGCTGGGGATCAGATCCGCCGGCTAGCTCCCGTTGCAAAGGGAGCCTGGAGACCGGTACAATTCGCGGGTTGTCCTGACGGAAGGCTTCGTGCGCCCTAAAAAGCGCCGGGCAGTCGGGAGAACCAGCACTTTGACAACTGAAGAGTGGGAAAGACTCTGAGAGTCTTTGAAGACTCAGGGCGAACGCCTTGGGTCCTCCGTTTTGGACGGAGAGTTTGATCCTGGCTCAGGGTTAACGCTGGCGGCGCGCATAACACATGCAAGTCGAGCGAGGGCTTATTTCTCGCAAGAGAGATAAGTTCCTAGCGGCGAACGGGTGAGTAACACGTGGGCAACCTTTCCTATC
>DATCPI010000095.1:0-13363 GCA_036570165.1 Candidatus Dormiibacterota bacterium | reverse complement strand
GGTCAGCTCCAGCTGGATATTGTCGGGGTCGCGAAACGGCAGCACGCAGATGCCAAATGACGCAAGCTCCCGAACTTCGCCGTGGGGCACGCCTCGCTCGTCAAGGAACCCGATCGCTTCGTTGAGCGCGGCTCGGCTCTCAACGCTGAAGCTCAGGTGGTCGAGTCCGACACGGTCCTCGTCGAATCGGTCACCCTTGGCAGCCACCGGTCGAAGGCCGAGCAGGTAGTTGCCCCGTGCCATCACGACCCCACCCCACAGCACCGGGTAGCTCGGGTCGGACTTGGGGTCGTCGGACGCAGGCGCCCCGACCGCCACGTTGAATCCCAAGAGCCCGGTATAGAACTCGCGACTCCGCTCGATGTCGGTGACCGTAAGCCTCAGATGGTGGATACCGCCCAGCTCGATCTGTTCACTCATAGCTCCTCCAATGATTCAAAGCCGCTGCAGAGGCTGTTCATTATCACCACGGGAGTCGGCGCTCCGGGCTAGCGGCCCGCGGCGTATCCCTGCCCGCCACGGGGGTTGGCGGCGGCGGTCAACATTCCGGTCTTGCCTTCCCGACCGACCGCGCAGAGGCGGCCCAACGACCACGGGTTTGCCTCCACGATGCCGTGCCCTCGTCTTCGCAGCTCGTCAAGAACCGCACCTCCGACGCGCGGCTCGACGTACAGGCTTCCGGGACGCGCGGCATGCGGCGCAAAGGATTCGGGGAAATGCGACGTGTGGAACATCGGGGCGTCGATCGCAGCCTGCAGGTCGTGGCCGAAGACCGCATGCGCGAGGAAGAACTCGAACGACCATTGGTCCTGCTGGTCGGCGCCAGGCGTGCCGAAGGCGAGCCTCGGCTCGCCGTCGCGCAACGCGAGTGACGGGCTGAGTGTCGTGCGCGGTCGCTTGCCCGGCTGTAGGCGGTTCGGGTGGTCTGGATCCAGGTTGAGCATCTGCGCTCGGGTTCCCAGGGAGAAGCCCAGGCCGGCGATCACAGGCGAGCTCTGGAGCCAGCCACCGCTTGGTGTGCAGGCGACCATGTTGCCGTGGCGGTCGGCGACCGCGACGTGCACTGTGTCCCCGCGAAGCTCGCCGACAGCCTGCGCGCCCGCACCGGTCCAATGGCCATCCGCCACGATCTGGCCCGATTGCTCGGGCAGCCGAGGCTTGCGGCCGGCCGGCGCGCCGGGCCGAAGCTCCAACGAGGCTCGATCAGTCACAAGAACCCGTCGCGCGGCACTGTAGTCCGGCGCGAGGAGGTCGGCAATGGGCACATCGGCGAAGTCGGGATCGGCATACCACGCCTCTCGGTCGGCAAAGGCGAGCTTTGCGTTTTCCGTGACGAGATGGATGTGGTCAGCCGAGAGAAAGCCTGCGGCGCGCAAACGGTCTGCCTGGAGCAGGCGCAGCTGCTGGAGGAACACGGGTCCCTGGCTCCAGGGCCCGACCTTGGCCACGGTCCAGTCCTCGAAATCCGCTGTTACAGGGTCCTCGTGCCTTGCCCTGAAGCCGGCGAGGTCCGCGCCCGCCAGCAGGCCGCGATGCGCAGTGCCCGAGCTGTCCATGAACTCGTGGCGGCAGTGGCTCTCGATGGCCTCAGCGACAAAACCTGAATAGAACGCATTCAGCGCAGCGTCGATTTGCCCCTCTCTTCCGCCCAGGTTCGATTCCGCTTCCCGCACCAGCCGCCGGTATGTCGACGCGAGATCCGGGTTGCGGAACAGCGAGCCTGCCTCGGGCCGGCCGTCCCGCAGGTAGACGTCCGCAGAAGTGGGCCAGTGCTCGCGGAAGAGCCCCTCGACCATGGTGACCACGTCGGCGATGCGGTGCACCACCGGATACCCGGCATCGGCGTAGTCGATGGCGAAACGTATCACGTCACCCAACCGCCACGTTCCGTGATCGCGCAGAAGCGCCATCCATCCACCAAAGGCACCGGGGACGCAGGCGGCGAGGAGGCCGGTGCCGGGAATGTCAGCCAGGCCGAGAGCGGTGATCGACTCGATGGTTGCCGCCATCGGCACCGGTCCCTGACCGCAAATGACTTCGACCCGGCGACGGGATACGTCCCAGAGCAGGATCGGGAGGTCCCCGCCAAGGCCATTCAGGTGAGGCTCGACCACCTGCAGGACGAACCCGGCGGCGACGGCGGCGTCGAACGCGTTGCCGCCTTGCTCGAGCACAGCCGTCCCGCACTGCGTGGCGAGCCAGTGCGTTGAGCTCACCATGCCGAAAGTGCCTTTCAGCTCGGGGCGGGTGGTGAAGATCACGAGTGGGAAGAGACGGTACTACGTGACAGGGCGGGCAAAGGGTACTCCCAGTTCCGGCAACGGCGTATTGAAAGCCAGGTGAATCGTGGCCTCAGGACCGCCATTCCAGTTGCGATGTGGCACGCCTGCTGGAAACACGACAAGGGTGCCCGGGCCGGCGGAATGGCTCTGGCCCGCGATCTCCAAGCTCATCGTCCCGCTCAGGATGTAGAAGAGCTGATCGACCTTGTGGGTATGCATGCCCGCCGGGGAGCCTTCGCCAGGCGGCGTCTTGATGCAGTTGACGCTGCAGCTCGTGGCGCCCGAATCGTGATCCAACAGCGGTTGGACCATGCGGTCCTGGGCCGTCGCGAGTTGGGCGAAATCGACCTTACGTAAATAGTTCACCGCCGCCTCCTTGACCTGGCCTGCTGTGGTGGACAGGTTATGGCATCAATCAAGGGCAGCCCAGCTTGTCCGCCAGGTCCATGAAGTCCGTTGCCTGCAGGTCCGCTTGCGGATCAGGCAAAAGATCCGCGCCTCCATCAGGTCCCTTCTCCAGAGAACGCTCGACGAATGCTGCATGCATGCCCACGGCCTGCGCGGCACGTAGGTCTTGCTTGTGCGCCGCCACCATCATCACCTCGCCGGCCTCCAGGCCCAGAGCGGATGCCGCGCCCAGGTATACCTCTGGGTCTGGCTTGTAATGGCGGAAGTCCTCCGCCGAGAGCAAGCGCTGGAAGGGCAACTGGGCGAACCGGATCAGAGCCGTCTGCTGGGCTCGATTGCCGTTGGACAGCGTAGCTACCGTGAAGCGCCGGCCGAGGCGCGCCAGCCCCGGCGCAGAGTCGGGCCAGGCCGGCAGACGCTCCCATGCCAGGGTGAGCTCCTCGCGTGCTGCCGCATCGAAGCCCTCGGCGCCAAGGTCGCGCAGGACCTGATCCAGTGACGTGCGGTGGAGCCGGTCGAAGTTGGTCCACGGCAGCCCGCCCTGGCGGACCCGGTTCATTGAAGGCATGTACAGCGCGCGCCAGGCGTCGGCCAGCCGCTCCCAGTCAGCGTGCACTCCACTGAGCGCGCCCAGACGCCGAGCCTCGGCAGCCACTCCCGAGCGCCAGTCAACGGTGGTGCCGAAGACGTCGAACGTGAGGGCCCGGATGTCGCTCAGGCTGAAATCAGCGCTTGAAAGCGGCATCGTATTCGGGAAAGTAGCGCTGGATCACTGAAAGATCAAAGGTGGCGAGGATTGCTTTCGGTGGCTCTCGCTCGAGAAGAAAGTCGAAGCTCTCGCTCACTAGGCTTTCCACGTCCTCGCGTTCGATGCCATGGGCCCAACGCTCGAGATCGGCCCGCCTGACCGTAACCGCATGCCTCGTGTGTTGCCCGGCATGATCCACGGTGACCTCACAGAGCCAGTCTTCGCCCATGGGTTCAGCGCTCACCGTGACCATCGAAAGAAAGCCTAGGGCAGCTTGTCAATGTCGATTTCCGGCCCCGGACTCCGTTACCGGAGTAGATGCCGGAAACAAGGAGCAGGAGGAACAGAGAAATGGCAACGGTTGTGGCGGACATGTCGATGTCGCTGGACGGATTCATCCGGTTCTTCGACCACCTTCGCGACACGCCAGTCATGCTCGAGGACCCTGAGGTGACCAAGGGCTTTCGCGTCACGCATCTGGAGTATCGCGTGCGCCCACAAGGAGTTAAATCCAAGTCATAACCGTCACTACGAGATCGGCGCAGCCCCCGCGCCGGCGATGGCCGTGATGCCATTTCTCGACGTGCTTATGTCCTGAGTGGAGACGGAGCTAGTATTTTGACGTGAACGGCGTCCACGACCTCGGCGGCCAGCACGGCCACGGTCCGGTGGCGGCGGAGAAGGATGAACCTGTCTTCCACGAGCCCTGGGAGGGCCGCGTCTACGCCCTGAACGGCCTCGCCAGGCGTGCGGGGCTCTTCAACCTCGACGAGATGCGGCGGACCATCGAGCAGATGCCGCCGGCCGAGTATCTCCGGGCGAGCTATTACGAGCGCTGGCTGTACGCGCTGGAGCAGCTTCTCGCCACGAGTGGCGCCGAACCTGTCACGTCGGTTTCGAGCAACGCAGCCTCGCCACGGCTCGACCCGCGTTTCAAGGTTGGCGACCAGGTCCGAACCCGGCACCTCCACCCCCACCACCACACGCGGCTGGCGCGCTACGCACGAGGCAAGAGCGGCGTCGTTGAGCTCATCCACGGCCCCTATTTGCTGCCCGATCTTCGCGCCCACGGTGGGGCGCATGTCTGGCAGCCGGTCTACACAGTGCGCTTCAATGCCAAAGAGCTGTGGGGTGAGGACGGCAATCCCAATGATTCCGTTTCCATGGACCTTTGGGAGGAGTACCTGGAATGAGTCACGAACAGCATCACGACCACGGCCATGCCGCCCTGTCCGAAATCGAGGCGCGCGTCCTCGCGGTCGAGTCGCTCCTGGTCGAGAAAGGTCTGATCCAGAGCGACGCCGTCGACAAGATCGTGTACCAATTCGAGCACGACATCGGTCCGATGCTCGGAGCCAAAGTCGTTGCCCGAGCCTGGACCCACCCAGGCTTCAAGTCTCGCCTCCTTGCCGACGGCGCCGCCGCCATTGGCGAGCTCGGTATAGACAGCCGCGACATCCACCTGGAGGTGGTCGAGAACCGGCCCGGCGTCCACAACATGGTGGTCTGCACTCTTTGCTCGTGCTACCCGTGGTTCCTGCTCGGCCTGCCGCCGGTCTGGTACAAGTCGGCCCCCTATCGCTCCAGGGCGGTGATCGAGCCGCGCGCGGTACTACGAGAATTCGGCGTCGACATCGCCGACGAGACTCAGATCAAGGTCTGGGACTCCAGCGCAGACCTCCGCTACATGGTGCTTCCCGAGCGGCCCGCGGGTACCGAAGGCTGGGACGAAGAGCGGCTGGCGGCGCTGGTGAGCCGCGAGGCGATGATCGGCACCGCGGTCGTCGCAATCCCCGAAGCGGTCAGGCCATGAGCGACGTCGACCGTGCCGGGCGCGCGCAGGGCGCATTCTCCGAGATCGCCGACCTCACTGGGCCGGCTGCCATGCCACGCCGCAATGGCGAGCTGGTCTTCAACCAACCCTGGGAAGGCCGCGCGTTCGGCATGGCGGTCGGTTTGCGCGACTCACACGCGTTTCGATGGGAGGCCTTCCGCGACCGGCTCGAGCGAGAGATCGCGTCTGCCGGGCCAACCGACGACGGGACCCGCTATTACGAACGCTGGCTGGCGGCCTTCGAGCGCATATTGGTGGACGAGGGGCTCGTCAGCTCCGAGGAGCTCGCCCTTCGTGCCGACGAATATCGAACGGGCCTGCGAGAGGAAGTCTTTTAGCCGGCTTTCTGTCGCTCGCGCAGCTCATCGACGAGGCGCGACGTCACGGGCACGTCGACGCCGGCCAGCGCCGCGCGTCTGACCACCGCTCCGCCGATGGCGTCGATCTCTAGCTGCCGGCCAGCCGCCTGGTCACGCTGCATCGAAGACTCCATCGTCTCCGGGACCGAGTCCAGGAGGCGAACCACCGCCTCCGGGTCGATTGCAGCACCTTCGGCTGTCGCCACAGCCGCTACCTCTGAGATCACAGCGAGCGTATCCTCGCGCCGGCGCGTGCGGATCGCGCCCGCGTTCGCGTCTTCGTGCGTCGTCAGCAGCGCTAGCGGCGCAAGGAAGGAGAGCTTGTCCCAGAGCATCGAAGTCTCGTCGTCGCGAACACGGACGTCGAAACCGACCGCGGTGAGCTGAGAAGCCAACCGCTCCACACGATCCCGGTTGGCATCCGCAGCCGCAAACTCGATTGAGGCGAAGGGGCTGAGTTGGCGGATAAAACCGGGCTCGACCCTGGCCGTCTCCACCCGGATGGCTGCTGCGACCACGTTCGACGGGGGATAGATGCCGCGCAGGAGCTCAACGTGGTCGATGCCGTTGAGAAACGGCACCACCAAGCCTTGTCCAAGCGCATCTGGAGGCACTCGCTTCAGCGCCTCCGTCAGTTGCGTGTTCTTGACCGCGATCAGGCAGGCGTCGACCGGACTCTCCAATCGGACCGCTGACCTGACCGAAACCTGGAAGTCGCCGAACCGCTTGCTCTCGACTCGGAGGCCGCGTTCTGCGATTGCACTGGCGGTGCTCTCGCTTGCCAGAACCTCGACCGCGTTTCCCCCGCGGGCCAACAGGGCAGCAAGCAGCCCCCCGACGCCCCCCGGCCCGAGCACGGCAACGCGGAGAGCCTCAGGCGGCATGAAGAAACCCTACTCGCCCGCTATCCACGGCCGACGAACGGCATCTTCGTCGCCATCACGGTCATGAACTGAACATTGGTATCCAGCGGGAGGCTGGCCATGTACAGGACGGCGCGTGCCACGTGCTCGACGTCGATGCGTGGCTCGACGGCCATCTCTCCGTTCGCTTGCTGGACACCCTCGGCCATGCGCTGCGTCATTTCGGTCGCGGCGTTGCCGATGTCGATCTGCCCGCACGCAATGTCGTACTTGCGGCAATCAAGGGAAGTCGACTTCGTCAGGCCAGTTATCGCGTGCTTGGTCGCAGTGTAAGGAGCAGAGTTCGGCCTCGGGGAATGAGCGGATATCGAACCGTTGTTGACTATCCTTCCGCCGCGAGGTTGCTGGCTCTTCATGAGATTGATCGCTTCCTGCGTACACAGAAAGGCACCGGTGAGATTGGCGGCGACAACCGAAGTCCATTGTTCGTAAGTCACGTCTTCGAGCGGCACGGGTGGAGCTCCTGAGCCCGCGTTGTTGAAGAGGAGGTCCAATCGCCCGAACGTTTCCATGGTTTTGGCGAACAGAGCCCTGACGGACTTTGGGTCGCCGACATCGGTGGGAACACTGAGCATTCGCGCGCCCCGTTTTGACCCCTCCGCCGCAGTCGCCTCCAGCGGTTCTTTCCGGCGGCCCGCCACAACCACCGAATACCCTTCGCCTGCAAGAGCCAGGGCGACAGCCCTCCCAATCCCGCTGCCGCCGCCGGTGACGACGGCAACCTTCGTCGTCGAACCCATGCTCATCCCCTCCTAGAGTTTTCTCGCCGCGAGGGTACGCCGTTGCGTGTTAGCCTGACCGCCGGTGGCCGCCCGCGTCGTCTGCTTGTCCCCTTACTCCAAGCAACAGGTCGAAGGACTGTTCGCCGGCCGTCACCCGGTGGACGTGGTGACCGTTCCCGATCCTCCGGCTCCCGAGGCGGTGCTCCGGGAGTGCTCCCAGGCCGACCTCGTCATCGCCGACAAGCGCCACAAGCACCGAATGCCCCGCGAGGTGCTGGAGCAAATGCGCCGCTGCCTGTTGATCCAGATGCCCGCGGTCGGCTACGACATCATCGACCACCGCGCAGCCGCCGAGCTCGAAATTGCGGTCGCCAACGCCGCCGGCTACAACCGGGACGCAGTCGCCGACTGGACGATCATGGCCATCCTCAACCTGGTACGCCGGGGCTCGTGGGGGGACCGTGGGATGCGAGATGGCGGCTGGCCCAAGCCCGAGATGCAGGGCCACGAGCTGGGCGCGCTCACGGTCGGCATCGTGGGGCTGGGCAACGTGGGCTCGGCGCTGGCCACCCGCCTGCTCGCCTTCGGCTCGCGCGTCATCTACACGGACGTCGTGGAGAAGAGCTTCGCCGGCGTCGAGCGGGTTGGCTTCGAAGACCTGCTGGAGCGGGCCGACGTGGTCTGTACGCACGTGCCCCTGGACCAGGAGACCCACCATCTGATCAACAAAGAGGCGCTCAAGCGCATGCATCACGGCGCCTTTCTCGTCAACGCTTCCCGTGGGCCGGTGGTGGACGAGAAGGCACTCATCGCGGCCCTGAAGTCAGGGCACCTGGGCGGCGCCGGGCTGGACGTGTTTGAGGAGGAGCCGACGCCGGCCGACAACCCGCTGCGGCGGATGGAGAACGTTTTCTTTTCACCTCACGTAGGCGGCTGGACCTTTGAGACAGAGGCTCGGGTGTTGGAGGTCGTGCGCGACAACCTGACCCGTGTGCTCGACGGCGAGGAGCCGGCCAACGTGGTCAACGGAGTCAAGCTCGGAGCTCGGCTGAGACGGTGACGCTCCGCGAGCTGTGGGAGCGTGGCGAGCCGACGCTCGGCGGTTGGTGCGTCATCCCCAGCCCGTTCGCTGCCGAGCTGATGGGCCGCGCCGGATATGACTGGGTCTGCATCGACACTCAGCACGGCCTGATCGGCTACGACCAGATGCTGCCCATGCTGCAAGCCCTCTCCGCGACGGGGACGCCTGCCTTCGTCCGCGTGCCGTCGAACCATCCGGCGGACATCATGAAGGCGCTCGACGCCGGGGCCCAGGGTGTGGTCGTGCCGATGGTCAGCTCCAAGGAAGAGGCGCGCCGGGCGGTGGGCGCCTGCCGCTACCCTCCGCAGGGCTCCCGCTCCTGGGGTCCCACCCGGGCCTCGCTCCAGGTGACCGGCTTCGGACCTGAGAGCGCCAACCGCGCGGTCGTCTGCGTGGTGATGATCGAGACAGTGGAGGCGATGGCCGCCCTGGACGAGATCCTCGCGGTCCCGGGCGTCGACGGGGTTTACGTAGGCCCCAACGACCTGGCTCTCACTCACGGGCTGAAGCCCGACGCAACCGCCAGCGCGCCCGAGCACCGGCGCCTGATCGAAACCATCCTGGCAGCCTGCGTGCGACATGGGGTGACCGCCGGCATCCACTGCGCGGGACCGGAGACGGCCATCCGGTGGCGCGAGGCGGGGTTCCGCATGCTGAACGTGGACAACGACGCACTTTTCCTGCGCAGCGGCGCGGCCCGGGTGCTGGAAGCGCTGCGCGGCGTGAAGCGCGAGGCCACCAAAACTGGCTACTGACGCCCCAATGGATCCAGCCATCCTGGAGGCACTCAAACGTTTCGACTCGCCCACCCTGAGCAACGCCATCGAGACATTTGCGATCCGGCCGCGGGACGAGGGCTACATGTCGATGGACATCCGCTGCATCTTTCCCGACCTCGGGCCGATGGTGGGCTATGCCGCGACCGGAACCATCCGCGCGCGCGGGCGGCTGGACCGCGGCGACCAGACGGCCCTCTACCAGCACGTGCGCGAAGTGCCGGGCCCACGAGTGGTGGTGGTGCGAGACCTGGACGACCCGCCCGGCCATGGCTCCCTGTGGGGCGAGGTGAACGCCACGATCTTCGGTGCCCTAGGCTGCCTCGGCTGCGTGACCGACGGCTGCGTCCGCGACCTGAAAGAGGCGCGAGCGATGGGCTTCCAGTTCTTCGCCCGCGGTCCGGGTGTGTCGCATGCTTACGTGCGGGTGGAGTCAGCCGGCCAGCCGGTGACGGTGGGCGGGCTGCGGGTCAGTCCGGGCGACCTTATTCATGCCGACCAGCACGGAGTGTTGCTGATCCCACGCGAGATCGCGGGCGAGCTCGCTGCGGCAGCTGAGCAAGTCATCGCCACCGAGCAAAGTCTGCTGCGCTGGGTGCGCTCTACGGACTTCGACGCCGACGAATTGATCGAGAGGCGGCGCGTCAAGCACTGACGGCTCAAGACTCGGTTTATAAGACAGCCTGCTCGCTCTCGGCGTCGAAGAAGTGCAGCCGCCGCAGGTTGATCCCCATGCGCACCCTGTCACCCACGCTGACCTTGAGGTGGGGATCGACCCGCGCCGTCAGGTCGTCCGCCCCCACCTTGCCGTAGAGGAACTGGTCCGCGCCCAGGACCTCGAGAACCTCAACCTTGAGGTCGATCACAGTGCCACCGTCGGGGATGTTCGGTAGGAAGTCCTCCGGCCGGATGCCCAGGAAGCCGCGAGCAAGGCCGGGCGCCTTGGGCAGGTCGAGCTCAAACCCCGAGGCCTTTGCCCGGTGGTCGGAGACCGTGACCGGCATGAAGTTCATGCGCGGGCTGCCGATAAACCCCGCCACGTACATGTTCACAGGGTCGTCGTAGATCTCTCGCGGTGGCGCCACCTGCTGCAGGACGCCATCCTTCATGACCGCGATCCGGTCGCCCATTGTCATCGCCTCGACCTGGTCGTGGGTGACGTAGATGAATGTTGTGCCCAGGCGCTGGTGCAGCTTCTGCAGCTCGATCCGGGTCTCCACCCGCAGCATCGCGTCAAGGTTGGAGAGGGGCTCGTCGAGCAGGAAGACCCGTGGCTGGCGGACGATGGCGCGGCCGAGGGCGACGCGCTGGCGCTGGCCGCCAGAGAGCTGGCGGGGTTTCCGGCCGAGAAGGGTGTCGAGCTTGAGGATGCGGCCTGCCTCCTTGACCCGCGACTCGATCTCGGTCCTTGGGGAGCCTCGCATCTTGAGGCCGAAGGCAATGTTGTCGTGGACGGTCATGTGCGGATAGAGCGCGTAGGACTGGAACACCATGGCCACGTCCCGGTCGCGGGCTGGCATTTTGTTGACCACCTGATCGTCGATCTTGATCTCCCCGGACGTGATCTCCTCCAGGCCCGCCAGCATTCGCAGCGCGGTCGATTTGCCGCAGCCGGAAGGCCCGACCAAGACCATGAACTCAGTGTCTTCAACGTGCAGCGAGAGATTGTTGACCGCGACGGCATCAGCGCCAAACCGCTTGGTGACCTTCTCGAACGTAACCGAGGCCATACGCCGAATCCTAATCGGCGCCGAGGGCGCGTGCGAAACCGCCCGCGTAACGCTCCGCAAACCAAGCGCAGACCAGCGCCGGCGGGCCTGCTCCGAGCAGCATGGCAGCGAAGAGGAAGCCAGGATCCTCGACATCCACGTTGGTGGTCTCGACCCCGCCCATCACGGTGGTCGCCTGATCGCCGGTGACGAGCGTGAAGAGATACAGGTAGTCGCTGAATACGATCGCGACGGCGAAGATGGCTACCGCGGCGACGGCCGGCAACGCCACCGGCAGCAGAAGATCGGTCAGGTAGCCGAAGCCGCGCGCTCCTTCCAGCCGGGCTTGCTCAAGGAGCTCGCGGATGCCGTCGGCCGAGAAAAGGTTCCAGAAGACCCACGTGCCGAAGGGGATCACGAGGCCAGGGTAAGCGAGCAACAACGCCACCGGGTTATCGGCCAGGTGCAGGCTGCTCATCTCCACCAGGAGCGGGAGGGCGAGGACTGTCTGGGGAATGACGTAGGTCGCCATGAGGACGGTGAGGATGCCGTGTGCACGGCGCGGTCGCAGCGTCGCCAGGGCGTAACCGGCGGCAAGGCTGGCAGCGACACCGATGGTCACCGTGCCGCCGGTGACCAGAACTGTGTTCAGCATCCAGCGCCCGAACTGAGGCGATCTGATCAGGTCGAGGTAGTTGCCGAAGTATGGCGCCGCATGGAGCACCCATGGATCGCCGAGCGTGATCTGCTCGACGCCCTGGCTGAGCGAGACAATCGCCATCCAGTAGAAGGGCGCCAGCGCCAGCAGCACAGCCAGGGCGAGGCCGGCGACGCGGATCGCGGTCCTCGTCTTCTTCACCTTCTTGGCACCACCAGTCGCAGCACGACCAGCAGCCCGACAAGGTAAACCGGCACGACCGAGAGCGCGGTCGCGATCCCGCCCGCGAGGTCGCCGCCACGCAACGCTTCAGTGAAGGCCAGGCTGCTGATGATCTGGGTTTCACCGCCGGGCCCGCCAGCTGTCATCAGGTGGATGATCGCGTAGTCCCCGAAGGTCCCCAGCACCGAGAGCAAGCCGGCCAGGGTCAGCGCCGGCACGAGCGCGGGAAGCTGGACGTATCGGAAGAGCGCCAGCGAGCTCGCCCCGTCCAGCCGTGCCGAGTCGAGATGGTCGCGGGAGACCGAGCGCAGAGCCGCGAGCCCAAGAATGGTGAACAGGGGCGTGCCGTGCCAGATGTTGACCACAACCATGCTCAACATCGCCGTGCCACCCGAACCGAGGAACGGATACTGCTCGTGCACCAGCCCGAGCGCCAGAAGGATCGCGTTGATGCCGCCGTGAACGTCGGAGAAGAGGAAGTACCAGGTGATGCTGTCCATCACGATCGGGAAGAGAAACGGGAGCAGCAGCAGCGTGTAGATCAGGCGGCGGCCGCGAAACCGGGGCAGCAGCGCAAGCGCCAACAGCGTGCCCAGAACCAGCTTGCCGGCCAGCGCGAGACCGGTGTATTCAACTGTGTGCCAGAGGGCGGCCCGGTAGGCGGGATCGCTGAACAGGAACCGGTACTGGGTCAGGCCCACGAAGCGTCCGGTTTCCCCGATGGCCGCGTCGGTAAGACTCAGCCAGACCGCCAGGCCAAGCGGATAGGCGATCACGCCGAGGACGAAGAAGAGAGCCGGGAAAAGAAGTAAAGCCAGGTGCAGGCGGCGCCTGGCGACGGGCGTCAAAGCCCCCTCGAGCTCAGCCTTTGACCGCGCCCGCGGTCATGCCTGCGACGAAGTGGTCCACAAAGAACGAATAGAGCAAGGCGACCGGCACCGAGCCAAGCAGCGCGGCGGCCATCAGCTGGCCCCAGAAGAACTCGTCACCCCGGATCAGGTCCTGGGTGACGCCAACCGGGATGGTCTTGGTGACTGGGTCGTTCATGAAGATCAGCGAGTACAGGTACTCGTTCCAGGAGAGCGTGAAGGCGAACATGCCGGCCGACAGGATGCCGGGCAGCGCAAGCGGCACCACGACCCGGATCATGGCCTGCAGCCGCGTCGCACCGTCCACAAGAGCTGACTCCTCCAGCTCGCGGGGGATGCCCTTGAAGTAGCCGATCAGGAGCCAGGTGCAGAAGGGGATCAGGAAGGTCGGGTAGGTGAGGATGAGCGCCCAGAGGTTGTTGTAGAGGACCAGGGTCTGGATCAGCTTGGCCATGCCCAGGAAGAGCAGCGTGGGCGGAACGAGGTAGGTGACGAAAATCGCCCAGCCGATCCAGTTGGCGCCCGGAAAACGGAGCCGTGCCAGCGAGTAGCCAGCAAGGATGCTGCAGAAGAGCGAGATCGCCGTCGAGACGACCGCCACGATGGCCGTGTTGAGCGCCCAACGCGGGAAGTAGGTGTGGGTGAAGAGCTCCTGGTAGTTCTTGAGGGTCGGCTCGCGCACGAAGATCGGGAGCTGATGGAAGTCGAGCAGCTCGGTGTCGCTCTTGAGGCTGGTGATGAACATCCAGTAGAACGGGAACAGCGTGATGAA
>DATCPI010000094.1:0-9385 GCA_036570165.1 Candidatus Dormiibacterota bacterium | reverse complement strand
AAGTAGCTGATCCGGGGCACGCGCCGATGTTAGCTCTCAGCCACTTCGGGCTTGGCCCGCGCCACGCCTCGACCAGCCTGGACGGATCACGACAGAGCAGATGCTTGCGATAAGGCGAGGTTAGCGTCAACATCGGCGCTGGTGAGGCATCCTTTGTGGCTGATGCCATGCGAAAGGTAGACATCGCCCATTCTGGCCAGACTGTTGTTGAGGCGATGGAGCAGCTGAAGGTCGATGTTATGAATGCTCGCCGCGACCGGGAGACTGTCCTGCTAGTCGTTCACGGCTTTGGGGCGTCAGGTGTGGGAGGTGCGATCAAGGCTGCGTTGTCGACGGAGTTGCCTAGATTGGCCAGACAATATGGCTTTAAGGCTTATGGCTATGTCGACAAAGATCGCATTCCTCGAGAGCAAAACGTTGACGCGCGAAGCCTCAATCCAGGATCCACCTTGCTCATATTCCGCGAAGCCCGACCCGCTAAGGACTCGACGCAAGACTTCCGTCCTAACTTTCGGAACTTACGGTCGAAAGTCAGGGTTCGTGCCCGTCCAACTCGTTAGTGGCAGGTCGTCGGCTCGCGACAATGCCGGGTTATCGCTGTCCCAAGCCGCCCGACAATAGATCCGACTAGCCATGCTACTATCAGTCGCATGAGTCGAATCAAGGTCAGCGTTACGCTCGATCCCGAGTTGCTAGGGGCGGTGGACGGTTTTGTTCAATCGCACCCTGGTCAGGATCGCAGCAAGGTTATCGATCAGGCGCTGCAGCAGTGGTATGCGCACCAACAGGACACCGCGATGGAAGCTCAGTACGCACGGGCTGAAGACGACGTGATCGGACCAGAACGGAAGGCCTGGCGTGCGATCCGCCGATCGGCAGCCAAGCGCCGGCTGTCGGCCACCTGAGCGAGCGACGCGGGCCTTCAGCGGCAAGGCCCCGACGTGGCGAGGTCTGGTACGTGTTCACACCTGGCCAGCCAGATGACCCTCATCAACCTCGTCCCGCGGTGGTGGTCTCGGAAAACGTCCGAAATCGAATGCGGGACGACTTGATAGTCGCCCCAGTCTTCTCCGCAGGCCAGGTGGGCCCGACACACGTGGTTTTGCCCGCACGCTCCAGTGGGTTGCGCCACGACAGCGTGATCTTCTGCGAAGAGATCACAACGATCGATCACGATTTCCTGGGCCGAGGTCCGGTTGGAACGCTTAGCCCGAAGTTGATGGACGCGGTGGTTCGGGCTGTGCGACGAGCGATCGGCGAGGTGGTAGCTGAGTCGTAACGCGCATGACCACATAATTTCTGCGTGTCGATCATCCGGAAGATTCGAAGAGTCGGGAACTCACTCATGATCTCTGCCGCCGGAGACTATCTCCGAAGCAGGCTTCAAGGAGGGTACGGAAGTAGTCATTACCTCCAGACCCGGTCATGTTGACCTGGATCCTGCCGGCATGGTAGACAACCGGCTGGCTGACTTTACCTCTCGTTTTACCGAGCGCTACCGAGAAGACCTGGCCGAGCTTGCTGATAGCTAAGGCGGATCCTCGGCTCGACGGGGTCAACTCCATACAAGCGTTGGTATCGAGCAGGTAGGTCAATCGAGGATCTTGCGGGAAGGCGTGATCGGCTGATCGCGCCCTTCTGCCATGAAGTCGCCCGGGCCGGCACTATCTAGTCGGGCGAACCACTCCTTGGCGTCAAGCACGGGCTCGAGCAAGACTCCAGTATTCACCCGCCGAACCTGCACCTTCTCGCCACGGAATCGGAATTCTTTGGGCAACCTGACCGCTTGGCTGCGGCCATTGCGGAATAGTTTTGCCACCACACGCTCAGTCATCGCGACCTCCCCAGACGAGAACCGCCAGGCTCTCAAATGATCTATACCCGAAGTATGTCCTCGTGTAGAAGACGGACTGAGATGGCGCAGGCGTTCACGGAATGCGCGGCGACCGTGACCACGACCGATGACTTGCGCGCGCAATTGGACGTGGGGAAGGATGGCGGGTACGCGATTGAGCCGGAGTACGGCTGCGAGCTACCGTCAGGGCACGCTGGCGCCCATCACGCGGTGGGCCAAACCTTCAGCCACGGCGTGGGTAATGACCTGTGGATCACTTGGCTTGACGGCGGTGAGCCTCAAGTCGGGGAGCTGCCGATGTGTGAAGGCTATGTCGAGCAGACGGCAGACGAGGAGGACAAGGTCTGCCTGCTCTATGCAGGCCACCCAGGGCCACATACATATGAACGGGAGGCTCAGGGGATCACAGGTAGCGCGAAACGTTGAGCGGGGACAAATCTCTCCCTCTCCGCTCTTCGCCGACACTCGGATTGGGCGAGTGTTGAGTTAGCCGGCCCGCTCCCAGGTGAGCGTTCGACGCACCAGTGTGTCGTCGGCTGTTGTCGTAGCCAGCCGGATGACAAGCTTGCCCTCCTCCACCTTCATATTCCGCATCATGGTCGCCCCCACGTGGCCGGGGGAGAGCGCGCCGACCAAGCGCGTATGCACGTCGCCGCTCGTCTCGTCCACCTCATACGTGCCGAAATAGGCGTCGTAGCCCCCGATTGCGGTGGTGTTGTTCTGCCCCGTGAACACTGACGCGGCGACCGCCACGCTGCGGTCGCGCTTCATGAACTGGGCCGCGAAGTTCCCCGCACCGTCGAAGAAGAGCAGCGCCAGCGGGTCAGAGCCCAGAGTGGGCTCGTCGACTGGTTTGCCCGACGCATCCCGATCGATGCGCGAAAGCAGGCGCCACGTCCCGATCAAGTCATGATCCAGGCTGCCCACGACCTTCAGGGTAAACCCAGCGGCAAGTTCTAAATCCGTCAACGATGCCCCGCCAGTTCTGGATCTTCCGCTCCGCGAGTGTTCGACTCTGCCGGCCTTCACACTCCAAACAGGGCTCAGTACGGCTTCCAGGAGTGGCACTCGAGGTGATGCCAAGGCAGCCCGAGGCTTAGGCCCGGTTCAGCCTCCTGTCGTCTGGCGGCCCTGGATCCCGAACGCCACCTCTGTGATCAGCCTTTGCTGCAGCTCAGGCTCATTGGCGCCAAATTCCCGCCATCGCTCCACGCAGGCGACCACCTGGTCATCGCACGCCGCAAGGTGTTGGATTGCGTAGACAGGCTTAGGACCGCGGCCGAATCGCTTTCTGATCCCACTTCTCTTATCGACAACTGGCTCGTAGAGACCCAGCTCTCGGCCTTGCTGGATGGCAACCTCGACCACCCACCTGGACGGACGATTCTGGGTCACATGGATCCATTCCCGGACCACCGAATAAGCCGAGGGTTCCGTCGACTTGCCAAACCTCTTGTCGGAAAAGGCCAGACTCGCCGATAAGAGACCACCCTCGACCGCCGCCAGGTCGGGCCTCGAGAGAGCCAGGTCGGTGGGTTCGATCCGGACCCGCTGAAAAGAGTCAAACAAAACCCCACGCGGCGCGATGGATATGCGGATGAGCCCCGCATCTCGGAGACTCAGGAATGCGGCGGCAACGATATAGGGCGCCGCCCCGTTGAAATTCCAGGTCGTCATCCCCAGCATCGACGCGTATCGCCGCGTCTCGGCAAACTGTTGCGTTGAACTGGCAACGAAGCGATCAGTCCAGATCGAACCCATGACGCTGGCAGGCAACCTCGGAGCCTCCCAGGTCGAGGTCCACTGACTCGCCTTGGACCTGGAGATCTCCTGCTGCAGGTCGGTCTCCAACCTGAAACTCGAACGCGCCTCGGCTGCCCCTTTGTTCCTGGAATGGGTCGCGATGACCAGGATGATCAGCCCGACGGGCAGAGCGAGGCACAACCAACCCGCCCAGGCTCCAATCGAGAAGCTCCAGGTTGACGAGTAGCTGAAAGCCGGGACGGCCGTCAAGCTGATCAACCCGGTTATGTGGAGGCCGGCATCTCCCTCAGCGTATAGCGGGTCATCGTGGCCGGCGCCCTGTGGATGCAGGGGAGAGGGGAAACACCGCTCAATCGCTCCAGAGTTCGAAAAATGTAAACGATGCCCCGCCATCCACCCCAAGTTGCGGTACGCATCTTGCGAGATGGCTTTCGGCCGGGCGGGCGGTCATTGCCGGCGGATGAGCATCTCGGTGGGTCAGGCGGGCGAGATCGGGCTCATGAGCCAGTGCTCAGACTTTGCGATATGTCGGGCTGGGTCCGGCTCGATCGCCGCCCTTTCGGCCGACGCGTAGTAATCGGAGTCGGCCTGTTCCCATGACCTCGAGCCCGCATAGCTCAGTACCCAGACGAAACGGTCCACTTCGACGATCGTCCATGCGCGCATCACCTTAAAACCGTGCCGGCGACGAAGGGGGACTATGTGCGCGTTCCACTCCTCTATCCATTCCGCCATTTCGCCCGGCTTGATCGTGTAGATGCGCAGCTGATCCATCGTTCCGTGGCAGGTCGCTGAAGAGTCTAGCGCCGGAGCCGTCGCGGCCTGATCGGTTCCGGTTCATCCCTGCCCGGGGTCATCGTGGCCGCGCCCTGTGGGTGCAGGGGAGAGGGGAAACACCGCTCAATCGCTCCAGCGTTCGAAAACTGTCTACGATGCCCCGCCAATACCGCAATCTGCGCAACGCAACTTGCGGTATCGCTTTTTTAGGGCAGCCAAGCCAGGCTTGGCGTCTGATCCTCGCTCGCATGCTCGTCCACATGGAAACCCCGGCGAGTGTATGTTGGTGTAACAATGCGCACCAATGTGGAGCTTGATGATCGACTCGTCGACGAGGTGATGCGCAGGTATCGCCTGAGGACGAAACGCGAGGCGGTCGACCTGGCCCTTCGTAGGCTGGTGGATGAACCTCTGGGTTTGCCAGAGGCGCTCGCTCTCGAAGGATCGGGCTGGGATGGTGACCTCGCGGAGTTGAGGAAATCGCGGCGCGCGGCGGGCTGATCCTGGTTGACTCGTCGGCGTGGGTCGAGTTCTTGCGCGCCACGGGAAGCCCGGTGAACGACCGTGTGCGTGCTCTCCTCAGCGGTCACGCATCGCTTGCCACGACCGAACCGATCCTGATGGAGGTGCTTGCGGGCGCTAAGGATGACACCCATCTACGAATGCTGCGGCGGCTCGTGCTCGGATGCCAGATGATCCCTGTTCGGGGATTGTCCGACTACGAGGAAGCCGCTGCCATGTATCGCACGTGCCGTCGGGCTGGACTGACCATCCGCCGGTTGGTCGACTGCCTGATTGCAGTCGTCGCCATCAACGCCAGTGCGTCGTTGCTCCATGCCGACGCCGACTTCGACCTCATCGCAAAGCGGACGCCTCTGCGTCTCCTTGCACCGGGCACCTGAATCGACCACGATCAACGGACAGTTAGAAGAGTGCCTTCGACACCCAGCCATTGGCACGCACGTGTCCGCGGCCGGTTGGGTGCTCGACGGTCGTATTCAGCTCGTAGTGCCTCGGTCGTGCCGCCCAGTCCGATGTCCTGATCGACGGGAGCGATCACGTCGGCCGCGCGGTCCTGTCGAAATCCGGCGCGCGAAGCGGTCTGATGCGCTCGAACAGAAGCCCTTACAGAGCTCGCGGCGCGACCGCCCGGTGCCAGAGGATCGCGATCGCCGTCGGAACCCCGAACTCTGTCACCGCCACCTCCTGGCTGGGCCAACCCCCGGAGATCGCGCCCACCGCCATCAACGGATGGACCGCCGGCCAGAACTCCCACCTCATATGATCGGCCGCAATCGGCTCGCCACTGCTGTCACGCCAGCCCGACTCCTGCGCGTACTCCGCCATGACTTCGTGCAGCGACGAGATGGTCGCTGGTCCATCCAATAGCGACGCCAGCAACGGCTCCATCAGGAAGAATGTGAAACTGCTATCGGAAGCGACGTGTTCAACGAGCTGACTGCGATCCGGGTGGTGTTGGAAGCAAATGACGCGAATCGAGAATCGTTCTGAGCGGCAAGACGATAGCGGCTTCGAGGCAGGATGCATACTCCGACCATGAAAAAACTCTGGGATACCCTGCGGTCCCCAGGCGGCATGCTGACGATCCTCGGCGTGATTTGTGTCCTGGTCGGCCCCAGCATCAGCACCATCGCGGCGGATTCGAATGCGGCGCTGGAAGTGGTGGGAGTCGTGATTCTGCTGGCCGGCTACATCATCATCGCGTTCGGTCTCGTGATGGTCGTCGTGGCGGCGCGGCGCGGACCGAAGAAGACCTGACAGCGAAATTCGCCGCATCATTGGAATCCGATGGTTCGTTCCCGCCCGAGGTGATCGAGGCCGCGAAAACAGAGCGTGAGGTCACGCTGACGACTTACGGTCGCAAAACTGGAAAGCCATACGACGTGACGATCTGGATCACGACCGACGGCACGCGGCTCTTCATCCGTTCCGGGCAGGGTCTGGGCCGGCAGTGGCCGCAAAATCTCATCGCTCGCGGTGAGGGTCTGCTTCACGTCGGAAAGGCGGCGGTCACGGTCAAGCCGCGGCTCGTCACCGATCCAGCCGAAGCCCGCGCCGTATCCGGACTGTACACGCGAAAGTACGGCCTTTTCGTCAGGGCCTCGAAGCCGAACCGGCCTCTCACGCCGGGCTGGCGACCTTCGAGCTGATCCCTCTTGCCGAGTCAGAGTCGAGGCCGGCCTGACGCGACCGGCCTCGCGCTCATTGGCTTAGTGGCTCAGGCGGACACAGGCGGTGTCGTACTGCGACACAGCCGCCGAGCTGTTCGAGATCAACGAGTGTGTGGCCAGGTTTCCGGCGTAGACGTTGCCGGCCTGGCCGTTCGGGTTGAATGCCGAGCCCTGCGCGTTTACCGCATTACCCGGCGTGATCAGGTTGGCCGCCCCGCAGGTGTTGGTGGGCGCACCGGGCTGACCGGTCGTGGGAGTCACGTCTGCGCCTGCAGTGATCCCCGTGGTGAGGATCAAGGTCATGACGCATGACGCGATTACAACGAAGTTCCGCAAGAGCTTCTTCAAATGAGCACCTCCAGATTTCGGTGACGGGCCGCATCCCTACACCTCCGTTACTGGCGGGTGTTACGCCTTACGTCGCGAGGCCGCAGATGAACCTGATCACCGCCTCGATCCCGCGGTAGTAGTTGTCGACGACGAGGCGCTCATTGGGTGAGTGGAGCGCGCAGTCGGCCTGAGCGATGCCGCTGATCACGAGCGGAGCGCCGACCGCCTCCTGAAAGTCGTTCGACACCGGGATCGAGCCGCCCTGCCGGACCAGCGCCGTCTCCTTGCCGAATGCCTCCTTGTACGCGGCGCGCATTGCCTGCGCCGCTCGGTGGTCAACCCCGCATATCACCGGCGGGGCGGCGCCGAGCATCTCGACAGTGATCTCTACTCCGGGGGTCGTCAGCTCCTGAACCTGGTTTTCGAGGGCGGCCAGGATTGCCTTCCAGTCCTGGTTCGGAACCAGCCTCATGCTCACCTTCGCGGAGGCGCGAGCGGGGATCACAGTCTTCTTGCCCTCGCCGGTGAAGCCGCCGACGATCCCGTTCGCGTCAAGGGTCGGGCGGCTGCCATAGCGTTCCAGCGCGAGGAACCCTTCCTCGCCCTCGAGCACCTTCGCTCCGGACAAGCGCTTCACCGTCTCCGCGTACCTCGCGTCCTTCTTCTTCCACTCCGCCAGCTCTTCGGGAGCCGGCTTGACGACTGCGTCGTAGAAGTGCGGAATGGTGACGTGTCCGTGGCGGTCCTTGAGCTCGCCGACGATGCGGGCCAGCGTGTTGATCGGGTTGGGGGCGTTGCCGCCGTACTCGCCCGAGTGGAGGTCCACGGCGGCGCCGCGCGCATGAAGCTCGACGTAGAGCAGGCCGCGAAGCGCGGTCCTCAGGGTCGGATGGCCGTCGTCATCGAAGCCGCTGTCCCAGATGAGCACCGCGTCGGTCTTGAGCCGCGAGCCGTTGGCTCGGATGTAGCGCGGAAGCGACTCGCCGCTGATCTCCTCCTCGCCTTCGATCACGAACCGCAGGTTGACCGGAGGGCCGCCGGCGGCGAAGAGGTGCTCGACCGCCTTCACCGTCGCCATATGGTTGCCCTTGTTGTCAGCCGCGCCGCGCGCGAAGAGGAGGCCGTCGCGAACCTCAGGTTCGAAAGGAGGCGACTTCCACTCGTCCATCGGGTCCGGAGGCTGGACGTCGTAGTGGCCGTAGATGGTGAGGTGTGGCTTGTCGGGGCGGCCGTTCCAGTCGGCGACCACCACGGGCAGGCCGCCCTTCATCACATCGATGATCTCGGTCTTCATACCAAGCCGCTCGAATCGGTCGCGCAGCCATTTCGCGTTCCGCAAGCAGTCTTCGCGACGCGCAGGCAGCGTGCTGATCGACGGAATCCGGAGCTCCTCGATCAAGTCCTCGAGGTCCGCATCACGACCGGCGGCGGCCCTGGCGAGCGCGCCTGTTTCGACTGAATGTGTCGTTGCCATCTCAGGATCCTCCTCGGGAGCGTTTGATTTGGGCAGCATGGTCGTGGGCGTGCGCGGCGTAGATGGTCAGCCAGGTCTCGGCCGTGTAGGGGCCGCTCTCGGAATGCGTTCCCGCGCGTCGCCAGTCCTCATCGGTCATCCGCTCGAGGAGCTGGGCGGAGGTTTCGCGTGCCCACCGCATGGCCTGGAGGGATGGCTCGATGGGCCGGTCTGAGGTGAGCATGCGGGCAAAAGCCTGCTCGTCGTAGCCGTGGATGACCGGCTCGTCTTCGGTCAAGAGGCGCCGGATCCGGATCGCGGACATCATCTCGCTGTCGGCGAGGTGATGGACGATCTCGCGCGGCGTCCACTCGCCATCGGCGGAGCGATCCAGCTCCGCAGGCGTGATTCCGCTCAGCGCCTGTGCGACCACGCTGTGCCCTTCCTGGTATTTCTTGATCAGTCGCGCTCTTTCTTCAGCGTCCAATTCAATCCTCCGAGTGACGGCGACTCGAGTCGAGCGAAATCGCCCGTTCGCCCTACATACGTTCGCACAGCGACGATCTAGACGCGGCGACGTGAAACCGAGCGATAAGCTCAACTGGTGGGTGAGGCGAAACGTCGCGGAAGCAGACCACCGACAGCAATCGAATTGGCGCGGCGATGGACGAATCGCTTGTTCGACGTCTATCCGCGAGCGATCAGACCGTATGCGCGCTTAAGTCTCCAATTCATTGCAGCGATCGTGATTCTCTTGGTGGGCGTGCTGATTGTGGCCGGCCTGGTGAGCTTCCTCGAGTGGCTGATCGGACCGCCGACCTTCACGATGACCCACCAGCGGTAGTTTGGGTGTAAATGCG
Source organism: Candidatus Dormiibacterota bacterium (assembly GCA_036570165.1). Taxonomy (GTDB): domain Bacteria; phylum Chloroflexota; class Dormibacteria; order Dormibacterales; family Dormibacteraceae; genus Palsa-870. The sequence continues at coordinate 154 of DATCPI010000094.1, read as the reverse complement.
GAGCCGGCGACACGGAGCCGGCGACAGGAATCGAACCCGTAACCTGCTGTTTACAAAACAGCTGCTCTGCCAATTGAGCTACGCCGGCGTTCTCCAGAGGGTATCGCAAGCCCGAAACCGACCGACTCTGAATTGGAGGCCGCGCCAGAAACGG
>DATCPI010000093.1:0-3215 GCA_036570165.1 Candidatus Dormiibacterota bacterium | reverse complement strand
ATGCACGCGTGGATCAGTATGAAAATTCGGCACACAGAGGATAGTAAATCCAGGACGAGGATTGGTCAGATCACTCTCGTGGGTCTTTCTCGTCAACCTCCCCATCGGGCTGGTCACGGCTCTTCTTGCCGCGAGGGTTTTGGGCGAGTCTCGCGATCCCGAAGGCAAGCGTTTCCCTGACCTCGCCGGCGCGGCGCTGCTCGTCATCGCCTCGAGCGTCCTGATGCTTGCGATCGTGCAGGGCCAGTCGTGGGGCTGGACCAGCGTCCGCATCCTGGGCCTGCTGGCAGGTGCGGTCGTGTTGACCGCAGCCTTCCTTTATCGATCCGCGACCCACGCCGCGCCGGTGCTCGAGCTCGGGCTGTTTTGCTCGCGAGCATTCAGCGCCGCAAACATTGCGAGCACCCTCTTCTTCGCCGCGTTTGGCGCCATGCTCCTGTCGAACGTCCTCTTCCTCACGCGTGTATGGCACGAGGACATCCTCACGGCAGGGCTGCAGATCTCGCCTGGACCCATCATGGCCGCGGTCCTGGCGGTGCCCGGAAGCATCCTCTCCGCCCGCTACGGCCAGCGCGCGATCGCAGCCATCGGCGCGCTCCTGTTCGCGAGCGGCGGGGTTTGGTGGCTCACCCACGTGGGACTCCAGCCGAATTACCTGACCGGGTTTCTGCCGGGAATGCTGGCCGGCGGCTCAGGCGTCGGTCTCGTGATCCCGACCCTCGCCAGCGCTGTGGCGGCCTCGCTGCCGGCGGCGCTCTATGCGACGGGCAGTGCGGTGTACGGCATGACGAGACAGTTCGGGATCGCGCTTGGGATCGCAGTTCTCATCGCCATCCTTGGTACTCCCCATGGCGCGGAGATTCTCGGCGCGTTCCAGCACGGGTGGGAGGCCATGTTCGGCAGCGCGGTCGCCAGCGCCATCGCAGCTCTTGCTATCGGGCGCATCCGCACTGCACCTGTCCAGGCTCGCGCGACCCGCGACCTGGAGCGCGCGGTGTCATGACCATCACGCTTCGGCGCTATCGGGTTTGTTCCTGAACAAATCGCGCGAGATCGGCATGCTGAGCGGTCCAACACAACTTCTAAGCGCCGTCCTTGTTAGCTTCCTCCTGGGAAATGATCTCAGCCAATCGGGCACGGGTGTCTGCTGCCATTTTGTCGTTTGGATACACCTCATAGAAGGCGTGCTCAGCCTCCTCGACCGATCTTAAGTTGAGTATGCGAATCAAAGTCCTGAGGTCTTGTCGATCACGGTCGTGACGATCGGCGAGAATCTTCATTGCGAGGAGGTACCCTGGCGAGCCCGCCATCAGCCGTAGGCCCGGGAGGTCCAGGATGGGCAACGGACGGCGATCCGGCCGGCCAATGAACCGCTTTGAGCCGTCATTCAGCCACTCATCCGGTAACCCTTGCTCTCGCGCCACCTGAGCCGCTGCCTTAAAGACCTCATTCCTGCGTTTGAAGACAGCGTCTACATCGCGGGTCGACGGGCGAGCCTTGAACGCTAGCGCCATGGCAGCTCCGCCTACAACGTACAGGTCTGCTTTCACGCCTCGGCCTTCAAGGATCTCGGACAGTCGCTCCATCGCGCGCAAAATATCCTTCCGAGCTAACAACTTTCGATTCGTCACTTTTAGGCGCGCTCCAAAGCGCGTTCTGATATGAAGATTCCACGCCGCCGAAAGGCCGCCGGGCTCTGCGACATGGCGGTCGGCCGTGCACTAGGTACATCGCTTTCGATCCACCATTGTTTGAGGAAGCGAGCTGGATCGTCGACCCAAGGCGGTGCCGGCAGCCCGGCTTCGTTACTCAAATGCTCAGCCAGCGCTGCGAGGTATGCATCGACAACGGCACTTCCAGTGAGGCCTGGCTTCCGACTGATCAAGTCACGTTTCTTGACACGCCGCCGGGACCGAAAGTCGTCAACGAACTGCAGTATTAGCGCGATAACCTCATTGGGCAGTTCCGTCTGGCTGATCTTCAGGGATTTGAGATCGCGAGCCAGCTCGAAAAGACTCTGCGGGGCATAAGCACTGTGGCGGCGCCTCGTTTCAACTTTGGATAACAGGCGGCGTAGGTCACGATATAGAGGCGACTCCGTATTAGCCGAATACACACCGTACCGCCCTTTTGGCTCACGCTTGACGACGCCCAACTCAACGGCCCTGCCTAGGGCCCGGTATAGGCTCTCTGGATTCATGCCGGCTAAGTCGCGATTGAGATCGGCCCACCCGAAGCGTCGAGTTGGCGCGTTGAGGACTACCTCTAGAAGCTCAGGAAGGCCTTCCGAGCCGAACAGAAGGTCAGCACGCGGGGCGGGAACCACACGGATATCTTATGGCAATCCCATAAGATTTTCAGCACCCCGAGCGACACCTTCAAGCGAGAGGGTGGGTCAGCTAACGTTGGCTGATCATTGAGGCTCTAGCTCGACGAGTAATCGAGCGCGGGGCGCCAGTCAGTGCCCCGACCCGCGGGCGTGCGATCGAGGATCATCCATAGAGGCCACATGAAGTCGACGTGGCGCATGTCCTGGCCGGGGTCGCTCGGCGCCATCATCAGCTCGCTGCTCCAGAAGTGGTGGATCTTCCCACCGCGGCGAGCGAAGACCGTCGCGATCGGATTCTGGCTGCCGTCCGGCGCCTCTGCCTGGTAGTCAAGGTTGTAGGCGTTGTTGGCGGAGGAAAGCAGGCGCGCGTGGCGCCAGCCCCGCGACTTCGCGTGCGCCCGGAAACGCTCGATGGGCACCTTCGCGACAACCGCGAAGTTGATCACCTGCGTGATGTGGGGCACTTCACCGTCGATCGCGTCGATGATCGAGGTACACGACGGGCAGCCCTCCGCAAGCGGGCCGCCCTCGCCTGGGATGAACATGTGGCTGTAGAGGAACAGGGTGCTCTTGCCGTCCTCGAAGAGCTCGGAAAGCCGGACGGGGCGCGCTGAGTTCGTGGCTGGGTCCCACTCCTCGAATGTGTAGTCGTGCGGCACCACGCCCCCGAGCGGCAGCTTCCGCCGCTGCGCGGCCACGCTTTCGATCTGCCGGCGCAAACCCTGCTCGGCTTTCAGGAGCTCATTGCGGGCCCGGCGGTACTCGTCCGACTCGCCTGGAAAGCGTACGTCGTGCAGGGATTGGCTCGATTCGGTTGACGTCATGTCGATCTCCTTTTCTCCTCAGCGTCATTCATGTGCAACCAAACAGTTGCACATTAAGTGTC
>DATCPI010000092.1:0-7188 GCA_036570165.1 Candidatus Dormiibacterota bacterium | reverse complement strand
CGTTACGGCCTGCAGCTTCGCTTCTCCTCGCTTCAACGCCAGGATCTCGCCCGACGCTGGAGGTTGACTTCCGGGCTCCTCTGGCGGCTTGCCCGGGCGGGACTCACACCCGCCGATCGATCGGCCCTTTGCAGGGCACACCACTATTTGAACTCTAGGAAGGAGCCCCCCGACCGCGTTCTCGAACTGCTAAAGGCCTATCGCCCTGTTCTAGGTTGTTTCGTTTGAAGACAAAGGTGGCTCCTTTCAAGCCGCCTGCACGGCGGCGCCCTTGGCAAGCGCGATCAACTCATCCACGGACCACTGGTCATAGGCATGGGTCCCGTATTTCGCCGCTTTGATCTGCCCGGACGGCGCGATCAGAAAGTCGCCCGGGAGGCCCATCGGGCCTCCCGAAAGCCGCAAGCCAAAATGGCCATGCGCCACCCCGCGCATGGTGGCGCCCAGGGCCTTGAGGCTCAGGGACCGAAGCGACGCTTCCACGCCAAATTCTTTGTAAAGGGCCTTCTTCGGATCGCCAACCAGCACGAATGGAACATCCTTCTGGTACGACCGGATCGACTTGGCGGAGGAGTGAAAGACGATCACCTCTTTGATGCCCGCCGCTTCGATCTCGTGAGCACGCCTGCGCAGCTCGGCAATGTGCGTGTTGCAGATAGGGCAGTCCACGAACCGCCGGAATTGCAGATGGACGAGACGGTTGGGGTCGGGGAGCTTGATCGGCCCGCCGGTGACGGATTCCAGAGTTGTAGCCGGAACAATATCGCCTGGTTTGAATTTGGTCATGGGATGGCCTCCTGTGAAAAAGTGGGTTGTACGATCCAGAGAAGAGCTGGTCGCTGTCGCTTCCGCCTAGACGTATAGACACCAGATCCCCGGCGAATTAGCTGGCCGTCCGACCGCCTAAATTTGGTCCCGGTCGGTGTCAGTACTGTTATGGGCGTGTCCGCAGCGAGATGGGGGCGTAGGGCAGAGGATGGTGGCGTGCAGGGGGAGCTACTCAGTCGTGCCCGCTCGGGAGACGACGTGGCCAAGGAAGCGGTCGCGAGCGGCCTGTCGCGCCTTGGCTGTTCGAGGAGCTGGTCAGTCCCTATCATCGGGAGCTACAGGCGCACTGCTACCGGATCCTGGGATCCGCCGCCGACGTCGCTCTCGTCGATCATGCGATTACCTCGGAAGTGGCGCCGGCTCCGATCGACATGGATTCAGCAACCCATATTAAGCGAGCCACTCTGCTTCTACCCCTTGCATCATGCTTATCGCGACCAGCGCGCCCCTTCGAGTGCGGCTGGGCTGCCGCAATGACGCATGCGCCTCCCGTTGACTGGTATAGCGGCTGGCGCACTGGTTGGAGCAAGTTCTGGGAGGCAACCGGTCTCCCCGTGGTAGCACCTCATCCCGAGAGATCCGAAGGGCTGAGGATTATCAGCGAGACGCCCGAATACCCGCATTCCAGCGTTTGCGTTTCGTGGGCAGTGGGGTGGTGTCTAGGACTCGCAGCACGCGAGGGTGTAATCAAGGCGGATGCGGCATCTAGGGCATTCAGCCGTACCGATCAAGGGCTTTTCAAGGAGAGGAGTCTTGACATACAGGCGATGGAGGAGATCAAGGGTGGCGAGCTAGCCGGGGTAGCGCTAAAGCAGCCTTTCGCGGGCCTTTTCTTGTTGGCCAGTTCAAATAAGGGAACTTTGGTCGGGGAGGCGGGATTTGAACCCGCGACCACCTGACCCCCAGTCAGGTGCGCTACCGAGCTGCGCTACTCCCCGACGCGACTGGTAATCGTACCCGCGCCCTGGACGCTAGCCGCGACCTGCGTAGGCGACGAGCCCCCTGTGCGTTGAGCTAAAGCCGGCCTCACGCAGGAGCGCGTTGAGCGGTGAGTCCATGACGGGCACGCCGTCGACCCGCTGCACCTCCACCCGCCCCGCCAGCACCGCCATCCCGATCAGCGCTCGGAGATGCTCGGGAGCGATCTCGCCGTTCGTGAGAAGCGAGCGGCCGCCGCGCTCGAGGTACAGCTTCAACCGGCCGTCGTCCAGCACGCAGTACGCGCCCGCGGTCCGGCCCATCCGCCCGATTGAATCTGCGCCCTGCGCGCGCCCGGCGCTCGGCCACGGTAGAAGCGAGCCGTAAGCGTTCGCCGGGTCTGTCGCGGCAAGGGCGATGATCCCGCCACCCGAGTCGCGCAACGCCCGAAGGCGGTCCACCGCGCCGGGCAGTGCAAACTGCGAGCCGCCCAATCCCTCAACGAAGTAACCGCGGCGGATGCGGCCCGACTCTTCCATCGCGCGCAGCACTGGATACAGGGCGGCGAAGCCACCCGGCGAGCCCTCCGACACGACCGTCTCGCGAGTCAGGACGCCATAGCGCTGCAGCAAGACTCCGGCCGCGGAGTGCAATCGTTCGGTCGGGACCGCGCCCGCTCCGACCAGGTCGGCGACGAGCGACCAACGTCCAGAAGCGCGAGGCTGAGTGAGTCGCGGCAGGCGCGGCCGGTGAGGCGACCGGCGGGCAACCGGGCCGAGCAGCCGGAGCGGGGCGAACGTGTCATTCGTCACCTCGCCGGACCAAACCAAGTCCCAGAGCGCGTCCAGAATCGCGTCTTCATCGCCACCGCCACACGCGTTGTAGAGGTCGCGGAAAAAGCTCGCGCCGCGCGACTTCAAGTGCTCTCGCAGTCTCTTGTGGAGCTCGCCATCCGGCGTGTCAGCGGGCTCAGGGACAAGACGTGGGGCGTCTCCGCGCAGGTACAGCGCGACTTTTCCATCGCTCGTCCCGAGCGAGCCGCGGCCTACCCATACGACCTCCCCCATCGAGATGAGCTCGTCGAGCAGCCGAGGGCTGTACCCACCGACCCGCGCCGCGATCACGTCGCGCTCGATCACGCTGGCCGGCAGCGCCGCGCCCTGGAGCTGGAACACCACCTCCAGCAGCCTGTCGACGCCGCTGGCTTTGGCGCCAACTCCATGCCACGCCGGGAGGAAGCGCGCGACAGCTTCCGGCGGTACCGATTCGACCTCGTGGCGCAGCGCGGCCAGCGAGCGCCGGCGGAGGACCTTCAAGACGTCGGGGTGGCAATACTCGCGACCTTGGTTAGCCCTTCGAAATTCCCCCGCGAGCACGTCTCCACGCGCCGCGAGGCGAGCCAGCGCAGCTTCGATGGCGACGGACCCGATGGCCCAGCGTTCGACCGGATCGGCGGCGACAAAGGGCACGTGCGTGCGCGCCCAACGACGGAGCAGCGAGTCGAGCGGATCTGGGCCGGGAGTCAGGAAAACGTCCGGTAGTCCGACCGGGAGGCTTGCGCCGAGAGCCTCGCGATAGCGGCCACCGTCCTCGGCGGCGATCCACCTCAACTCGCCCGCGATGCGCACCGCGACCGCCCGGAGCTCGCGCTCGAGCGCACGCAGCCACTCCTCAGAGATGCCGCGGGCCGCTGCCTCGTTCGTGGTGAGGTCGCCGAGGCGGACCAGGAGGTCATGCGCCTCGTCGGCATCGCGAGGGAATCGCTCCGGCAGCAGGCCCTGCAGCTCGAGCTCAACAGCGGCAATCGCCTCCGGGTCGAGGAGCTCACGCAGGTCCTCGCTGCCGAGCAGCTCCGCGAGAAGCTCGCGATCGAGAGTGAGCGCTTGCGCGCGGCGCTCGGCCAGAGGCGCGTCGCCCTCGTACATGAACTCGGCGACATAGGCGAACAGCAGCGACGAGGCGAACGGCGAAGGGCGCTCGGTGTCAACCACAACCACGCGGATCTCGCGCGAGCGGATCGCGCGGAGCAGACCCATGAGGGCAGGCATGTCGAAGTGATCTGTCATCACCTCGCGCCAGGTCTCGGCGAGGATCGGAAAGTCGGGATACTGGCCCGCCACCTGCAGCAATGCCGCGCTGCGCATGCGCTGCTGCCACAGCGGGGTCCGCAACCCGGGGCGGCGGCGCGGCAGCAGCAGCGAGCGCGCTGCGTTCTCGCGGAACCGAGCGGCGAACAAAGCCGACGCCGGCAGCTGGGCGGAAACGAGCGGCTCGATCTCCTCGGGGTCCAGCATCAGCTCGTCCAGCGAAGGAGGCGACTCGACCTCGGGCAGGTGCATGGCGATCCCGTCATCGGTCCAGAGGGCGCGAGCGTCGATGCCCAGCTTTTCTTGCAGCCGAGCCTCGAGCGCGAGGGCGAGCGGGGCGTGGACGCGACCGCCGAACGGCGTGTGGACGCACACGCGCCAGTCGCCGATCTCATCGCGAAACCTCTCCACCACCACCGTGCGGTCGTCCGGCACCACGCCGGTCGCCGCGGCCTGCTCGTCGAGGTATGCCAGCAGGTTCTTGATCGCGCGGTCGTCGAAACCGGCGCGTTCTCGCAATCGCTCCGCCGCCTCGTGCGGCTCGGCCGCGCGGAGCTCGCGGACCATCTTGCCAAGCGCAGCCCCCAGCTCGACCGGCCGGCTCGGCGTATCGGCCTTCCAGAATGCAATCTTGCCCGGCTCGCCCGGCGCTGGCGTCACCAACACCTGCGACGGCGTGATCTCCGCGATGCGCCACGTGGAGGCGCCCAGGACGAACGTCTCACCCACCCGAGTCTCGTAGACCATCTCCTCGTCAAGCTCGCCGACCCGCCGGCCGTCCTCCACCAGGTTCACGGAGTACAGCCCACGATCGGGGATGGTGCCCGGGTTGGTCACGGCAAGCCGCTGGGCGCCCGCGCGGCCGCGTAACGTGGCCGCCACGCGATCCCACACGATCCGAGGCCGCAGCTCGGCGAACTCGTCGGATGGATAGCGGCCGCTGAGCATGTCGAGCACCGATTCGAAAGCGCGCGGTCCGAGGTCGCTGTACGGATACGCGCGCCTGACGACGCGCCCGAGGTCTTCGACGCTCCATTCATCCATCGCGCACATCGCCACAACCTGCTGGGCGAGGACGTCGAGCGGCTTACGCGGCACGACCGTCGATTCGATGCGGCCTTCGAGCATGCCTTCCACCACCGCCGCCGACTCGAGCAGGTCACCGCGAAACTTCGGGATGATCACGCCCCGCGAGATCTCGCCCACCGAGTGGCCGGCACGTCCGACACGCTGGATGCCCGCCGCGACGCTCGGCGGCGCCTCGACCTGAAGCACGAGATCGACCGCTCCCATGTCGATGCCAAGCTCGAGCGTCGACGTCGCGACGAGACCCTTGACAGTCCCTGCCTTGAGCCGGTCCTCGATGAGCATGCGCTGCTCGCGCGCGATCGAGCCGTGATGAGCGAGCACGAGCTCCTCGCCGGCGAGCTCGTTGACTCGCGCGGCGATTCTTTCGGCCAGCCTCCGCGAGTTGACGAAGACGATGGTCGAGCGATGCTCGCGGATCATCTCCAGCACTCGCGGATAGATGGCGGGCCAGATGCTGTTCGAGGTTTGTCCGCTTTCGTCCTCGACCGCGATCCTTGCCATGTCCTCGACCGGCACCTCGACGCGCACCTCCATCGTCTTCAGCCTTCCGGCGTCGACGATGCTCACGTCGCGGTCCGTGCCACCGAGGAAGCGACCCACCTCCGCCAGCGGCCGCTGGGTCGCCGACAGCCCGATCCGCTGCGGTTCGACCTTCGTCAGCTCGCTCAATCTCTCGAGGCTCAAAGCGAGGTGGCTGCCGCGCTTGGTGGCGGCGACCGAGTGGATCTCATCGACGATAAGCCAACGCACTGAAGCGAGGATTCGCCGTGCGGAGCTGGTGAGGAGCAGAAACAGCGATTCCGGCGTGGTGATCAGGATGTCGGGCGGATGGCGCTCCATCGACCTGCGAGCACCGGCCGGCGTATCGCCGGTGCGGATGGCGACGGAGATCTCCGGCGCCTTCCCACCCGCGGCCTCGATGTGATGGCTGAGCCCGACGAGGGGTGAACGGAGGTTGCGGTCGACGTCGTGGGCGAGCGCCTTAAGCGGAGACACATAAAGGACGCGACAGCGCTCCGCCTCCGCGGGCACGGGCTCGGTGGTCAGCCGGTCGAGGCACCATAGGAAGGCCGCCAGCGTCTTGCCGCTGCCGGTGGGCGCGGCCATGAGGACATGCCGGCCTGCGGCGACTTCCTGCCAGCCGCGCTCTTGTACCTGCGTCGGGGTGTCGAAGGAGCCGCGGAACCAGTCTCGCGTGGCCGGCGCGAAGAGATCGAGCGAGTTCCCCACCACACCCATTTTGACCAGTCCCAGTTCCGCAAACAAGTGTTCGTTAACAGGTCGTAGCGCAGACTTTCGCGAGGCATGGCGCACAAATACCCGTTCGAGGCATTCAGCGAGGATGCTAAGCGAACGCTCAATCTGGCCCAGGAGGAGGCCGAGCGCCTACAGAGCGTGTACATAGGCACTGAGCACGTGCTGCTGGCCCTGCTTCGCCTGGAAGCCGGCTCGGCCCATCGCGCGCTGACGCGCCTCGACGTAGATGCGGGCAGGGTGCGCCGCACTATCGAGGGGGTTCTGCTTCGCCCTGGAGATCGACCCAAGCCCGAACAGGTCATCCCGACATCACGCGTCAAGCGCGTGATCGAAATCGCCTTTGCCGAAAGCCGGCGCATGCGGAGCTCGCACGTCCGGAGCGGTCATCTTCTGATGGGCCTGGCAATCGAACGCGAAGGAATTGCGGCACATGTGCTCAGGGATGTCGGGGCGACCGTCGATGCGGTCGTCGCCGCCGTCGAGAGCGAGAAGGGTCCCGACGAGCCCGGTGGCGAGACTCCCGACCTCCGGGTGTATGGGCCGAGGTGACGATCGACTTACTCTGTAAACCGGCTTGCATCCGAACGTATGTTTGGTATAATTTGACTTGTGGAGTACGCATCCGCAAGCCTCTCCAATCAGGACCGCGCGAAGGCGCTCGATGACAAGATCTGCGAGTTTTCGGCGCATGCTCACGCGGCCCTTGCCCAGGTGGCGAAAGCGTGTGCAGAGTTCGATGCCATAGGTGGGTGGGGTGCCGGCGGCATCCGATCCTTCCCGCACTGGCTCGCCATCAAGACCGGCTTCGACATGAGTACCGGTGCCGAGCTGCTGCGGGTCGGCCAGGCGATCAACGTCCTGCCCAGGATCGGGGAGGCTTTCGGCGCCGGGCAGCTTTCGTTCGACAAGGTCAGGCAGGTCACAACCGTGGCGACCCCCGCGAACGAGGAGATCCTCCTCGAGATCGCGCAGGGCGCCTCCGGGTCTCAGCTGGCGCGGATCTGTCGCG
>DATCPI010000091.1:0-17809 GCA_036570165.1 Candidatus Dormiibacterota bacterium | reverse complement strand
TCTGGCTGGCATACGTTTTGCGCTGTGGTCTGCCGCGCAAGGCATCAGCGTCGCGCGGCGGCTGAATCCCCGCCCCGGTCCTTCGCAAAATGGCGCGCGGGAGGATGGTCGGCGCATTATCAACTAGTTTCGATGGACCCTTCGGATCGCATTGACAACATCTACTTCAGCCAAGACTTCCCAGTGCTTGCCGCCATTGCTCGCTGGGAGGGAGCCGGCAGGCCAGACCAGCATCTCCGACCCGAGACCATCGCAGAGCAAATGGGACGGCCCCTCGACGAGGTCATCCAGTCGATTGGGCGCCTCTATCACTCAGGCCTCGTCGACGCTGCCGACGCGACCACCTTCGGCGGCGAGGACTACATGGTCCGACGGTTGACCGGCGCTGGTCTACAGGAGTCGGGACTCTGGCCCAAACCAGCGGACCTGGCCACAGCCCTCCACCAGGTCCTCGAGCGTGAGGTTCACGTAACGGCGCGCACGGACCCTGAGCGAAGCCGAAAGATGCAGGTGATCCTGGACACATTGAGCGACCTCGGCGCTGCGTTTGCTGCCAAGTTTGCAGCCGATCTGCTCAAGATCCTGACCGGTGGCCATTGACCGCGAAAGCCGAGCAGGCGCCGTCGTGCTACGGCTTGGGCGTCAGCTCCCCGGGTGGTCGAACGGGAAGCGGTCGACGCGCTTGGGATGCGTTGTTTGACCGCTCCACTCCGGCCCTGAAAAGCTTGACCTGAACTTCAAATAATCGGGCTTCGACGGACTGTAGGGACTGGGCAGGGGCGGCTGGGCGGACCTCAACACCCGGTCGGTATTGGTTCACTTTGCCTCCTCACTACCGATTTTGAGCGACTTCAGCTTAGCACCAAGGCCCTTATCTGCAGCCGTGACAAACTCCCTGTAAAGATCCCCAAGCTGGCTAAGGGTTTCCTCCCCCAAACGGTGCATTCCATCGCTATCGACGTAAAGCATGTCCGTCTCATTCCCTACGCCAGGTGCCACTTCAGCCCTGCGCTTGGCCGCGTAGACGCGGAAGATCGTATCCATCAAGGCCTCTTCGCCGAAGTGTCGAAACTCGATCATCGACTGAACCGCGTGGAGGGCGCCGCTTCCCACGGCAGCTGCTCCGATCACGTCATGCGTCAAATACCGACCCGCGGGGTTGTGGATGGTGTGCAGATGGCCGCCGGCTGCGTCGACGCCTGCCAGAAGCAGCTCAACACCAAGGTCATAGCCCAGCAACTGTTGGTCCAGCATGCCGACAACGTTCACCATCATCGACTGATGCATTTGGTAGTAGCTGTCCATCGTTAGGCCGCGCGGTCTGAGGATGTCTGCCTCTGCGCTGCTGATACGGATCGCAGCGTAGCTGTTCGCCAACGACTCCGCGATCTCGGCCACTGAAGTCGCTTTCGCTGCCGTCGGTAGCGCCTCTTCGATCAACCGCGTGCCTACCAATGCATCCCCTGCAGATAGCCCCACCACTGCGGGCGCCATGAGGTGGAATTTCGGAACCCGATGTTCAAACTGCGTCAGCTGGGCCCAGGTCACCATCCGATCCGAAGCGACCACGACGGCCCGCGCCACCTGGTCCGCTTTGTCCTTACAGATGGCGCCCATGCAGATAGTCATCCCAATACCCTCGCTTTCGGGCGGAATGCTACTTCAACGGTCGCCGGGCGGTGATGCCCGTCATGTCGACGCCTGCCCAATCAGGCGATCCGAACCCGGTATTGCCAATCGACGGCTGCGATCCCTCCCTTCCCGCCACCGCGCAAGGTGCGGTCCATCTGCTCCTGCGTAGTCCAGTCTTCTCCTCACCTCGATTTGGTGCCACCGGTTAGAACGGCGATCGCAAGTCCACGTCCCTCGCAAGGTCGCCCTTGTCCAGATGGACGTAGCGCATGACCATCACGTAGGTGGTGTGGCCGAGGATGCGCCGCAGGCGCTCGATCTCCCCACCCTGGCGCAGGTACTCCGTGGCGTAGGTGTGCCGAAACTTGTGTGCCCGAACACCGAAGCCGACGCGGTGTCGGATGCGGCGGAAGAGCTCCGATAGCGTGAGCGCACTCACCGGTCGAGCATCGGAAAGGACGAGCAGGGATCGGTCGTAAGTCTCGGGGCGCCAACGGTTCAGGTAGCGCACGAGTTCCCGGCGCAGCCGGCTGCTGACGGGGACGCGCCGAAACTTGGCCCCCTTGCCGCTACGAATCTTGAGGAAGGTGACCTCGCCTTCATCTTCGACATCATCGATCGTGAGAGCGCAGAGCTCGGCCAGGCGCATGCCTGTACCGAGCAGGATCTGGATCGCCAAGGTGGCCCAGCCCGGCGGTGTGGCTGCGAATAGGGTGTTCAGCTGCTCCGTGCTGTAGGTCTCCATCTCCTTCTCGGGCACCTTGGGGGCCCGCATCCGCAACAACGCGGCGTCGACCGGGTAGTCCTCGCGCTGCGCCCAGCTGACGAGCGCCTTCAGCGTCTCGAAGAAGCCATGAATCGTGTTCGGCGCCAATCCCCGATCACGGAGTTCGCCGAGGAAACGCTTGAGCTCGAAGGCGGTCAGCTCGGAGAGCCTGGTTGCATTGCTGGCGGCGAGATAGGAGCGCATCTTCTGCGCGTACCACTCGATGGTCCGGGGGCTGCGGCCCATGACCTTGAGCTCGAGCAGCCACTCGCGGACCAGAGCCTCGAGGGCGACATCACCGCCCTGCTCCGCCGCCGGTTCGAGCCGAGACTCCGCGAGCGGCCGGGGAATTGACGCCGGCAACACGGTTCGCGGTCGGCCACGCACTCCGTCCGGCTCCCGGGTCAGGCTTCCGAAGTCGCGTACGGTTTTTGAAATACCCAACGGTTTCGGGGTAGTTATTCGCGCAACTGCCACTGGTCTGCCTCCTCCTGGACCCTGGTTTTACAGGTGCCCTAAACGACGAAAAACCGGCCCCGAGGACCGGTTTCCGTATTCAACTTACCTTGGAAGAGGGCTTCTAGAAAGAGCTGGCGGGGATGGATGGGAATCGAACCCACCCAGGACGCCTCAACAGCGCCCCGCAAACGGTTTTGAAGACCGCGGGAGGCACCAGCCTCCGTACATCCCCAGCGACCGTAGATTAGCCATTCGCGTCACACTGCCGAACTGATGATTCCGGCCTCGTACGAGACTTCCTGATCGCGAGCACCCAGGCCAGCGCCGCCCTGATCGGCCTGCTGTTCGTGTCAGTGTCAATCGCTCCGCAACGCGTCTTCGGCCACGAGGCGGAGGCCGAGCGTCAGGCTCAGGCGTTGAGCGCGTTCAGTGCCCTGGTCAACGTCTTCTTTATTTCCTTCACCAGCCTGATCCCCAACCTTCCGGTTGGTCTCGTTGTGGTGATCATCGGCACGCTGGCAGAGTTCCAAACGCTCACCCTGTTGGCGCTGGTTGGGCAGTGGCGGAGGGAACGCACGCTGCGCCGCGGCCTGGGTCTGTTCCTGGCAAGCGTCCTTGTCTACGGTTACGAGATTGCGATTGGCCTGCACTTCTGGTTCGCTCCGGCGGATACCGGCGCGCTCACCAACTTGTTCGAGGTGCTGCTCGGCGCATACGCCATCGGCATCGGGCGTGCCTGGGAACTGTTGGGAGCACCTCGAAGCGGATTCTTGTCAGCGCTCCTGAGAGTCATGAGGAGGCAAAACGCAGCGACTCCCAGCGACGAGCCCAAGAAACCCGGGGCCCGGAAGCCCGATTAGATCAGCGCTTCGAGCTTGGCCTTCAGGTCGCCCTTCATGTTCGGACGGTAGCCGACCGTTCGCTCCGCGGGCTTGCCATCTTTGAAGATGATCACGGTGGGGATGGACATGATCCCAAGGGACATCGGGGTCGAAGGATTCTCGTCGATGTCCATTTTCATGACCTTCACCTTGTCGCCGAGCTCACCGTAGATCTGCTCGACGATGGGCGCGATCATGCGGCATGGACCGCACCATGTTGCCCAGAAGTCGACCAGCACCGGAATCTCGGACTTCAGCACTGCACTCTCGAAATCACTGTCGGTGACCGCTTGGACATTTGACATCTAGGACGTTTTCTCCGTCTTGGAATCTGGCTTGGACTGCGGCTTGGTGTCCGGCTTCGACTCTGATTTCGACTCGGGACTCGACTCTGACTTGGTTTCCGGCTTGCTTTCCGAGCTTCCCTCCTTGCTCGGTGCAGCGCCGTTGCTCGACGACTTCTCGGTGTCCTTAGCGGACGCCTTGTAGTCGGTCGTGTAGAAGCCGCTGCCCTTGAAACTTATTCCCACCGGGTACAGAACCTTGGACAGCTTCCCCTGGCAATTCGGGCAGGTCTTGAGTGGCTCATCCGACATCTTCTGCGAGATCTCGAACTGGTGGCCGCAACTGCCACACCGGTAACCGTAAGTTGGCATCTCTTTTGGGTTCCTAACTATAAGTGGAGGTTTTGATCGAGCCGGAAATACACCATTCCCGAAGGGGGTTTGGGGTGGAAATACGTACTCTTCTGAGGAAGAGTCTTCCCTTCCTGGGCCACCTTCAAAACCAGGCCCAGGTCGGGCGCATCCAGGAAGAACGCCGCTGAGCCCACGCCGTCGTCGACCCAGCGCACTGCTTCCGCCGCGTCGCGCGTGTACATGAGGAAGCCTTCTGGGTCCCTCTTGCCAAGGATGTTGTCGATCACCTGACCGTGTAACTCCACCAGGGCCATCTCCCCTTCCAACGGCAGGACCTGGAACCGGTGGTCGCGGTAGGTCCCGGCGGCGACCCGGCCGCGAATCGCGGCCAGCGTCTCCTCGAGCGTCGCCTTGTCCTCTCCCCCCGTGACGGTGACCCCGGCCTTCAGCACCCGGTGGGTCGGCAGGACCTCGAGGCCGGGGTCGTCGAGATCGGTCAGCAGCGCAAGCGTGAAGCGGGAAGCCGCGTCCTCGTCGCCCCCTTGCTCCTGGGCGTACGCGAGCGCCGTCTCGTAGCGATGGTGGCCGTCGGCGATGAGGACCGGGAGCGCCTCCAGGGCGCTGTGAATCGCGGCATGGAGTGCCCGGTCAGTGATCGTCCACAGGCGGTGCTCGGTCCCTTCGGGTCCGCGAAACTCGACCGCCGGCGGGCGCTCGGCGACGACGTCCACGATGTTCGGCACCCCGCTGCCCCGTCCTTCATAGAGGAACCAGAGCGGTTCGAGGCTCGCCTTGGTGGCCCGGAGCAGCGCCAGGCGGTCTTCTTTTGGGCCACGGTGGGTGCGCTCGTGCGGGAGGACGACTCCATCCTCGTAAGGCTGCAGCCGGAGGGCGGCGATGAGGTCCCGCCGCCGCTTGCCGTCGAACCGAACTTCATGCACGTACATCGAGGGGGGATCTGCCGCGAGAATGCCTTCGCGCAGCCAGTCCTCGAAAGTGCGGGAGGCACCGTCGTAGTCGCGCCCCGGACGCGTCAGCCGGACGGCGTTGTAGGGCGAAAGCGCCTCATAGCGCGCCAGCTCCGAGTCTGGAATGACGTCATATGGCGGCGCCACGAGCGTGCTCGGATCGCCGGCGCGGGCGAGGTAATACCGAAGGCCCGGCAGGGCGCGAACGTCAGCGATCGGACTCAGATCCTTACCCCACGAACTCGGAGGCTTCGCCTTGAGTTCGCGGGGACCCCGAAGACCCGAGCTCGACGTAGCGGAGGTCCGCCATCCCACCCACCTCGCGCAGCTTGGCCAGCACGTCTGGCGCCACGCGGTCGTCCACGGCCAGGATCATCATCGCGTTGCCACGCGGAGCGTCGCGGCCGACCTGCATGCTCGCGATGTTGACGTCGTGCTCGCCCAGGATCGTGCCAAAACGTCCGACCACGCCAGGCCGGTCCTCGTGGCGGCTGACCAGGAAGCGACCTTCCGGAACCAGGTCGACGCGAAACGAGTCGATGCGAACCGCGCGCAACTCACCCATCAGGACGGTGCCGGCCAGCTCGTGGCCTCCGATTCGAATGGTCACCAGGCTCGCGTAGCTTCCGTGGCCCGGGCTCCTGCGCTCGACCAGCTTCACGCCTCGGCTCGAAGCGATCAGGCGCGCGTTGACCGAATTGATGCGGTCCTCCGTGAACGGCTGCAGCACGCCTTTGATGGCGGATGCGACGAGAAGGTTCACGTCGTGCTCCGCCAGCTCACCTTCGAAGTCCAGCTCGATCGAGCTGACACGGCCACCAAAAAGCTGCACGTGCAGGGCTGCCAACCGCTCCGTGAGGTTGGCAAATGGCCGCAGGTAAGCGAACTCTTCGGGCGGCAGCGCGGGCGCGTTGACCGCAAATCTGGGCAGATCGCCGGCAAGCACCGCCGCCACCTCTTCGGCAACGTCAAAGGCCACGGAGACCTGCGCCTCGGCTGTTGACGCCCCGATATGCGGGGTGGCGACGAAATTGTGGAGGCCAAGCAGTGGGTGGTCGCCTGGGGGCTCGTTCTCGAACACGTCTGACGCGGCCGCCGCCAGCCGACCTGTCTTGAGCGCGTCGAACAGGGCTGCCTCGTCGACAATTCCTCCGCGCGCGGCGTTGATCAGGCGAGCGCTGGGCTTCATGAGTGCGAGCTCAGGGCCACCGATAAGGTTGCGATTGGCGTCGACCAACGGCACGTGCACGGTGACGAAGTCGGATCGCTCGAGCAGCTCTTTCAAGCTCAAAAGCTCGACGTTGAACAGTTCAGCGCGCTCGACCGAGACGACAGGGTCGTACGCGATGACCTCCATCTCGAGTCCGTGGGCGCGCTTGGCCACCTCGGAGCCCACGTTCCCCAGCCCGATCACCCCCAGCGTCTTGCCGCGGATCTCGGTCCCGATGAACTTCGAGCGAGTCCACTCCCCGCGCTTGACCGAAGCGTCCGCCTGCGGCACCCAGCGGGCGAGCGAGACGAGCAACGCGATGGTGTGCTCGGCGGCCGCGACGATGTTGCCGCGCGGTGCGTTGACCACGATGATGCCCTTGCGCGTCGCAGCGTCGACATCGATGTTGTCCACGCCGACGCCGGCACGCCCCACGACACGGAGCATTCGCCCCGCTTCCAGAACAGACGCCGTGACGCGCGTCTCGCTCCGGACGATCAGCGCATCGAAGTCGGGTATGCGCTTGATCAGCTCCGCCTCGGGCAGCTTGCTGACCACCGTCACCTCGCCCGCCCGCCGCAGCCGTTCCAGGCCGTCCTCGGCCAGCGGGTCGGCGACCAGGATTCGGGGCACTAACGTGAAGCGGCGGCTACGCCCTGAAGTGAAGCAGTGACTGCCGCCACACCTCGCCCGGTCGCTGGCGCGATGTCGAGCTCCTCGAGCGCCTGTTCCAGAGCCCAGAGCACCTGGACGACGTCACCCTCGGCGACCGCGCCAAGGTGGCCGACACGGACCATCTTCCCGGTCATCTTGCCCTGGCCACCGGCGATCACGACCCCGTATTTGGTGTTCAGCAGCTTGCGGAAGGCTGCGACGTCTAGGCTGGGAGGAGGCACGGCCGAGGTCACAGTGTTCGAGCGGAATCCCTCCCGCGCGAAGAGCTGAAAACCAAGCGCTTCGAGCCCGGCCTGTGTCGCGCGAGCGAGCCGGGCGTGGCGGTCGTAAACCTGGTCGAGGCCCTCTTCCTCGAGCATGCGCAGGCCTTCCTGCAGCGCAAACGCCACGCCGACGGCCGGCGTGAAGGGCGTCATCCCCTTGTCGGCCCAGGTCTTGGCCTCTTTCCAGTCGAAGTAGAAGCGGGGCGAACGGGCTTTGGCCTGCTGCGCCCATGCGCGTTCGCTCACGCTGACGAGAGCGAGTCCAGGCGGAGCCATCCACCCTTTCTGCGAGCCGCTGACCGCGACGTCGATGCCCCAGGCGTCGGTCTCGATGGCGATCGAGCTGATCGAGCTCACGCCATCCACGACCACGATCCTTCCCGCGTCACTGGCCACGCGCGCGAGCTGCCGGAGCGGGTTGGTGAGCCCGGTCGAGGTTTCGTTGTGGGTCAAAAGGACGACGCCCGCCTTGGGGTGCTGCTCGAGGACCCGCGCGAGGTCATCCGCATCGGATGGCTGCCCCCACTCGGACTCCAGACGCACCACGTCCGCCCCGTACGCCGCCGCCAGCGCGGCAAATCGCTCGCCAAAGTTGCCGCACAGTGCAACGACCACCTCATCCCCGGGCGAGATGAGGTTGGCGACCGCAGACTCGAGGCCGCCGGTCCCTGAGCAAGTAAGAAGGACGAGGTCGTTCGACGTCTTGAAGACCCGCTTCGCCCCCGCCGTGATCTCGGAGAGGATCGCCGCGAACTCCGGGCCTCGGTGATCGATCATCGGCCGGCTCATGCTGCGCACGACGCGCTCGGGAAGAGGCGTCGGGCCGGGGATCCGCAGCTGGGTCTGGAAGGTCATGCCTTAGTGCTGCTCGGTCGTGTATGGAAGGAGCGCGATCGCGCGCGCGCGCTCGAGGGCTGTCGTGAGCGGTCGCTGGTGCCGGGCGCACGTGCCGGTGACCCGACGCGGGAGGATCTTGCCGCGGTCGCTCACGAATCGCCGCAGGCGCGAGATCTCCTTGTAGTCGATGTAGTGGATTTTGTCGACGCAGAAGCTGCAGACCTTGCGGTGCTGCCGCTTCGGCCCCCTGCCGCCGCCGCCGCTGCTGCTGCTGTATTCACGTGGTGGACGGTTGACTGCCATCAATGACTCCTAAAACGGAATTTCGTCCGGGTCGACGTCACGCGGTGCGTCGTCCGGAGCTGGGTGGTCTTCTTGTGGTGCAGCGGCCGCGGTTCGGGTTGGCGCCCCTGCGCCGCCGGCTCCGCCGGCTCCGCGAGGCTCGAGGAACTGCACGTCATTGGCGATGATCTCGGTCACCCGACGCTTCTGGCCGTCCTGGCCCTCCCACGATCGGGTCTGGATCCGGCCTTCGACATAGACGAGCGCTCCTTTGCGGGTGTACTGCGCCACCGTTTCAGCGAGGTTTCGCTTGCCGATCGGGTAGGCGACGATGTTGTGATAGTCGGTGAACTCCTTCTTCTCGCCGTCCGGGCCTGACGACCACCGGTTGGTGGCGATGCTGAAGTTGGTCACCGCCGTGCCGCTTGGCGTGTAGCGCATCTCCGGGTCCTTCGTAAGCCGGCCGATGAGCATAGCCTTGTTCAAGTTCGACATTTAAGACTCCTCCCGATCCGCAGTAACGACCGGTTCTTCCACCGTTTCCGATTCCGCCGCTATGGGCTCGAGCACGACCTCCGCCGGCGGCGGCGCAACGACGGTCGGAGGAGCAGCCTTTTCGGGCTTGCGCACGATGAGATGCCTCAGAACCTCTTCGGTGATCTTCAGTGCCGCCTCGAGCTCAGGGACACGATTGGGTTCGAACTGAAAGTCCTGGAGGACGTAGGCGCCCTCCTTCTGGTGCTTGACCTCGTAGGCGAGCTTGCGCTTGCCCCAGAGATTGGTGCGCTCGACCGAGCCACCTGATCTTTCGATCAGCGTGTTGACTCGCTTCACCGCATCCTGGACCTTCTCGTCGTCCAGGTCGGCGCGGACGATGTACAGAACTTCGTAATCCCTCAACAGGGACCTCCTTCCTATGGGTTCAGGCCTCGATCGGATCGGGGCGGGGTGCCCCGGCCGAGGCCAGAAAGGGTAGGTCGGTATTCTACCGGGGATATGGCGCGCAAAGCCCAGCGGAACACTGCTACCCGCGCCGGCGTCGGCAAAGGCGGCAAAACTTCAAACAAGAAGACCGCGGTCAAGAAGAGCCGGGAATTTCCGCTGATGCCGATTGCGGTGGCGGGGATCCTCCTGGCCTTTGCGGTCGGAATCATCATCTACATCGTCGTGAACAACAAACCGGCTACGCCGCCGCCGCCGACAGCCTCGGGCATTCCGTGCGACCAGCTCGAAGGCTCGAAGGTGCACTATCACGCCGGCCTCCAGATCGTCTACCAGGGCACAGTGCACCCGATCCCGGCGGACCTCGGCATCGTCACCGACGCGGCGGGAAATCCAACCTGTTACTACTGGCTGCACGTCCACGCCGGCAGCCCCAATGCGATCCATGTAGAGTCGCCCGCGAACCAGACGTTCACCCTGGGCCAGTTCTTCGCGGTCTGGACGGAGTGGAACAAAGCCCAGGGCCACCCGCAGGACGAACAGCTCGATGCCAGCCACGTGTCGAGCATCGCGCTCACCGCCGACCAGCGGCTTGTCGTCTACATCGACCTGCAGGATGGCAAGGGGCCGCAGCTCTATACGGGCGACCCGAAAGCCATCGTGTTGAGGATCCACGAGGTCATCACGCTCGAGATCACTCCGCCAGAGGTGCCCGCGCCTTCATTCAACTTCGGCGGTCTTTAGCGGCGCGGACCTCGAGCAGGACCCGAGCCGCCCGGTAGTGCTCGAGCGCGTCGTGGCTCTTGGCCGCGCGCTGGGCCTGGTCGGCGAGCCGAAGGTGCGCCTTGACCGCATCCGCGCCAAAGGCAAACCGCTCGCCCTTTTCCAGCGACCTAAGGCGCTTCAGCCGGTGACTGTCGCCATGCGCGCCGGCGAGCAGCTTCTCGCGCCCCAGGACCTCCTGCGCCTCAGCTTCACGCCCGAGCATCGAGAGAGCCTCCGCCTGGCACAGCCGCGCGTCGCTGCCGAGCGGCCACTCGGTCGATTCGACCGCGGAACCCAGCGCCGCCAGTGCCCGGCGCGCATCTCCCCGCGCAACGAGCACGCGGGCCTTCTCGACCGCAAGCTCCCGCTCGACGCCAGGTAGGCGACCTTCCAGCAGGTAATCCACCTCCGTCCCCAGCCGACCTGCGATGACCCTGAGCACGCGGGTCGAGGGCTGGCTGCGTCCGAGCTCGACCTGATTCAGGAACGCGCGGCTGAAGTCAGGGCCGCTGACTCTGGCAAGGCTGAACCCGCGCTCCTGGCGCACTCGGCGGATTCGCTGCCCGAGCGTTTCGTTCCGGGGCACTGTAAAGCTGTACTTTACAGATAGTCGCGCGGATCCAGGCTTCGCGTGAGCGTTGTGAAGTTCTTGAATCCGTTTTTCGTCACCATGCCGGTGTCCTCGACGCGAACCCCGCCAAGAGCCATCAGGTAGAGGCCGGGCTCGACGGTCACAACATCGCCTTCGACCAGCGTGTTCTCGTCAGGCCCGCGTAGCAATGGATCTTCGTGGACCTCGAGGCCGACGCCGTGGCCGGTGGAGTGGGTCATCTTGGCGACGCCGCTCGCGCCCTCAAATCCCTTGGTCGTCGTCCCGTAACCACGATCCACCAGGACCTGGCAAACGCTGTGGTGAACGTCGCGGCCAGACACCCCGGCCCGGATCGACTCGATGCCGGCGTCGAGGGCCTGCAGCGCAGCCTCGTGCATGCGCCGGATCTCGTCCGGGATCTCGCCGACGACGACGGTTCGCGTGAGGTCGCCGTGATAGTGCGTTGTCCTGCTGGAGGGAAAGATGTCGATGATGACCGGAGCCCCGGCCCGAATCGGTCCCTCACCGCGGAAGTGCGGCATCGCACACTCGGGGGATCCGGCGATGATCATGTCCGGGCACGTGAAGCCCTTCTCGCCGAGGAGGAGCGACGCGCGCGCATAGAGGCGCTCGGAGGTGAGCGGACTCTCCTCGAGCCACAGGATCCCATCCCTGACATCCGCCTGGGCGAGCTGGCTCACCACCTCGACCACCGCGGCTTCGGCGGCGCGCTGGGACGCTTGGATGAACCGAGCCTCTTCCGCGGACTTGTGGCGGCGTTCGGCCCGAAACAGCCCACGGTTGACTTCAATCTCGATTCCTGCGGCCCGCAGTTCCTCCAGGTAGCCCGCCTGCAGGCGGGGAGAAACTGACGCCGACTCCATGGCTCGCTCCCGCAGCAGCTTGGCGGCCAGGCGGGCGTACGACACGAATGGTCCCTGGTCGACGAACCCCGCCTCTTCGAGGACAAGCTTCCGGCTCGCCTTGCTCTGCATGCGCGCGCGATCGATCTCGAGAGGGCTCGCGACGAGGACGTCGTCGCCATCGCCGAAGCGGATGTACAGGGCGGTTTCGACAGCGAAGCCGGACGCGTACATGAAGTCGGCGTCGCCTTCGCCGCCGGCGATGAGAACGACCGGCTTCATCGGGCCGACCTGGCGTGACGCTCGATCGCGGTCGCGAACAGCGAGGCCAGCGCAGCGGGCGCCAGCGAGTCCACCTCCTCGGTGACCTGTGCGGCGAGGCGCTTGGGCAGCTGCTTGCGCAGAAGCTCCAGGTGCTGCTCGTACAGGCGACCGAGCGAACGATGGCCGGTACGGCCCTCGAGATTCAGCTTCTCCTGCACCTCATAACCTCCGGTGTAAGCAACGTCGTAACCGAGCTCGCGAAGCTGGACCAGGTCGCGCCGCATGGTTCGCTCGGAGACGCCGGCGCGTTCGGCCAGCTCTAGGGGGTTGAGGCCTGGTTCGGCGATGACCACGGAAAGGATGCGCAGGAGACGGGCGAGCCGGCCGGCTCGGTTCACGCCGCCGAGGTGGTGTTAGCCGATTTCTTCCCAGGAAGTGGCATTGCCCTCGAACGGGTCTGCCTCGGCCTCCTCCTGGGTTCCCACCTTCTGGTGGAACCTGCTGGCGATCATCTGGTAGGCCATAGCCTTGGGAATACCCAGCTTGGTGAGCGACTTCACCTCGTCGGACATCACTTTGTCGCGGGCGGCCTCGACCGCAGCCAGCACTTCTTCGATGGACGCGGTCTTCTTCGCCATGGGTATCTGATGATACCCAAGCCAACCTGCTCTTAACCGCGCCTTTAGACTTGTCCTCAGTTGCCTGCAGCGGCCCGAGGGTGTGGGGGGTTGGATGGCCACTGAATACGGTTCGGACAAGATCAGGAACGTGGTCCTGCTGGGCCACTCGCATGACGGCAAGACCATGCTCGCCGAAGCGATGCTCTTCGCCTCGGGCGCCGTGGCCCGGATGGGCGCGCCGGACCAGTCGACCGCGACCATGGACTTCGAGCCCGAAGAACAGCGGCGCAAGATCTCGATCAACCTCAGCGTGGGCTTCGCCGAGCACAACGGCTACAAGATCAACATCCTCGACGCTCCGGGCTTTCTGGATTTCGCCGGCCAGGTGCTCAGCGGCTTGCGGGTGGCGGAAGGCGCTGTGGTCGTGGTCGGCCCCGGATCCCAGCTCGCCGTCGGGACCGAGGTGGCGTGGGAGCAGTGCAACCGCACGAACAAGCCGCGGATCGTCGTGATCAACAAGCTGGACAAGGAGAATTCCGACTTCTACGGCGCGGTCGCCGCGATGCGCAAGAGTCTCTCGCCTCGCCCCTTCCCCCTCCATCTGCCGATCGGCGCGGAGCAGGACTTTCGCGGCATCGTCGACCTGCTCCACCTGAAGGCCTTCGTGACGACCCCGGACGGCACGGGCGGCGAGGTTCCGATCCCCGACGAAATGCAGAAGCTGGTCGACCAGTACCGGGGCCAGTTGATCGAAGCCGCCGCGGAGAGCGACGACTCGCTGCTCGAGAAATACCTGGACGCCGGCACCCTGAGCGAGGAAGAGATTCAGCGCGGGCTTCGGGAAGGAATTCTGGAAGGCAAGGTCGCCCCGGTGGTGTGCTGCTCCGCGACCAAGCTCCTTGGCGTGCGGACATTGATGTCCACGATCGCCGAGCTGATGCCGCCGCCGTCAGTGGAACCGGACAAGCCGGCAAAAGCCTTCGTGTTCAGCACCGGAGGCGACCAGTTCGGTCGCGTCAGCTATTTCAAAGTCGTCGCGGGCGCGGTCAAGGCAGACGCCCATCTGCCCAACCTGAGCCGAGGCGGCGAGGAAAGGCTGGCGCAGGTCTTCTTTCCACGCGGCAAAGAGCACATCGCCACAACAGAGGTCCGCGCGGGTGATATCGGCGGGGCGACCAAGCTCGCCCACACGCTTACCGGCGACACGCTGGGGATGAAGGACGGTGGACCGCTGCCGCCGCTGGACCTGCCCGGACCCGCATACAGCCTGGCGATCACGCCGAAGTCAAGGGGCGACGAGGAGAAGATCTCCAGCGGCCTGGCCCGGCTGAGTGAAGAAGACCCGACGCTGCACGTCGAACGTATCGAGGAAACCAAGCAGCTCGTCATCGCCGGCCTCGGTGACGTCCACCTCGACGTCGTCCTGGAAAAGCTCAAACGTAAGTACGGCGTGGAAGCGACCACCCAGATCCCACGAGTGGCCTACCGGGAAACCGTCTCGAGCCATAGCCGGGCTGAGGGCCGTCACGTCAAACAGTCGGGCGGCCACGGCCAGTACGGGATATGTGTCATCGAGGTAGCTCCGACCAAGCGAGGCGAAGGCTTCGTGTGGGAGGACAAGATCTTCGGCGGAGCCATCCCGCAGAACTTCCGAGCCTCCGTGCAGAAGGGGATCGTCGACAACATGAATAAAGGTGTGGTCGCGGGATATCCCATGGTCGACGTCAAAGTGACCCTCGTGGACGGGAAGTACCACCAGGTCGACTCCAACGACATGGCCTTCCAGATCGCGGGCTCGATGGCCATCCGCAAGGGCGCCCTCGACGCAGGCCCAGTGCTGCTGGAGCCGGTCGTCGAAGCGGACATCCGTGTGCCCGAGAAGAATCTCGGCGCCATCATGTCCGACATCAACGGCCGCCGCGGCAAAATCCTCGGCACCGAGCCAGACGACGGCTACGAAAAGGTGCGCGCCACGGTTCCGGAGCACGAGATGCTGCGTTTCGCGCTCGACCTGCGATCGATCACGCAGGGGCGTGGGACCTTCCAGAAGAAGTTCTCGCACTACGATGAGATGCCGGCGCACCTGGCGAAGGTGATCATCGAAGAGTTCCAGAAGGAACACGAGGCCGCAGTCTGATGGCGGGCGGGCGCCTAGATCCGCCGATCCGTCCGCCGGCAGATTGCGAAGTCAGGCAGCCCATTAAGCTTCGGCCGTGATCCTGGTTTGAGCGCGCCAAGCGCTCATGACGTGTGCGTGATCGGCGGCGGAGTGACCGGGGCCGGCATCGCGCGCGATCTTTCTTTACGCGGGCTTTCCGTCCTCCTACTGGAGAAGGGCGATTGGGGTGGCGGCACCAGCGGCGCGTCCAGCTGGATGATCCACGGCGGGCCTCGCTACCTCGAATTCGACTGGGACACGACGCGGCTCTCGACCCAGGACGCCGGCCACATCGTGACGATCGCTCGCAATCTCGTGTACCGGGTCGTCTTCCTCATCCCGGTGCTCCCACACGACCGGAACAACATCGAGCGGATGGAGACCGCGATGGAGGTGTACGACCGCTTCCAGCCGCTGAAGAAGGCCCATCCCCACAGGCGGCTCACGGCGGACGAAGCGCGGCAGGCGGAACCTGGACTGTCGCCCGAGGTGATCGGCGCCGTGACGATGGAGGAGTGGGGCGTCGATCCACACCGCCTGGTCTACGCCAACGTCGAGGACGCGGTGGCCCACGGGGCGCGCGCCTTGAACCACACGAAGGTGATCGGCCTGATACGGGACGGCGGCAAGGTGATCGGAGTGCGTTACCGCTCTTCCGACGGCTCGATCTCGGAAGCCCGCGCTCGAGCCGTGGTGAACGCGACCGGGCCGTGGTCGCCCGAGATCAGCGGGATGGCCGGCGTGCCTATACGACTGCGACCCGCCAAGGGCATTCACATCGTGTACCCGCACCGCATCTCGAATTTCTCGATCAGCGCCGAATCGATCGACGGCCGCGACCTGCTGATGGTGTCGCACGCGGGCTTCACGTTGCTCGGTACCACCGATGACGATTTCTACGGCGACCTCGACTCGGTGGACGTGCTCGAAGACGAGGTCGACTATCTGCTCCAGGCCTTCGAGCGCGTTTTCCCTTCGATCAAGGAATACCGGCCCGTGCGGACGACGGCGGGAGTGCGCCCCACGCTGTACAAGTGGCGGCGTTATGAAGACGAGCTCTCGCGCGAATATGAGGTCATCGACCACGCCGCCCAAGGTGTCGGAGGTTTCGTGACGATCGCCGGCGGCAAGCTCTCGATGTACCGGCTGATGGCCGAGGAGACATCCGACGCCGTGTGCCGCAAGCTCGGGCACCAGGCGAGGTCCACGACGGCGGCCACTCCGTTACCGGGAAGCGAGTCGGACATGGAACCGCCCACCGAGCTGGCACGGCGATGCGGCATACCCGCGCTGGCGGCGATGAAGCTCCAGAGCCGGCATGGCTGCCGCGCGGAAAAAGTTCTGGACGGCGCGCGCAGCGGCCGGCTCGTCTGTCGATGCGAACCGATTACCGAAGCAGAGCTTGCGTATGCCGCGCGGAGTGAGCAGGTACGCTCCCTGACCGATGCTTTTCGGCGTGTCAGCCTGACCGCGGGGCCGTGTGCCGGCGCCGCATGCGTGATGCGCGCTGCAGAGGTGATTGGTGGCGAGCTGGGATGGAGCGCATCGCAGCGATTCGACGCGGTGCGCGAGTTTGTTCGCGGCTCGTGGTTGGGCCGAGCACCGGTGTTGGGTCGCACAGGCTGGGCGCAAGAAGAGCTTGCGCAGGGCGCCATGCGCGGACTGGGACTCAATGGGACGCGCTGACTCGCTCGCCAAGCTTGCCTGGGCTTACGGAATTCATCTGGCGCGCCGTCGGCTTTCGCGTCAGCACTCGCAGCTCGAGGATCTGCTCCAGACGTACGCGCCCGATGGCATTCGCGCGTTGAAGGCTGCAGAACGAGAGAGGCATCCGCACCTCGTCGGGTGCATCAACTGCGGTTTGTGTGCGCTGGCTGCGGGACGAATGGGCAAGACCCGGCTCCCCGACGTCGCGTCCTCTTATATGCGCCTCTACGCGCCCTTGGGCGAGGCATCCTCCGACATCGAAGGCGGTGAGCCGGACTTCGAAGCGGCGGCGGCGGCCTGCCCGGTGGGCGTCCCGCTGGCCGAGGTCGCCGCGATCGTGCGCCGGGTGGCCGCCGGCTGAGGCCGGGGAGCCACCCTCCAGGCCGACCGCCCGAGCCGGATCACGTCTTGTGCGCCCCGGGCGCTCCTCGTTTGCCCCCGCCACGAACTCGTGGGAGGAAGGCCAGGCGCTCGCTCGATCTCCGGATGGCGATGATCCAGGCTCCTGACCGCTTACTTCGGCGGCAGGCCGAATAACTCTGTGAGGTGCGCTGGGGGTTGCGAGTTATCCACATTCTGTATACAGTCTGGGGACATCACACTACATCTAGCGTCAATGGTCAAGGGTCTTCTTCGCCGAATCCGCCGCTGGGCGGCAGTCGAGGCGCTGCTGACGCGGGTCGCCGGGCAGTTCACGACCTGGCCCGCCGACGACTTCGGAAGGTTCGTGAGCGCTTCCATCGGCACGGGGATGGCCGGTCCGATCGCCGCCTTCCCACCAGCGGTTGAACCGACGCGACCGCCTCCGCCCACGTCGCTCGCGCCCGCGACGTTCGAGACTCGTTTCATGAGGCTTCACGCGCAGGGCAAGTTCGACGAGATGTGGGACATGCTTGCGGAGGACGCGCAGCGCGCGTGGGGAGGGCGTGACGTTTTCATGAGGGATATGCCGCGTCTCGATGACGACATCGAGCTGCTCGATATGCAGGTCGTCAGCGTCAAGGTGCTCGAGGGATGGACTGATCAAACGCACCAACGCACATACAGCAACGTCGCGCGGATGGTGATGCGTTATCGAGTGCGACAGCAGTGGAGGGAGTGGACATTCGATCGACAGGTGCACCTGGTACCGGCGGCAGGAGGGTGGCGAACATTGTGCTACCCGACAAGAGAGAGAACTGCAGTAGGGCGCTGATATAGTGGGTTGCAGGCCATGCTTCAACAGACGACGGACGAGCAGGCGCGCGACCTGCGCTGGCATCGCAGGCGAAAGCGCGTGATGACACC
>DATCPI010000090.1:0-42310 GCA_036570165.1 Candidatus Dormiibacterota bacterium | reverse complement strand
ATCGCGTCGCCGGCGCCGGAGAAGTGAGGGGCGCCGTCAGGCGCCCCTCACAAGTCGAGTCCCGCTACGGAGCGGTTGTGAAGCTGTAGATGTCGGAGTTGCCAAAGTTGGCCGCGCACTGCTGCTGCGGCGCCACCCTGGGTAGGGCGGGGCCAAACCTGAGCGAGTACCGCCAGGCGTCGATCGCCGGGCAGTCGGCCGCATTCCGCGCGTCGTTCCAGACCGCCGTCCCATAACTCCGGGTCGCGGCCGCGTAGACGTAGTCGCCGAGGAACTCACCCACCAGGTTGTTCTGGCTGCTGCCGCGAGGATCGCCCTCTACGCCTCGGTGCACCTCCGTGAACGCCCCCGTGCCCGAAGCGCCGACGGAAGCCTGAAGGAAGACGCCGACGAGCGCTCGCGCGTCGGTGGTGTTGGTGCGGTATTGCGTGGTGAACGCGTTGTACACGACGTACACGGTGTTGCCGTCGGGTGAGATGGCGGGCGCTGTGTAGTAGCCGCGGTCGCTGGCGCCTTCGATGAAGAGCGGGGTCGACCACGTCATGCCTTGATTCGCCGATTCCGTGAAGTACACATGCGGCTTCGTGATTTCGCCGCTGACGTAGCTCATCACGATCCTGTTGGTCGCGTCCAATCCCAGAGGAGCGCCGTTCGCGATGTCCACGCTGGGCGCGGGAGCAAGGTCGCTGCGCGCTCCTGCGATGCCGTCGATGGTCGGACGGCCGAGCACCGGGTCGATGATGCCGGGCTGGCTGACGGGGCCGGCCACCGGAGTCTGACGCGACCACGACTTGCCTCCGTCGTTGGACACCGACATGAACTCAAACGGCAGGTGGCCGGCGGTCGAGTCGGTGCCGACGCCAAACACGTAGGCGTTGCCCTTGCTGTCCGTGCGCACGGTGCAGCCGTCCATCGGGTTGACCTGGCTGTTGTTCGCCGCGGGCGAGATCTGGTGCTGCGTCCAGGTGTCGCCTCCATCCGAGGAAACCGCGACGAGAAGCGGCGCCGGCGCGGCGTTGGGGCTCAGCTCCTGGCCCCTGAAAGATGCCCAGCAGATGTATACGTTGCCGAAGAACGCGCTCGACGCCGCGTTGTCGGCCCATATCTGCTCCTTGTCGGAGAACGTGGTGGACGACTGCTTGGAGACGATCACCGGGTTCTTCCAGGCGGTCTGGACACCGGCTGCCGCGGCGTACACGTCGTCGGTGCGGGAGACCGCAATGGCCTCGAATCCCTTGAAGACCTCTTCGGAGCGCGTTGCACCGAAGTTGGCCGTCAGGTTCGCGTAGTACAGGCGCGAGCCGTTGGACCATTTGAACGTGCCATCCGCGCCCTGCCGCGGGCCGAACGCCACTGCCGGATCGCCGTCCGAGACCAGGCCGTTCTCGTAGTAATTGGGAACTGTGCCGATCCGTCCGACCTTTGGCGCGCAGGGGGGGTCAGTATTCCCAACCACGCCCAGGCAATGCCGCGCAGTCCACCCGCTGTACGTGGGTTGCTTCCACGTGTGGCCGGAGTCAAACGAGAAGTAGACGCCCGAAACGCCGACCCCATTCGTGAATGGACACGTGGTGTCGTTGCCGGCGTTGCACGCCTCCATGTCGATCTCTTCGTTCGCACCCGCCACCACGATGTTGGACCTTTGAGCGTCGATCGCCATCGCCGGTTCGTTCTGTTTGTTCTGCGAGAAGGGGGTTGGCGGACTACCGCTCGTCACGTTTGCCTCTGTTCCCGCTGCCGCCGACGCGGCTGTGGCTCCCAGTACCAGCGCCAGAGCGGCCGCAAACCACACCGAAGTTCTTCGCATGCTTATCCCCCTACAACCGAACCCTTACCAACGAATGGAACCAGTCAAGTCTAGCCAAACTGAAGACTTTTCGAAATTTTGAGCGCGCTGGCCACCGATTCGGCCTAGCTCGGGCGCCGATCCCGACGGGCTGAAACCAGCACCACAAGCATCTCAGCGATGAAGGCCGTTCCGACCACCTGACGGTAGGGCACGCCAAGCAGCGCGATCACGAGGGCAAAGGCCGCCACGACAAGGACAACTATCGCTGCGTAGAGCGGCGGCCGGGTCCGGCGCTTGCGCCAGGAGTTCAAGAGAAAGGCCGTGGCCAGAAGGCTTGCGACGGCGAGGGAGCCGAGAGTTACGAGCTCGTTGTTGCTCAAGCGAGAAGATTAGGGAGCGGCTCCGGCCGCCCCCTAGCTCGGAATTCCGCTCAGGCCGGAACCGGGCTGACTTCGGCGCCAACTCCGGTTTGGGCTCGGACGTCGATCTCGTGGAACTTCTCTTCCGCAAGCTTGTCGGCCTTGAACAGGTCCCCGACGAACGTGCCGACCACCGCCAGGATGAAGCCCGCCGGGATCGCGACGATACCCACGTTCTGGAGCGGGAAGGCAGGGTGCGCGACGGCCGGCAGAGTCCAGCCGGGACCTACCGCGACCAGCCAGATCGTGATCACCGTGCCGCCCACGAGGCTGGCCACGGCGCCCCACGTGTTGAACCGTTTCCAGTAAAGGGTGAACAGGATCGCCGGCAGGTTGGCCGACGCGGCGATGACGAAGGCGACACCGGCGACAAGAGCGGCCACGTTGGCCGTGGCCCCGGTCTTGGCCGCAAGCCAGACGGACAGAAGACCCACCAAGGCCGACGTGATGCGGGCAACAGTCACCTGCTCGCGCTCGCTCACCTGGCCTTTGAAGATCTGGGTCCGGATGACGTTGACGTAGAAGTCGTGCGAGAAAGCGCTGGCCGCGGCCAGTGTCAGGCCGGCAACCACAGCCAGGATGGTCGCAAAGGCTACCGCCGTGATGAAGGCGAGCAGGAACTCGCCGCCGGCGGTGCCGAAGAAGTGAGTGCCCAGGAAGTCGGCGAGCCGGGGCATCGAGAGGTTGTTGTTCGGCTTGAGCCCGGGCGCGCACTTGTAGCCCGTCACGACCTGGGCGCAGATGTTGGCCTTGCCGATCAGCGCCGCGGCTCCGAAGCCCAGGAACGTGGTCATGATGTAGAAGGATCCGATCAGTCCCATGGCCCACGCGACCGAGGTGCGCGCGGCTTTCGCGTTCGTCACAGTGAAGAAGCGCATCAGGATGTGGGGCAGGCCGGCGGTGCCGAGGATCAAGGCCATGCCCAGCGAAACGTTCTCGACTAGGGCCTTGTCGATGCCCCAGACGGTCGTCTTCCCGTACACATAGAGGATGCCAGGGCTCGTGAAGGGCAGCCCCGTGGCCTTGTCTTTGACAGCGTAGATCTTGTCGAAGAAGGTGAGGATGTTGAAGTTGAAGTACAGCAGCACCAGGAAGCTGAGAAGGATGGCGCCCGCCATCAGGAGCACGGCCTTGACGATCTGCACCCAGGTGGTGGCGACCATGCCGCCGAGGATCACGTAGACCATCATCAGGACGCCGACCAGGGTGATCGAGGGATCGAGCTTGGTCCCGAAAATCGACCAGTCGAAGTACGGTCGGAGCGTCTTGTCCAGGTCAGGCAGCAGGACCTTGATCAGGCTTCCGGCTCCGATCATCTGGGCCATCATGTAGCTCGCGCTGACGGCAATGGTGGAGATGGCGGCGGCGGAGCGGACGGGCACCGGCGACATGCGGTAGGAGAGCACGTCGGCCATCGTGTACTTGCCGGTGTTGCGCATCGGCTCGGCGATCAGGAAGAGCACCGTCAAGTAGGCGACCAGCCAGCCGACCGAGTACATGAATCCGTCGTAGCCGTTGAAGGCGATCAGGCCGGCGATGCCGAGGAAGGAGGCAGCGCTCATGTAGTCGCCGGCGATGGCAAGCCCGTTCTGCCAGCCCTTGATCGTGCGGCCGGCGGCCCAGAACTGCAGCGTGGTCCGCGTGCGCTGCGCCGCCCACAGGGTGATCCCGAGCGTGATCGCGACGATGAACAGGAAGAGGGCGAATGTGATGCTCATGCCTATTGCCCCCTACCCGCCCGCTGGCGGACCTTCTCCGCCAGGGGATCGAACACCCGGGTGGCCTGGCGGATGTAGAAAAAGGCCAGAAGCCAGGCGACGATGAACTGCGACAGCGCGAAGAAATAGGCCAGGTTGATGTGGCCGACGATCTCCGTGCGCATCACGTTCGGGAAGAGGCCGTTGCTCAGCGGGAGCGCGAAGTAGTAGGCGAGGAAGAAGACTGTCGCGGGGGCGACGAAGCGCCAGCGCGCTCGAACCAGCTCTTTGAACTCTGGGGTCTCTTCAAGGCCTTCCCAATGAACCTGGTCATTGGGCGGCGGAACTCCAGGTGGCGTCTTGCCAGCATCCATGGCCTACCCCCTCCATGTTTGAGGCAGCGGAACACGCCCCCACCTCCCCTCCGGCCTGACCGCAACTTCGGGCGGTGCGGTTAACCCTATAGCTCCGGCCGCCAGACTTCAAGAAGGAAATGGTCAGGCGGAGCAGGCCGACGATCTAGCCGCGAGGGAGATACACCTTCAGCCCCGCCCGTTGATCGACCAGCGTGTAGTTCGCCATCAGGTAGTCGTAGACGGGCCCCCATATCGCGTCCGCGTGGTAGTCGATGGGGGCCAGCCGGTTGGGGTCGAGCTCGGCCGCGTCGTAGATC
Source organism: Candidatus Dormiibacterota bacterium (assembly GCA_036570165.1). GTDB lineage: Bacteria > Chloroflexota > Dormibacteria > Dormibacterales > Dormibacteraceae > Palsa-870. The sequence goes on along the minus strand of DATCPI010000090.1, from coordinate 37,732 downwards.
TGCACGATAACGAGGCGCGGAGGTTGGCGCTCCAGATCCATCACAGCCTGGCGGCTGTCGGCCTCGGTGAGCGTCCAGCGGAAGTACCAGTCCTGCCGAGTCGGGTTGTTGCGCCCCGTCAGGTAATAGAGGATCGGGAAGTCCGGCATCACGAAGATGGGATCGCCCGGACTCGTGTACCGGTCAATTTCGGCGACGGCAAGGTCTACTCGTTCCACCTGGGCGGGTGTGCTCATCACCCCGGCCAGCTTTGGCGTGGCGAACGTTGCGGTCAGGTACGCGCGGGGAGCGTCCCGATAGGGCATCCGGTTGATCACGTCCGCCGAGACCCAGACAAGAAAGGCCCCGAGGAGGACGGCGGGTGCCAGGGTCAGTGCCCGCTCCCAGGCGGTCGCGGGATTCGGGCCCCGCCCAAGCCTGATCAAGAAGAGGCCCGCCACGGGCACGGACACAAATGCGCCGACGTACGAATAGTTGACGCCGCTGAAACCGATCTGGGCCGCGTACTGGAGGGCCAACCCGAGCAGCGCGAGGCTGGCGGGCAGGTAGCTTCGCCAGCGGGCCGCCACCGCGGCGGCAGTACCGAGGACCAGCAGCAGGCCCAGGGTCAGCTGGAGCATCGCGAAGGCGCTCACCCTCAGCACTGCGACCGCCAGGACGACCGGCAGCGCGACCGCCAGGCAAAGACCGACGACACGGACCGTCGTGGCCCGCTGCGCGGCGGCGCGGAAGAGAAAGAGGAGCACTCCCGCGAACACGGCGTTGTGGAGCGGGTTGAAGACACGCGGCATGTTCTGCCAGAAGACGTAAGCCAGGGTGACCGGATTTGCGCGTTCGGGCAGGACCACCGCGTCATACAGAAACCGCCGTTCCGCACCGGCCAGGCCGAAATAGACGAACGCGGGAGCCAGGCCGAGCGCGCATCCGGCAACAAACCATCGCCAGGCGCCGGCCGGAGGTGCCTCGAGAGGGGATGTATGTGCCGCCGTCAGCAGCCATGTCGCGGGTCGCAACAGCAGCACGACGGCGACAAAGACGATAAAGGTGGGCTTCGCCGTGATCGCGAGTCCCGCGAGGGCTCCGGCCAGCGCAACTGAGGCTCGAGCGACCGGCCGGGAGTGCACCAACAGCGCCACAGCTCCCAACAAGAGAATCTCGCCGTCGTAGGTGTAGTTGTCGAAGTTGTAAAGAAGGACCGAGAAGAAGACCGTAGGAAGCGTGACCAGAAAGCTGATGCCCGGTGTCGCGAAGCGCCGGATGATCACGTATGCCAGCACCGACCCCAGGGTCGCCTCGACGGTGAAGGCCCATCGCGACGCGAGGACTGTGTACCCATCGCCGAACAACGCGATCAGCGCGGCCACCTTATAGGCGCTGAATGGGGGTAGCGAGATGTCGAAGTCGCGGTAGAGGACCTGGCCTGCGACGATGCGCCGTCCGGCGCTCAGCAACCAGCCTTCGTCGGTGGGGTTGAAGCCCTGCCGGATGAAGGTCGCGCGAAAAGCGAGGCCCGAAGCCAGCAGCGCCACGGCGAGAGCGGCGTCCAGGAGGCGCGTCCGCGCTTGCCGCGACACTTGACCAGGAGTTTAACCGGGGAGGTTCAGCAACTCCTCATGCTCGACCAGGATTCTCAACCGTAGCGTTGACGGTGGCTGCGTTGACCTGTTGACCGTTGAGGCCCGCCATCGTGCACCCGACCCCGATTGTGGAGTTGTACCCCACGTCGGGCTGAACCAGCGCCTTGCAGCTGCCGAGGACCTGGCGTGACGCGGCGTCGGTGATGGTGAAGGTGACAGTGGAGGGCGCTTGGGCGCCTGCCGTCCCGCCAAGGTTCTTCAGCAGCGCCGACACCGCGCAGGGCGAGCCGCATCCGGAGGTGTCGACGGACACCACGCCGTACACCGGAGGCAGAGTGGAGAGGTTCGAGAAGTCGATCACATCCGTCGGCGCCACGGTGCGAAAGTCCTGGTCGAAGTTTTTGAAGTGAAGGTCGCCGTCGCTGATGCCATCGATCACGGCGCCGGCTTTCAGGTGCACGCGAAGCACCTGGTAGGGCGGATTCGCCACGATGAAGACATCGGCCCTCGGGCCGGAGAGCTCGACCGCGTTCAACGCGTCCACCTGCACGTGGTCGATGCGCTGCGTCACGGCAGTACCGAGGAATGTCGACCTGAACGTGGGGCCGTCCGTGAAGTCCAGGAGGCGAGGCAGCAAGTTGGACGTGCCCTTCCACCACGCGTTTCCTGCCGCCTTGACCAGGTTTCGGGAAATTGCATCGGCACCCATGTGCTGGGAGAGGAACTCCTTACCGCGAAAGTAGGCGTCGCTGCCGATGACGATCGCCTCCAGCGTCAAGGCGGTCGTGCTGACGACCGCGTGCTGGGCGGCCGGCCGGGTTACCTGCAGGTCGATCGACCACCGGGTATCGGATTCGGTGTAGGAGCCGGTGATCTCAAAGCTGCCGGCCCCGGTCAGGGTGTCCGCGGCTCCGGTTTCCAGGGCACGCGTCGTCGGCAGTCCGAGCCCGAAGGGAAGGTCACACGCGCTGAGCAGAACGAGGACTACCAGACATGACGCCATGCGGAGAATTGCAACCATGGTTCGCTTTTGTAACGGCGGCCATACTCGGGCCGTTACCACGACATGACCGAAGCAGCGCGGCGGTCCGCCATCCTGCACGACCTGGGCGCCGCGCCGGCCCGGCCTGCGAGGCCGACCGTGCGCATTCGCGGCAGGGAGTACCCAGTCATCCTGCCCAGCCTTCGAGACGCGCGGCTCCATGTCGCGGCGGTGCTGCTGACCCTCCAGGTGCTCGGCCAGACCGTGCTCGGCTTCCGGCTTTCCATAGCCCAGATTCTCGCGTGCCTTGCTGCCGGCGCCCTGATCGAATTCGTCGTCGCGTTCTTCAAGGACAAAACCATCATGTGGCCGGCCAGCGGCTTGCTGACAGGCAACAGCACCGCCTTCATCCTTCGTGTCCCCGGCACCCTGCACGGCCAGTGGTGGAGCACACGCGGGCTCTGGATCTTTGTCGGCGTGGTCGCCCTCGGTATGGCGACGAAATACGTGATCCGGTGGCGGGGCCGGCACATCTTCAACCCCTCCAACGTTGCGCTGGTCCTCGCTTTCGTCGCTCTCGGGCCGCAGCGCACCGAGCCGCTGGATCTGTGGTGGGTGCCGCTGGGGCGGTGGATGATCCTGACCTACGCGATCCTAATCGTGGGGGGACTTTTGATCGCGTGGGAGCTGCGCCTGCTGGGGCTGGTGCTGGGCTTCATGGTGGCCTTCGCCATCTTCGTCGCCCTCGCGCTCGCTCCCGTCCCGGACCACTGCATGGTCGCCGGCTGGCACGTGACGCCGATGTGCGGATCGTATCTGTGGCAGATCCTGGTCACGTCGCCGGAGATATTGATCTTCGCCTTCTTCATGATTCCCGACCCGAGGACGGTGCCGGAGAGTCAGCTGGCCCGGGTCGTGTTCGGAGTCCTCGTCGCCTTGCTGGCGGTGCTGCTGCTCGGCCCGACCTCGCTCGAGTTCTGGACCAAGACTGCGATCCTCGGCAGCCTCGTCATCGCCTGCGCGATGCGATTTGCGCTGGTCAGCTTCCTGGCGCCGCTAGAAGAAGGCGTGAGGTCGGCCGCCGGCTTCTTCCATCTCGGCCGGCGGCTGCCGGTCGGCTTCGCCGTGGCCATGCTCTGCGTGGGATGCGTTCCCATCGCATCCGACCTGGCGACTCACGGCCCGCAGCCGGCCGCCGGGCTCACGGACGGTTCGACGCCGACACTGCCGCTCAAGGTGGGAAGCGGTCCGGCCACGGCGGGCTGGATCGAAATCGACGCAGCGCAGTCCTTGCCACCGGCGGGGAATTCGTCGCCTGTTTCCGGCTCGGCCCGCGTATGGGTCCTGCCGCCAATACCGACGCCGAGCATCGCCTCGAACGTGATGGCGTTCAACCCGGGCATGACGCAGCAGTACGCCGCCAAGCAAGCGCATGACGTGGTGCTCGACCTCATGATCGAGTCGGAGGCGCGCCGATCTCACGACGTCAAGCTCGCGGAACTTGGGGCTTCGGATGATGGCCTCAAGGAATTCGTCGACGTCATCAACGAGGACGTCGCTGCCGGCGTGACCATTCAGAAGACCTACAGCTTCGACCAGATCAGCATCACCCTGTGGCTGCCCAAATTCAGCAGCCAGGCGGCGCGATTGATTGGGATCACCCTGCGTGGCACAGCGACTCTTACGACAAGAGACGCATCCGGCAACGTGGTGTCGCAGAAGAGCTCGCCGTATGTCAAGACCTGGGGACTCGGGGCCTTCGCCTCCGGCGGCTGCTCACCAAAGGACCCCGCCTGCGCCTCCAACTACGCGACGATCGCTACCGACTACACCCTCCAGGGATTGGCACCCGCCCCCTAAGTAATCTTCCCTCTCCCCCTTGAGGAGAGACCAGCAGAGGGACGCTTCGCATGCCGAAGTGTCCCCCAGGCCGGTGCTAGATCGTGATCGGAGTCAGGGCAGCTCCTTCACTATGTTCTCGAACTCACTTTCCGTGAACGCGCGAAGCGTCTCGGACGTGAAGATGCCCTGCATGCCGGTGGCCAGGGCCAGCTTGGCCATCGCGGTGTCGTTCGCCGCCTCGACGATGGCGACCCCGTCGTATTGGCCCAGCGTGATGTAGGCGCCCTTCAACTCGCAGCCCAAGGCCTTCGCGGCCTCTCGGGTCCGGTCGTTGGGATTGCCGTGGGCCCAACGGCCTTTGATCCCCTTGACGCCCTCAGACGTATAGCGGAGCAAACCAATGTAAGTCGGCATCTCGCGACCTCCTGCCGAAATCCGATGCGGCTGAATTCCGAGCAAGCATCCGCCGTCCGAAACGGATGCGCAACCCGATCTTCCATCGGGCAGCTCGGGACCTCGCTGCTAGACTGCCGCCGCTTCGATGCTCACACCTACGCAGCGCGGAACCGCGGGTGAGCAGCTGTTTGCGGCCTGCGTGACGCTGTCTTCGGCCGGCGACCTCGAGCTGTTCAAGCCCCTCACCGACGATGACCACACCGACGTCACGGCCGGCAAGCGCGGGAAGGTGCCGGCCCTTGCGATCCAGGTCAAGACGGCGCTGTCCCTCACCCGCCAGGGCTTTGCGGTTGCGCGGATGGTGTTTCCTGACGGAAAGCCGCGCAAGCACCCCGCATTTGTGTACGCGATCGTCTACGTCGTCGACGCGAGCATCGAGTCGGCCTGGATTGTGCCCAGCGCCGACTTCAACCGCCTGACCTATCGCGGCGCCGGACGTCGCGGCAAAGGACTCGAGCTCCAGTTCATGGCCAGTCCGACCAGACAGGACCGCTGGTCCGCATTCCGATGTGGGCGAATGGACATGGGCCCGAAGCTCATCGCTCTCATCGATTCGCTCCCGGCGGGTCGCGCTCCTCGGGTGCCGGGCGCCCACCTGCTGCTGCGGCGCAAGTAGGCGCCCTGTCTATGCGGAGTCGTTGCTGGACGCGTACATCCTCATCCACGAGGCTGAAGTCGGCGCTGCGCTTTAGACGCCGAGGCTGAAGGGCTACACTGCGAGCCTCATCCCGCTCCGGCCGCTCGGCGCCGCGATTCCCCCGCCGGCAATCTTCATTTCTTAGGAGAGTCGCGATGCAAACCAAGTGGCTCGTAGCCGGAACTACGGCTGGCCTGACCCTGATCTCGTTGGCGTTGACCCGCGTGATCTGGCCCGACGCTCCGGGCGCTGCGCAGCCGTCGGCCGGCCTTCTGCCCTTCTACATTATGGTAGGGCTCGTCGAGAGCTTCGCCTTCGGGCTGGGCGTTGCCTTCCTCATCTTCGGCTGGCGGACGGTGAGCAGCTTCGGCCAGCGCCGCGGCCTCGCAATGCTGACGTACCTCAGCATCGGCTGGCTGCTCATCAACTGGTGGCCGCACGACAATCTGCACCGCGTGGTGGGCACCAACTTCTCGCGGCTGATCTGGATCGAGTACGGCTTCCACCTGACCTTGATCGCGGCCGCGGCATGTGTGGCCTACTTCTTCGTGACCACCCTGCGCGGAATGCAGTCGCGGATCGCGGCTCCGACAGCCCGCACCTGAGTCGGGGGATGGGCACATGACGGAGCCAATTTCGACCGCAGAGGAGGCGGGGACTCTGATCCTCCGCCTGCACGAAGGTGTGTGGCAGCTGGCAGCGGTGGCGGTGGGTCTCGGTGATGCCGCACGCGACCCGGAGCAGAAGCGGCTGGCCCAACAGGTGCTCGTCGAACTCGGGCTGATGTCGGAGACCTCCGGCGGCATCGCGCCCTCAGCTGGGCTGGCAGAGTTCATCCGCAGCGGATTGAGTGACATCGCGGCCGTGTCGGCCGCCAACATCCTGCAGTCCGCGGGGATGCTCTCGGGCGCGGCCGCTTGGTCGAGCCAGAACGACGAGGCATTGCTCGCGCAGGGTGGCGGCAGTGCCGTGGCTGTCGCTGGATTCAAGACGTTCGGGTTGCCCTTACTCGAGGGTCTCAAAGACCTGTTGGATGGCGAGTCGCCGCAGATGCTCGACGTTGGCGTCGGTGTTGCGGCCCTGGCGGTGGAGTACTGCCGCGCCTTTCCCCGGTTGCGCGTCGTCGGCCTCGACGTGCTTCCCCGCGCTCTTGAGCTGGCGCGGCGTCGAGTGGATGACGCTGGGCTCGCCGAACGGATCGAGCTGCGGCATCAGGATGTCGCCAGCCTCGAAGATGAACAGGCTTACGCCCTGGCGTGGCTCCCCGCACCATTTGTTCCGCGGTCCGCACTCGACGCCGGACTGCCGCGTCTTGCCAAAGCCCTGATTCCCGGGGGCTGGCTGATGATGGCCCACGGAAAGCTCCATGACGACCGCCTCAAGAACGCGGTGAGTCGATTTCGAACCACGGTGTACGGAGGTGCGGCGCTGGACGACGACGAAGCGCAGGCACTGCTGCGCGGCGTGGGGCTCGAGCCGATCTTCACCTTTCCGACGCCCGAAGGCGCACCCGCTATGACGGTGGGTCGCCGACCCAGCGGGCCGCCTGCATGACGACTGAACAGTGGATCGCGGTCTCGAGCGTTGCGGCAGTGATCGTGGGCGCGAGCGCGATCGTCGTTTCGATGACGCACGTCCGCGATCAATTCAGAACCGTGATCTTTCTCGTGTATACCGATCGCTATTCCAAGACGATGGGCAGACTCCCGTTTGCAGCTCGTCATCCAGGAAGTTCATATCGCCTGTCCGAGCTTCCTGAGGCTGAGCGCGCCGAAGTTCTGGCAGTCTTCCGCGACTACTTCAACATGTGTGCGGAAGAGATGTGGCTGAAATCGACCGGGAGAATCGACTCGGGGACGTGGAAGGTGTGGCACGAGGGGATGAAGGACGTCGTGAGATACCCATCCTTTGCCGAAGCCTGGCAGCAGCTGGCCGATGAGTACCAATACTTCAGCAAGTTCCGGCACTTCATGGATTCGATGGCTGCCGACGTCGCCAAGGAACGTAAGGCGACCACAGCCGCAACGCAGCTTTCAGGGACGAAGCATCGGGACCAAGCCTCCGACGAAACTCCTCATCAGGACCCCAAGTGACAGCTGATCGGCTCGAGCGCTAATTAAGCCGCGCGCATACGCAAGAACTCGGTGACGCCGGCCATCCGCTCGATGAACCGCGCCGGCCACGGTATGAGGTCCCAGGCTGGATTGGCCATCAGCTCGGGCGCAACGAGCCGGACGTCGCGACCGCGGACTCGGATCTCGCATCCACCCGCGGCCAGAACGTTCTTCACCCATTCGCTCTCTGACCCATACGTCAGAACGAAAATGTAGTGCTCGCCCCGCTTGAAGGCGTTGATCGGAAGGTGGTAAATGCGGCCCGTGGTTCGGCCTCGGTAGGTCAGCAGCCCGAATCCCGGCATCCTTCCCGCGAACAGACGGGTCAAGGGATTGATGAGGCGCATCGTGAACGGGCGCAAACCCCACATCCGCGTCTTGGCAGCCATTCGGTTCAAAAGTAAGCGGTATGCTGTAAAGAGGCTCAGATGGCGCGTATTCAGACCGCAACTCCCGGCAGGCTGCTTCGAAGCATCGCCAACAGGCGGTACGGCTACATGCCCGGCATCATCCAGGTCGTGTTGCCCGACCTGCCCACCGCGGTCGGGGTAAGCATTATTTACCGCCACCTCAACCTCGGGAAATCGTCCAGGATGACGCGGCTCCAGCGGGAGATGATTGCCACAGTCGTCAACGGGAAGATCGGCGGCGCTCCTTGACTCGGAATGCATTCCGCGGCCGTGCGCCGACTCACAGGCAACCAGCACCTTGGCTTCGAGTTTGCGACCGAGTGGCCGCTTTACGACCTCGATGAGAAGACGCGAGTGCTGCTGGCTTACGCAACCAAGCTGACCGACACCCCCGGCATGGTCGAGGACGCCGACATCGAAGCACTTCGGGCCGCCGGTTGGGACGAGCGCGGCATCTGGCAGGCGACTGCGCTGGTGTCCTTCTTCAACTTTTCCGGACGCCTCGAAGCCGCAGCCGGGTTGCCTCCCGACGAGGTGCCGGCAACCGCCCGACCCAAGGAAGCCACGCCGGATGGCCGGAGCGCGTTGAGCCTGACACGTACCCTCCGCTCCGATTGACGGCGTTGGCTGCCGGCGGGTACCTTGGCGGCGCCGTGTACCGCTGGGTGGTGTTCCTTCACGTCGCGTTCGTCTTCGGCTTCCTGCTGGCGCATGGAATGGCGGTGAGCATGACCTTCCGGATCCGGCGGGAATCGGAGCCCGCGCGCATTCGCGCCCTCCTCGACGCCTCCTCAGCGACGACCGGCCTGATGTACCCGGCGCTCGGCCTGATAGTCGTCACGGGAGTTGTGCTTGCGTTCATGGGAGGCTGGTGGGCGCGGTGGTGGATCTGGGCTTCGATCGCTGTCCTTATCCTGATCACATTCCTGATGTACTGGCATCCGGGCAGGGGCTTCGCAAAGACCAGGAAGGCCGCCGGCCTTCCCTATATGGAGGCCGGCAGGCCCCACGCGGCAGTCCCGGCCGCGCCCGATGCCGAGATCGCCGCCGCGGCTGTCCGCAATCCGTGGATGTCGCTGGCGGTGGGAGGCGTCGGCTGGCTCTTGATCCTCTGGCTGATGATGTTCAAACCGTTCTAGCCGGTTACCCCAGAGATCTACGGGCCCTCAGCGCCGCTTGCGAGCGCTCGAAACCTCATCGTCGGCGCGCTGGATCAGGTCATCCGCCGAGTCGCCGGTCAGGAGCCGGGCCAGGCCGACCGTGATGGAGGCTCCGGAGCGACCTGCGCCCAGCATCGCGCTCACGGCCCCAAAGCGTCGACGCGCGTGGTCGACAGAAATGCCTGGGAGCACGCACACGAACTCATCGCCACCGACGCGAGTGATCACGTCGTAGGAACGCAAGCAGGCGCGCAGGGAGTCGGCCACGGCGATGAGCAGCTCGTCCCCAGCGGCATGACCTCTGGAGTCGTTCGTGGCTTTGAGCCCGTCGACGTCCACATAAGCAGCGATGAGCTCTCCGTTGACGCGCTGGACGCGATTGATCTCGCGCTCGATGGCAGCCAGTCCGGCCCCGCGGCGGCTTACTCCAGTCAGCTCGTCGGTCCCGGAATCTTCACGGTCCTTGGCGGCCTGCGCGCGATCTTCCGCAGCGATCTGTCGGTCGAGGCTGCCTTGGGCGCGGTCGTCCGCGGCAACCTTGCGGTCGTTGACGGCTCGGACGCGACTATCTGCGGCCTCAGCGCGCTCGGAGGCGGCCCGGGCGCCTGCATCCTCCGCGCGCTGACGATTGCTCGCCGCGCGATCCCCTGCGGTTCGGCCGGCCGCGTCGTCGCGCGCTTCTGCCTCTCGGTCACGTAACCCAGCCGCGACGTCGCGGTCCCGCGCAGCCAGCCCAGCCTCCCGACGGCGCACAGCCGTCAACTCGTCGGCCCCGGAATCCTCGCGGTCCCTCGCCGCCTGTGCGCGATCGTCCGCCGCAACCCTGCGGTCATTGATGGCTCGAACGCGGCTGTCGGCGGCATCAGCCCGGCCCGAGTCGGCTCTGGCGCCTTCGTCTGCCGCACGCCGGCGGTTGCTCGCCGCGCGATCTCCCGCTGTCCGGTCGAACTCACCGGCCGCGTCGTCCCGCGCTTCGGCGGCTCGGTCCCGCTGCTCGGCAGCGAGGTCCCGCGCCCGCGCAGCCAGCTCCGAATTCTGCCGATCCTTGGCGGCCTGTGCGCGATCCTCGGCCGCAAGTCTGCGGTCGTTGATGGCCTGGGCCCGGTAATCCGCGGCTTCAGCGCGCCCCGAGGCGGCCTGAGCACCTTCGTCTGCCGCGTGTTGACGGTCCGTGGCAGCGCGATCCCCTGCGGTTCGGTCGAGATCGCCCGCCGCGTCATCACGGGCTTCGGCCTCGCGGTCACGCAACCCAGCCGCGACGTCACGGTCCTGCGCAGCCAGGCCGGCCTCCCGACGGCGCACTCCTGTTAGCTCGTCGGTCCCTGAATCTTCGCGGTCCTTGGCGGCCTGGGCGCGATCTTCGGCCGCAACTTTGCGGTCATTGATGGCCTGGGCGCGGTTATCCGCTGCCTCAGCGTGCCCCGACGGAGCTGGGGTGACTTCCCCTGCCGCCTGCTGACTCTCACTCCCCGCGCGGTCCCCTGCAGTTCGATCGAGGTCACCCGCCGCGTCATCACGCGCTTCGGCCTCTCGGTCACGCTGCTCGGCCTCTCGGTCACGCACGTCCGCAGCAAGATCTCGGTCACGCCTTTCCAGGTCGCGCTCGCCTGCCGTTGCCAGGGCGTCTTGGCCCTTATCAGACCCGCTCCGGTCCTGATCTGGGAGTGTCATCCCGCGATTCTGTCCTTCGGGCATATAAGTCGGTCCGGGCGCTAGCGCGCACGAAAGGTGACCCAGTTTCGGCCCATCGCCATAACATTTGCAGCAACCAGATGCTCGGTTTCATGAGCGGTGCAGATACAAGGGTTCCGCGTAGAAGAGGGAGGTCCGCGCTCGTCAGAGCTGTCGCGGCAATCCTCGTGTTCCTGCTCGCATTGCTGGTGAGCTATGCCCTGTGGACGGTGGACGAGAACACGTTGACGCCGGCAGCCCTCGATCAGGGCTCATCGACCAACACGCAACCTTCGTCCCGGGGTGATCTCTCCCCGACCGCAGCTCGGGCGCTCGTTGCCTACGGCGGACAGGCGGCCTGGAAAGCTGCGACCTCGGTGGAAAGCAGAGTGACCGTGGGGGGACTGTTGTTTCAACTCAAGGGCATCAACATCCCGCCTCACGCAAGAATCACGGTCGATGTTCAACGTCCCCATACCGTCATCGAACCCGTGGACGAATCCGGCGACATCGGTGTGCTCGACGGTTTCAGCGTGAAGATTGTGGCGCGGGATGGCAGGATCCTCGAGCAGCGCGACGACGCCCGGGAGCATCTCCAGAACGCCAGCCTCACCACCAGGTGGGATCGGCTGAATCTCCTCTACTTCTTGGGCTATGCCTTCTGGGGCTACTACACGCTCCCCTACCAGCTGACGCGAACCGACATCGAGTGGACGGAGCTCCGTGACGGCGTGCTGCAAGCCGACTATGGAACCAACCTGCCCGTCCATAGCAGGATCCAGCGATTCTGGTTCGACACTAAGACCGGCCTCCTGAGGCGCAATGACTACACCCCCGTGGCGGCCACCCCCACTGCTAGAGTCGCCAACGTCGTCTTTGAGCACGGGGTGTCCAACGGCATTCCCTACACGTCAAAACGCCGCGTGAAGACGTCGCTTGAGCAGTACGGTTGGGTTCTCCCTTTTCCCGACTTCATCACGATCGATGTGGAGAGCTGGCGGTTGCGGTGATGGCCATTCGGGCTTAGATGGTCGCAGCTCCGACGATCTCATGGCGTCTCGCGCGTTATAGCCGAGCATAGAATCGGCGCGCCGTGCCGAGCCTTCAGTCCCGCCTCCTACCGCCGCTGCTACGCCTTCAGCGCGCGTACCAAGGCCGGCTTGCGAGCCGTCCTGTCGAGGACTTGGTCAGATTCCGTGAGCGATCCGACGCAATCACCTCCTGGATGATCCGAATGCCCAAGGGCGTGGCCGTCGAGCCGGGGACCGTGGCCGGGATTCCTGGAATCTGGCTGTCGCCAGATGGCGCACCGAGCGATCCGCTGGTCCTGTTCATTCATGGAGGGGGGATCTTCTTCGGCCTGACGCCGGCCCACAGACAGGCGGTTGCTCTTATCGCGAAGTCGGCCGAGGTGCGGATCTTCGCCATCCAGTACCGCCTCAATCCAGGCAATCCCTATCCCAACGCACACGACGATTGCTTCGCCGTTTACACCGAGCTGGTGCATCGAGGCGCCGGCCTGGTGCTGATCGGTGAGTCATCCGGTGGCGTGCTTTCGCTGGCGACACTGCTTCGTGCCAAGGCGGCGGGACTGCCGCAGCCGAAGCTCTGCATCGAGATCTCACCCACAGTTGACTTCGGCTTCAAGGACGATCGCGTCTGGCAGGTTCGTGACCCATTCGCACATCCCCGCTTTGCCATCGGACTCCACAAGTCGTACGTTGCCGGCAACGACACGTCAACAGCGGACCTGGGTCCTGTCTATCACGACTTATCCGGGCTCGCGCCACTCCAAATCGTGGCGGGAGAGAACGACATCCTCGCCGGAGAAGCAGCTCGTTTGCAGGAAGCAGCACGCCGGCACCGAGTGCCGGTAGAGACCCGGTACTGGCCCGGAATGTGGCACGCATGGCACCTGATGTCGGATCAGCTGCCCGAAGGCGGGGAGGCGCTGGCGGCAGTGGCTCGCGCCGTGCGAACGGCACTGACGGACGCTGGGTCTCGGTGACCAACTGGCGGTTTTCGCGCGGGAACACGTAACTCCTACCCTGTATTTGGAAGCGGTCCGTATGTCGAAATCTAACTGGACATGCGCTCCTTCAACGCAGCCGCGGCGTTGACCAGTATCTGGTTCGACAGGTCTGCGGCGTCGACTGCGCGGGCCATGGAGACCGCGCCTAACTTTGTGTTCCGGTGTATCCGACAATGACGTCGTGTCGAAACCAGAGATTGACGACTACCTGGCGAAGGTCGGAGAGCCCAAGCGCGCGACGCTTCAGAAGCTGCGTCAGACCATCCGCGACATCCTCCCGGATGCCGAGGAGGTCATCTCGTACGGCATGCCGGCGTTCCGGCTGAAAGGCCAGGTGATCGCGGGATTCGCAGCCTTCAAGAACCACCTCGCCTACCTGCCTCACAGCGGTTCGGTGCTTGCCGAGCTGCGGGACGATCTCGCAGGCTACGCGAGCACAGAGGGTTCTCTGCATTTCCCGATTGACAAGTCCCTTCCGAAGGTGCTCGTGAAGAAACTGATAGCCGCCCGTCTCAGGCAGGTCAAGCCGAAGCAATCTCGATCCTGAGGCCCGACACATGAAAGTACTGTTCATCGCGGGTTTCTCGATAACGACAACGATCCGAAGATCATCGGGGAATCACAGCAATATCTGCGGGATTTCTCCCGGATCTCCAGCGAGGAGACCACGGCGGCCGGCATCGTCGCGCGGATGGTCGAACGCTATCCCGATTGGGAGAACCTCCGCACTCTTTGGCATTCCGCGAGATCAGCCGTCGCGCGGAGGGAGGCCGAGGGCGGACGAGTTCAAAAGTAGCGGGATGGAAATCGCTGGTCGGACGACTTTAGAACCGCGCTGTTGAACTCAACGCAAGTTGGCCCGGGTCACTTCGACCGGCGAAATCTTGACTCAGCCCCTCCGAAAGCGACGATCAGTTCCTCGCCATCGATCCTGAATTTCGATCTCTCTTCACGAGGATGGCTCGGCTGATCGGTAATTTAGCCTAACGGCTTGCGCACACGAGGCCTAGTGCGTTCAAGCCGACGGACGCCTTGATCAATCAGCGCCTTCATAAGCGACTGGTATGGGACGCCGCGTAGCTGTGCAACTTGTTTTGTGCGACCGAGCAGATCTTTCGGAACTCGAAGGGAGATCTTGGTAGTGGCCTGATCCAGAGAGTCAAGCACTTCGCGTTCGAACTCTTCGTCGCTGAGGTCGTCGAACGGGTCACTGAATGGCTTACGACTCGCCTTGGTTTTCATTTGCTGATCCTCCGAATGATTCGCTTGGACGCCTCGCGCGCATGGATTGGATAGCGACCCTCTCGGTCATCGATCCAGATCACCACCAGCCATCGGCCGCGTCAATTTCCGATAGTGAAATGTGCCTTTCGGGATGATCGGAACCGAGGTGCCTACGATTGGCAGCGTCCCAGACGATCGTTCGATCGTCCACCCATTCAGTATATACAAATGGGGTGGATAACAGGGTCGCTATTTGGACGATTTTAGAAACCGCCGTATCGAATACGAGTCAGTGCTGTGACGGCGCGCATAGCCGCCGATGGCGCTCCAGACGGGCCTTGATCTAACTTGCGGGACTTCTCCGCCAGCGGCTCAACCGACGGAGGCGGCCGGACGTCAGCCTATCGTCACTTACAGCCTGAGCCGTCCACCGCTGTGTCCATACCGGCGTTTCCCTGAGCAGCATCGTGGGTCATCGGAACGGTGGCCATAGTGTCGTCGTGCAACATGTTGAGAGCTCCCAGGGTGCAGGGGGCTGGGCTCGGTGTCGAAGCCTCCGCACTGATGGTGCCGGTCAGGCCGAGTACGAACAACGCCGATGCGAGTGCGAGCATCCGCTTCATCTTGTCCCCCTTGACGTTCGTGGCCGCTGAGGCTAGCGCCGCCCTAAGGCAGGCCCGAAGTATAGGCCCAGACGGGCCGCCCTCCCTGGAAATCTGAACTCGTTCGGGAACCCGCTGGGCGAGTTCTAAAGTCAACAATTGGGGTGGCTAGCGGGATTCGAACCCGCGACAGCCAGATCCACAATCTGGTGCTCTGCCATGCTGAGCTATAGCCACCACGGTGCGGGTCCAAAGTCGTCGACCCTGAAGCGAAACCCGATTTTACCCGCCCCGGTTGTCGGAGAATGGGAGGGCGATGGTAACTCAGGCCGAGTTCGACCAGATGATCAAGTCCGGGGAGCTCATCGAGTCTCCCAAGGAGATGACGCCCGAGTACCTCCGCGAGCTCAAGCACACTCTCATCGTCTCGGGCGACACGGAGCTCATCTCCGCCCCCGCCTACTACCTGGCCGCCAAGCGCGCGCCCTCGATCAACGCCTTCATGACCGGGATCGCGATCATCCAGGACGAGCTCGCCCACGCCCACATCGCCTACCACATCCTCGAAGAGCTCGGCGAAGACCAGGAGAAGCTCATCTTCAGCCGCGACCCCAAGAGCTTCCGCTACCCCTACGCGTTCGACGTTCCCCTGGACAGCTGGACGGAGCTCGTGGTCGCCAACGGCATGTACGACCAGGCGGGCTTCTGCCTACTCGGCGACATCCACGACAACTGCTCCTACGGTCCCTGGAAGCGCGGGCTCAACAAGGTCATGGCCGAGGAGAACTTCCACCTACGCAACGGCCGCACGTGGATGAAGCGCATCAGCGCGTCCGGCGGCGCGGCGAAAGATGAGCTGCAGCGCGCGGTCGACTGGATGTTTCCACTGAGCGTGGAATGGTTCGGCCTCCCCGACAGCATGAAGATGCACTCGACCCAGCTCGAGTACCGCCTGAAGGGATTGACCAACGACCAGCTCCGCCAGTGGTGGCTGTCGACGGTCGTTCCGTACTGCGAGCAGATCGGGATCAAAGTGCCGGCGCACAAAGAGGTGCGCGATGGCAAGGACGTCTGGGAGCTCGACTATCCGTTCCCGTGCGTGTTCGACCCAGAAGCGAAGCGGTGGGACTTCAAGCAGCCGAGCTCCTGGGACGACGTGCTGGTGCGCTGGCGCGCCCGTGGCCCTCGCAACGCCGAGATGGTCGCGATGTTCCAGGAGGAGTTCCACAAGTTCCGCAAGACCCACCACAAGAACGGGGCATGACGAAGCGGCTTTGGGCCGCGCTCTCTGAGGTCCAGGACCCCGAGATGCCGGTCAACCTCGTCGACCTCGGCGTGATCTACGGCATCAACGAGCAGGACGGCGTGGTCGAAGTCGACCTGACGTTCACGGCCATGGGATGCCCGGCCTCGGAATTCATCCTCGAGGATATCCGCGAGCGACTCATGCGAGAGGACGGGGTACGCGAGGTGCGAGTCAACATCGTGTGGGATCCTCCGTGGACTGTCGCGCGCATGACCGAAGCCGGACGCGACGCCCTCGAGTCCTGGGGCCTGGCCGTTTGACGCAGTACAAAAGAGTCAGCGGCGACGCCGTCGAATACGAGGTGTTCGCCCGCAAGACCCGCGCCGAGCCGCTGCACCAGGTGGGCAGCGTGGTCGCGCCCGACGACGACCTCGCGGTCGCGTACGCGCGCGCGACCTACGACGAAGAACGCTGGTGCGAGATGGCGATCGTGCGCAAGGAGCACGTTATCGAGCTCTGGCAACCGGGCGAGCCATGAGCCTCTCCGACGTAGTCCTCAGCATCGCCGACAACAAGCAGATGCTCGGGCTCCGCTACGCGGAGTGGGCGACACGGGCTCCCTCACTAGAGGCCGACATCGCCGCCGCGGCGATGGGGCTCGACGACCTGGGACACAGCCGCGTCCTGTACGGCTGCCTGGAACCCCTCGGAGCCGATCCACGCGGACCTGAGCGAGAGTCGGACCCGGCGAGCCTTCGCGCCCTCGCCTACTTCGACGAGCCGTGGTCCGAGTGGGCGCAGTTCGTGGCGGCGAACGCGATCCTTGACACCGCCTTCACGGCGATGATCGAGGCCTGTGTCAATGGTTCGGTCGAAGTCCTTCAGCACCGGCTGCGCAAGATGCTGATGGAGGAGCGCTACCACTTTCTGCACGGACGCAGCTGGCTCAAATCGGGCATCAGCCAGGAGCCGCTGCACCGCGCCTGGGTCGAGGCGATCGAATGGTTCGGCCCGACGGATGGCGAGGTCGCCGCCCTCCATAGCGAGAGCAAGCTCAGCATGGGGCCGCAGGAGCTGCGTGCCAGGCTCGAGGAGCAGCTGGACATGAAATCGCCGAGCGTCAAGGTCGACTGGAAAAAGTGGGATCCCATCCGCCGCCGCAGCCGGCCCGGCGCGATCGACGAGCTGACCTTCGGCATGCTGCGCGGACTCGAAGAGAAGAAGTTCGCGCCCTCCAGTGCCGCAGCCAAAGAAGCCTGAACGTCCCCGTTCGGAGCCTCAATGTCCTCACTGCCGCGCGCGCGACGCGGAGGTCATCTCACTTTTCGGCACGCAGGCGATGACGCTCCAGTACCGCTGCCGCAAGTGCGGCACTCTGTTCGAAGCGATCAAGTACGAATGAAGCTGGCGATCGTTTCGGACGTACACGGCTTACTTACTGGTTGAAGACGGGCGCTCACCCTCAACCCTTAGCCTCGTTATCGACTTCCGTTTCGACCTCTGCCGGCCCGCGGCGACGCCGCAGCATGGCGAGCGGAACCCCGGCCAGGAGCACAAGCCCGATGAGGACCGCGACCACGATCGGCACCACCTGGCCGCCCCCGACCCGCACCACACCCGATGCCGCCGAGCTGATCGGATAGCCCGCGGCGAAGTAGCCGAACGACTTTGTCGTGGTGCGGATCGTGTACGGCTGCGCATCCTGCGCCGCGCCAATCGAGGTCCACGGACCGGCCGGGTCGGCCGCCATGTAAATGGAAGAGGGTGCCGGCAGGAGGTTCGAATAGAACATCACCACGTTGGCGGGCTTGACCAGCGGTGCATTTGCGGTGACGCGATAGACATTCGTCACGAATCGGATTCCGGGTGGCTCAGGGCAGTTGGGCAGCGGTGTGATGTCGACCGAGATCGTGGTCTTGCCCGCGGCGTCGAATGCACCAGGCAGGAAGCCCAGGACGATCTGGCTGTCGTTGGTGAACACCGAGTTGGCGTCGCTGACGCCGCCGATGACCTTGATGTCCACGTGCCCGGAGCTCGGCTTCTGGTTGGAGCCGGCCTGGGGCGGAGGACACGTCCAGTTGTAGGGCAGCGGAGGGCCAAACCCGTCGTAGAAACCCGGAGCCACCATCCAGGCGGCCACCATGTAGACGATCACGGCCGCCGCGAGGAGGGCTACCCGCCTCACAGCGCGAGGTCCGCGATCACATGGCCGATCACCGGCGCCACCAGGTCGCGGCATGCCCAGCGCCAGATGGCGAGCAACAGACCCGCGGCAGCTACCGCGCCGAGGAACTCCGGCGGATGAGACAGTGCGTGCGCCGCCGTCCACAGCAAAGTGCTGCCCACGATGGCGACCGGCGCGCCGCCAAGCTCATCCAGCGCCTCGTAAAGAGCTCCGCGGAATGCCAGCTCCTCGCCGACCGAGACGGCAACCGCCGCCACGGCAAGACCTGCCGGCAGGATTGGAACGGCGCCCGACCGGGCCGCGGCGGGCAGCAACAGCACGGCGCCCAGCGCGAGGCCTCCGATGATCCTCAGGCCGAACCTCGAGGTGCCGAGCCCGAGACGATCCGCGGGCCAGCCCATCGCCACCAGGGCGAGCGCCGCTCCTCCCACGACGAGCGCTGCGATCGCCATGTGCGGTTGGGTGGCGATGAACGTTCGCGCCCACTCGACGCACAGCACGTACGCGCCCACGAGGACAACCCGCACTGCCGGGTGCGCACGATCGCGAACTGAGATCACTGCGTCAGGCGTTCGGGTCCGGCATAAACGTTGAACCGCTCTCCGCGCAGGAATCCGATGAGGGTCTGGTTGAACTCTCGCGCGAGCGAAACGGCCAGGCTCGACGGCGCCCCGACGGCGGCGAGCACCGGGATGCCGGCGCTGACCGACTTCTGCACTATCTCGTAGCCCGCGCGGCCACTCACGACCAGGATCGATTCCGCTGCCGGCAGCGCGCGCTCGAGCAGTGCCCGCCCCACCACCTTGTCGACCGCGTTGTGGCGCCCGATGTCCTCTCGAAGATGCTCGAGCTTCCCGTCCGGGCTGAACAGGCCGGCGGCGTGAAGGCCTCCGGTGCGCTCGAAGACGCCCTGGCCCGCCCGCAGGATCTCGACCAGGCCCGGGAGCACCGACGGATCGACCTTGGGACCGGGGGGCAGTGCGGCCAGGTCGCGCCTCAGGTCCTCGATCAGCACGGTGCCGCAGACCCCGCACGCCGAGCTGGAGAGCATCGACCGCTCGGGCCTGCGTCGCGGCGCGCCCGCCAGTTGCACGTCGATCTGGTTCGACTCGACAAGGTCGGCCTCAACCCGTATCCCGCTGTCGGTCTCCCCCGCCTCGGCGCTGATGCGGATGAGCCGCACCTCGTCCACCCCGCGCACGATGCCCTCGGAGAACATCAGGCCGAGACAGAGCTCGATGTCCTGCCCCGGCGTGCGCATGACGACAGAGAGCGGCTGGCCCTGCAGCATGAGCTGGAGCGGTTCCTCGGTGACAACCGCGTCGGGCGAATCCGTCCACTGGCCCGCGGACCACCTGCGAATGCGCAATCCTGGCGCGGCCGGCTTTGCCATCAGCCCTCCGCGACGCGCAAGCGACGGGCCGACCTGGGCACGGCCGTCGCAATCGCAAATCCACGCCACGAAGTCACGCGCTCGGGTCTCAGCTCCATCGCGAAAGGAACGTCATCCGGCTGTATGCCGTATCGCTCGGCGATGTCCGATCCATCCGCTGGGCCACTGAACGTCCCGCGCACGCAGGCGCCCACCATGAGCGACGGCCGGAAACGGTGGTGTGACTCGACCACCAGCGCGCCTGGTGATCCGGCGCGCGGCCGGCCGCTCTCCGGCGCCACGGTGACCTGGCCGCGGTCCACCTCCCAGAAAGCAGGGACGATGAAGGGCATCCCGCCCTCGATCCAGCACGCGTAGCCGCGTGAGACGCCGGCCAGCCGGCGGCTGACCTCCGCCGGCACCGCGGGAACGCGCGCAGCCTGGGCGGCGGGGAATTGAACGCCCTCGATGACGTCGGCGTGGCTTGGGCGCAGGCGGAGGACGACGCGGTTGTAGGGAAGCCACTCACGCGGCAAGCTCGTGAGGTCGAGCATGTAGCCCGCGACGAAAGGAGCGTTCTTCAACGCGTAGCCGGCCATGCCGAGCACGTAGCCAGGACCATCGAGCATGGCGCGCACCTGGCTGGAAAGTGATCGCGGGTCGAAGACTTCGATCGCGCCGCGCAGCAGCAAGGCCCGCGAGCCGCCGTCGACCAGGAACGCGGCTCGCGGGTCGCGCCTGGCGAGCATGGTCTTGGCCGCAAAGCGTGAGGTGGTCAGCCACAACGACCCGGAGGCGAAGCTGAACACAGCAGGGTTGACCAGCGGGAGGCGGCCGGCGCGCAGGGCCAGCATGCCGATTTGAGCCTGGCCGAGGATGGCATGCGCGTCACGGGTCAGCCTCATGCGCCCACTTTAGCCGGGCTCCTCCTCGAGCTTGTGTCGAATCCGTTCCAGGGCCGCTTTGAGCCGGCGCCTCACCATCCAGTCAAGGCGGCTCGCGACCGCCGCCCCGAAAAAGGAGGCCGGGGGTTCGTAGGCGATGCGAAGCTCGATGCGCACCCCATCGGAGACTTTCCTGAAGGTGAAGCCACCCTCCTGCTTGATGACACCCGACTCGGACACCCACCCGATCTCATGTGGTCGCCGCCACCGATTCAACCGCAGCACGCTCTGGAGCGGAAACCCAAGGGTGGTCATCTCGACGTTGTAGCGAGCGCCGGGGCCGCTCGCCTTGTCGCCGATCGGCTCCCACCTGTTCACGCCTTCTAGCACCGCAGCGACGTGCCGATGGTCGGCGAAGTAGTCGAACGCGCGCTCCGGAGAGCATTTGACCGTCACTTCCGCCGCGAATTCGACCCTTGCCATCCCGAGCAAGATATGACTGTGTTCAGCGTGACTGGCGGGAAGGTATCGGTCGAAGACTCTGTCGCGAGCCCAAATCCGGCCACCGGCAGCGCCCTCCGCGACAGCTACCTCGAAGACATCCAGAAGCTCACCGCCGGCCTGATTCGGGTCCGCGAGACTGGGTTGTTCGTCGGTCCGCTCGAGCTGCTGCGCCTTGGTCGCGCCAGGGTGACGCGGCACGCAGTGGAATGGCCGATCGAAGGTGGCCTTGTGGCCGGAGCCGCGGGGGGCCGGTTTCGCTTCGCGGCGGAGGACGGCCGGCTGGTCGCCTTGGTGGAAGGCTTCCGCCCGCGACTTCCCCTACCGCTCTACAGGGTGGCGCAGCTGCCTGTCCATCACCTGTTCATGCGGCTCCACCTCCTGCGCGTTCGCGGCCGGGAACCCTCGCCCGGAGTGGCGGCCGGCGGACGGGATCGCATGAGGGCGGCGATGGTCGACCTCGCCCTGTGCGTCATGCTCACCGGCCTGGTCAGCAAACGACCGCGGGTCCGAGCCCTGCTCGGGATGGCCGCGGCCTACCACGTGACGTGCTGGAGCGCCTCGGGTCGCACGCTCGGCGGGCTGGTCATGAGGCAGCGAGTCGTGGCCGTTGACGGTTCGCGCCCGACGATCGGGCAGTCCGTGGTCCGCTTGCTCGCGCTGCCCATCGGCTGGGCTCGCGGTCGCCCGGTGCACGATGAGGCCGCCGGCACAACGGTGGTAAAGGATTGATGCGCCGTACAGTTCCGCGCGTGGCACCTGCCGCAGACCTGGTCATCTTCGGAGCATCGGGCGACCTGACGCACCGCAAGATCCTGCCCTCGCTGGGTCACCTGGTGACCCGCGACGGGGTGCCGGTTCGCATCATCGGCGTGGGCCGCAGCCACACTTCCACCGAAGAATTCCGAGCACAGGTCAAACAAGCCGGCGGCAACCAGCGCCTGAGCGCCAACGCCGAATGGGTCCAGCTCGACTACTCGGAGCCGTCCACCTTCGCGCCGCTGAAGGAGCTCGTGGCCGGCTCGCCAACGGTCATCTTCTACCTCGCGACTCCACCGGAGACTTTCAGCGACATCGTCGCCGGCCTCGCCCTTTCAGGCCTGTCCAAAAAGGCCGACGCCACGCGACGGATCGTCGTCGAGAAGCCATTCGGCCACAACGTCGCCTCGGCGCACAAGCTCAACGCCGAGCTGGCGGCTGCTTTCGAGGAAGAGCAGATCTTCCGCATCGACCACTACCTGGCCAAGGACACGGTGCAGAACGTGATGGCGCTCCGTTTTTCGAACTCGCTCTTCGAGCCGGTGTGGAACCGAACCCTGATCGAGACCATCCTCATCACGGTGGCGGAGGAGGAGGGCATCGGCAAGCGCGCCGGGTATTACGACCAGTCCGGCGCGGTGCGCGACATCATCCAGAACCACATGCTGCAGCTGCTCGCGCTGATCACGATGGAGCCGCCGACCACCTTCGACCCCGAGTATGTGCGGCGCGCGAAACGCGCCGCGCTGCGCGCGATGTCGCCGGTCGATCCCAGCCTTGCGGTGCGAGGGCAATACGAGGGCTACCTGGAGGAGCAGGGCGTCGCGCGCGACTCTCGCCGGGAAACGTTCGCCGCGATGCGCGTCTCGATCGACAACTGGCGCTGGGATGGAGTGCCGATCTTCTTGCGCACCGGCAAGGCGCTCCGAAGGCGGGTCACCGAGGTCGTGATCAAGCTTCGCGACGCGCCGATGCTGCGCATCGCCGGCCGGCGCCAGCGCGGTATCCCCACTCTGATCGTGATCCGCATCCAACCTGACGAGGGCATCTCGCTTCGAATCGGCGCCAAGCGGCCGGGGACGCGGTTCGAGATGGTGCCCGCCGGGATGCGCCTCGACTATGCCCACCTCACCAAGACGGCGCTGCCCGACGCGTACGAGAACGTGCTCTCAGAGGTGCTCGCGGGCGGACATTCCGCCTTCCCTGGTGCGGAGGAGATCGAGCTGTCGTGGGAGATCGTCGACCCGCTGGTCCGGGCCTGGGAGACGGAGGGCCACCCGGAGTCCTACCCGGTCGGTTCCTGGGGGCCGAAGGCGGCGGACGACCTGGTCTCCTCCGGCGGTGGCGGGCGGTGGATCGTCAGCGGCGACGAGCCGGGCACGGCTTAGGCAACAAAAAGGGGCAGCGCGCTGCTGCCCCTTGAAAGCTGAACGGAGACTTAAGGGCGGGCGCCCATACCGCCGCCCATTTTGGGCATTGTGCCCTGCATCCAGAGCGCGGGCTTGTTCGGGTAGAGAACGATGAGTAGGACCGCAACGATGATGGCGACGATGAAGGCGATGATGTCGAATTGTCCGATCGAGATGTTCAGGAAGACCTGATAGACCACCTGCAGAATCGCGTACAGGATGAGGGCGCGGACCCAGCTCACGTTGGCGATCGGGTCGAAGCCCGCGATCATCAAACCTGCGCCGAAGGCCACCCCCGCGACCGAGGCCGTGACACCGAACGTGGCGTCGAAATTGAAGATGGTGTTACCGATGAAGGCCACACCTGACCCTGCCACGATCAACAAACCCATGACCCACATCAAGAGCTTCAACGCCAAGGGATTCCACTTTGCCACTAGTTGACTTCCTCCATTTGACCGCGGCTAATTGCGAATTGGGGATGAGAGGCGGTCTTTTCAGTGCAATGTGTACGCGAAATGCACGTATTTAGCAACTGATTGTCAGGCGAATACTTGCGCACCCCCCCGCCACACCAGGCGCGGTTTGAGCCCGTAGGCCCAGGCGAAGGCCCCCTCGTGCTCGGCCTCCCACAGCACCAGGTCGGCCAGTTTCGTGGCGGCGACGACGCCGCGGTCGGATCGCGAGACCGACAACGCGCCCCCGACGGTGGCGGCAAGGAGCGCCCGCTCGGCGGACATCTTGAACACCCCGACGGCTAGCGCGATGACAAGACTCATGCTCGTGGTGCCGCTGGTCCCCGGATTGTGGTCGGTGCCAAGGGCGATCACGGCTCCCGCCTCGGACAGCTCCTTGACCGGCGGCATCTTGCCGATCGAGAGTGCCGTCACCGGCGCGAGCGTCGCGACCACCCCGGCCCGTGCCAGCGCGATGGCGTCGCCCCTGTTCGCCCTCAGAAGGTGGTCGGCTGACACGGCGTGAAGCTCCGCCGCCAGGCGCGAACCGCCGGTGCGGGCAAGCTCGTCGGCGTGGATCCGCGGGATGAGCTTGGCCTCGATCCCCGCCTTCAGGATGCGGCGGGACTGGGAAACCGTGAAGTAGCCCTTGTCGCAGAAGACGTCGCAGAATCGCGCCCGGCGAGGTGGGCGTCGCCACACCACTCCGCAAGCTCTTTCGAGTAGGCGCCAAATCTCGACCAGCGGTCAGGAGGAAGCGCATGCGCCGCCAGAAAGGTCACCTCGATCCGAGGCAGGTCCTTGCGGTGGCCCAGCCGCGCCAGCATCCGAGTGGTCGCGAGCTCGCCTTCGCGATTGAGGTGATAGCCGGTCTTCGCCTCGACGGTGGTCGCGCCACCTTCGAGCCACATCCACAGCCGTCGGGCGGCGGTCTGCTCGAGCGCGCTGATCGGCTCGGCTCGCGTCGCCTGGACCGTCGCTCGAATGCCTCCGCCTTCCTTCGCCACCTGGGCGTAGGTGGCTCCCGCGGTGCGCCTGGCGAGCTCAGGCATGCGATCGCCCGCGTACGCGGGATGGGTGTGCGCATCGATGAGGCCGGCGGTGATCAGGCCGCCGGCGCAGTCGTCGTCTTCGCTGACGGCTTCCATCAGCTCGTGCGGCTCCTGACCATGCGGACCGCACCACGCGATCTTGTCGCCGTCGCAGATGACCGCTGCATTCTCGATCACGCCGGCCGATGTCCCCGTGAAGAGTCTGCCGATGTTGCGAAGGCGCCTCATTTCGTGAACACCGTCTTGCCGCCGACGACCACGTTCGTCACGTCATTCGCAGAGCACGCATAAATAAGGTATGCGGGGTCGAGATTCCGCCATGCCGTCTGACGCGGGGCGGTCCCATTCCAGCGGCATGGGACGGAGCGTGACCGTCATCTTTGAACGATGCTAACTGAGCCGGCTCAGGGCGCGGGAATGTAACGGGCGCGCACGAAGGAGCCGTCCTCGACGTCCACCACCCACGTCGCGCCCTTGTCGTATCCGCCCTCTCCCGCCCTCGCGACCTTGCGCTTGACGAGCTCCTCGACCAGCTCCCACATGATGTCGCCGTGGGTGCATAGCACCGAGCGCTTCAGCTTGGGGTCACCCATGATCTCCATGGCTCCCGCCAGGCCCTTGCCCTCACCGAGCGCCGGCGTCTGCTTGAGTGGGAGCTTGTACGCCTTGGCGAGCGGCTGGACGGTCTGCATGCAGCGCAGAAACGGGCTGGAGAAGATCGCGGAGATGGGGAATGGTTCGAGGATCGAGACCAGCGCCTCCGCTTGCTTCTGCCCCTTCTTGGTCAGCGGCCGGAGTCGATCGTCTCCCGACCAGTGGCTCCTGCTGCCGGACTTCGCGTGCCGCACCACGTAAAACGTCCCCACTTAAAGTTCAGGGCATCCACTGTCGCAGCTGCTTTCGATCCAGCGCCTTCCAAACTTTCGGCCATTTCGCCCTCGCTTCTTCGGTTGCGATGTGCTCCATGGCGATCAACTCCCCCGCGACGAAGGCGCGCCGGCCGCTCATCCGAGCGGCGCGCAGCCACGCCTGCGCGGTCACGCTGTCCTGGTGCTCGCCGAGGATCGTCTGCAGCTTGGCGGCGGCTCGCGCGAACGCCAGTGCGGCGTTGCCCACGATCGGGGCCACCGCCTCCGCGGCGTAACGCGCGCGCTTGGCCAGGATGCGGATGCGATGCAGCTCCGGGTCGGTCGGTGGGTCGGGCAGCTGCCGGACGGCCGAGCGTAGCCGCCGCCACGGTCCTGCCGCCAGCGGGGGAAGCACCTTCAACGCCGGCTCCTCCGCGTCGGGCAGCGTGACCGGGGAATGAGCCGCGATCACGAGCCGCTCCAGGAGGTCGATGTAGCGCACCGAGCCGAGCTCTGTCAGCAGCTTCTTGCGCTGCGAATCGATCTCAACCTCGAGGATCTTCAGCAGAGAGCCGGCCGACCTGTGGTCGCTTGCCGGAAGGATCTTGGCGCGTTCGCGCAGGCGCTCGAGCAGCACCTCGCGATCGCGCACCGCCCCCAGGCCCAGGGCGAGCCATCCGAGCTCAGAGCGCAGCGGCTCGGTCCATTCGGGATCGAGGAGAGGACCGAACGTACGCAGGTTTGACCGGAGCTTGCGCGTCGCGACGCGAGCCTGATGAACGGCCTCGGGGTCGGTGCTCGTGCGCACCAGCGGGTCTTGCCGCAACAGGGACGCGATGCTTTCGGCGAGCACGTACTTGATCACGTCTTGCGCGGGCGAGTCCGGCTTGATGGCCTCGGGAGACACTTCGGGCGGTTCCATGGCGCGCGGCCCGAGAGCGCGGATGTGCTTGGGAGTCGGGTCAGGCGCTCCGGCACCGGCTCCACGCAGGCGCGACACCAGTGGTTCGACGATGCCGTTGACGCCGTTCTCCTGCGCCATCACCTCGACCTCGATCTCCCGGAATCGGGCCGCCACCCGGCGGCCGTCCCGCACCGACACCTCGTCGTCCACGACCTCGGCGACCCGCGCGCCTGCCCCATCGACCAGCCTCACCCGCCGGCGCACCGTCGAGAGGCGAGCGACGGGCACAAGCTCAGCTTTGCGCACGTACGCGCGCACGATCTCCACCGCTCCTTCGGGCGGTTTCTTCGAGCTTCCCTGAAACGTGAGCTCGTCACGCTCGAGCAGCTGGCCCGGCGCCGTGCCGACAGCGGGTTTTGGCGGCAGCTTCAAGGTCCACCCCTCGCCCGCGCGGTAGCGAAGCGAGACACCCCATCGCGCGAGGCGCAGGTCTGCAGTGTCGTAGTAAACGGTCTCAAGGCGAACGGCCTCAGGAGGCCCGACCGCCACGCCTTCGACTACCCCGGTGAGGTCGGGCAGGTGGAACGCGGGTCCCGCCCCGAGCTTCACCTCTCTCTCTAACAAGGGTGTCTCTGCGAACAATGGGGTCCCCGCGAATTCACGCCGAAGGCACCGAATTCGTGGGGCCTAAGCATGCGAGATGCGGTCGACCACTCCATTGCCGCGCGCGGCCTCAAGCGCCAGCTCCTGGAAGCGCTTGTGCGAGTTGAGTCCCCGAGTCGTCGGCACGCGCTGCCAGACGCCGTCCGGGCAGAGCTGCCAGGCCAGCACGTCGTCGGCCAGCAATGTCTCGAGGATCCCCGACAGGCGCTCGCGCAGCTTGGAATCGCTGACGGGGACGACCGCCTCGACGCGGCGATCCAGGTTGCGCGGCATGAGGTCGGAGGACCCGAGATAGTACTCCGCGTCCGCTCCGTCGCCAAACGCGAAGATGCGCGAATGCTCGAGGAAGCGGCCGACGATCGAGCGTACCCTGATCCGCTCCGACATCCCGACCACTCCTGGACGCAGCGCGCACATGCTGCGAACGATCAGGTCGATCTGCGCGCCCGCCTGCGAAGCGGCGTAGAGCGCCTCGATGATGTCCGGGTCGATCAGGTTGTTGACCTTGATGATGATCCGGCCGCCCGGCTTGCCTTCGCGCTCGATCAGCTGCGTGATGCCTGCGCGCAAGCTTGTCGGCGCGACCATGAGCTTGCGGTAGCGATGCTGCCGGCTGTACCCGGTCAGCAGGTTGAACAGCTCGGTGATGTCGGCGCCGAGATCCGCGTCCGCGGACAGAAGACTGACGTCCTCGTAAGCGTGCGCTGTGGTCGGGTTGTAGTTGCCCGTGCCGACGTGAAGGTAGTGCTGGATATGCTTGCCCTCGCGCCTGACGACCAGCGTGACCTTGGCGTGAGTCTTCAGCCCGAGCAGTCCATAGACCACGTGCACGTTGGCTTCTTCGAGAGCTCTTGCCCAACCAATGTTGGCTTGCTCGTCGCCCCGCGCCTTGAGCTCGACCAGCGCCACGACCTGCTTGCCCCGCTCGGCGGCGCGAATCAGCGCTCTCACCATCGGGCTCGCCGGCAGGGGATTGCTGCTGGCGCTGGGGGCGGTGTAACCCGACGTCCGGTACAGCGTCTGCTTGATGGCAAGGACATCGGGGTCACTCGCGGCGTGGTCGATGAAGGCCTCAACTGACGTGGCGAATGAGTCGTAGGGATGGTGCGCGAGAATGTCGCCCGCCCGCAGCACCTCGAACAGGTCCGGCACTTCCGCACCGAGCCCGCGCAATGGAGGCTGCGTGGTCGGTGTCCACGGCTCCTCTCTCAGGTCAGGGCGGTCGAGCTGGGCAAGCGCGTGAAGGCTGCTCAGGTCGAGGAGCCCGTCGGACTTGTAGACGTCGGCCGGCTGCAGCTCCAGCTCCCGGGTCAGCAGCTCGAGGACTTCCGGCGACATGCCGGGGTCGACCTCGAGGCGCACCACTCGCGCGTGGCGGCGGCGGCGGCGCAGCTCCGTCTGGATCGCGGCCAGGAGGTCCTCGGCTTCGCTGTCGACGTCGTCGAGGTCACCGTCTCTGGTCACCCGGAATGGATGGTGGGCGACCACCTCCATGCCCGGAAACAGGGCCTGCAGGTGGAGGGCGATGACGTCTTCGAGCGGGATGTAGCGCTGCCCTTCGACCAGCGGGATGAACCGCGGGAGCACCGGCGGCACCTTGACGCGCGCGAAATGCTGCTGCTGCCGCTGCGGGTCGCGCACGAGCACGGCAAGGTTGAGCGACAGATGCGAGATGTATGGGAAGGGATGGCCGGGGTCGACGGCCAGGGGAGTCAGCACCGGGAAGATCTGCTGGCGGAACACCGAGTGCAGATGACTGAGCTCGCGCTTGGTCACCTCGTTCGCGCGAACCACGGTGATTCCCGACTCGGCCAGCGCCGGAGCGATCTCGCGATTGAACAGGCTGACCTGGCGCTCGACCAGCGACTCGACCCGAGCCCGAATCGCTTTCAGCTGCTCGAGGGGCGACATGCCGTCGGGGGAGGCGACGGCGACCGCGGCCAGGACCTGCTCTTTGAGCCCGGCCACCCGAACCTGGAAGAAGTCGTCGAGGTTCTGGCTGAAGATGGCAAGGAACTGGACCCTTTCGAGGATGGGGAGCTTGACGTCCTCGGCCATGGCGAGCACCCGTTCGTCGAAATCTAGCCTGGAAAGCTCCCGGTTGACGTAGCGCGGGGCTTCGGGCAGGGGGGTGGTAGGCACGGTCGGATCCGATTCGAGATGAGTCCCCACCACCACGAATGGAAGATTACCGCCTGCCGCTCGAAGGTTGGTTCGTCGCGGGTCAGGTTGTGCACAAACCGCCCGATCTGGGCTCTGCTGCCTACCTTCGATAGCCTGGCTACGCAGCCGAATCGCAATTCATTACCTTCAAACCCTTAACCCTGCGGCGCCTTGTGCGTTAACCGGCCGAAGGTAGCTTGGCTATCGCAACGCAAATGGAAGCGAGCCCGGCGAGACGCCCAGCCAGGCCGCGGAGTTCGGCGGAAGCGTGAGCCGCCGCCGGCGATGCCGAGCCAGCCGGTTGCTGGCGGCGAGCAGCCGGCCTCCCACCTCGAGCCGGACCGGCCGGCTGCAGAAGTTGCAGGCGACTGCAAGCGGCCCGCGCTGGTACAGAAGAACGCCCTCCGGGGCGGTGCACCACTCGATCCGGTCTGGCAGCCGGCCGGCCAGGCGGCGGCGCAGCTCCAACGCTCGCTGGTAAAAGCCAAGCATCGAGGTCCCGGAGCTGAGCTGGACGTCGACGGCGTACCGATCCCAGCCCTCTGGCATTGGCAGCCATGGGGATGCGGTCGAGAACCCGGCGTTGGGCCTGCCTCTCTGCCAGGGCAGCGGAATGCGGCATCCGTCGCGTCCAGCCTGGCGGCCCTGGGTGTGCAGAAAGACTGGATCCTGGCGCTGGTCGGCGGGGAGGATGACCTCCTCGAGGCCGAGCTCCTCGCCCTGGTAGAGGAAGACCTGGCCAGGAAGGCCGAGCATCAACAGAAGGGCGGCTCGAGCGCGCTCCCGCCCGGCGTGGCCGCCACCGAGCCGGGTGACCTGGCGCACGACGTCGTGGTTGCCGAGCGTCCAGCTCGGATCAGACCCGGGTCCGTGCAGCGCCTGCCGGTCAATCTCGATCGAGCGCCGCCACAGGTACGCATCCCACCGCGCGCGGACGAGCGCGAACGCCATGTTCAGCTGGTCGGGAAGGATGTAGCGCGCCTGGCGGCTGGGCTCGAAGATCTCACCCACCAGGACGCGGTCGGGCTGGTACGTGTTGGCGATCTGGCGCCATCGCTTGTAGACGTCGTGCACCTGGGGCTGGTCGACGATGGAAAAGGCAGGGTCGGGCTCGAGGACCGCTGTGATCGGGTTGCGGATCATGGGCCGGTCGGCGAGATCCTTGCGTTTGAAGAGCGCCGACGCGACGTCGATCCGGAATCCGTCGGCGCCCCGATCGAGCCAGAACTTGATGATCCGCTCGAACTCGGCCGGCACCTCCGGGTCCCACCATCGGAGGTCGGGTTGCTCGGGAGCGAAGAGGTGCAGGTACCACTGGCCGCTTGCCTCATCACGCTTCCAGGCAGATCCGCCAAAGATCGATTCCCAGTTGTTCGGCGGCAATCCGTCCCGCTTTCCGTCTGCGAAGTGATAACGGGAGCGAAACGGGTTGTCAGATGAGGCCAGCGCGGATTGGAACCAGGGATGCTGGTCCGACGTGTGGTTGGGGACGACGTCGACCAGCACCTTCAAGCGGAGCTCGTGCGCCTTCTCGACGAGGCGGTCGAAATCGTCGAGGGTCCCGTACTCGGGATTGACGTCGAAGTAGTCGGCGACGTCGTAGCCGTGGTCCTTCTGCGGTGACGGGTAGAAGGGGGTGAGCCAGATGACATCCACGCCGAGGCCCTTCACGTACTCGAGCCGCGATGTGATTCCCGGCAGGTCGCCGATTCCATCGTCGTTGGAGTCGGCGAAGCTGCGGACGTAGATCTCGTAGAAGACCGCGCCATGCCACCACGCCCGCGTCATGACCCGTAACTATGTAAGAGTGCGGGCCGGCAGCGCCGGCCCGCTTCAAGCGTGCTTCAGGCGTTCAGAGCGGCGACGACGTTGGAGAAGACGTTCTGGATCTGGTTCCCCATGGTCAAAAGAACAACAATGACGACGATCGAAACAAGAACCAGGATCAACGCGTATTCGACCATTCCCTGGCCGCTCTGACGAACGTCAAAACGGTGCCTATTTGGCAACTGAACCTCCTTTCTCGAGACGCCGAGAGCTGACTCGCATGTGCAGTACAACGCTCCAAGGCCAGTTTCTTGAGTTTTCAAAGATCAAGGAAATGTAAATTCCGGGCGTTTCGCGTCCAACCGGAAGACCGGCGAGAATCTAGCTAGCGATGGAAGCCGCGATCGAGACACATGGCCTGAGGCGTGTTTTCAAGACCCGAAACCGGGTGGTCGAGGCCGTCGCTGGAGTCGACCTGACGGTGCGATCCGGCGAGATCTTCGGGTTCCTGGGTCCCAACGGCGCCGGCAAGACGACGACGCTCCGGATGCTCGCCACGCTCATGCCCCCCAGCGGAGGGTCTGCCACCGTCGCAGGCTGCGACCTGCGCACGCAACCTGACCGCATCCGGGAGAGGATCGGCTACGTCGGCCAGGCCGGCGGCGCCGACCGGGAGATCACCGGCCGCCGCGAGCTTGTCTTTCAGGGCCGGCTCTACGGAATGTCTCGTCAGAAAGCCGAGAAAAGAGCGGCGGAGTTGATCGCGATGCTCGAGCTGGAATCATGCGCGGACCGCCAAGGCAAGACTTATTCGGGTGGCCAGAAGCGCCGGCTGGACATCGGGCTCGGCCTGGTCCATGACCCACAGCTGCTGTTCCTCGACGAGCCGACCACCGGCCTCGACCCGCAGAGCCGCGCGCGGGTCTGGGACGAGGTCCGGCGAATGCACGACAGGGGCACCACGGTCTTTTTGACGACTCACTACCTCGATGAGGCGGACGCGCTGTGCGACCGGATCGCGATCATCGATTACGGAAAGATCGTCGCCGAGGGCACGCCCGAGGAGTTGAAACGCGCCGTCGCCGGCGACGTTGTGACACTGACTGTGGCGGGCGACCAGCAGCGAGCTCTCGACCTTCTCAAGGATCAGCCGTTCGTCAGAGAGGCCAGGCTCGACGAGGCTTCCGTCCTTCTATATGTGGACCAAGGCGAGGTCTCGATGCCGGCCATCCTGAGGCTGCTCGACAGTGCCGGGTTGACGCTCCAGACGATCGGCCTCCACCGACCGAGCCTGGATGACGTGTTCCTGCGCAAGACCGGGCGCTCCTTGCGGGAAGCTCCAGCGGCGTGAAGCTCCTCCGTGACATTTGGCTCGTCTTCGGCCGCTACTTCGGCCTGTTCATCCGCAACCCGATCTGGGTGGCCCTCGGCGTCGTACAGCCCCTGCTCTACCTCCTGCTGTTCGCTCCACTTCTCAAGCCGCTTGCGAATGTTCGCGGATTCCCTGCCGGAGGCGCCTACAACGTCTTCGTGCCCGGCCTGCTCGTACAGCTCGGTCTGTTCGGCGCGGCGGGTGTCGGGTTCACCCTGATCGCAGAGCTGCGGGCGGGCGTCATCGAGCGGCTGCGGGTGACACCGGTGAGACGCGTCGCTCTGCTCTTGGGCCGCGCGCTGCGCGACATCCTCTCGATCACCGTGCAGTCGCTCATCCTCATCCTGCTCGCGCTGCCGTTTGGGCTCAGCGTCCATCCGCTCGGAGTCGTGGTCGTGCTGGCTTTGATCGCGCTCATCGGTCTCTTCACCGCATCGATCAGCTACGCGGTTGCGCTTGCGGTAAGCGATGAGGGTGTCTACGCGTCGATCGTGTTCACGGCAAGCCTTCCCATCCTGCTGCTGTCAGGGGTGCTCCTGCCGCTCGGCTTTGCGCCCGCATGGCTGCGCAACATCGCAGCCTTGAACCCGCTCTCCTACGCGGTCGACGCCGCCCGCGCGGTCTTCCGCGCCCACCTCACGGATCCAAGCGTCACCAAAGGCGTGGCGATCATGCTCGTGCTCTCGATCCTTGCGATCTTCATCGGCGCGCGCGCGTTCGGTCGCGCCGTCGCTTAATCGAAAGCTCTGAGGCTCTCTTTTTCGGCGTCCCACATCTCGTCGAACAGCCGGTCGATCTCTTCCAGCGAGCAGACGGCAGCAGTCAGCGGATCGAGCATCAGCGCGTACTTCGCTTTTTGACGGTCGCGCTCGAGCAGGGACTGAACGACCAGCTCGTGTACGGCCATATGTGAGCGATTCAGCGCTGCAAGCTGCTCGGGCAGCGCACCGAAGTGGACGGGCTCGACGCCGTCTCGGCTGACGCGGCACTCGACCTCGACGCAGCCGTCGGGCAGGTTGTCGACCCAGCCCTGGTTGCGCACGTTGCCATGGATCGACGCTTCGCGACCGCACTCGATCGCCTCGATGATCGTGGATGCATATTCGTGGCTCCGCTCCATCGGGACCGGAGTCTCGCCGCGCAGCATCGACGCGATCAATTCGTCGTTCGCACGGCGCCAGTCGGGCCAGTTGTCGGCATAGAAGCCGCTCTCCCCCAAATAGCCAGATCTCGTGTACCTGGCGATCAGGTCCGGTCGCTTGCGAAAGTGCGGGACGTACTCCGAGAAGTGGCCGCTCGACTCCGTGACGAACGCGCCGAGATGCAGCATGACCTCGAAGCGCACGGGATCACGCTCGTAGATCTCGGGGATCCTGGCGCGCTCGCGCAGCAGCGGATACATGTCCTCCCCATCGCGCTTGAGGGTCGTGAACCAGGCGTTGTGGTTGATCCCCGCGCATCGCCACGTGAGCGTGTCGTACGGGATGTCGAGGTAGGCCGCCAGCTGGCGCGAGGTGCCCTGCACGCTGTGGCAGAGCCCGACCACCTCGAGGTGTGACGAGCGAGCGGCAGCAAGCGTGAGGATCGACATCGGGTTGCTGTAGTTGAGGACGACCGCATCTGGTGCAAGTCGCCCGATGTCGGCGACGATGTCGAGCCAGACAGGCCCGGTGCGCAGCGCTTTGAAGATGCCCCCAGGCCCGATGGTGTCGCCGATGCACTGATCGACCCCGTAGCGCTTCGGAATCTCGTAGTCCGCGCGAACGTGCTTCAGGCCGGCGACCTCGATCGAGTTGATGACGTAGTGGCTGCCCGCCAGGACATCGGCGCGCTCGGTCGAAGCCGTCACCGATCAACGCTTGCCGGACAGCTCGACGAGCCGCTCGGCGATCTGACGCGCGAGCTCGAGGCGGGTGGCGTCGACGTCGATGAGGGCGAATACGCCTTCGTCCAGTCCTTCGACGGCGAGGACGTCGGTGATCAGCTGGCGTGCGAAGACCGCACTGCCGGCCCCGACGAACGTGACCTTCAGCGCCACGTCATCGATACAGCCGAAAGGGCCCGAATGGTTGCATCCCGCGCCCATTGATACAGCCAAAGGGGCCCCAATGGTCGGTTGCTGATGCGAACCATACGCATCAGCCTAGACACCCCAAACAAGGCCAATTATGCCGGGCCGATGCGATCTCACTTTGACTTTCTGACAGGGTGCGGTGGAGAATGTTCAGCGACCTTGGGCAGCATGGCGGCAAGCCTGTTGCCGACCTGACCGGTACGCGCAGGGGGTGTGCGATGACGAGACGGATCCGGGCTTTTGGTGCTCTGGTGGCTGCTGGAGCCACGTTGATCTTGGGCCCGCCGCTTCAGATAGCCCAAGCTGACGCAACGGCCGTTTCTCAAACCTTTCTCGTGGTGTACAAGGACGGCGTCTCCAGCGTGGGGGCAGACACCCTGGTGCAGGCTGCGGGCGGGACATTCGTCGTCAACTACCCGCAGATTGGGGTCGTGATCGCCCAATCGGCCAGCGTCGCTTTCCGCGACCGACTGCTCGCCGACTCTCGCATTGACGGCGTCATGGCAACTTCCGGCTTCGCCACCAGGCTCAACCCAGAGGTACTCGACGCGACAACAGACACCAGCGTCAGCACTGCTGGGGACACGCTCACCGCCCTGCAGTGGGATATGAAGCAGATCCACGCGCCTGAGGCGCATGCGATCACCGCCGGCAGCCGGTCCGTTCTCGTGGGTGATCTGGACACCGGCCTTGACTACACCCATCCCGATCTGGTGGCCAACATCGACTTCGCGAACAGCGCGTCCTGCGAGAGCGGAAAGGCGAACCAGACTCCCACAGCCTGGAAGGACCACAACGGCCACGGCACACACACTGCGGGCACCATCGCCGCGGCCCAGAACGGTTTCGGCATCGTGGGCGTGGCGCCAAACGTCCGCATCGCCAGCGTCAAGACGAGCAACGATGACGGCTTCTTCTTCCCAGAAATGGTGGTCTGCGCCTTCATGTGGGCCGGCACCCACCACTTCAATGTCACCAACAACAGCTACTTCGCCGATCCCTGGTACTTCAACTGCAAGAACGACCCGGCTCAGCGGGCAATCTGGAAGGCAGAGAGCCGGGCCATCCGCTTTGCGATGCAGAAGGGCGTGACCGTTGTGGCCGCCGAGGGCAACTTCAGTGACGACCTCGCCCACCCGACCATGGACGTCATCAGCCCCGACACTGGGCCGGGTATCCCCCGTACGGTGCACAACGACTGTGTGGTGATCCCGGTCGAGATTCCGGGCGTCATCGGCGTCACCGCCGACGGCAACCTCCATATGAAGTCTTTCTACTCCAACTACGGCGTGGGCGTCACACAGGTGACGGCGCCGGGGGGCGACAGCATCCTGCAGAAAACAACCGCGGCGCCCAACGGGCGAGTCCTCTCGACCTGGCCGTCTTACCTCGGCGGCAGCAGACGCATACAGGACTGCACAGTCAGCCCCTGTGCCTGGTACCGGTACCTACAGGGAACTTCCATGGCATCGCCGCACGTCACAGGGGTGGCGGCGCTGATCGCAAGCATGGGGATCACATCGCCGGGTGCGATCGCGGCTCGTATCAACAACACCGCCGACCCGATGGGGTGTCCCACCCCTGAAGAGTTGGCCCTCTACGCGCCCTTTCCTTCGACGAGCAACAACGCGCCCCAGACCTGCCAGGGCGGCACCGGATACAACTCCTGGTTCGGCCACGGACAGGTGAACGCGCTGGCAGCGGTCAGCTAGCCACGCAATTGGTTGAGGGGCGGGCAGCTCGTCCGCCCTTCAATCCGACATCCAGAGTCGGATCCTACGTCGAGGTGTGTGGACTCGGCACCAGCCCCCCGCAATATGCTTGGACCGATGCTTCCCGAGCTGGAGCGGGTGCCCCGGATGGAACTCGCCATCACCCCGACGCCGCTCCAGGAGATGCCACGGCTGGCCGCAGCAATCGGCCTCGACCGCCTGCTGGTAAAGCGTGACGACAACACGGGACTCGCCCTGGGTGGCAACAAGGCGCGCAAGCTCGAGTACCTGGTGGAGGCGGCCACCCGTGCCGGCGCCGACATTCTGCTCACACTGGGTGCGCCGCAGTCCAACCACTGCCGCATGACTGCCGCCGCTGCGCGCGCGGCCGGCATGGATGCCCACTTGATCTTCAACGGCCCACCTATCGAGGAGGTCCAGGGCAATCTTCTGCTCGACCGTCTGCTGGGCGCGACGTGGTCGTTCTCGCCCGGCCGCCCCGCTGTGCAAAAAATGGCCGAGGTCGCGGAGGAGCTGCGTGCCGCAGGCCGGCGACCTTATGTGATCCCTGGCGGCGGCAGCAACGGATTGGGAGCGCTGGGGTACGTGCGCTGCGCGTTTGAGCTGACCGAGCAGTTGACCGAGCGCGGCGAGCGGCCGCGGTATGTGGTCTGCGCGGGCGGATCATGCGGGACGCTTTCCGGGCTCACTCTGGGGCTGGCGCTCGCGGGGAGCGACGCGACGCTGGCTGCCGTGAGCATCTCCAACTCCGTTCCAGACCGAGTCGCCCGCGCGCGCGAGATCATGACCGAGTCATGCGAGCACCTCGACCTGGCCCTGCCCGCCGCCGTGCCCGAGATCTGGGGCGGGTACGTGGGCTCCGGGTACGGGATGCCCACCGACCTCACGACGCGGGCGCTCGAAACAGCGGCCCGGACCGAGGGCTTGATCCTGGATCCCGTCTACACCGCCAAGGCCTTCGGCGGGCTGATCGGCGAGGTCCAGGCCGGCCGTGTTAAGCACGACGACCTCGTGGTGTTCGTGCACACTGGCGGCACGCCGGCGCTGTTCGCCGACCCGGCGCTGTACTGGCACGCCGACTGACCGATACCGCCCGACCGCGGAGACAGTCGGTCCTCTTGACACTCTTTTGTTGGCGAGTAGCTTGATACGGACAGTTCGAGCCTTAACGATGCAAATTGCTTTGTGGCGACGTCTGGGCACGACGATTGCAGTGGGCGCCCTGCTGATGTCACTGGCAACCATTGCTTGTGACGAAAAGTGTGTCGACGGCAACGGCCACGAATACTCTTGCCCACACCATGTGGAAGCGCCGGTCGAGGATACCGACCACCCGAAGCATCCAAAGCCACCTCCAAGGATCCCCGAGCCGCCACGACGACCGTAATTGACCCCTGGTTTCAGAATCGCCTGGCGACGAGCTTCGGCATGCCTAGCGGCTTCACAGCCTCGCAACGCCAGGGCGCAGATTTGAGTCCAGATTTGGTCGGGGGGACGGGAGGAGAGTAGGCGACTGGTTCGGCGTGTTACCGCCTCGCCAGCCGCCCCTCATCGAACCGTGCGTGAGGTTTGCCCTCACACGGCTCTCCGACGGTGTTCACGTTGCTGCTGTCGCAGCTTGCCGCCATCGAATCGACC
>DATCPI010000089.1:0-47113 GCA_036570165.1 Candidatus Dormiibacterota bacterium | reverse complement strand
CAGAAACTCGGCGGACTCCTGGGGTCCGCTGCGCACGGGACCGAGCGGAAGCTGAAAGACTCCCTGGCCCCGGACTTTAGGCACCCGGTCGCCACGCCCGTGCGGCAGAGACTTCATCTCATCCATCGGATCCCGCATCGGTCGGTATGCGTGCGGCCAGTCGTGGAGCCGAAGGGGCTGGGCGGCTGGGTGGCCATCAGGGTGCAAGCCATACATCTCGGCGATCTCGCGCTCGTACCAGCTCGCAGCGTGAACAGCAGGCGTAAGCGAGTCGAAGTGGTCACTCGCGAGCGTCGTCCGCAGCAGCAGCCAGGAGCTGTCGCCGACGGTTGAGAAGACGGCGGTCAGCGATGGCACACCCGCATTGATTGAGGCGAACAGGTCCGCTAGACGCGCTCGCTTCGCTAGCTCCCTGGCGGCGCTGGTGAATTCAGCCTCCTCACACTCCGCCCAAATCTCGCCCTCCGCGCCCGATCGAGCGCTGAGACCGACGACCTGCGCCAACTCAGCCATTCCGCTCATGGCGCAACCAAACGCGCTGCGCCGGCCAGCAGGTCGTGGAGGGGACTGGGAATCCAAACCCCGAACACCACGACCGCGGCCAGGGACAGATACCCGGGCACCAACACCACAGGGTTGATTTCGGAAGCCGTGCCATCGGCTGCTTTTGGCGCGCTGAAGGCCATCCGGTTGAAGGGCGCGACGATGGCGATGAAGGCGATCACCAACAGCAGCGCGGCAATGGCGGCGGCGATGATCTGATTGCTGCGAGCGGCGCCGGCGATGATCGAGAACTCGGACACGAAGAGGCTGAACGGCGGCGCACCAGCGATCGCCAGCGCGCCGAGTATCGCGAGCACCGCGGTAGCAGGCATGGTGCGAACCAATCCACCTACGTCTGCCATCGCTCGGGTGCGAAAGCGGAGCAGCAGATTGCCTGTGGCGAAGAACATCAGCGATTTAGCGAGCGCGTGATTGACCATCTGCAGCATGGCGCCGAACACGGCCAGCGGAGCGCCTATCCCCACGCCCAAGGCAATGAGTCCCATGTGCTCGATCGACGAGTAGGCCAGCAAGCGCTTGAAGTCGCGTTGCGAGACGAGAAACACAACGGCCACCAGGAGCGAGAACAGACCGAACAGGACCAGCGCCAGGCGGAGGTGGCTGACGCCAGCCGCCGGAGCCGTCAGAGCGAAGACCCTGAGGATGCCAAGCATCGCGCAGTTGAGCTCGACGCCCGAGAGCAGCGCGCAGATCGGAGAGGGAGCCTGGCTGTGCGCATCCGGCAGCCAGCTATGCATGGGCGCCAGCCCCGCTTTGGTGCCGAATCCGACCAACACCAACAAAAAAGCCGTGAGAGCCCCTGCGGCCGGAAGCTTGGAGGCGATTCCGGCCATTACCGGGAACGAGAAGTCATAGGTCTGGCCGAGAACGTGGACGCCAGCCTGGTAGAGGACGAGGAAACCGAAGAGGGCAACCATGCTGCCGGCGGTGGTCAGGACGATGTATTTCCAGGCCGCTTCGAGTGGGTCCCGTGATCCGTAGAAGTCGACCAGCGGCGCTGAGGCGATCGTTGTAGCGGCGATCGCGGTCCAGAGCACGCCAAGATTGCCAGAGACGGCGGAGAGCAGCATCGTGAACACGAAAACGTGGAGCAAGGCGTAGTAGCGCCTGAGCTCGGGCGGGCGCACCGCTCCCGCCTTCAGCTCGTGGTGGAGATAGCCGATCGAGTAAATGACTGATGTGAAGCCCACCGCTCCGACGATCAGAAGCACCACCCCGCCGAGGGGATCTACCAGCAGCAGATTTCCAAACGCGTGCGGAGCGTTTCCGTTCAAAAGCATTGCGAGCAGAACCACCGCAACAATGAGTACCGCGGAATGGGTGACCGCGGTGATCCCGTGCAGCACAGCGACTGGTCGCACCAACCATGTCGCCACCGCGCCTGCGAGTGGAATCGCCAGCAACACGACGAGGAGTACCTGTCCGCTCATCCCCGAAGCCTTCTCAGTTCGCTTGTATCCGTGCTCATGATCGTGGCGTTCATCCGAGCGACCAAAAAGCCCATGACCACGGCGCCGACGAGCACGTCCATCAGGAGCGCGAAGTCGACCAGCAGCCCCAAGCCCGCACTCATGACCAGACCGAGGAGGAGGAGGCCATTTTCGGCGACCAGCAATCCGGTCAGCTGCATCACGGCGTCCTGCCGCGCCACCGTGATGAAGAAGCCGATCAGGATGACGGCCACGGCAACGCCCAGCACAGGCTGGCCGACGAGGTCTGTGACGACGTCGAGTCGGTTCGCGGCAACAAAGCCGGCGATAGACAGCCCCATTCCGATCAGCAACGCGGTCGGAAAGCCGACGTAGTAGTGGGTCTCGCGCTTGTCGTAAACGGTCGCGCGGACCTGCCTTCGGAGGACGATAGGAATGAGGATTCCCTTGATCAGAAAGGTGGATAGCGCAAGCACAAGCAGGTGCAGGCGCAGCGATTGAGTGTAGGTCGCAAAGACGATGGCGCCGATCACGACCGACTGGAAGGCGTAGCCATTGATCGCCCCGCGGATCCGGCGTGCGATCAGGAGCCAGTAGGTGATCAGCAGGACGAGACCTGCCAGTGAGTACTCGAAAGTCTCCATCACTGACCGAGACTGAACAGAACCAGGGCCAGAACTGAAAGGACGAAGCTGGCGCCCAGAAACTCGGGCACACGCAGGATCCGGATCTTGGCGAGAGCCGACTCGATGGCAACGATCAGCACAGCAGCCCCGAGCATCTTGGCCGCCAAGGAAACGATCGCGATCAGGATCGGGATGGGCGCGATCGCCGTGGCGAGGCCAGGCGGAAAGACGAGCACGTTGAGCCAGACGATCAGAATCACGAAGAGCTTCATCCAGCCGCCCCACTCCAGCAGTGCCTGGTCTGGACCCGAGAACTCGAACAGGCGAGAACCCTCGATCATCGACAACTCCTGCTGTGTGGCCGGGTTGTCGACGGGAATCCGGCCTGCCTCGGCGAGGATGACCATGAAGAACGCTGCCGCGATCAGGGCGTGGCTGGGCGCCACGATCGGCGTCAGGGTGAAGAGGGCCTTGTTGACGATGAAGGGGATCGTTGCGCCGCTGACGTAGGCGACCGCGAAGAAAACGACAATGAAAGTGGGCTCGGCCAAGGAAGAGACCAATCGCGAGCGGCTGGCGCCGAGTCCTCCATAGGGACTGCCGCTGTCCATCGCGGCCAGGTTGACCATGTAGCCGCCGATTCCGATCACGAAGCCGCTTCCCACCATGTCGGCCATGAACGCCCAGCTGAGGGGAAACGCGGTGAGGACCGGGATGAGTATCGCGAAGGCGATCGGAGCTGCAAAAGCAATGTATGGCGCCGACCGGAAGATGAGCGAAGCGTTCGGAGTGATGGTGCGCTGCTTTCGGAAGAGCTTAGAGAGGTCGTAGTAGGGCTGAAGGATTGAAGGGCCACGGCGCGACTGCACCTTGGCTTTGAGATTGTCGATGACCCCTTTTAGAAGAGGCGCCATCGACAGCACGGTCAGGATCGCGACGCTCTGAGCGATCGCGGACTCTAGCACCGACGCACTTCCTCGGATCTACCGGTGGGCACCCTAACCTCCATGACTGGATGGTTAGGGGCTATCAGCTCCACAAGGAGCGATTCCGGACTTAGACCGAGGCGAGCCCCATCGCCTGCGGGAACGAATGTATCACCGTGGCCCACGGTGGTGCAGGCGGGCGCAGGCTAGGCGGCGAGGCCGGCAGCTTCTGACTACCATTGGGCCTCACGGTCCTGCCCTGTGCGACCGCCGGCTTGGGACGCTGCTTAGCAACCGTTTAGAGTCACGCGATCTCACATTGCCTCGCGAAAGGCACCGTTACACCGCCTCGGTTTCATCGCTCCGCAGGAAATTGTGATCCAGCTGTGTTCCGCTGACTCCAGCCGACCACTGAAATCGCCGATTTTGAATACGAAACTGGTCGGGGGCCCGGGATTTGAACCCGGGGCCTCACGGTCCCGAAATCTAGGCAGTCTCGTCTACCAAGGCCGTTTTCGACGGTTTTGAGGTCATTTCGACAATTCACGAGGTAATTCCGGGCCGGTTTCATCCACCGACGTCGCCTGGATTACTACATCAACTGCTACATGAAACTGGTGGCCTCCGGCCGATTAGCCGCCGAACCCGCACACGAACATCGGTCCACCCACAACCTTCATCTGCGTGTAGTGATCCAGCTAAGAAAATGGCTCAGATTTGGACGAGGTACTACCGGTCACCTAGGTGAAGGGGCGTCGCAGCAGGGTGGTTGAAGTCACCCGGACAGGGCGGCCTCTGCATCGCGAACAAGCGATCGAATGATCTCGGCCGCGGGCAGGATGTCGTTGACGTAGCTGACCGAAACTCCCGCCCATAGTGGTGCGTACTCGATGTCGCCATCAAAATCCGGCGGAGCGGTGCCAATCGAATATCGCATCCACTCGATGCGCTCGCCAATGGTGTTGGAGCGGTGGCCGATGGATGTACCTTCGCCCGGCTTAGCCCCCCGGGGCGAGCAGCCCGCTGCCTGCCATTCGGCGTACGTCTTGTTCCGCAGCGTCCGGTGAGGGGCATTAGGCCAGTCGTAGTCGTAAAGCTCGTTCAGCACGGTGTCGTCGGCCGTTGCATCAACGATCCGCTTCTTGTATCCAGAATGAACCCACGTCTCGTCGCAAGCCACGAACCGAGTGCCCAGCGACACTCCTTTTGCTCCGAGCCGCATGGCCTTGGCAATACCCGAACCATCGCCAATCCCGCCCGAAGCAAGCACCGGCAGCGGATGCAGCGCTTCGACGGTAATCGGCAGCAACTCCCAAATGCTCGTCGCGCCCCTGACGTGGCCGCCCGCCTCGATGCCCTGAACGATCACCGCATCGACTCCAGCCCGCGCCGCGACGATGGCCTCGTCGAGAGAACCGACCTGCATCAAAACCATCGTGCCCGCGCGGTGCATCACGTCTACGTAAGGCGACGGATCGCCCCAGAACAGGACGATCGCCGTCATCCGCAGGTCGGCCATCTCGGCCACCCGCTGGAGAAGGAATTCACGATCGCCTTCATCGTCCTCGGAGATGATCAAGTTGAACCCGAACGGCCTGTCCGTAAGCGCGCGTGTTCGGCTGACCCGCCTGTGCAGTGCTTCCAGCGGCATAGCACCTCCGCCGAGGACGCCGAAGCCGCCCGCGTTGGAGACCGCCGCCGCGAGCTCGGGACCCGCGGCCGGCCCGATCCCGGCATTGAGGATCGGATGTGGCATGTTCAGAAGATCGCAGAGCGGAGTGCGGAGCGGCGAGGTCACTACGTTATTGTCATGCCGCCGGGCCTCGAGAAGATGGGTCACTCAATGGTGATTCTGCGCAGGCTCGATTCGGGCACGCACGCGACAACTTCGTCGCCGGCGCAGTCGGCGAAGACTCAGCTTGATGGACAACCAAAACTGGTCGGGGGCCCGGGATTTGAACCCGGGGCCTCACGGTCCCGAAATCTGAGCGGTTTCGTCCACCGAGATCGATTTCGAGGGTTTTGAGGTCATTTCGAGGCTGGCCCCTGCGATTTGAGGCCTGTTTCAGCCGCCAGGATCGACTGGATTACTACATGAACTGCTACATGGAACCCTGGTGGCAGCGACAGCGCGTCGAATCTCCTCGCGCGCGATCTTCATGTATGAGGATCTTATGAGCGGGCTCGTCCGGGTCGATGTCGTGAACCGTCGCCTCGCGGTTAACAGATCGCTGCGACCCGTTCCCGAATGCGTCCCCAATTCACTGAGTCCCGCTGAGTACTACCATTTGTTGTACAAACTGACCACACCACCGACACTGGCCGAACTCTTTTGGTTGTCAACGCCGACCTTACAAAATAGAAAGGGCCGACACCGCCTACCGATAGCATCGCTGTGGTCCGGCAGGCCGTCACCATATAAGCAGAGACGCGAGGCCTGGCGTGAGCCCGGAGGAAGCAACTGGGCCAACGGTCCGAAATCTACGATGCTTATCGACAATGGACCGCCAAGACTCGAAGCCCCCGCTCTCAGGTGTAAGAGTCGTAGCGCTGGAGCAGGCGGTGTCTGCGCCGCTGTGTACGCGTCATCTGGCTGATCTTGGTGCGGATGTGATCAAGATCGAGCGACCGCCGGACGGCGACTTCGCACGCCGGTATGACTCGGTCGTCAACGGTCAGTCTGCGCATTTCGTCTGGCTCAATCGCGGAAAGCGCAGCGTCGAGCTCGACGCCGGTACGCCGGCTGGCAAGCGGGTCATGTCAGCGCTGATGAGCAAGGCTGATGTCTTCGTCCACAATCTTGGTCCCGGCGCAGTGGACAGGCTCGGATTTGGCTGGCAGGAGATCCATTCCCGCTGGTCTTCGCTCATCAGCTGCGCCATATCCGGCTACGGGCCCGACGGCCCGTACAGCGGGCGGAAGGCATTCGACCTGCTGCTCCAAGGCGAGGCTGGAGTGCTGGCGGTGACTGGCACTACCGACCAACCGGCCAAGGTCGGAGTTTCGATCGCCGACATTTGTTCAGGCATGTACGCTTTGTCCGCGATCATTGCCGCCCTTTACGACCGTCGCCGCACCGGCGACGGGAGGCGGATCGAGATTTCCATGTTCGAGTCGCTGGCCGAATGGATGACGGTTCCTGTGTACTACCAAGTCTATTCAGGCCAGCCGCCGCTGCGCGAGGGGATGCGGCACAGCGTGATTGCGCCGTACGGTCCGTACCGAGCCGGCGACGGCGGCCTTGTCAATCTGGGGGTGCAGAATGAGGCCCAGTGGAGAAGGCTCTGCGAGCAGGTGCTCGACAAGCCTGACCTCGTGACCGATCCCCGGTTCGCCGGCAATGAGCTCCGTGTGCGAAATCGATTAGAGCTCGA
This sequence comes from Candidatus Dormiibacterota bacterium, assembly GCA_036570165.1. Taxonomy (GTDB): domain Bacteria; phylum Chloroflexota; class Dormibacteria; order Dormibacterales; family Dormibacteraceae; genus Palsa-870. Next base: position 40,193 of record DATCPI010000089.1, on the reverse strand, counting down.
GCCGCTGATCGAGGGCATCCTCTCGCGATGGACGTCAGCAGAGATCGAGGCGAGGCTTGCCGCGGCTGACATTCCGTACGGGCATGTCAACACAGTCGCCGAGCTCGTCGAGCATCAGCAGCTAGCGGCTCGGAAGCGCTGGCTCGAAATCAACACTGAGGCGGGGCTGGTCCGCGCACTGGCCCATCCATTCAACATCAGCGGGCTCTCTCAAGCTCGTGGTGCGGTGCCGCGCCTCGGCGAGCACACCTCAGAGGTAATGGCAGAGCTCGGGATCGAGGAGCAGTCCTAGCGTTCCCGAAGTCTCGCGTCAGGCTTTGATCCTGGCGCCGGCGGGTCGGAGATAGAGGACCGCCCGGCGGTTCGAGTCATCCTGAGGCTGCCGGTCCTCGAGTCGCTTCATCTCGCCTCGAACCTCGTCGCTCAGCGCGCGGGCATCCGGACAGTTGACCTCGACCAGGTTGCCTCCCGGGTCCCTTATGTACAGCTGCACCTGCCCGCTGGGCAGTTCGTTAAGGTGGTGGCCCATCGTGTCGGAGTCGTGGAGCCTCCGCTCTCGCGTGGCTCGAAAGACCTCCTCGAAGTTTTCAACGGCCAGGGCGAAATGGTGGTACACCGGGGCGTCGCCAGGCCTCTTGAAGAGGTGCACCTGCAGGTCGCCGACGCGCAGCCACTGGACTGGAAAGCCGAAATTCGGGGTGTCGATCCTTTCCGCCCCGAACACCTCGGAGTAAAAGCGCACCGATTCATCGAGGTCTTTGGCCCCGATGCTGACGTGGTTGATTTGAGCACTGGCCACGGCCTCAACATAGTCGCATGGCGGGGCCGGGTTCGCTGCGGGTCGCGATCGTCGGAGGTTCGATCGGCGGCCTGACGGCAGCCGTCCTCCTACGCGACCTCGGCTGCATGGTGGAGGTCTTCGAGCGCTCGGCGGCCGAGCTGCAAGGACGTGGTGCGGGCATCGTGGTCCATGAGATGTCCGTGCGCTACCTGGTGGAGAACCGCATCGCCGACATCGACGCGCTGAGCCTCGCCTCCCATCGTCACGTCCACGTCGACGCCGGCGGCGCGACCATTCACGACGATCCCATCGCCTATCGGTACACCTCCTGGAACACGCTCTACCGCAATCTCCTGCGAAGCCTAGGTTCCGATCGATACCACCTCGGCCACGCCGTCACAGGGTTTCACGACACCGGCCGAGAGGTGGTGGTCGGGACTGCCGCCGGCGAGACCGCGTGCGACCTTCTGATTTGCGCGGACGGCGTCGCCTCCACCGGCCGAGCCATGCTGCAACCACAAGCGCAGCCCCAATACGCCGGCTACGTCGGGTGGCGCGGAACCGTGCCCGAAACGGTGCTCGGCCCGAGCGCCCGCTCCAGCCTGGAGGACACCCTCATCTATCACTGGACGGGCAGCAGCCACATCCTCGCCTACATGATTCCGGGCACCAGTGGTGAAGTACGGGCGGGGCGCAGGTTGGTCAACTTTGTCTGGTATCGAAACGTCCCAGAGCTGAGGCTGTCCGAGCTGATGACCGACATCGCCAGAGTCGAACACTCTCTCTCGCTGCCGCCCGGCTCGGTGCGCGAGCCCCATCTCCAAGAGCTCCGCCACGCGGCACGCTCGCTGCCGCGGGTGCTGGCCGAGCTGGTTCTCGCGACCACCGAGCCATTTATCCAGAAGATCGTCGACGTCGAAGTGGACAGCATGGCGTTCGGACGGATTTGCCTCCTCGGGGACGCGGCTTTCACCGCCCGCCCGCACACCGCCGCGGGAACCGCCAAGGCGGCGGCCGATGCCTGGGCACTCGCGGAGGCCCTACGCACCCACGGCGAGGTCAGCGTGGCGCTCGCGGCCTGGGAGTCCAGGCAGCTTCCCGTTGGACGTCAGCTCGTCGCGCGGGCCCGCGACCTCGGCGAAAGATCGCAGGTCCGAGGCGGCTGGCGCCCCGACGATCCCTACCAGCGGTTTGGATTGTGGGCGCCCGGCGACTCTCGAATTACGGCGATCGCTTAGGCGGCGGAACCTCACAGAACTCGACCGGGACCTCGAGGGTGGCAATGACCTTGTCGAAACCGATGCAGAGCGCACAGAAGACGGCCAACTCCAGGACCTGGCCATCGTCGAAATGCCGCTTCAACTCCTCGTAAATAGGACGCATGGCGTCGGCGCCGGCGCCGTGGCGGACCACCGCGTGCGCGTACTCGATCGCCGCGCGTTCGGCCGGGCTGAACTCGGTGCCGTAACGCACGAGATCTCTGGCGTGCTGGATTCTCTCCTCCGTCAAACCCATCTGCCTCGCCGAGGCAGCCCGGACCGTCCCTCAATAGGAGCAGTCGTAGTGCTCGGCGATGTGGACCCTGATGATCTCCTTCAAGCAATGCTCCACCCGACCACCGTTGAAGGCTTCTCGCCAGAGGGCGGCGAATCCCTTCATCAGCGCCGGGCTGTGCAGCAGGACGCGGTACCAGTTGCGGTCTGGGGCGCCCTTCTCCTCGGCTTCCTTGAAAAAAGCGGCAATCACGGGATCGGCGAGGAAACCCGTCTCATCCAGCAGGTCGAGGATCACGGCGTCACCACCACCCTGCCGAGAACTTTGCCCGCCCGGAGGAGGTCCAGCGCACGGTTGGCATCACGTAGATCCAGGCGTTCCATGATGTGCGGCGTGACCTTGCCTTCCTCAACCGCGAGGAGAGCGGCGCGCGCATTGTCTCGGCTGCCGGCGCGTGAACCGAGAACCGTGATCTCATCGAGCACCAGTCGCGCAGAGTCGAGACCGTACTCGACACCCGGTTTGTAGCCACAGCAGACGACCCGGCCGCCTGCCCTCAGGACCCCTGCAGCAAGCTCGAATCCGGCTCGGGTGCCGGAAGCCTCAAAGGCCACGTCTGCACCTCCATCCGCCCAGCTCCGCACCCGGTCCACCTCGGCGGGCTCGACCACCAGCTCGGCGCCGGCGTCAAGGGCGAGCTCGCGATGGGCGTCAACGGTGTCGATGGCCGCGACGCGGGCGCCGATCGACCGTGCGATCTGGATCCCGCTCTGGCCCAGACCTCCGGCGCCGACAACCACCACACTTTCTCTCGGCTGCAGCGCGGCCCGGTCGACGAACGCGTGCCAGGGCGACATCACTGAGTCCATGCAAACGGCTGCGGCCTCAAATGTGAGGCTGTCGCCGAACGGGAGCAGGTTTCTGCGCCGCACCTTGACGAATTCGGCCAGGCCTCCGTCACGCTCAAAACCGATGCGGCGCGAGTGCGGACACAGACTCGACCGATCATCGAGGCACCACCTGCACTCGCCGCACGGGTCGTACATGTAAAGGGCGACGCGCTGGCCTTTTCGAAGCCCATCCACGTCCTGCATCAGCTCGCCCGCAACCTCGTGGCCCGGGATGATCGGCAGCGGCGTGGTAGCGAAGGCGCCGCCGGTGATCTTCAGATCCGTGCCGCAGATTCCCGTTGCGACAACCTTGACCAGAGCCTCGTCGCCGGCCGGCTCAGGCATGGGTACGTCGGCGAGCTCCAGCGGCCGGCCGAACTCCCGCAGGACCGCAGCTCTCATCTCACGCCCTGCCGTCAGGCGCGGGCACTCGCGCCCAACACACCTTGCGCGATCTTCCGAAAGTCGTCTTCGGTCAGGAGATCTTTCTTGCGGAGCGACGTCGACTTGACCTCCTGCAGGATGGCCATGGTCTGCTCTTCGTTGGCCGGCGGGAAGCCCAGCTTGTCCAGCCAGATCATCACCGAGTCGAGACCGCTGCCTTTACCAAGTACGATCTGCGGGCCTGTCTGACCCACCATCTCGGGCCGGAACGGGAATGCCTCGGTCAGGTGTTCTGAGCCAACGTTCTTGACCCAGGTGGCGATGATTCCAGACTCCACCTGGAAGAGCCGGTCACCGACGATTCCGCGGTTCGATGGCACCGTCACACCCGCAAGCTCGCGCACAAGCTTGGAAAGGCCGTAGAGCTTGGTGAAGTCGATCCCGCTTTCGATTCCGTACATGGTCTTGAGCGCCATGACGGTGTCTTCGAGCGGTGTGTTGCCTGCCCGCTCGCCAATACCGGTGACGGAAACCTGGACCGTGCCAACTCCGTTGGCCACGGCGGTTACCGTGTTCGCGACCCCCAACGAGAAGTCCATGTGAAAGTGCGCCTCTAGCGGCTTGTCGATGCGCTCACGAACCTTGCGGGTCATGAATGCGGCGGCCTGGGGTGACAGCACGCCGAAGGTATCGACGAGTGCGAGTGAATCCATGTGGCCATCGCGAGCGATCACTTCGATCATGTTCAGGAAGGTCGTTATGTCGGCACGCGTCGAGTCGATGGGAAAGAAGGAGACATACAGCCCATTCTCGTGAGCGAAGCGGGTCGCTTCGATGGTCAGCTCGATCGCCCGTTCGTACTCCCATCGGTAGGCGTACTTCACGATGTGCTCGCTCGATGGAATTTCCATGACGATCGCCTCTACGCCGGTGTCCAGCGCACGCTTCACGTCGTCGACCATGCAGCGCGAGAAGGCATAGATCTTCGCCGGCAGGCCTGCCGCGGCGATTCTTCTGACCGCTTCGGCGTCGCCAGGTGACACCGCCGGCAGTCCGGCCTCAATGCGCTGCACCCCGGCCTCCGCGAGCTTTTCCGCGATGCGCACCTTCTCGTCGGGCGTGAACACGACTCCCGCCTGCTGCTCGCCATCGCGGAGGGTTACGTCGTGGACTTCCAGCTTCGCGGGAGGTGAGAAACCTGCAGTGACCTCAGGCTGGTAGTTCCAGGGGCTGACGAAGTACTGGTCTGTCTTCCAGGGTTCTTTGGCCATATCCATCTCCTTGTATCAGTCCCCGAAGCCGTAAAGCCGGGCCGCGTTCTGTTCGGACACGCGGCGAGCCGTGGCGGCATCCACGGCCTGCTCAAGTTCCTCGACGGGCCGCTCCGGCGCCATGTCGAACGGCAGGTCCGTACCCATCAAGACGTTGTCAGCGCCAACCCTGGAAATGAGATACGAGAGCGCCGGAACGTCGTGCGTGATCGTGTCGACCTTCAGCTGCCCGAGGTACGCCCACGGATCCTCGGGGGCATTCTTCAACTCCGGGCGCACCTGGCGCGCGTGCTTCAGGCGGCCGGCCTGGTACGGAAAGTAGCCCCCTGAGTGAACCAGGAAGCAAGTCAGTCCAGGGTGACGGTCAAGCACGCCGGCACACACCAGGCGCTCGGCGGTCAGGGTTGTCTCCAGCATGTTGCCGATCACGTTCTGGAGGTAGTACGAGTCGAGACCCGGGTGCGGCTGGTTGTAAAACGGGTGGATCATGACTGGCAAACGGAGCCGCTCGGCGGCCGACCAGAACGGTTCGAACTGAGGCTCGTCCAGCCGATGGTCGCGAACCATCGTTGCCACCTCGACGCCCACGCTTCCGGCGCGGGCCGCCTCCTCAAGAATCGCTGCCGCGCGCTCGGGGGCTTGCAGCGGAACGTGCGCCATCCAGCGGAGGCGGTCGGGCGCGTAGGCACAGAAGTCGACCATGCCTGCGTTGACGGCTCTTGCCATCGCCTCTCCCGCCTCGGGATCCACTTCGTAATAGAAGATGGGCGGCGCAATTGACACCACCGCAGCTTCCAGCCGTTTCGACTCCAGCTCGGCGAGCTTGGCCTTAGGATCGGTGAAGGATTTGAACAAAGTCCAGGGCACATGGCTGCCGCCAGTGACGCGGTCACCGTCGAGCTTGACGCCGTAGACGGGCTCGTTGCGCAGCAGCTCCACCGCCAGCTCCGGGATGGCATGGTTGTGGACGTCGATTCTCAAGCCACTCCACTCCTGATCAGGTCCGCGATGCGCAGCCGGTGCGAGTCCTGAGCCCCGTCTGAGTGCAGGAAAGAGAGGCAGTCGCGCAGACACTTCTCGACAGGCGCATCGCGGTACATGATCGAGATGCCGCCGTGGACCTCCATGGCCGAAAGGCACACACGCATCGCAGTGTCCGCAGCAAAAACCTTTGCCGCGCTCGAGAGCCGGTAGTCGTAGGCGGGGTCGTTCTCGACCGCCCAGGCGGCCCGCCAGATCAAGCTTCGCGCCGCTTCCAGCTCTGCATACATGTCGGCCAGTCGGCAGCCCACGTTGGCGTGCTCGATCAGTGGCTTGCCCCCCTGTTCGCGCGCGCGCGCGTGCGCGACAGTCATTTCGTAGGCGGCGCGGGCGGTGCCCAGCGTGGTGGCGCCGGCCTCGATGGCGCTCTCCTTCAGGAGCTCGCGTGCGCCAGCGTAGCCACGGTTGACTTCACCCACCAGTCGCCAGGGCTCGAGGACCACGTTCTCGAAGCGCAGCGCGGCGTTGTTGATGGTTCGCTGTGAGATCTTTTCGTGCACCTTCTCAACGGTGAAGCCGGGCAGGCCGCGCTCGAGCAAGAAGGCACTCGTGCCGCTGCTCGCCGGCTGGCTAGGGTCGGTGCAGGCGAAGACCAGGTAGAAAGAAGCGTCGGGTCCGTTGGAGATGAAATGCTTGTAGCCATCGAGGACCCAGCTCCCGTCGGGCTGCTTCCGGGCTGCCGTCCGGAAGCCGAAATCGGGCTTGGGGATCATGTAGTCAGAGCTCGTCTCCGGCTCGGTGAAGCAGATCGCCAGCACCGCCCGCGGATCCGGAAGGAACCGCGTCAGGAAGCGCTGCCTGGTTTCGCCCTGGGCGATGCCGGCCAGGATGCGCTGGACTTTCAATGTCTGGTCGATGATCACGGCGAAGCCCATGTCGCCGTACGCCAGCTCCTCGATCAGGACACAGATGGCAAGCGGACCGGCTCCCCCACCGCCCAATTCACGCGGTAGGCCCATCGTCCGCCAGCCGCGGGCGGAAGCTTCCTCGACAAGATCCCACGCGACGCGGTCCGTGGGGTCGGCCGCCCACTCCGTATCCCGCGCACGCGGCCGCAGCCTCTCGAGTGCGAAGCTGCGAGCCGCCTGCCGAAGTTCCTCCAGGTCAGGACTGAGGAGTTGTGCGGTAACGGTCACGGCCTGCCAGAACTGTCTTTCTCGAACAGAGTCCGCCATTCGCTCTCCGTGAGCGGTCCCCAGGGCGGCACTTTCGTGTAGGTCTTGATCGGGACGTTGCGCAGCACCCCGTTCACCCTCTTCACCTCGCAGATGTAGATGTTTTCGATCGGCGACCAGGTCGAGGGGTTCATCGACACCGGACCGCGCGGCGCAGCGATCGGCGTGGCTTTCAGTGCTTTGACGAGGTTCTTGCTGTCGCCGACCTGGCCGTTGAGCTTCTTGAGTGTCTGGAAAAGCAGCTTGTACTTGGTATAACCCGCGTCGGAGTAGTAGCCCGGGTATGTGTTGTATTTGGCGAAATAGGCGTTCGCAAATTTCGTGTTCTCAGGCGAGTCGATGCCGTCGCAGTACTGAGCGGCGATCTTGACGCCCAGGATCGCGTTTGGGTCCTCCGAGGGCAGCGCCGAGTAGTCGGTCAGGGTGGTGTTGCCGAAGAGCGGAATCTTACCGGTGAACCCAAGCTGCTTGTAGGCGTTCGTGAATCGCACCGCGGCGGCTCCTGCCATGAGAGCGAAAACAGCCTGCGTGTTGGACGGGATCTGGGAGACGAACGGTGACCAGTCCGGCGCCGGAAGTGGTCCCCAGATCACCTTGTCGATCTTTCCACCCGCCTTCTGGTAGGCGGCCATGAATGCCCCGAGGGAGATCCAGCCGAAGGAGTAGTCCAGGCCGATCACCGTGATGTGCTGGTAACCCTGGTCGTAGACGTACTGCCCGGCCATCAAATCCGGCTGGTCGCAATTCCAGTCCGACGAGTAGGAGTTGCCGTACTTAGTGTTGTTCGTCACTTGCTGGCCCGAACAAAGCGAGATGTCATCGACAGGGATGCCCTTCGGTCCGGCATATGTGGCAACCGCGCCGATCTCGTTGGCCGCGATCGGTCCCTCCAGCATCACCACGTTCTGGCTCTCGACCAGCTGGCGCGCTTGCGACAGGGCGACGTTGGGGTCGGTCTGCGTGTCGGCGAAATGGACTTCGATCTTTCGCCCAGCGACTGTGTCGCCAAGCTCGTCGATTGCCAGGTTCCAGCCGTTCTGCTCGTTCTTGCCGTTGGACGCAAAAGTACCCGTCAAATCGATCAGGAAGCCGATCTTGATCGGTCCAGTTTCCTGAGTACCTACAGGTTGGTTGCCTCCACCGCATGCCGTCAACATGAGAACCGCCGACGCGAACAGGACCCTTAGCTTCATCTGCCACCTCCCACACTTTTGCGGCTCACAGCATGATTCGGCCGCCGGCCACGTCCAGCGTGACGCCGGTCAGCCACGACGAGGAGTCCGACGCGAGGAAAAGCGTCGCGAGCGCGACGTCTTCTGGTGTCCCCAGCCGTCCCAGCGGGGCCATCGCCGCGACCTCTTTCTGGCGCGCCTCCGACATGATCCGGCCCACACGCTCCGAGAGCACGGTCGCCGGCGCCACGCAGTTGACCCTGATCCCGTGCTGGCCGACCTCCTTGGCCACGTGGCGGCTGAACATCATGATCCCGGCTTTCGCCGCGGCGTACGACGCCGTGGTCAGGATGTCCAGCAAACGCGCGGCGTTGGAAGCCATCGTGATGATGGAGCCTCGCCTGCGCTCGATCATCCCGGGCAGGAAACACTTCGCGGTCAAGAAGGTGGTCGTCAGGTTGGATTCGACGATCTCGTGCCACTCTGCCTCCTCGATGAGGTGGGCCGGCGTGTAGGCGCCGAACCCACCGGCATAGGCGACCAGCACGTCGGCTGGGCCGAACTCACGCTCGACCGTCTTGCGCATGTGCTCCAGGGCGTTGAAGTCGCGGCAGTCCGCCACTACGCCAAGCCCCTTCCCGCCAGACGATTTGATGTCCCGGACAACTTTGTCGATCGCGGGCCGGTCGCGGCCCACGACCGTGACCATCGCGCCTTGGCGACCCAGGAGCCGGCAGGTGGCCGCACCAATTCCTTTCGAACCACCTGTGACCACTGCGACTTTCCCTTTCAGGTCGGGATAGATCGGGATCGATGGGAGGGCCTCTGGAGCTGATTGTGGATCAGCCTCGCGATCAACCACGGGTCTTGGCCTCGAGACGGTTGACCGGGCAGCGCGGCGGCTCGCCGCGCACCGCCCGAACCACCTCCTCCGCGGCTCGCCGCTTAAGCTCGCTCTCGGACTCCACGGAGTAATAGGCCATGTGCGGCGTGATCAGCGCTCGCGGATGGCTGCGCAAAGGGTGCTCTTTCTCCAGCGGTTCGACTTCGGTCACGTCCAGGGCGACGCCGCTCAGCCGGCCGTCCCTGAGAGCCCTGGTGACCGCATCGAGGTCCACAAGCCCGCCCCTTGCGGTGTTGATGAGGACCGGAGCGCGCTTCATCAGCGCCAGGGTCTGGTCGCCGACCAGGTGGCGGTTTTCGGGAGTCATCGGCGAATGGAGGCTCACGAAATCCGCCTCGGCCAGCGCCTGAGCCAGCGTCGACGAGCGCTCCACGCCGGCGATGTCCCACTCCTGGACGTAGGGGTCGTAAGCGCATACGCGCAGCCCGAACGCCAAAGCTCGCGACGCCACGCGGCGGCCGATCCGGCCCACGCCGATCAGCGCGAGCTGGCGGCCCTGCAGGTTGTGGATCCCCACCTTGGGCGCCGACCAGCCTCCGGCCCGCGTCACAAGCGCTGCGGGGACGACGCCGCGCGCAAATGCGAGCAACAACGCCAGGGTGTGGTCGGCAACTTCGTCCAGGCAGTAGTCAGGCACGTAGGTGACCTGAATCCCATGCCGGGTTGCGGCATCCACGTCGATGTTGTCGAATCCGATGCCGCAGCGTGAGATGACCTTGCAGCCGCCCTCGGCCGCAGCCGCGATCACAGGCTCGGTGATCTTCGCGTAGACGACGATCAGCGCGACAGCCGAGCGCGCCTCCGCGGCCAGCGTAGCCTCGTCGCTGGCAGCAGCTGTTTCCAGACTCAGTCCGGTCGGCCTGAGCTGAGCGTGGAACTCCTCCAGCGAGTCGAAGAGGTTGTCTGTCAGGACAACCCTGCCAGCCGGCATTTTCGCTTTGCTAGGCCAGAGCCTCCTCCTCGAATGGATACTTGGTGAAGAGGATCGGCCCGTCTTTGGTGACCAGCAGGTTCTCCTCGAGCCGGACCGTCTGCTCGAGTCCCGGGTGCCCGGCGAAGGTCTCCGCGGCGAAGTACATGCCCTCCTCGAGCGGCACCGGGTAATCCATCGAGTACGCGCGGGAGATCCACATGCCTTCGTACAGCGAGAGACCGATCGAGTGCGCGAACTGCTGCAGCGTGACCGTTCCGAACTCGTCGTCGGCGTACTTGGGCAGCTTCTTGGCCACGTCCGCTGTCGTGTTGCCGGCCTTGAACATCTCGATTGCCCCGTACATGGTCGAGTGGCATTCCTTGTAAAGGTCCTTTTCCTTTGGAGTCCACTTGACCCCGCCGACCTTGAAACAGCGGACGAAGTCGACGAAGTAGCCGCCCGGTCCGACAGCGTTCTGGTCGATGATCACGAGGTCACCCTGGCGAATCACTTTGTCGGTGTGCCACCGGCGGTAGGGGCTCGTGTTGCCGCCCGACGCCACGATGATGTCGTACACGAAATCAAAACCCTGCTCATACAGATATTCGTTGACCTTCGCGGTGATGTAACTCTCCTTCACGCCAGGCTTCAGCCATTCGTTCTGGATCTTCCAGAACGAGGTGTCGCCGATTGCGCTGGAGATCTTCAGGCACTCGATTTCATCTGGGGTCTTCACCACGCGCGCTCCGGACATTGCCGGCCACGCGCTGACCACATCGAGCTTGAGCTTCTGAAAAGCTGCATAGGCGGCCGGGTCGTACACGTCGATGCCGATGCGTTCCTTCTCGACACCGTTGTCCTTGAGCACACGAAGGATCGACTGGGCCATGCGGTCGGCCATCATCGATTCCGCGGTTTCAGACCACTTCCACGTGATCGCCGGCTGGATGTTTCCGTTCAGCCACGGGGCGTCGAGCTTCGCGCACTCGAGGTCTGAGCCTGCCGTTTCGAAGAGCACCGGTTCGCCACCACGCGGCAGCACGCAGTACCGGATGTAGATGTTGTTCTTCCAGTTGCCCTGGAAGACCGATGTGATGTAGCGCACGTTCTCGCCCACGAAACAGACCAGGGCGCCCAGGTCGTGTTTCTCCATCATCAGGCGGGCCCGCGCCAGTCGATCCTTGCGGAGGCGGTCGAAATCGACTCGAGTCTGCCAGTCGGTCGCCGTGGTGCTGTAGGTACGTCTCGGGTCGTATTCATGGGGCTTGCCCAGGAACGAGAGGTCCATGCCCCTACCCGGCTTGGTCAGTTCGTGCTCATGCTTCTTGGTCACCTGAGCCATCTTGGGTATGCCTCCCCCATAAGAAGAATTCCGCCTAGCGTAACCCGATATCGGGCTCCGGAAACCCTCGCCTACGTGGATTATTGCTCAAAGGTCACCGCCACACAACCGCCCCGCGCCCCAGCAGGCGGCCGGCGCGCAAGTCCTCATGGATCTCGTGCACCTTCGCGATAGGTTCCCGCCGGCCGATCACCGGCCGCACCCGCCCGCCGGCAACCAGGCGGGCGGCGAGGTCAAACTCGGCGCGGGTGCAGTAACGAGAACCGAGGACCGCGAGCTGCGAGAGGACCAGCTCGCGCGGGCTGATCGGAAGCGCGACGTCGCGGAAGGTGGTGAGGGCGACCAGACGGCCGTTGCCGGCAAGTGCGCCGAGGGACCAGCGCAGGCTTTCGGGCCGGCCGAGGAGGTCGACGACCACATCGGCCTTACCGTGCCACGCCGCCGGCAACGTGACTTTGGCAAAGTCAGACGACTCGATCGGAATGACGCCAAGCTCCTCTTCCAGGTACACCAGTTTCTCCTCGGTTACATCGAGCCCAGCGACCTCAGCACCGAAGAGTTGGGCGACCTGAACCATGTGCACACCGACGCCACCCCCCGCTGCCACCACCGCGACCCGCTGACCGGGCCCGAGACGAGCCAGGCCCGCGACGTGGACGGGCGTTGCGACGGCGTCATTGACGACGGTGGCGAGGACCGGGTCTATGTTGTCGGGGAGGCGAATCGCATTGCGCGCAGGCAGGCTGACGCGCTCCGCATAGCCGCCGTCGCGCTGCACGCCTAAAAAGCCGGCGAGCTTCTCACACACGTCCTCTTCACCGGCAAGGCAGTGCCGGCAGCGCCCACAGAACAGGTAGAAGAACGCGGCCACCAGCTCGCCTTCGCGCTCCGGCCCAACGCCTGGTCCGACCGCAACGATCGTTCCCACCAACTCATGGCCCGGCACTCGAGGGAGATCGTTTGGATCGTTGCCCAGGTCGCCGCGCACATAGTTGAGGACGGTCAGTCCGACACCGCACGCAGCGACCTCGACGAGAACTTCACCGTCCTGCAAGTCAGGCTCGGGGATATCCTCGAGCAGAAGATCGCCACCCCATCTGTGAATGCGGGCTGCTTTCACCTAGCGGAAATGTATTACGCTCAGTGGTACGCGTGTCGGCGGGGTCGCCGCCAACTATTTCGGTGGTTCTACTGAATCAGGACTTGATCCATAGATGCAGGTCTTCATCGAGCAGACGCTGAACGGCCTGACATACGCGGGGCTGTTGTTCCTGCTTGGCAGCGGCTTCACCCTCATCTTCGGGCTCATGCGCGTCGTCAACCTGGCCCACGGCGGCACCTATCTGGTCGGCGGCTACGTGGGTTACTCGACGATCGTCTTCACGCACAACTTCGTGCTCGGTCTGGCCGCAGGCGCGATTGCAATGGCTGTATTCGGAGTGATTCTCGAGCGCGGGCTTTTGTTGCGTGTTCGCGGCTTGCCCATGTCTGAGCTTCTGCTCACGATGGGGGTGGCCTTCATCATGGGCGACGTGGCGCTCGCCATTTGGGGGGGCGACCCACTGGCTGTCCACATGCCCGGAGTGCTCGACGAGTCATCTCAGCTTGGACCGCTGACCTATCCCAACAGCCGCTTTTTTATCCTGGGCGTGGCCGTCCTGGTGGCGATTCTGCTCTGGTTGCTTCTCAAGCGCACGCGGATCGGCGCCATCATCCGGGCCGGCGTTGACGACCGCGAGATGGTGAGTGCGATGGGGATCAACATCAACCTTGTATTCACAGGGGTGTTCGCGCTCGGCGCCGGGTTGGCGGGACTCGCGGGCGTGCTTGGCGGCAGCGTCCTGACGCTCTACCCTACCGGCGACTCGGACATCCTGGTGTTCGCGCTGGTCGTGGTCATCATCGGAGGGCTCGGAACCCTCGAGGGCGCGATAGTTGGCGCGCTGGTCGTCGGGCTGCTCGACAACTACGGCAAGGCCTATTTCCCGGAACTGGCCTACTTCACGCTTTTTGCGCCGATGGTCCTCATCCTGCTCTGGCGGCCACAGGGGCTCTTCGGCAGCAGTGTCGCGTGAGCGCAGTCAACGCCGGCATCCGCCTGCTGGTGCGCAATCCGGGGCGTACGCGGATCGTGCTGGTGGTCTTGCTCCTCTCGGCTGCAACCTCGGTGCCTCAGCTCGGCACTACCTTCATGGTCTCGCTGGCCTGCAACATTCTCATCTTCGGCCTGCTGGCCATGAGCCTGGACCTGCTGGGCGGCTACGCAGGACTGGTCTCGCTCGGCCAGGCCTCTTTTCTCGGCGTGGGCGCCTACGGCATCGCCTACGGCTTGAAGGTCGGCATGGGTCCAATCGAGGCGATGGGTCTTTCCCTGCTTGCGGTGGCATTTACGGCAGCCCTTTTCGGTTTGGTCGCCGTGCGGGTCGGAGGCATCACCTTTGTCATCCTGACCCTGGCGCTGGGCCAGATCATCTGGGGTCTGGCCTACCGCTGGGTCAGCGTCAGCGGCGGCGACAACGGGCTGCCGGTAGGCGACCGTCCGGTGTTGGGACCGATCGACCTTTCCGATAACAGCGCCTACTTCTACTTCGTGCTGGTCGTCTTCACCGTCTGTGCGGCGATCCTCTGGGCGATCGTGAACTCACCCTTCGGCCTCTCGCTGCGCGGCATCCGAGACAACGAACCTCGCATGCAGACGCTCGGCTACAACGTGGCGCTGCACAAGTACCTGGCCTTTGTGATCTCGGCCGTGTTTGCCGGAATGTCGGGAATTCTCTTCGCCTTCTTCAACAACTACATCAGCCCGACGGCGATCGATTTCAGCCACAACGGGACCATCGTCCTGATGACGGTGCTGGGCGGATTGGGCACACTTTGGGGACCTTTGGTCGGCGCCGTAATCATCGTTTTTCTGCAGCAGTACTTGAGCATCTACTTCCAGCGCTGGCTGACGGTGCAGGGCGTGATCTTCGTGCTCACCGTGCTCTTTGCGCGGCAGGGCCTCTGGGGATTGTTCACCAGCCTGACGCGCTGGCTTGAGGCTCGCGCCGGAGAGCGAGTCGAGATCGCGCCCGCAGCCAGTGCACCCCTCGAAGCGTTTAAAGACCAGGCGCTGGCAGGGGCGGCCAAAACAGGGAACAAGTCAGGAAGGAGGGAGCAATGAGTGTGCCCAAGCGAGGGAGAACCAGCTGATCGAGCCTGACGGCCAAGGACCTCGTGACGGTCCGGCTCTGAGTTTGATCGACGCCACATGCCGATTCGGCGGGATAACCGCTGTCGCCGAAGTCAACATCCAGGTGCCGGTCGGCGCGCGCCACGGGATCATCGGCCCAAACGGCGCCGGCAAGACGACGCTCTTCAACGTGATCAGCGGCGAGGTGAAGCCGACCGGAGGCCGGATCACGCTCTTCGGCCGCGACGTGACGCGGAAATCTCCGCCGGCTCGCGTGGCCCTCGGCCTAGGACGCACGTACCAGATCACGCGCACCTTCAACACCCTGACCGTGCGCGAGAATCTCATGCTTGGCAGACACGGACTCTTGCCCTCGAAGTTTTCGATGCTCAAGCCGTGGCGCTCCTACGCGGATCGCACCAATGAGGTGGAGGAACTGGCCGTGCGCTTTGGGCTGGCCGATCGGCTGGACAGCCAGGCGGCCGACCTGTCGCACGGCGAGGTCAGGCAGCTCGAGGTGGCGCTGGCCCTGGCGCTGAAGCCTCGCCTGCTGCTGCTCGACGAGCCTGGGGCCGGGCTCTCGCCCGGCGAACGTCTCTCGATGCGAAACTTGCTCCGGCGGCTGCCGGAGGACCTCACCCTGGTCATGATCGAGCACGACATGGACCTGGTGCGGGAGGTCGTGAACCGCATCACGGTGCTGCACTTCGGGCGCGTCGTCGCCGAAGGCTTGTCCGCCGAGATCCAGAACCACCCTCAGGTCCGTGAGATCTACCTGGGTTCGAAGGCATAACCATGCTCGAAGTCCACGAGGTCCACACCTACCGTGGCCAGAGCTACGTCCTCCAGGGCGTTTCGATGAAGGTCCCGGACGCTGCTTGCACGACGCTGCTGGGTCGCAACGGAATGGGCAAGACGACCCTGATCCGCAGCCTGATGGGGCTTTCGCCGCCCCGCTCTGGCAGCATCAAGCTGGACGGGAAGGAGCTCGTCGGCCTGCAGCCTTTTGAAATCGCGAAGCTGGGACTGGCGCTGGTTCCCCAGGGCAGGCACATTTTCCGCTCGCTCACTGTGGACGAGAACCTGACGTTGGCCGCGCGTGGTTCCAACGGGCAGGACAGCTGGAACCTGGAACACGTCTACGAAATCTTTCCCCAGCTCAAGGCACGCCGCCGCAACAGCGGCAGTCAGCTCTCTGGAGGCGAGCAGCAGATGCTTGCCATCGCCCGAGCGCTCATGACCAACCCCCGCATCCTGCTCATGGACGAGCCATCAGAAGGGTTGGCGCCGGTGATCGTGGAGCGAGTGTCGGAGGTCATCAAGGGTCTTCGCGGCCAGAAACTTTCGATTCTGCTGGTGGAACAAAACTACAGGCTCGGCGTGGAGGCGGCGGACCACGTCTACATCCTGTCGAAGGGCGTCGTGGTTTGGAAAGGAAAGCCGGAAGCACTTGAAGCTGCGGAGAAGGTGCGGCAGACGCACCTTGGGGTATGACCTTGCAAGAGCGGAGCCTGGGCGGACTGCGAGTCTCGGCGATCGGCCTCGGCTGCATGGGCATGTCAGGCATCTACGGCGCCGCCGCCGAACAGGAATCAATCGCCACCATTCATCGCGCGCTCGAGCTGGGCATGAACCTGCTCGACACCTCTGACGCTTATGGGAATGGGCACAACGAAGAGCTGGTCGGACGTGCCATCCGCGGACGCCGGCCGCACGTCGTCCTGCTCACCAAGTTCGGCCAGGTGCGCAATGCCCAGGGCCAGCTGACCGACGTCAACGGCCGGCCGGAGTACGTCCGCCAGGCCTTCGAAGCAAGCGTCCGGCGCCTGGGCGTGGACCACGTTGACCTTTACGTGCAGCATCGCGTCGACCCCAAGACCCCGATCGAGGAAACGGTCGGCGCCATGGCGCGACTTGTCG
Source organism: Candidatus Dormiibacterota bacterium (assembly GCA_036570165.1). GTDB lineage: Bacteria > Chloroflexota > Dormibacteria > Dormibacterales > Dormibacteraceae > Palsa-870. The sequence continues at coordinate 23,734 of DATCPI010000089.1, read as the reverse complement.
ACGAGGGGAAGGTGAGCTTCCTCGGCCTTTCCGAAGCATCACCCTCCACACTCCGCCGCGCCCACGCCGTCCATCCGATCGCTGCGCTGGAGACCGAGTACTCGCTATGGTGGCGAGAACCCGAGGCGGAGCTGATCCCGACCTGCCGTCATCTGGGCGTCGGTTACATCGCGTACAGCCCTCTCGGCCGCGGCCTGCTGACGGGCGCGGTCCCCAATCCTCAGGACTTGCCTGACGACGACAACCGGCGCCGCCACCCACGCTTCGTGGGCGAGGCCTTCCAGCACAACCTGAAGCTGGTGGAGGCGGTTCGCAACCTGAGCAAGAAAAAGGGATGCACGCCTGCGCAGCTGGCGTTGGCCTGGCTGCTGCACAAAGGCGCGGACATGGTTCCCATCCCGGGCGCCAAGAGTCGCAATCACCTGGAGGAAAACACGCGGTCGGCCCAGATCCAGCTGACGGCCGACGAGATGCGCGAGTTGGAGCACGGGCTTCCGTCTGGGGCAGGCGAGCGCTACCCAGCGGCGAGCCTGCGCGCGGTGCAGCCGGTCAGGGAATTCGTCAAGCAGGAAAGGGAGGCGACATGAGACGGACCAATTTCGGGTGGCTCTTGATGGCGGCGCTTTTGCTGGCGGCCTGCGGGGGTTCCAGCGCACCTACCAACACCTCGCCGATCAAAGTCGGGTACATGGTCCCGCTGACCGGCATCTTCGCTTCCAACGGCCGCCACGAGATCAACGGCTTCAACCTCGGCCTGAAAGACTTCGGCGATACCGTCAACGGCCGCAAGATCACTCCGATTGTCGTCGACACGCAGGCCGATCCCAACATCGCCCTGTCCCAGGCCCACCAGCTCGTGGAGAACCAGAACATCGACATCCTGGAGGGACCGCTGGCCGCCAACGAGATCGCAGCAGTTGCGGGCTACGCAGGACCCAAGGGCATCCCGACCGACGACCTTTCGATGTGTTCGGCCATCCAGCTCGAGAACTACGTCAAGTTCAACAACGGGCTCTCGTCAGGCTGGGCGTGCAACCAGCCTTCGAGCCAGGGTGCCGTCTATGCCTACAACGAGCTGCACTGGCGGCACGTGGTCACCATCGCACAGGACTTCTCCTTCGGCTGGCTGGTGGTGGGCGGCTTCGCCGCTTCCTTCAAGGCTCTCGGCGGCACCATCGACAAGATGCTGTGGGCGCCTAACTCAACGCTCGATTTCAGCCCTTACGTTTCGCAGATACCGACCAACACGGATGGAGTCTTTGCTGAACTCTCCGGACAGACCGCGGTCCGCTTCACGCTGGCCTATAAGCAATTCGGCCTGAAGGACAAGCTCCCGATACTCGGCATCACGCAGTTGACCGACTACTCGGCGCTGCCCTCGGAGGACCCAGCCGCGATCATTGGACTGCATATCGACGCCCAGTACTGCGATGGCATCGACACACCCGAGAACAAGAAGTTCACCGCCGAGTACAAGGCGCAGTTCAACACCTACCCCGGTTACTACTCGGACGCCGGCTATGCGAAGGCGCGGCTCTTGATCGAGGCGTTGAAGAAGCTCAACGGGGATACGTCAGACAAAAAGGCTGTTGTGAAGGCGATGCGTTCTACTCAGATCGTGGCTGCGCGTGGCCCGGTGAAGCTCAGCGGACCGCCTGCTTATTCGCCCATTCAGAACGTGTACATCTGCGAGGTCAAGAGCGTGAATGGCGAGCTGCGAAACGTCCCGATCAAGACTTATCCCAACGTGCAGCCGTGGGGTCCGCTCTCACAGCAGGCGTGGATCGATGAGTACAAGCACGACAGCGCCGCGCGGCCGACGCCCTGATCGCGCGCTAGCGCTGGCGAGAGTGGAATTTGGCGTAGAGCTCGGGCCGCTGCCACTGGGTGAGGACACCCGCCTTGGCCGCGTTCCGGGCGGTGGAGTCGACTTCGTCACGCTCCGCGCGCAGCTGGCGCAGCCGCTCCAGGTCGAGGTCCATCACGAAAAGCCCGGGGAGGGTTGTCTCGAACACGATCTCTTCGGGCGTGGCCACCATCGCAAGGCCACGCTCGGAGGGATCGAACAGATTCTGTGTGGTGGCCACGATGGCGAGGTTCTCGATCGCGCGCGACCAGATCAGGTTGCGCCACGTCGGCCACAGCCGCTTCTTGTCGATGCCGGCGGGAAGAAAAAGCACTTCGGCACCTCGCAGCGCCAGCGCCCGCGACACCTCGGGCATGTAAACCTCGCTGCACATCGCCAGCCCAACTTCGCCGAACTTTGTCTCGAACACCGGAAAGTCGTCGCCGGGGACGTACTCAAAGTCCCAATATTCGCCTCCCGTGTAAATCCACGGACCCGGCGGATGCGTGCGCCGGTACCGGCCCGCGGTCTCGCCGTCGGGACCGGCGAGCATGACCAGGTTGTAAGCGGTGCGCTGGGAGTCATCGATCGGCTCCAGCTTGCCGTACTGGATGTAGACGCCATGTCGCCGTGCGGCTTCGTTGAGGGCGGGCTCGGGATCGAATGTCGCCGGCATCCGCCACGGACCGGGATAGGTCTCCGGAAAGGCGACCACCTGCGCACCCTGCGCTGCAGCCTGTTCGACATAGCGGAGGGCCTGCTCGACGTTTCTCTCGTCGTCGGGCGGCCGGTGGGTAAGGGGCTGAACGAGCGCAAGCCGAAAGCTCACGGGTTCGATTATGAGTGAGCATCCCGGGCTGCGCCTGCTGGCGCAGTCGAATCTTGGCGGGCACGGGAACGGCGGCGAAGGGATGGGCATCTGCATTCGGGATGGACGTCGCATCTTGTTCATCGCCCACGAGAGCGCGCCGGTCAATTTCAGCGCTGTAGACGTCACCGATCCCGCTCGGCCAAAGCTCATTCACCAGGCTCAGCTGCCGCACGCCGGCGTGCGCTCGAACTCGCTGGCGGTGTGCGGTGACGTAATGGCGGTCGCCTACCAGACTGTCAGGCCCGGAGGCACGCCGGCTGGTCTGGAGCTGTTCGACATCTCGGACCCTGAGCGGCCCCGCCGCATCTCGTTCTTCGACACCTCGGGCCCGCACTCGCGAGGCGCTCATTTTGTTTGGTTCGTGGATGGCGAGTTCGCCTACCTGTCGACCGGAATGCCGGACTTCGAACCGGCCAATCCCAAAGATGACCAGCTCGCCTTGATACTCGACCTACGCGACCCGGCTCGACCACGCGAAGCAGGGCGCTGGTGGTTGCCCGGCACGCGCGCCGGCGAGGATCCGATCGAGCGGCATGCGAAGCACGACACAGGGTTTCGAGCGCACAACGTCAACGTCTACCCTCAGCGGCCCGACCGCGCTTACGCCGGCTATCTGGACGGCGGGATCGTCATCCTCGACATCAGCGACCGCTCACATCCGCGTCTGGTCTCGCGGCTCGACTATCACCCGCCGCTCCCCGGTTTCACGCACACTGTGCTGCCGCTCTTCGGGCGCGGACTTCTCGCCGTAACCGATGAGGCGATCGAGGATCGCTGCGGCGACCATCCCAAGCTGCTCTGGCTGATGGACTGCAGCACGGAGACCAACGTGGTGCCGCTCAGCACCGCACCCATGCCGCCGGCCGACGAGTTCTGCCGAAGGGGAGGCCGCTTTGGGGCCCACAACCTGCACGAGAACGACCCTCTGCCGACCGCCTGGAAGTCTGAGGAATTCCTCGTCGGCGCCTTCTTCAATGCGGGCGTCCGCGTATACGACATACGCAATCAATTCCGGCCGGAAGAAGTCGCGTGCTTCGTGCCGCCGGCTCCCACGCGTTCGCCGGCGGGAGCGGTCCAGATCAACGACGTCTTCGTTGACGAACGCGGGATCGTGTACGCGATCGATCGGTTCACAGGCGGCCTTTATACGCTGGAGCTGAACGTATGACGGTCAGCGTGCCTCCCAAGCATGCCAACTGGTTCACGTATTTCCCGGAGGACTACCGCTGGTCGTCGGCGGTTGCCGGCGTGCTCACGACTGCACCGTATGGCGGTGCGGAGCTTGGCGAGGTCGACCGCGTCGGCCGCCGCCTGCGGAATCGGGTCGGCGACGATGAGGCGTGGTTCGAGGCCTGGTGCGACGAGGGTCGCCGGCTGCGGGAATGGGCACAGCGCGAAGAGGCGGCCGGCCACCGACTCACGGCCGCCCAGCTCCACCTTCGTGCGTGTTCCTACCTCCAGATCGGCGAGCGATTCCGCACGCCAAAGGACCCACCTGCGCTGGCTGCGTACCGCGAGGCGGTGGATAGCTTCCACGATTTCGCCCGTCTCACCGACCGGCCGGGCATCGAGCCCGTGGAAGTCCCCTATGAGGGCGGCAGCCTCCCCGCCTACTTCGTCCACGCGGAAAACGCACCCGCCGGCCGCCGGCCGTGTGTGGTGTATTTCGATGGCCTCGACATCACGAAAGAGCTCTGTTATCTGCGCGGCGGACCCGAGATCGTTCGGCGGGGCCTTTCCTGCCTCATCGTCGATGGCCCAGGCAACGGCGAATCGATCCGCTTTCGCGGCTTTCCGCTGCGTCACGACTACGAGCTCGCCGGCACCGCCGCTCTCGAATACACGCGGACGCGGCCAGACGTCGACGCGGACCGCGTAGGTGTGCTGGCGATCAGCCTCGGTGGCTACTACGCACCTCGAATTGCGGCGTACGAGCCTCGCTATCGGGCGTGCGTCGCGTGGGGCGCCATCTGGGACTACCAGGCGACGTGGAAGCGGCGCCTCGAGTACGGCTTCAAGACGCAGCTGTCGGTCCCTGGTCACCACATCCAGTGGGTGCTTGGAGTGGAAAGCACGGAGGCCGCCCTGGAAAAGCTCCGCGATTTCCGGCTGGACGGCGTGGCCCAGCGCATCCGGTGCCCGTTTCTGCTCCTGGTCGGCGAAGAGGATGAGCAGATCCCGGCGGCGGACGCTCGCGCTCTATTTGACGCCGTCGGATCGCAGGACAAGACGCTGCGCATCTTCACTGCGGCCGAGGGCGGCGCCCAGCATTGCCAGCATGATTACCTGACCCTCGCCAGCACCGCCTATGCGGACTGGCTGGCAGAGAAATTGGGCGCTGCGAGCGCGTAGGGACTCAGGCCGCCCCGAGCTCGCGCGGCCGGTACCACGGCGCGAGCCTGCGGCTGAGCGCCCTGATCCCCGTGCGCGAGGCGATGGCAAAGACGGTCAGCGCAATCACGTAGACAAACGAAACGTTGTCACGAAGCATCTGCGACAGCGCGAAGAGCTGATAGCCGAGCCCACTCACGCTGCCGAGCACTTCGACCGCCACTCCGTTAGTGATCGCCCGCCCTATGCCGATGTCCATTCCGGCCAGGATCTGCGGTAGCGACGCAGGCAGGGCGATACCAAACCAGACCTGAAGGCTCCTGGCCCCGAAGGTCCTGCCGACGTCCAGGAATTCACCGGGGACGCTTCGTGCCCCGTCGCTTGTCGTCACGACAACAGGAAGGAACACGGCGATCACGATGGTCACCAACCTCGCCTTCTCGGTGTAACCGAGCCACAGCACCATGATGGGCACGAGGGCGGTGAGCGGCATCGAGTAGAGCGTCCTGATCAGCGGCGCGAAGAGCCAGCCAACCTCGCGAACGCGGCCCATGATCAGGCCGAGCACCGCCCCGAGAACGCTGCCGATCAGGGTACCGGCGACGATCGCGCCGCAGCTCGAGAGCGCCTCCTGCCAGAAGGATTCTTTGCTGACCACGGAGGGCAGCGCCGCAATGATCCCGCTCGGTCGGGGCACGAAGTATGGGAGCTTCGCGCTCACCCCGACCTCCCACACAACCAAAATGGCAGCCCCCGCGATCCATGGCGCCAGGTCGCGCGAGGTGGCCCGCCAGGGGCGCCGCGTCAGCCGGGATGCGCTCAGGACTGTTCCGCTTGCCGCCATGGCACCAGGAATCTCTCGGCGAGCTCGCCCACGCCAACCAGGGCGATGGCCAGGATCGAGACGAGCACGGTGACCGCCAGGACCTTGGCTGGCTGGAACGCGGTGACTCCCTCTATCAGCAGGCCGGACACGCCGCTGGCCGCCAGAAAGAACTCAGCCACCAGCGTGCCCACCATGGCCAGCGGGATGGTCTGCCTTACACCGCTCATGAAGTACGGGGTGACGTACGGCAGGATCACGTCGCGCCATAACTGGTATTCGGATGACCCATGACTGGAGGCGACGTCGAGATAGGCACTCGGGATGCTGCGAGCTCCCTCGGTCACCAGAAACACGATCGGAAAAACCGAGATCAGGACGGCGACGATGACCTGAGGCGTGAGGCTGAAGCCGAAAACCGCGAGAGCCATCGGCACGAGCGCGACCGTCGGGGCCGCATAGAGCATGAAGACATACGGCTCGAAGGCGGCGGCAAACCAGCGCACCCTTGCCAGCAGCAGCCCAGTCGCAAGGCCGACGACCAGATCGATACCGAGCGTGAGCACGTAAAGCTGCCCTGAGACGAGCATGGCGGGACCGATGATTCCGCCGACGACAAGTTCGCGAATCTCTTCAAGCGTCGCCGTGAGCGGCGCGAAGAGAATTCCAAAGTCCTTGCCGACGTACTGCCAAAGGCCGAGAACGGTCCCGATCGAAAGCACGTAGCAGGCCGCCTGGATCCACCTTGCCCGCTCGGCTCGGACCAGCTGGATCCGGCGGCCCAGGTCCGCGCGACTGATCAATGGGCGGAATTCGCCATTTTCAAAGCGTCCGGGTACAGCGAGAGATCAACCATGTCGTTGTAACCCGGGGGCGGGTTGGCCTTGATGGCACCGACGCTTTGCAGAATCTTTTGCGAACCGAGCACGCGAGACTGGGTCAAACCGCTGTCGGTCTGGTCCCAGAATCCGATCTTCTGGAAGGCGGCAATCGCCAGCTTATCGGCTTCCAGCGGGTCACCCGTCGCATCCGAGGCGATCTTCGCAAAGGCGTCGGTGTTCTTTGAGTCCTGCATGAAGCGAAGGCTGAGGATCCACGCGGCCAGGAAGCGAACCAGCAGATCTCGCTGTGACTGGATCGAACTTTTCTGCACGATCAGCATCGCGTAGTGCTGATTCTTCTGGATCACGTCCGGACGCTCTAGCTTGGTCCAAGTCTTGTGGGTGTCGGCCTCCACGGCCGCGAGCTCGTTGATGTGAAAGACGCCGGTTGTGACCTGGCCGGCAATGCCGGCCTTGATGAGGGGCGCATTCTGGCTCGACACGAGCTTCACATCGCCGATGGCGAGGCCACAGGTGGCCAGGTATGCCTTGAGATAAAGGTCTCGCGCGCCGTTGGGCTGGTCATAGGCGACCACCTTGCCCTTGAGATCCGTGCAACCGTGCACGTCGGGCAGGTTGGAAGCCACGAAAAAGTCCTGGTTGTTCAATCCGCCGATGGCGACGATCGGCGTGCCCCCAGCCATCGCTATTTCCGATGCCTGCGTGGCGGTTACCGCCGCGACTGCGTTTCCGGTGATGACCTGGGTCGCGACCTGCGCACCGTTCTGGAACCACCTGATGTCAGGGTTCTGCAGGCCGACCTTCTCGAAATACCCCTTCTGCTTGGCCACTGCGATGTACACGCTGAGGAAGATCGGCGGCTCGCCGATCGCCGAGATGCTGATGGGCAGCAGGCTCTTGGGAGACGCTTGTCCAGTGTTGCCGCTCCCGCCACATGCGGCGAGAAGCATCATCGCCGCCAGTCCGAGGCCGAGGGATCGCCGAACGCCCGGTGCAAGGATCATCGCTTTCCTCCTCCTTCTTGGCTGCCGAAAAGGGACGCCCAGACCCGATTGCGCAGACGGACGAAATCGTCGCTGCCCGCGATGCTGCGATCGCGCGGGCGCGGGAGATCTATGTCGAAGACATCGCGAACGTGGGATGGACGCCCCGCAAGCACGATGACTCGATCCCCCATCAGGACCGCCTCCTCGATGGAGTGCGTGACGAAAAGCATCGCCGTGGGCCGCGCATCCCAGATCCGCAGCAGCTCGAACTGCAATTGCTCGCGGGTCTGAGCGTCGACGGCGCTGAACGGCTCGTCCATCAACAGAAGGCGAGGCTCCACAACCAGCGCTCTCGCGAGCCCGGCTCGCTGCTGCATTCCTCCGGACAGCTGATACGGGTACGACTTTTCGAATCCGGTCAGGCCGACCAGCTCGATGGCTTCTGAAACACGCCGCTCGATCTCGGCTCTGGGGTAGTGCCGGAGCTTGAGACCGTAGGCGATGTTGCCCCACAGGCTTTTCCACGGAAAGAGGGCGAAGTGCTGGAACACCATTGCGACCCCCGGCAATGGGCCTTCCACGGGCTGCCCCTCGAGCTGCAGCACGCCGCTCGTGAGACGAGTCAGGCCGGCAATGCTTCGCAACAGGGTGGTCTTCCCGCAACCTGAAGGGCCGACGACGCTCACGATTTCGTGACTGCCAACGGTCAGGCTGACGTCGGAAAGCACTTCCAGCCGGCCAAAACGCGTGCACGCTCCGGAGACCGACAGGCGAACCGCGCCCGAGGCAGAGCGCCCCGACACGCGTGAATTACCCGGGTCGGACGGGAGCGCTGAGTCGATCAAGTCCGCTACACGGAGCGAGCCAGATTGGGACGGGGCATTCAGGTCCTGGCCGGAATGATCGGAACCAGCAGGTAGGACTGCCGGTCGCCTCCCGAGTACAGCGTCACCTTGCCGCCGAACACCTCGCGGGGCCGGTCGGCGGGGTCGTCGTGCTGAAACGGACCCACTCCCTTGTGCGCGTAGTGGAAGGTCTTGGCGAACTCTGACAGCTCCCCAGCGTATTCGTAGTCCTTGCCCCGGACAGTCAATGCGACGCGATAACCGCGCGGCAGGACGATGCAGCTGGGCCAGATCTCGACGTCGAGCTCATAGATCTCGCCCGCCGTCAGCGGTTGGAGGTGGTCGTGGGTATGGTAAGGCCGGTAGGGCAGCGACTTCTTCGGATCGAGCGTGCGGTGCGAAGCACGCAGCCAGCCCTGTGCGATTGGCGTGTTGGGGTCGAGCGCTCCCTGGAACGTGACCTCGTCGCCACTGGGGTCGAACACGCGCACGACGAGGAACATGTCGGCGTCCTTCGTGCTCGAGGAAATGAACAGCTTGGCCGCCATCGGGCCCGTGATCTCGGTCTCCCCGTCGATCGCTAGCGTGAAGGTGACGCCATCGCCCAGCGCCTCGTACTCCACGCTCGCTTCGGTTGCCACGGGTTTCGGCGACAGGGTCAGATCCTGGACGTCCAGATAGAGCTTCGTCCATCGGGTCCGGCCCAGCGGCCACTCGCTTTCTGCGCGCTCGACGAAACGTCCGTCGGCGTGACGAATCTGCAGCTGGACTTTCGGCTGCCGGTCCCATCCGGTGTCCTCGCCCTTCAAGAAGTGCCCAAAGAACCGCTTCTGCAGTGCGACTCCGTAGTCCGTGTAGAAATGCGTCCAGTGCTCGAGGCCGTGGGCCTCGAGCCACTTCTGCTCCGAGGCAGCTTGCGTGAAGGCCTCGAAGTTGCCGCGTGGGTGCAAACCCTGCCCGCCCCAGTTGGCCGCGGTCAGGATCGGCACCTTGACCTTCGACCAGTCGGGATTGCGCTGCCGGTACCAGTCGTCGATGAGCGGGTGCTTCTTGATCTCCGGTCCGAGATCGACCCTGTTGCGAGCGAGCTCTTCCTCGGAAAGCGTCTCCGGGCCGGCAACCAACTCCCCGGTGATCGGACTCTTGCGCGCGCGATCACCCAGGCCGTGCTGGACCGTGCTGACCTGGAGGGGAAACCAGCGCCCGCCGAAAGTGCAGAGGATCCCGCCGTGGTAATAGACCTCGCGATACCAGTCGGAGGCACCCTCCCACGGACAGATGGCAACCAGGTGAGGTGGCTGGGTGGTGGCCACCTGGTACTCGTTCATCGCGTAGTAGGAGATGCCGGCGAGACCGACTTTGCCGCTGCTCCAGGGCTGCGCCGCAGCCCACTCGACGCAGGTGTGGAAGTCGCTCGTCTCGCCCGGTGACCAAACGTTGAGCACGCCGGGCGAGCGACCGGCGCCTCGAGAGTCCACACGAACGCAGATATAGCCGTCCGGCACCCACTTCTCAGGGTCGACAACTTCCCAGTTCTGATACTTGTTGGTCGAGCCGGCCGCGACGTCGGGATGCTCCGCCACCATCTTGTCCCACTGCGGCGCATAGCCCTCCTGGAAGGCGAGGCCTTTGGCGTAAGGCCCGTAGCTGAGGATCACGGGATACCGGCCTTCGTCGATCGGCCGGAAAACGTCCGCCCTCAGCACGAGGCCGTCGTCCATTGGAATGGGGACGTCCCAGTCGATCCGCATCCCGTCTCGGACTTCGCTCTTGACCTTCTGCTCGATCATGCTCATGGGCCTAACACCTCACCCATTTCAAAGGCCGGAACTGCATTTCACAGCGCGGAACCGCTTGAATAGACACTACTACTTCGGAGGTGGGATGGAATGACTGTCGGTTGGGGCATCATCGGGATCGGCAACATCGCTGACCGCGCCACGGCGCCGCATGTGCAAGAGCTATCGGAATCTGAGCTGGTGGCGGTCGTCAGTCGCGACCAGGGCCGCGCCGACGCGTTCGCGAAAAAGCATTCGGCCCGTCACGCTTACACCAACTACGACCAGATGCTCGCCAACCCCGACGTCCAGGTCGTCGCCATCCACACGCCCAACGGTCTGCATGCGGAGCAGGCGATCGCCGCAGCCAGGGCCGGAAAACATGTGCTGTGCGACAAGCCGCTGGCCACCTCGGTCGAGGGCGCGCATCGTGTGGTCGAGGAGTGCGAGAAGGCGGGCGTAAAACTTGGCCTCAACTTCATGACCCGCTACCCCGCTTGCTTCGTCGACGCCAGGAGGATCATCGAAGCCGGCGCCCTTGGCGAGATCGCCTTGATCCAGATCGAGGTCAGCAACGGCGGTGCGCCTCTGCGGAACTGGCGCGCGGAGCCCGAGCTGGCCGGCCTCGGCACCATCAACAACATAGGCGTGCACGCCTATGACCTGCTCCGATTCCTGCTTGGCGCGGAGGTCAGCGAGGTGTCGGTGCTGACCAACGTCGGTCGCAAGAAAGAGCTGGAGGTGATGGCGCTCTCGCTGTTCCGATTCTCGAACGGAACGCTCGCCTACGCTAACGCGAACCAGGTTTATCCCCACAACCAGCCCGAAATCGACATTTACGGAAGCAAGGGACGCATCACTGCGTCCAAGGTGACGCGGCCATGGCAGGACGGCGAGATGCGCGTGCTGACGCAGGAGGGCGAGAAGGTCACGCAGGCAACCAGCCAGGACTGCTACCGGCGCGTCATAGATGATTTCAACCACGCGGTCCTGGGGAACCGTGAGCCGCACGCGACTGGGCTCGACGGGCTCCGCAGCGTGCAGCTCGCCGACGCGATGGCCCGCTCAGCCCACGAAGGCCGGACGGTAGAGCTGAACTACTAGAGGAGCAGGCGCTCGTCCCAACCCAACCGAGTGATGGTTCGGCCGCCTTCGGGCGTGACCAGAATCGTGTCTTCCAGGCGAACGCCGCCGCCACCGCGTACACCCTCGACCCAGATCAGCGGCTCGACCGCGAAGACCATCCCTTCTTGCAGGGTGACCGTCTCGGCGCCGGCCAGGTCCTCACCGATGTAGGGCGGCTCGTTGGAACCCATGCCGACGCCGTGCCCGATGAACAGGCTGATGAAGTTCTTCGCCAGGCCATGCCGGGCCGCCACCTCACGGACCGCGGCGGCCACATCGTCGTTGGTCCGGCCGGCGGCCATCGTCTTGGTCCCGGCCTCGAGCGCCTCGTGCACCGCCGTGTAAATCTCTTGCTGCCGCCGGCTGGGCTTCCCGCAGATCACCGTCCGCCCCATGTCGCTGAAGTAGCCCGACCACTGGGCGCCGATATCGATGAAGACGAGATCGCCGTCGCGGATGATCTTGTCCGAGGGAATCCGGTTGGGCGGCGACATGTGCTCGCCGGACGCGACAAAAGGCGTCATCACGTGGGCGTATTCGCCCCCGAGGCGGAAAAGTGTGTGCATTGCCTCCGCCACCACGTCCGTCTCGCGCACACCGGGGGCGACGGCGTCGATCGCCGTCTGCGTCACGGCTTCAGCGATCGCGCTTGCCTCTTCCATCAGCGCGATCTCCTCCGGGAATTTGATCAGCCGCGCTGACTGCATGACGGCGTCGCCATCGCAGAGCTCAAGCTTCGGCAGCTGCTCCCGCAGGGCTGCCACCAACGCATAGCCCGATTCATCCAGACCGAGGCGACCACTTGAAAGTCGCCGCTGCGCGAGGATGGGTCCCAGGGTTCGCTCGACGACTTCGCGCACCAGGCCTGCCGCCTCCATGATCGGCACGACGTGGATCTCTTCGATCCACGGCATGACCAACTTCACTCGCTGTGCTTCGCCGCCCGAGGCCAGCAGCACCGGCGGCCCTTCGCGGAAGAGCAGGCAGCCGTTCAAGAGCGCCGACTTGCCCGCGATGATCTGCGCGCGCAGCCCGGTCAGGTAACGGACGTTTTCGTCTTTCCAGCAGAGCAGTGCATCGAGCCCGGCCGCTGCCATCGCATCGCGCGCCCGCTCCACACGCTTTTTCCGCAGTGCATGGGCATCGGGGCGATCTTCGTAATCGACGCGAAACTGGCCGTGCGCGAAACGTCCGAGGTCGGACCGCACCTCTATGCGCCGCTGACTGCGATCAGGCGGATATAGCCGAGGTTGCGCGAGAGCGCGTCGGCGGCGCCAGTCACCGGTGCTGCAAGCTGCAGGAGTCGTCGCCGGTTGAGCCGGTTGGAAGGCCCGGCAAGACCGAGCGCCGCCACCACGCGGCCGGAATGATCTCGGACCGGCGCCGCGATGCAGGTGAGCCCCAACTGGAACTCCTCCCGATCCAGCGCGTAGCCATCCCGCCGAACCTTCTCGAGCTCGGTCGCGAGCCGCTTGGCATCGCGGATGGTGTTGGGGGTGAACGGCTGAAAGCCACGCTTGACGACTTGCCGAAAGATGTCCTCGCCGCTCCAGGCGACGAGCGCCTTCCCAATGCTGGTGCAAAAGCACGGTGCCCGGCCGCCCACGCGCGAAGACATGATGATGGTCGCGGAGCCGTCGATCTTGTAGACGTAGACCGCGTCGGTGCCCGACAGCACCGCGAGGTGGCAGGTCTCCCCGGTGCTCACGGCCAGCTCCTCGACGACCGGGTGCGCAGCTGCGTGGAGGCCGCGATCGTGAATGACCAGGGAGCCGATCTCGAACAGCTTGATGCCAAGCCGGTAGCGCCGCGTGAAGGGGTCACGCTCGATGAACCCGTGGGCCAGCAGCGTCGCCAGCAGACGGTGGACAGAGCTCTTGGGCAGCGACATGCGGTCGGCGATCTCGGACAAGCTCAGGCTCCGCTCTCCGCCATTGAAAAGCTCCATCACGCGCAGGACCCGATCGGCTGACTCAAGCATTGTGTTTCCAAGGCAAGATACCGTTGGATTGACCTGCTGTGCACGTGGGGTGCAGCCAAATTCCACGGGCTGGTCAGACCGCTGCCTTCACGCCTGCTAACAGTCGATATCGCGCCCGCCATCCAGCATCTCGATCAGGCGGATACGTGACCGCTGCACGTGTTCGATCATCAGGCGCTCGGCGGTCTCGGCTTCCTGGGCGGCGATGGCCTCGAGGATGGCCGCATGCTCGCGCTGGAACTCCTCCTGGCGGCCGGGGATGTGGCGGACTCTCGAGCGTGCAAAGTGCACGCGGTTGAGCAGGCGGTCGGCGGCGGCCGCAAGCAGCTTGTTGCCCGTCGCGAGCGCGATGCGCCGGTGAAGGGCATCGTCCAGCTCGATGGTGGCCGCGATGTCCTTTCGCTGATGCGCCGCGTCAATCTCGTGAAGCAGGTCACGAAGCTCGGTCATGTCCTGCTCGGTCCGGCGCGCGGCGGCGAGCCGCGCCGAGGTGCCTTCGAGTGCCTGGCGGAGCTCAGCCACCTCCGAGAGTTCCCGCACCGACATTCGGGCCACCGTGGCGCCGCGACGAGGCGCCCAGGTGAGCAGGTCCTCTTGCTCCAGCCGTCGGATCGCCTCGCGGATCGGGGTCCGGCTGACTGACCAGCGCCGCGACAGCTCTGCTTCGCTGACAACGGCGCCGGGCGGCATCTCGCCCGAGAGGAGCTTCTTTTTCAGCTCCCCATAGATCTTGATGTGCAACGGTCCGCGACGCGTTCGCTTGGTCGCCACGCGGGCAGTATATTGTCGATCTGTTGTCGACAGATTTGGTTGGGCAAACCAATGACAGCGGCGCGCGCCCCGTCAAGATCCGAGTCACTGGCCTACGCCATCGGTATCGCACGGCCGACAGCCGCCGCGAGCTGCTGGCTCTCGATGACGTCTCGTTCGACGTCTGCGATGGCGAGATCCTCACCGTCGTGGGACCGAGCGGATGTGGCAAATCCACGCTGATCAGCCTGATCGCAGGACTGGCTCGGCAGGAAGCCGGGACCGTGCTGGTGGACGGCCTGGCGGTGAATGGCCCGGGGCGCGACCGCGGCGTCGTCTTTCAGGAGCTGGCCATCCTTCCCTGGCGTACGGTGCGAGGCAATATCGGCCATGGCCTTGAGATTGCAGGTCTACCTCGAGCCGAGCGCGAGGGTATCGTCGACCACTTCATCCACATGGTCGGGCTCACCGGATTCGAGGAGCGCTATCCGCACGAGCTCTCCGGTGGAATGAAGCAGCGCGTCGCGGTGGCCCGAACGCTGGCGGCGGATCCGAAGGTCGTCCTCATGGATGAGCCGTTTGCCTCCGTTGATGCCCAGACCCGCATCACCCTCCAGGAGGAGCTGCTGCGGATCTCGATGCAAACCCAAAAGAGCGTCCTCTTCGTCACTCACAGCGTCGAGGAAGCCGTCTTCCTGGGCGATCGGGTGCTCGTGATGACGCGCCGTCCGGGTCGCGTCAAGGAGATCGTCGAGGTGCCGATCCCGAGGGCCGAGCGCAAGTTTGACGCGCTCGCCGGAGACTCCCGATACCTGGAGGTCCGCGAGCGGGTGACGCACCTGGTCCGGGCCGAGATGCAGAGCGGTGGCGACTAGCGTCGGGGCACGCGTCCGACCGCAAGGCGGGACGGCAATAGCCGCCGGCTTGATCAATATTGCGGACTGGGCGAGAACCTCGATTCTCCCCTTCGCGCTCCTCGTTGCCGTCTGGTGGAGCATCAAGCTCGCCTTCACGCTCAACTCAACAGTGCTGCCTTCGCCGTGGGAGGTGTTGGCCACCGTCCCGCCGCTGATTCAGCGCGGAATCCTCGACGACTACGTCGTGGCAAGCCTCTCCCGGATGGCGCTCGCAGGGCTGTTGGGAATGGTCATCGGAGTCCCGTTGGGCCTCTTGTTGGGCTCGAACCGGAACGTCGCCATCGCCTTTGGCCCGTTTCTGAACTTTTTTCAAGCCCTGTCGGGCATCGCCTGGCTGCCGCTGATCCTTGTCTGGTTTGGCTTTGGCGAGCGGACCATCCAGGCGGTGATCCTTTACACCGTGCTCTTCCCGGTTGCGTTCAACACGATGCTCGGCGTCCGCACCGTGCCAATGCAGCTGGCGAACGCCCTTCGAGTGCTCGGTGCAGGCCGCCTCCGCCTGATCCGTGACGTCTGGATTCCGGGTGCGCTGCCCTCGATCCTGCTCGGCGTCCGGCTGGGCATTGCGTACGGCTGGCGAGCACTGATCGCTGGAGAGATGGTAGTCGGCGCGGGTGGCATCGGCTTTCTGCTGTTCCAGGCCAGGGGCTTCCACCAGACGGACCGGATCATGGCCGGCATGATCTTGATCGGGCTGCTCTGGACGCTGATCGATCTCGGCTTCCTGCGTCCAATCGAGCGCTTCACCGTCGAGCGTTGGGGCATGACCCAACGATGATCAGGCTGAGCCACAGCCGCGCCGAGTCTGTCGTGCTCGGGGCGCTGCCATTCGTCGGGCTGCTGGTGGCGTGGTGGGCCGCCAGCACTTTCTCGCTGGTGAGCAGAGCGTCGCTTCCGGGACCGGAAGCAGTCTGGAGCGCCGCCGCGGACCTGTGGTCGAACGGCGACCTGCAGGAGGACATCAAGGTCAGCCTGGGAAGGGTTGCGCTCGGGTCCGGCATCGCCATCGGGCTTGGCGTCGGGCTGGGCCTTCTGGCCGGCTTGAACCGCCGGCTGGCCGATATCCTGCTGCCACTCGCCGGCTTCTTCAACTCGGTCAGCGGCATTGCATGGATCCCGCTCGCGATCACGTGGTTTGGATTGGGCACGGCCGCCGTCACCTTCATCATCGTCAATGCCGTCTTTTTCCTGGTCTTCTTCAACACCGTGCTGGGTGTGCGCTCAGTGCCGCGGATCATGGAGCAGGCGGTGCGCACTCTCGGGGGCGGCTACCGCGAACTGGTCGTGCATGTCTTCCTGCCAGGGGCTTTGCCACACATCATGTCGGGTATTCGCTCCGGTCTCGGTTTTGGCTGGCGGGCGCTGATCGCCGCCGAGCTGATCGCTGCCACGAGCGGCCTAGGCTTCCTGATCTATGACGCCGGCAACTACTTGCGGAGCGACAAGATCCTGGTGGGCATCCTGGTCATCGGCCTCATCTGGATGCTGCTGGAAAACGTGCTGCTGAAACCCCTGGAGCGCCGGACCGTGGAGCGCTGGGGCACGGTGCGAACGCTGTGATCGGGCTGCTGGCAAGACTGCTCGGCACGGCGGCAGTGGTGGCATTGGTGCTCGCGACCCCGCTCGCTTACGGCAGATTGGTGGCCGATTCCAAGATCGATTCCGAGCTTCAACAGCAGCTCGGCGACGGTTCGTACGCGTACTCGGTCCAGGTCGATCTCGACTTCCCGCCCGAGTATTTCCACATCCGTAAGCTTCAGGCGATCGGGACCGTGGCGGGGATCCAGGGCAACAGCGTGCGTGTCTTGCAGCTGACGCCGGACGAGGTTCATGAGATCGCTCAGCTCTACTGGGTCAAGCGGCTAGAACCATTCGCCGGGCCGAAACCGTAAACGAAAAGGAGGAAGTCCATGGGATTCCACAACTTCAATGACATGCCAAAGGAGTACGTGACGCCCAAGCACTCGAAGGCGTTCGGCGAGCTGCTGACGGGGAAATCGATCGAAGTCGGAAGGCTGCGGTTCAAGAAAGGTGAAGGCGCGACCCCCCATTCGCACCCGCAGGAACAGATCATGTACGTGGTCTCGGGACGGCTGAGGGTCACCCTCGACGGCAAGACTGCTGAATTAGGTCCGGGCGAGTCCTTTCACGCCATACCTAACGTCCTGCACAACGTCACGGCCGAGGAGGACAGCGAGGTGATCTCCTGCAAAGCGCTCGTTGACGGAGCAGGACACAGGATTTAGTCGGCCGGCAGGGGTAGGTCGACGGGGCGCCCGAGCTCGGCTGAAAGATCGGCCGCCAGCGTCACCTCCATGACGACCCGGGCCTGCTCACCGGTCACGAGCAACGGCTCGTCGCGTGCGACCGCGTTGATGAAGTGCAGAGTCTCGCCCTCCATAGGTCCCCGATAGACGTGCCCAACCTTCTCGCCCGGCATTGTCGAGAGGGGTCGGATCAAGCCGTCCTTGACCGTGCTGAGGAGCACATCCCGGTGCGAGTCATCCACAAACACTGCACCGTCGGTGCCGACGAATTCGACCGTCATGGAGCTGTAGCCCGGCGCCTCGGGTGGAAGATTCCAGTTGGCGCCGACCGTGAAGACAGTGCCGTCGTTGTTTGTGACCACGATCCAGATGCAGTCCGGCAGGCCGTGCTTGGCGCGCATCATGCCGTCCACCGACTGCGCGTAAACGCGCACCGGCCGGGCCGGCGCCATCCACCAGAGCACCAGGTCGAGGTCGTGCGTGGCCTCCATCTGGGACGGGCCCAGCTCACCTCGGCCGGCGATCTTCTCACCCAGCTGGCGGGTGAGGTGGTGGCTGACAAGCGCGGTGACAGGTTTGCCCACGCGCCCTTCGGCCACGCATTCCTTCACGTACGAGAATCGCGGATTGAATCGCTGCGTGTAGCCGACGGCAAAGCCGGCGCCGGAAGCGCGGGAGCGGGCCAGCAGATCATCGGCTTCGCCGAGGGTAAAGGCCATCGGCTTTTCGAGCAGCGTGTGCTTTCCGGCGGCGAGCGCGTCACGCGCGATCGGGTAATGCGTGGTCTCGGGAGCGGTGGACACGATCACGGCGTCGACCCGATCCAGCAGCTCGCGGTAGTCGGTGGTCCACGAGGTGGCTCCGGTGCCAGCTGCAGCTGACTGGACCACATCAGGCACCACGTCGGCCAGGTGGAGCTCGCTGATCAGCGGATGGCCGGCGCAGACCTCAGCTCGCCGCCGGCCGATCCAGCCGGTGCCGATCACCCCCATCCGGAACGGCCGTGCCTGCTTCTTCACCCCTTCACCCTTTCACCAACGGCTCGCTGCCACTTGTCGATTTCTTGTCGACAGGCATAATATCAGCCGTCGACGGTCCCGAAAACAGTCACTAGGAGGCTGTCTGTGACCAAGAAACTGGCTGCTGCGACCCTGACCGGTGTTGCCTTGACCGTCGCCGCTTGCGGAGGTGGCTCAACTGCCACTCCATCGCCGAGCAACGCGCCGGTCGCCGTGAACATCGCGACCGCCAACAACATGCTGCACGTGCCCGAGTTTGTCGCACTCGAGAAGGGCTTCTACCTCAAGCACGGCATCAAGGCCAAGTTCCAGGTTTTCAATTCGGGAGCCGAAATCAACAAGGCGGTTCAGGCGGGGACCATGCAGATCGGGGGCGGTGGTGACACAGCAACGCCGACCGCGATCGCAGCAGGCATTCCGATCTTCACATTCGCCCCGTACATGCAGGACGCAACTACTTCCAAAGGCGATACCGCTCTCGCCGTTGTTGCCCGTGCCGACAGCGGCATCAAGCCTGGCGACTGGAACTCATTTGTCGGCAAGAAGGTGGGCATGGTCACCGGCGGCACGGGCGATGCGTACTTCCGCGCCTTGCTGGCCAAGAACGGCGTGGATTCCAAGAAGGTGAGCTTCCTCAATGTTCAGCCGGGAGACATGCTCGTCGCCATCCAGCAGAAGCAGGTGGACGCCATCTCCTCGTGGGAGCCTTACCAAACTCAGATCCTCGACACGATGGGCTCACAGGCGATCCTCATCCAGCGCTCGGGGAACGTGATCGGCTACGTGCTGGGCGAAGGCACGACGCAGGATTGGGCCGCGCAGCACCCCGACCTGGTGCAGGGCGTCACCGACGCCATGGCTGAGTCGACGTTCTGGACACGCGCTCACCTGGATGAGGCGGCGGTGATCGCGACCCACTGGATCCAGGGACTCGATCCCAAGGTGGCTGCGAATGCCATCAAGAACATCCCTTATGACCCTCGCGTCAATGACTGCACGATGCAGGCCTACGCGGGCTCGGTGAAGCTGCTGGTCGCCCAGAACAAGCTCAAGCAGACGATCGCCACCGACCAGATGATCGTGAGCACCTACGCGGCGAAAACTCAGAAGGCGCACCCCGAGTGGTACAAGGACTTGAAGCCAGTCCCTGCCACCTGTCCGTCCTGATGGAGAACGCCACGTGGGGCTCGTGAAACTGGAGGGGCACGGGGACCACCTCGTCACGCCCCAGTACTCGACGGCGCGCGGGCCGGTGATGCGGAGCGACACCATGGAGCTGACCAGGGGCTTCTACGAGAAAGGCAAAGGCGCCGACGTGCACGCGCATCCCGAGGAGCAGATCCTCTACGTGCTGTCGGGGCACGCTCGGGTGACGCTTGGCGATGAGAGCTACGAAGTCCATCCCGGCGACGTCAGCTTTCATCCATCCAACGTTCCACATTCGATCGTCGCGCTCGAGGACCTGACCGTACTCAGCATCAAGCACCTGGTCAATCCGATCTATGAGGCGACCGGACGGCTGAAGTAATCGCCCGATCCGTCTTGGCCTGAACGGTGCTGTACTCAGCGAGCAGCGAAGGAGGAGTTTGATGGCGACCCGCCAGCAGCCGAAGGCTTACAGCGAGCTGACCACGATCAACTTTTTTGGAAAGCGGCTCTCGGTCCTTGATCTCTCGCACGAGATCTCGCCTCAAATCCCTGTGTATCCCGGGCACATGAAGGTCGCAATGTGGGATCACATGACGCATGCTGAGTCTCGATTACGGCTCGGCAATTCCCCATTTCGTGGTTACGCGGTCAAGGGAATCGCGTTCTGCGACCACGATTCGACGCACATGGATGCGATCTATCACTTCAATCCCGACCGGCCTGATCTCACGATCGAAACGTTCGCGATCGAGAACTGCTTCACCGAAGCCGTGTGGCTCGATGTCTCAGAAGTTGCGCCCCGCACGCACATCACGCTGGAGGTGATCAAGCGTTCGATGGAGTCGACTGGGGTGGATCAGCTGCCACGCGGCGGGGCCCTGCTCTACTACACCGGCGCGGCACTGAAATGGGACAAGCCTCTTGAGTATGTGAGCCAATACGCGGGCCTGGACGAGGAAGCGTCACGTTGGATTCTCGACCAGGGAGTCATCAACGTGCTCACTGATGCCGTGTCGACTGACAATCCGGCTGACCTGAGTTACCCGAATCACCGCACTCACGCCGAATACCTGGTGAATCACACCGAGGTCGTGAACAACATTGACCGCATCCCCATGCACCAGGGATTCAGCTTGATGGTCATACCGCTGCGCTTCGTAGGATGTACAGGATCTCCGGTCCGTATCTTTGCGCTCTGGGAAGCCTGATCTCCGTCGGGACGTTCGCGCGAAATATCAATCGGAATTCTCGACCGATTTCGCCTTGCCTCACTCTGGGGTGAAATCGACAGCTCGCATTTCAGTCCGCGCCGGTTCAAGCAGCATGGCGTGGGAAATGGTGTTAAAGGACACGTAGTGCATGACGGAGGCAACGAGTTCAACGATGGCCTGATCATCCAACTCGAGTGACCGCCTTAGTTGCGCGGTCGTATAAGCGACCATGTATGGACTCTGCTTGACGCAAGCGACCGAAAAAGCGATGCAAGCTTTGGCCTCGGCGTCGAGCCTCCCGCTGGACATCACGAGGCGGTGTAGGGCGGCAAAAGTGCATCGAGCTCATGCCGCCCTGGAGTAGGCGTGATGAAGTCCGCCCAGGATAGGTCGACTCACGATGGCACCACTCGACATTGGTGGACGCGGCACCGGGGTTCCCATCTTAAGGGTGCGGTGAGGACGATCGTGGTTGTAGTAGCGCACGAACTCGCTGAGCAAGGCGAGCAGATGCCGCTCGTTCAATACGATGACGTGGTCAAGGCACTCTTGGCGAAAAGTCCGAACTACCCGTTCCGCGACCGAATTCGCTAGCGGCGCCCGGTAGGGCGTTCGAATACCTGCGATACCGACCCCAGCGAGCTTGGTGCCGAAATCATGGCCGTAGACGTTGTCTCTGTCGTGGATCAGATGTCGTGGTTGACGGCCCCAAGCGCTGGCTTCGATCACCTGTCTCCAGATCCACGCCGCCGTCGGGCTGGCCGTAACGTTGAAGTGAATCAGCTCCCTGCGCGCGTGGCTGATGAAGAACAGCACGTACAACGTCTGAAAGCCGACCGTTTGCACCACGAACAGGTCCGCCGCCCAGATGCTCTTGATTTGGTTGCACAGGAATGTTCGCCAGCTCTGGCTTCTCTCCCTCTTCGGACCCCGCCATCGATAACGGCGTATCGATCGGTTGCTGACCACGATCCCGAGCTTGAGGAGTTCACCCCGGATGCGCTCGGTGCCCCACAGAGCGTTGTCCTGCGACATTCGAGCGATCAGCTCCCGGACTTCTGTGCTCAAGCGTGGCCGGCCCAGCCGACCGCGCGACCTCCAGGTCCAGTACAGACACCAGCCCCTGCGATGCCAGCCGATCACCGTTTCCGGTTGCACGATCCTCAGGTGACGAGCCCACCCATCCGGCCAAAGGCGCCGAAGCCACACCCATAGGATCCGATCCCCGTTGCGCAGTCGCGGCCTTGGCTTGCCGCGAACGAGCACGTCGAGCTGATGTCGCAGGACAAGATTCTCGAGCGCAAGGTCTTGGCGGGAACGACAGGAATCAATAAGGACGCGAAGCAGCATCAAGAGGAAGCCCAGCACCGGGGCCGGAGCATATCAAGGCATGGCATGCCACCGCGGGAACGCTCCTGATCGACTTTTGCCGCCCTACAACCGGTCTCTGGACTTGAGGTCAGGGCGAGGACGGGAACGCCGCGCGACGTGGAGTTGGTGCCGCAGGAGCAGGTTCTCGACCAGAAGGTCGTGCCGCTCCCGGAAAAGCCTTGCCAGCATGAGTAAGAGGATGCGGAGTAGCTCGTGCATCGTGACAGGGTCGCCGATCTCGTCGGATTGAGTTTTGCCCCCTACAGGTCGTCACCAACCGCGTTTACCCCGCCGGACCCGGGCGTTCACCCGGTGGCGCCTGCTCCAGCAGCTCGGCTATGGCGATCCGAACAGGGTCGCTGGCGATCGCATAACGCTGCCCCGCGTCTGTCTCGTGGCCCAGCACCAAACCAGCGGCTTGAGTTCTCGTGCCTGACAGGCTATTAAGCGCGACGAACGCAAGGGCATTGAAGGCCGAGTTCGCCGAGATCCAATTGCCATGCAAGCTCGCGACAAAGCGGCAGCCGGGAAGCTCCGACCCGGCTGCCTAGATTCGACCCTGAGCTTAGATTTCGGCTACAAGCTCGTACGTCTCACTGGGCGAGAAGCGAACACCGGTCCGCTCGCCAGCTGTGCGCTGAAGCTCTGTTAGCGACTTTTGGCTGGCCTGGATGTCTTCCAATGACTCGAATATCGCGACGTTCAAGCCGCGTCGGTTCTCGGAGTCGATCAGCCAATAGGCCTTCTTCAGTCCCTTCTGCTCCTTGGCACGCGGCACCACATTCTCTCGGATGAACTTACCCGGGTCGGTCTGTGAGTCGCCCATCTCCGTTCGAATCACGCGAGCAAACATTCGCAATCCCCTCCACAGAACTTCAGGAGCCCAGCGCCAGGGCGGCGCTCTGGCAAGCCTGACAGTAAATCTAACTCGAAGAAGCCTCAAGCGCTCAACCTCATCCGTCGGGATCATCCAAGTAAGCCCGGGTTGCTACATGCGTTGCTACATTCGATTGAGTGCGCTCTGGCCACCGAGCAAACCGTCATTGACCGGTAAACCCTTGGTCGACGAATCCCAGACCGACGCCCGCGCGGCTCAGGCTGAGCGCAGCCAGATCAGTGTGCGGGTTACGGTCTCGCCGTCTGCGCTGGTCGTAGCGAGCTGGATGATGAGGCGGTCTTCCTCAACGCGCATCTCACGCGAGACGATCTTGCCCACGTCACTCGGCGATAAGGCACCCTCGAGGTGCTGGGTCACTGAGCCAGACGCCTCGTCCACCGTGTAGGTGCCGAAATACGCGTCGTAGCCGTTTACTGCAGCACTGTTATTCACACTCGCTCGCCCCGTCGCGACGATTGCATCAGTCGAGCGATCGCGCTTCATGAACTGCGCGGTGAAGTTGCCAGCGGTGTCGTAAGCAAGGAGAGCAATCGGGTCAGCGCCGAGGCCTGGATCGACTCGCCGCTCGCCTGCGGCAGTGCGATCCTCCCGCGAAACAAGCCGCCAGGTCCCGACGAGCTGCAAAGCGAGTGTCGTCACGAGGTCTCGCCATTACAGCACGAACCTCGCGAGCTAGTTTCGAGGCTCGTAACGTCGACGTGTCGCGCCTCGAGTGAACTCGTAG